>NZ_JBFWVQ010000024.1:0-60229 GCF_050246655.1 Pseudonocardia sp.
GCACCGCAGGCTCATGCAGCTGCTGCTCGACGAGGCGGGGCTGCAGCGGCTGGCGGAGTCGCTCGCCGGGTCGCTGCAGGCGTCGCTGACGATCGAGGACGTCGACGGCACCGTGCTGGCGTCCGCCCCGGAGGGCGCGACACCCCCGCCGGGCCCGGCGGCACGGCGCCGCCGTCCGATCAACGACGCCCTGCGCTCGCTGCGGGAACGGTACGAGGTCGTGCCGGTGACGGGCCGCGACGGCCGGCACGCGTGGGTGGCGCCCGTGGTGATCGGCGGCCAGCTCGTCGGCAGGCTGTGGGGCACGGGCCTCTCCGCGCAGCCCGAACCGGCGCAACGCCGGCTGGTCGAGCGGTTCGCGCTGGTGGTGGCCGTCGAGCTGTTGAAGCGGCGCTACCGCATCGACACGGAGAACCGGCTCGCGGGCGACCTCGTCGAGGAGCTCCTGCGCTGCGGCGCGGGCCGCATCCCGGCCGCCACGCTGGAGCGCGCGGCGGTGCTGGGCCACGACCTGGCCGGACCGCAGGCGCTGGCGGTGATCAGCGTCGCGGGCGGGCCGGAGCCGGAGAAGCTCGCCGACCACGTCCGCCACCACGAGACGTCGAGCCCGCGCCCGCTGGTGGGTGCGCACGGGGGCGCGCTGGTCGTCGTCCTGCCCGTGACGCCGGACCCGGTGCCGATGCTCGCGCGGGTGCACGAGCGGGTGGTCGGCGCCGCCCCGGGTGCCCGCGTCGCGACGGTGCTGGGCCCGCCGGTGACCGGCGACTACGCCACGGCGTTCTCCGTCGGGGTCGCCGCGGCGGCGCTGTGCCCCGCGGACGGGACGGGCGGCGTGCTGGACCTGCGCCGTCTCGGCCTCGCGGCCTACCTGTTGCGCAGCGGCGCGACCGACGAGCTGGCCGAGTTCGTCGACACCCTGCTCGGACCGCTGGAGGGCCACGACACCCGGCGCGGCTCGCGGCTGTGCGCGACGCTGCGCGCCTGGCTGGACGCGGGCTGCTCCGTGCCAGCGGCAGCCTCGGCGCTCACCGTGCACCCGAACACGGTCGCCTACCGGCTGGGCCGCGCCGAGACCATCGTCGGGCGCGACCTGCGCACCACCGAGGTGCGCATGGAGCTGCAGCTGGCGTTCACCGTCCGGGACGTGCAGAACATCGCCACGCGCGCGCCTGCAGGCTGACGCCACACGCTGGGGAACCACCCGGAGAACCGGCCGCATCTCTGGTGGGTTCTCCATGGAACCCGCCCGGCAGCTGCCCCATGCTCGTTCCGAGCCGGTCAGGGGCGACCGGCGGCGGGGAGGGAGTCGCCGTGGCGGACCACGGGAACGCGGCGGCGCGGGTGGCCGTGGTCACCGGCGCGAACCGCGGCATCGGGCGGGCACTGGCGCTCGCCTACGCCGATGCCGGGTACGCGCTCGCGCTGACCGCACGCGATCCCGCCACGCTCGGCGACACGCTCGCCGAGATCGAGGGCGCCGACGGCGGCAGCCGCACCGCCCTCGCCCTCCCCTGCGACGTGGCCGACGAGGCGTCGGTCGAGGCCATGGGCAAGGCCGTGCTGGAGCGCTTCGGCGGGGTGCACACCGTCGTCGCGAACGCCGGCATCGCCGGGCCGACCGCGCCGCTGCACGAGATCACCCTCGCGGAGTGGCGCGAGTGCCTCGCCACCGACCTCGACGGCGTCTTCCTCACCTTCCGGGCGTTCGTCCCGGCGATGATCGACGCGGGAGCGGGCGGGAGCCTCATCGCGATCTCGTCGATGACCGGCAAGCGGCCGCTGCTGGACCGCACCCCGTACGCGGCGGCGAAGATGGCCGTCATCGGGCTGGTCCGGACGCTGGCCCACGAGCTGGGCCCGCACGGCATCCGGGTCAACACGGTGTGCCCGGGCGCCGTCACGGGCCCCCGGATCGACGCCGTGGTGCGCAACCAGGCACGGGCGCGTGGCGTGAGCGAGGAGGAGGCCCGGGCGGCGTTCACGTCCGCCTCGCCGCTGGGGCGCTTCGTCGAGGCCGACGAGGTCGCGCGCGCGTGCACGTTCCTGTCCTCCGATGCCGCGGCGTCCATCACCGGCGAGGACCTGAACGTCAACGCCGGCGTCGCGATGTACTGACCGCACGCCCGCCCGGGAAGGGACCGACGCGATGACGCAGACCGTTCCGAACATCGACACCGTGCGGGAGCTCGCCGCGCGGTACAACAACTGGGGCAAGTGGGGCCCCGACGACGAGCTGGGCACGCTGAACCACGTCACCCCGGAGAAGGTGCGCGCGGCCGCGGGCCTGGTGCGCAAGGGCAAGGTCTTCTCGCTCGCGCTGCCGCTGGACCAGAACGGGCCGCAGACCGGATCGTTCGGCCGCTACAACCCGCTGCACCACATGATCTGGGACGGCGGCGACATCATCTCGGGCGCCCAGGACCACCTCGCCGAGATCCGCTACACCGACGACGCGGCCTACATCATCCTGCAGTCCTCCACGCAGTGGGACGCGCTCGCGCACATCTTCCACGACGGCAAGATGTACAACGGCTACGGGCCGGAGCTGGTCACGAGCCGCGGCGCGGCCCGCAACGGCATCATCAACACCAGGGACCGGATGGTCGGGCGCGGCGTGCTGCTCGACATCCCCCGCCACCAGGACAGGCGCTGGCTGGAGCCGGGCGAGGCCATCCAGGAGGCGGACCTGGAGGCCTGCGCGCAGGCGCAGGGCGTGGCCGTCGGGGAGGGCGACTTCGTCCTGGTGCGGACGGGCCAGATCGCGCAGCGCCGCGACATCGGGAACTGGGGCGACTACGCCGGCGGGCCCGCCCCGGGCCTGGGGGTGAGCGCGGCGGACTACTTCTGCCCCCGCGACGTCGCCGCCGTCGTCACCGACACGTGGGGCACCGAGGTGCTGCCCAACGAGACCCCGGACGTGTTCCAGCCGCTGCACATCATCATGCTGCTCAACGCCGGCATCCACCTCGGCGAGATCTGGGACCTCGAAGCCCTCGCCGAGGACTGCGCGGAGGACGGCGTGTACGAGTTCCAGCTCGTCGCGCCGCCACTGACGATCACCGGCGCCGTCGGCTCGCCGGTGAACCCGCAGGCGATCAAGTGAGCCGTGGCGGCGGGTGATCCGCTCGGGGCGCCGTCCGCATTCTCGGGGTTCACCGGGTTCACCGGGCTCACCGGGCTCACCGGGCCCACCGGGTCCACCGGCGCGGACCGGGCCCACCGGGGCGGACCAGCCACCGGGGCGGACCGGGGCGGACCCGGGCCCACCGGGCCGACCGGCGCGGACCGGGCCCACCGGCGCGGGCGGCCGTCCTCGCAGGGTTCGGGCACGCCTCGCAGGGGCTGCGACTTCTGCGAGGCGCGTGCTCGGTCTGCGAGGTGCACGCCCGGTCTGCGAGGTCAGGCCCAGGACCGGCGCCCCAGCCCGCGAGGCGCGTGCGCCCCGGACGGCCGCCCGCGCAGGGTTCGGGCACGCCTCGCAGGGGCTGCGGCATCTGCGAGGCGCGTGCTCGGTCTGCGAGGTGCGCGCCGGGTCTGCGAGGTCGGCCTGTGAAGCGCGCGTCCGGCCTGCGAGGTCGGGGCCGTGAGAGGCGCCTCCAGTCTGCGAGGCGCCTTCGCGGGCGGCCGTCCTCGCAGGGTTCGGGCACGCCTCGCAGGGTTCGGACACGCCTCGCAGGGGCTGCGGCATCTGCGAGGCGCGTACTGGGCCTGCGAGGTGCACGCCGGGTCTGCGAGGTCGGGCCTGCGAGGCGCACGCCCGGCCTGCGAGGTCGGCCTGCGAAGCGCGCATCCGGTCTGCGAGGTCGGGCCTGCGAAGCGCGCGTCCGGCCTGCGAGGTGCGCGGCCCGGCCTGCGAGGCAGGGCCTCCGCAGGCCCCACCGGGCGCTGCGGCACCGCCGGCCGGGACCGGCACCGTCACCGGTAGGTCCGCAGCTCCCCGTCCAGGAACGCGTGGTCGTTGAACGTGAGCAGGCTCGCCCCCCGGCTCCCGACGATCACCGTCGTGACGGCGGCGTTGACGGCCACCCGGTTGAACGCCACCGCCGTGGCCGCCCCCGCCCCGACCAGGTGCGCCGCCAGCGCCCCGAGCACCCCGCCGGAGGTCACCACCACGGCGTCGCGCCCGCGGGGCAGCCGGTCGGCCAGCTCGGCGAGCGCGGCCGCGGCGCCGTCCGCGAAGCCCGCCCAGCCGCCGTCCGCGTCCCACGCCGCGAGGGCGACGTCGAGCAGCGCCTGGAACGCCCGCGAATCCCCGCGCACCGCCGCCGCCCGCTCGGGACCGCCGTAGCGCAGCAGGAGTGCCTCGTGGTCGTACTCGTCCCACCGCGCGTCGACGGCCGGCTCGCCGGGGAAGGCCGCAGCGCCGGCGAGCGCCGAGAGGGTGTCGCGCTGGCGGCGCAGGGTGCCGCGCGCGAGGAGCGGTTCGCGCAGCCCGCGCCGCGCCAGCTCCTCCCCGACGACCTGCGCCTGGCGGCGGCCGAGCGGGGAGAGCTCGTCGTAGTCCGCGGCGCCGAACGACGCCTGGCCGTGCCGGACGAGAGCGACGATCGGCATGGACGGACCGTACCGGCCGGATGATCCGCGTCTGCGGTGCGAGGCGGCCACCCGTGACCGCCTCGTACCACACCCGCGGATCATGGCGGACCGGGACCTTACCGATCCCGCACGAACTTGCCCGGGATCGGGCAGGAATTTGCCGATCCGGGTCCCGCGCGGGCACTATCGACGCCGTGCACGCCGACCTCGTGGCGCATCTCGTCCGCAGCACCCCGCTGAGCGCGGGTGAGGCGGAGCGCGTCGTCGCCGAGGTGGTCGGCTACTTCGGCGAGCAGGTGCCGGCCTTCGTCCGGCGCCGCCACGCCGAGCTGAAGGCCGGCGGCCTCACCAACGACCGGATCTTCGCCGTGCTCGGCGCAGAGCTCGCGGAGCGCCGCTTCGCGGCTCCCGCGCTCACCGCGCGCCAGCTGCGGCGGATCGTCTACGGCTGATCCCCGGAGAACCACCGACAAGCGAGGAGACACCACATGTGCGGCATCGTCGGCTACGTCGGCGCCCAGGACGCGGCGCCGATCCTGCTGGAAGGGCTGGGCCGGCTGGAGTACCGCGGCTACGACTCGGCGGGCATCGCCGTCGCGACGCGCAAGGGGCTCGCGATCCGCAAGGTCAGCGGCCGCGTCGCCGATCTCACCGCCGCCGTCCCCGCCCGCTTCAAGGGCGCCCCCGGCATCGGCCACACCCGCTGGGCCACCCACGGCGAGCCCACCCCGGAGAACGCGCACCCGCACACCGACATGGCCGGGCGCATCGCCGTGGTCCACAACGGGATCATCGAGAACGCCGAGGAGCTGCGCGCCAAGCTCACCGCGGACGGCGTCGAGCTCACCTCGCAGACCGACACCGAGACCATCGCCCATCTCGTCGCCGCCGCGTTCGCGGGCGGAGCGGAGGACCTGGAGACCGCGGTCCGCCAGGCCCTGCAGCAGGTCGTCGGGGCCTACGGCATCGCCGTGCTCGACGCCGAGCACCCGGACCGGATCGTCGTAGCCCGCAACGGCAGCCCCGTGCTGCTGGGGGTCGGGGAGCGGGAGATGTTCGTCGCCTCGGACGTCGCGGCGCTCGTCGGGTACACCCGCCAGGTCGTCTACCTCGACGACGGCGAGCTCGCCACGATCACCGCGGGCGGCTACCGCACCTTCGACCTCGCCGACCGCTCCACCACCAAGAGCCCCGCGACGATCGACTGGGACGTCGTCGGCGCCGAGATCGGCGACCACGCCCACTTCCTCGTCAAGGAGATCCGCGAGCAGCCGCGGACCCTGGAGCGCGCCCTGCGCGGGCGCATCGACGAGCGCTTCTCCACCGCGCGGCTCGGCGGGCTCACGATCAGCATCCGGGAGGCGCGCGAGTTCGGGCGCGTGAAGATCCTCGGGTGCGGCTCGGCCTGCTTCGCAGGCGAGCTGGGCGCCCAGATGATCGAGGACCTCGCCCGGGTGCCCGCGTCGGCCGAGGCCGCCTCGGAGTTCCGCTACCGCAACCCGGTGATCGAGCCCAACACGCTCTACGTCGCCGTCTCCCAGTCCGGCGAGACGATCGACACGCTCGCCGCCGTGCAGGAGGTGCAGCGCAAGGGCGGGCGCGTGATCGGCATCGTCAACGTCGTCGGCTCGACGATCGCGCGCCAGTGCGACGGCGGCATCTACATCCACGCCGGCCCGGAGATGTCGGTAGCGGCGACGAAGTCGTTCACCTCGACGGTGGCGGCGTTCGGGCTGCTCGCGCTGCACCTCGGGCGCATCCGCGACCTGTCGCCCACCGAGGGCAGGCGCATCCTCGACGGGCTGCAGGCGCTGCCGGCGCAGGTCGAGGCGATCGTCGAGCAGTCGGACGCGATCGCGGACGTGGCCAAGGAGATCGCGTACCGCGACTCCGTGCTGTTCGTGGGCCGCCGCCGCGGCTGGCCGGTGGCGCGCGAGGGGGCGCAGAAGCTCAAGGAGATCTCCTACGTCCACGCCGAGGCCTACGCCTGCGCCGAGCTCAAGCACGGCCCGCTCGCGCTCGTGAGCCCCGAGCTGCCCACCGTCGCCGTCGTCCCCGACGACGACCTGCTGGAGAAGAACCTCTCCACGCTCTCGGAGATCAAGGCCCGCCGCGGCCCCGTGATCGCCGTGGCGCACCGGGAGTTGCCTGTCGAGCTCGCCGACCGCACCATCGTCATCCCGCGCAACGAGCCGGAGCTCGACCCGATCCTGCTGTCGGTGCCGCTGCAGCTGCTCGCCTACCACGCCGCGGTGCTCCTGGACCGGGACGTGGACAAGCCGCGCAACCTGGCGAAGTCGGTCACCGTCGAGTAGCCGTCGAGAACGACCTTGTGCTGATCAACAGGGCCGTTCGGGCTGCAGAACGTCGTTCTCGACGAGGACGGTCGCGCCCCTGCTGGGCTACCGTCGGGGGTCGTGACCCTGCGCGTGCCCGAGGACCTTCTCGTGCACCTGCGCCACGCCCGGGACCTCGCGGACCGCCGCTACGCAGACCCGCTCGACCTGGACGAGCTGGCGGCGGTCGCCGGGGTGTCGAAGTACCACTTCCTGCGCTGCTTCGCCGCGGTGTACGGGCACACACCCGCGGCGTATCTGACGCAGCGGCGGATCGAGCGCGCGCAGGACCTCCTGCGCGCCACGAACCTGACGGTCACCGAGGTGTGCGGGCTCGTCGGCTACGCGAGCCTCGGCTCGTTCTCCAGCCGCTTCCGGACACTCGTGGGGATGTCGCCGTCGGCCTACCAGGCGAAGTGGGCGGAGCGCGGGGCGCCGCGGATCCCGGGCTGCTACGTGTTCATGCATGGCCTCTCCGACCGGGAGCCGAAGGACACCGCAATTCCGGAGAAGCGACGCGACGACGGGCGGTCGTAGGCTCGGCAGCATGATCACGAACGTCTCGCTCGTCACCATCTACTGCACCGATCAGGACGCCGCCAAGGCCTTCTACGTCGACACGCTCGGCTTCGTCGAGGACACGGACATCACGATGGGCGAGGGATTCCGCTGGCTCACGGTCGCCCACCCGGACCACCCGGAGCTCGAGATCACGCTGATGAAGCCCGGCCCGCCGCTCGGCGAGGAGCTCGCCGAGGCCGTCCGCCGGGCGCTGGCCGACGGCCGGATGGGCGGCCTCGGCCTGCGCACCGACGACTGCCGCAAGACCTGTGACGAGCTCATCGCCAAGGGCGTCGAGTTCGTGCAGATGCCCGAGGAGCGCCCGTACGGGGTCGAGGCCGTGTTCCGCGACAACTCCGGCAACTGGCTGGTCATGGTGGAGCCCCGGGAGTTCACGCCCGCCGATTTCGCCTGAGGGGTCCGGTCGGCGAGACTGACCGACCATGGACGCGACCCGCCCCGTCGACGGTGACGCCGACCGCCATGTCGAGGTGCTCATCGTGGGGGCGGGGGTGTCGGGCATCGGTGCCGCCTGCCGGCTCACCCGGGAGCGCCCGGGGACGGCCTACACGATCCTGGAGCAACGCGCGGCCCTCGGCGGCACCTGGGACCTGTTCCGCTATCCCGGCGTGCGCTCCGACACCGACATGTACACCTACTCCTACCCGTTCAAGCCCTGGACGGGGGCCTCGAGCATGGCCTGCGGCGCCGACATCCGCGGCTACCTGCAGGAGGCGGCGGCCGAGCACGACGTCGAGCGCCACATCGTGTTCGGCACGACGGTGCTGGACGCGTCGTGGTCGTCGGGCGACGCCCGCTGGACCGTCCGCACCAGCGACGGCACCTGGACGTGCGCGTTCCTGCTGCTGTGCACCGGCTACTACGACTACGCGCGCGGGTACCAGCCGGACCTGCCCGGGCTCGACGAGTTCACCGGCACCGTCGTCCATCCCCAGTTCTGGCCCGCGGACCTGGAGCTCAGCGGCAGGCGGGTGGTCGTGATCGGCAGCGGCGCCACGGCCGTCACGATCATCCCGGCGATCGCGCGGGAGGCCGGGCACGTGACGATGCTGCAGCGCTCCCCCAGCTACGTCCTGCCGCTGCCCGCCGTGGACGCCCTCGCCGATGCGCTGCGGGCCCGGCTGTCGAGCCGGTCGGCACACCGCATCGTGCGGGCGAAGAACGTCCTGCTCACCCAGGGCATCTACACGTTCTTCCGGGCCTTCCCGGGGGTGTCGCGGCGGCTGCTGCGCACGACGGCGGTGCGGCTGCTGGGCGACGAGGCGTACGTCGACGCCCACTTCACGCCGCGCTACGACCCGTGGCACCAGCGGCTCACCATCGCCCCGGACGGCGACCTGTTCGCCGCGATCCGCGAGGGCCGGGCGAGCGTCGTCACCGACACGATCGACCGCTTCGTCCCCGAGGGCATCCGGCTGGGTTCGGGCGCGACGCTCCCGGCGGACCTCGTCGTGTGCGCCACCGGCCTGGTGCTGCGCCCGCTCGGCGGCGTGGAGCTCACCGTCGACGGCCGGCCGGTGGCGCCTGCCGACACCGTCGCCTACCGGGCGGTGATGCTCTCCGGCGTGCCGAACCTCGCGTTCAGCTTCGGCTACACCAACACGTCGTGGACGCTGCGGTCCGATCTCTCCGCGCGGTTCGTCTGCCGGCTGCTGCGGCACATGGACCGTCACGGCCACGCGGTCGCCACGCCCGCACCCACGGTCGACACCCCGCGACGGCCGTTCATCGACGACCTGGACGCGGGCTACATCCGCCGCGGCATCGGCGCCTTCCCCCGCAAGGGCGGGCGCGCCCCCTGGCTGGTCCGCCAGAACTACCTGGCGGACCGGCTCGCGGCGCTGCCCGGCGACGTCGCCCGCGAGATGCGCTTCACCCCGCGGACCGCGGCACGCGTCAGCGCGCGCTGAGCCGCCGGGCTCGGGTGTGCTCAGCCGTCCGCGAGCAGGCGCGCGCAGCGGGCCGCGATCTCGGGCCGCCGCGGATCGTCCGGCGGGAGCGCCGCGACCGCCCGCTCCAGCACCTCGAGGTCCTCCCGGCCGACGGGGTGGCAGGCGAGCTCGGCCAGCAGGTCCGCGTCCCCGCCGTGCAGCACGCCCCGGCGCAGGCCCGCCTCCAGCTCGTCGCGCAGCTCGCGGATCTCCGGGGCGTCCGAGCGCGGCAGCAAGCGACCGGACGCGGCCCGTAGCGCCTCGGCGGGCTGCCCGGCGCGCAGCAGCCTGCGCACCGTGCCGAAGTCCGTGTCGACCGTGCCGTCCAGCCGGTACGGGCGGGTGCGCAGCACGTCCGCGCCCAGCAGGAGCCGCAGCCGGTGCACCTCCCCGCGCACCGTCGTGGGGTTGCCCTCCTCGCCGTAGAGCAGGAGCGCGAGCTGCTCGGCGGTGAGCCCCTCCGGGTGCAGCGCCAGCGCCACCAGCAGCTCCGCGGGGCGCAGCGTCACCGGCACCGGCTTGCCGTCCAGCACCACGCGCGGGTGGTGCGCGCCCATGACCTGCAGTGCGAGCGCGCGACGCGGCGCGGCACGCGGCGCCTTGCGCGGCGCGTGCAACAGGAACCCCTCGGCGAGCCGCTCGACGACCATCTCGCGGCCGTCGTCCAGGCAGACGCGGTCGCCGTCCGCGGGCAGCGTGACCCGCTCCGGCCACGTGCCGTACGGCTCGCCCGCGATGATCCGCCCGGTCGGGGTGACGAGCGCGCCCGGACGGCCGCGCAGGCTCGCGAGATGGGGCATGTTGCGCACCCGCAGGCGCTCGTCGGCGATGGCCATTCGCACGCGCAGCTGGTTCTCCGCGAGCTGCGCGGTGGCGGCCACGAGCTGCGTCATGGCGGGGTGCACCGTGTGCATCGGGCCGGTGATGTCGATGGCGCCGAGGATCGTGCCGGTGTCCGGGTCGTGGACGGGGGCCGCGGCGCACGTCCACGCGTGCAGCGTGCGGACGAGGTGCTCGGCGGAGTGGATCTGCACCGGGGCGTCGACGGCGATGGTGGTGCCCATCGCGTTCGTGCCCGCCGCCTCCTCGGCCCAGGTGGAACCGGCGACGAGGCCGACCGCGTCCGCGGGCCCGAGCAGCGACGACGCACCCTCCCGCCAGAGGATCACGCCGTCCGCATCCGTGACGATCATGATGTGCATCGCCTCGTCCGCGATGCTGACCAGGGTGCTGCGCAGGAGCGGCAGCACCTCGTTGAGCGGGTGCGCCTCGCGGACGCCGAGCAGGTCGCTCTCCGGCACGCGCACCTGCGGGCGCAGCCGCTCCGGATCGACCCGGGCGGCAAGGCTGCGCTGCCAGGAGTCCGACACGAGCGAGCGCGGCCGCAGCCCGGCCGCGTCCTCGCTCATCGCCGCGTCGTACACCCTGCGCAGCAGGTCAGCGTGCGCGGCCAGGTCGGCGCGCGGGTCCGGCGCGCGGACGCGGCGCGCCTGGTCGGCCTGATCGGAAGTCATCCACACCCCGAGCGTCGTCGCTCACTCGATTCCACATCTTCACCCAGGCCCGCACGCCCGGCAAGGAGTGGGGACCCGGTCGTGACGAGGCTCCCGCGTGCAACGTCCGGGCAACGTCGCACCTCCTACCGTTGCGCAACGCCGCCGACGACGAGGCAGGAGGACGTCCGTGACGACCGAAGCCGTGGTCGACCCCGTCCGCGATCTGGACCGGAACAGACCGGAGCCGGCCGCTCGCCGCACGGCTCGCGTACTCGTGGTGGACGCCGAGCCGATCGTCCGGCACGGCCTGCGCCAGCTCATCGGCGCCGACCCGGACCTCACCGTGATCGGCGAGGCCGCAGCACCGCGCGACGCGCTCGTCATCGCGGACCGCTGCCCGCCGGACCTGGTGCTCCTCGACGTCGACCTCGGCCGCGGGGACTCGGCGGGGCTCGAGCTCATCCGCATCCTGCTGGAGCGGCACCGCGGGGTGAAGGTGCTCGTCCTCACCGGCTGTCGGGACCGCGAGGTCATGCTCCGCACCGTCCGCCTCGGCGTGCACGGCTACCTCCGCAAGAACGCCGACACCGCCGAGATCCTGCGCGCCGCCCACGCCCTGATGCGCGGCGAGAGCGTGTTCGACTCCCGACCAGGCGCCCTCGTGGTGGACGTGCTGCGCGCGGAGGAGGCCGCGGCCCGCCCGCCGCGCGGCTTCGGTGCCGCGATGCTCACCGAGCGGGAGAACCAGGTCCTGCGCCTGCTGGCCGTGGGGATGTCGAACCGCGAGATCGGGCGGCGGCTCGTGATCAGCGAGGCGACCGTGAAGTTCCACGTGCGCAACCTGCGCGACAAGCTCGACGTCCGGCGCCGCACCGAGATCGTCTACACGGCCACGCGGCACGGGATCGTCTGAGCCCCGCTCCGCGGTGAGACGACCGCCGGACGCCCATCGGGCGTCCGGCGGTTTCCACTCCCTCGCCCGACCATGATCGGCGGACCGCGCCGCCGACCGCGCTACCCGAAGAAGACCTCCGCCTCGGCGTAGAGCGCCGGATCGACGGTCTTCAGCTCACGGGTGGCCTCGGCCAGCGGGACGATCTCGATGTCGGTGCCCCGCAGCGCCACCATCGTGCCCCACCTCTCGGCCGCGACGGCGTCGATGGCGTGCACGCCGAACCGCGTGGCGAGCCAGCGGTCGCGGGCGGACGGCGTGCCGCCGCGCTGGACGTGCCCGAGGACGGTGGTGCGCGCCTCCTTGCCGGTGCGCTCCTCGATCTGGCGGGCCAGCCAGTCCCCGATGCCGCCGAGCCGGACGTGGCCGAAGGCGTCCCGATCCCCCGTCAGCAGCACCTCGTCGCCCTCCTTGGGCGTCGCGCCCTCGGCGACCACGATGATCGGGGCGTAGTCCAGCCGGAACCGGTCCTCCACCCACCGGCAGACCTGGTCGATGTCGAAGCGCACCTCGGGGATGAGGATCGCGTTCGCCCCGCCCGCCATGCCGGAGTGCAACGCGATCCAGCCGGCGTGGCGGCCCATGACCTCGACGATCAGCGCGCGGTGGTGGGACTCGGCGGTGGTGTGCAGCCGGTCGATGGCCTCGGTGGCGATCTGGACGGCGGTGTCGAAGCCGAACGTGTAGTCCGTGCCGGACAGGTCGTTGTCGATCGTCTTCGGCACCCCGACGACGTTCACGCCCATCTCGTGCAGCTTCGTGGCGACGCCGAGCGTGTCCTCGCCGCCGATGGCGATCAGGGCGTCCACGCCGAGGTTCTGCAGGTTGCGGCGGATCCGCTCGACGCCGTCCTCGATCGCGAACGGGTTGGTGCGGGAGGAACCGAGGATGGTGCCGCCGCGGGGCAGCAGGCCACGCACAGCGGGGATGTCCAGCGGCTTGGTGAGCGCCTCGAGCGGGCCGCGCCAGCCGTCCCGGAAGCCGACGAAGGAGTAGCCGTACTCCGGCACGCCCTTGCGGACGATCGCGCGGATGACCGCGTTGAGCCCGGGGCAGTCGCCGCCCCCGGTGAGCACGCCGACGCGCATGTGACGCACGCCCTCTCTATCGATGCAGACGCTTCGCGGCCACACGCTAGCGGTCTCCCCGGATCGGCGGGAGTTCACCCCGAGTCCACGCCCGATCCACCCCGTGCCCGATCCGACTACCTAGGTTCGCTGCGTGACCGATCGACGCGTCCTCCCGCTCCTCCCCGCCCACCACCGGGGTCGCCAGGGCCTGACGTGCCGCTACCGGTGCGGCGACGCCTGCGCCCGGCCTGCCCCGAACCCGTCGGCCAACCCGTACTTCGGCGACCTGCTCGCCCGGGCGGTGGACCGCCGCGCCGTGCTGCGGGCCGGTGCCGTGCTCACCGTCGCCGCAGGCGCCGCCCCGGTGCTCGCCGCCTGCACGGGCGGGCCGGGCTCGTCCGGCGGGAACGGCGGCGACGTCCCGGCCGGGCTGCGGTACGAGCCCGTCGTGCCGAACACGGCCGACGCCGTCACCGTCCCGTCCGGGTACGCGCAGAACGTGGTCATCGGCTGGGGCGACGCGGTGCTGCCGGGGGCGCCCGCCTTCGACTTCGACGCCCAGACCAGCTCCGCCCAGGCGGCGCAGTTCGGCTACAACAACGACTACGTCGGGCTCGTACCGCTCCCCGGTGACGGCGAGCGCTACCTGATGTTCGTCAACCACGAGTACACGATCGAGCCGCTGATGTTCCGCGACTACGACGAGGCCGCCCCCACCGACGAGCAGATCCGCGTCGGCCAGGCCGCGCACGGGCTCTCCCTGGTCGTCGTGCAGCGGGACGCGACCTCCGGGCAGCTCACGGCGGTGACCGACGAGCGCAACCGCCGCTGGACGGCGTCCTCGGAGTTCGAGCTGGTGGGGCCCGCCGCGGGCGCCCCGCCGCTGCAGACGGCCGCCGACCCGACCGGCCGCCTCGTCGCGGGCACGCTGAACAACTGCTCCGGCGGCACGACGCCGTGGGGGACGTTCCTGTCGGGCGAGGAGAACGTCAACCAGTACTTCGCCAACGCCCAGGCCGTCACGGACCCGGTGGCCGCCGCCCGGCTGGCCCGCTACGGGTTCGAGGAGGGCGCGTCGGAACGGAAGTGGGAGCGGCTCGACGCACGCTTCGACATCGCGCAGCACCCGAACGAGGTCCACCGCTTCGGCTGGGTCGTCGAGGTGGACCCCCTCGACCCCGACGCCCGTCCCGTCAAGCACACCGCCCTGGGCAGGCTCAAGCACGAGGGCGCGACGATCCACCTCGCCGCCGACGGCCGTCCGGTCGCGTACATGGGCGACGACGAGCGGTTCGACTACGTCTACAAGTTCGTCTCCGACCGCACCGTCACACCCGGCGAGAACCGGGCCGCCCGGGAGGCGAACCGGCAGCTGCTGCAGTTCGGCACCCTCTACGTCGCCCGGTTCGACGGGCCCGGCGCGGCTCCCATCCAGCGGGACGGCTCGTCGTCCGGGACGGGCGAGTGGATCCGGCTGGCCTCGGGCACCACGTCCTACGTGGACGGCATGACCGCCGAGGAGGTCTACGTCTTCACCCGCGAGGCGGCCGACAAGGCCGGCGCGACGAAGATGGACCGCCCCGAGGACGTCGAGGCGAACCCGCGCACCGGGACGGTCTACCTCGCGCTCACGAACAACTCCGACCGCGGCAAGGCAGGCAAGGCGGGCCCGGACGCCGCGAACCCCCGCGCGGACAACAAGCACGGCCACGTCATCGAGCTCGTCGAGGACGGCGGGGACGCGGCGGCCACGACGTTCGCCTGGTCGATCCTGCTGATCTGCGGCGACCCGGCGGACCCGGCCACCTACTTCGCCGGCTTCGACCGGTCGCAGGTCAGCCCCATCACCTCGCCGGACAACCTCGCCTTCGACACCCACGGCAACCTGTGGATCTCCACCGACTCCACGGCGGCGCTCGACATCAACGACGGCCTGTACGGCGTGGCGCTGGAGGGTCCGGCACGTGGGCGGACGACCCTGTTCGCGAGCACGCCGGTCGGCGCGGAGTGCTGCGGCCCGGTGATCACCGACGAGTTCACGCTGATCGCCGTGCAGCACCCCGGCGACACGGAGGACGCGTCACCCGACGCACCGGGGTCGACGTGGCCGGACGGGCCGGGGAGGCAACCGCGACCCGCGATCGTCAACATCTGGCACGACGAGGACGGCAGGCCGGCGCGGATCGGGGTGTGAGCGGGGCTCAGCCGCAGACGTCCGAGAGCGGCGCGCCACCCGCGCCGGTGCGCACGAACGACACGTGCACGTGGTCGTAGTGGTTGGCGGTGATGCCGCCCCGGTCCTCCATGCGCTGCCAGCCGTCGCCGTAGTTGATCCGCTGCTTCCAGATCACGTAGTCGACGCCGAGCTGCTCCTTGTTGTCCAGGGCGCAGCGGGCGAGCTCGTCGGCCTTCTTCCCTGTGATCATGAAGTCGATCGCGAGGCCGAGCGGGTGGCCGGAGTAGGAGTTGCCGCGGCTCGCGACCCCGATCAGGCGGGGCTCGCCGTAGAGGCAGGCCAGGAACTGCGCGGCCGAACGCACCCACGGCCGCACCCTGCCGAGCCCGCCCAGCGGGGCGTCGCAGCTGAGCGCGGCCTCCTTGGCACGCTGACGCTCCTCCTGCTGACGGGCCAGGTCGAACAGGCCGGCGGCCTTGAGCAGGTCCGCGGTCTCGGCCTGCGGCGGGGCGGGCTGGTCGTCGTCCTGCGCGACGGGCACGACGCTCGGCAGCATCACGTCCTCGCCGTCCACCATCACGACGGGCGTGCCGACCGACACGCCGCGCGGGATCTCCGGGGCGGGCGCCGCCTGACCGTCCGCGGCGAGGCGGAGCGCGGCGTCCGCGGCCCGGGGCGGGGCGGGCGGCTCGAGCTCGACGGTAAGGGTCGGCACGACGAGCGCGAGCGCGCCACCCGTCATCGCCGCGGCCTTGAGACCGTTGCCGACGGCCGACGGCGCGGCGTGCGACCGCGCGCGGGCGGACCTGGTGGGGCGCGGCGCCGCACCGGGGAGCGCGGCGCCGTCCGACGTGGGCCGCTGGTGCGGGTGCCGGCCACCGTGGGTGCGGTGCCGGGACACGACCTGCCTTCCGGATCGATGCGACCCGGCGGAGGTCCGGCCTCGGGGGTGCCGGCAGATCGACGGATCGGGGAATCCGTGACTCGATCTGTCTCCGCGGGGAGCGGGTCGCGCGTGATCCGGAACTGAAGATAGCGGATCGGTTACGGAACGGGCACCCCCGCAACCGATCCTCCGGCGGGCGCATCGGCTCCCGCGACGAACGGTTGGGCCACATCGCCGTGGGCCGGACGGCCCTGCTCGCTGAGCCGGATGCGGTCGGCGAGCACCGAATGGCTGGTGGGCCTGCGGTGCGGACCCGGGCTGTCGAAGACGACGAGCAGCTCCGGCGCGGCGCCGTCCACGCCCCGGGCCAGCAGCGCGACACCCTCGGCGTGGTCCTCTCCCGCCCCGTGGGAGACCTCCGTGACGAGCGTCAGGTCGTCCCCGCGGACGACCCGCGCGGTCTCGGACGTGGCGGCGCCGCGCCAGCGGTAGATCCGCACGGGACCGGACAGCGACATCGACGGCCCGGCGAGCACCAGCAGGTCGTCCCCGTCGGGGCACAGATCGCGCACGCCGAGCCCGCCCAGGTCGAGCAGGTGCTTGCGGTAGCGGAGGCCGTCGTCGAGATCGGCGAGCGCCAGCCGCCCCGGCTGCTCGTCGACCGGCGCCACCTCCAGCACGACCGCCCAGCCGCGCAGCACCGGCCCGCGCAGACCGATGTAGACGGTGTCGCCGTGCACCGCGAGCCCCTCGACGTCCAGGCCGTTGTCCTTGGACGGGATCGCGAGGAACGGGGCGAGGTGCTCGTCGTCGGCCAGGAGATCGGCCACGTTCTGCGCGCCCGAGGCACCGATGAGCGCCGAGCGGCGGCCGTCCGCGGCCTCCCGGACGACGACGGGCCCGTCCGGCGTCTCCTCGACGGCGAGGCGGGCGAGCACGAACCGGTTCTCCTCGCGGCGGACGCGGGCGAGGCGGCGGAAGACCTTGGCCTCGCCGTGATGGGCCTTGGCCCGCTTGCGGACGAGGCTGTGCGAGCCGACCACCCACAGCCACGCCCCGGAGCGGGCGATGCCCTCGATGTCGGCCTCCTGCTCCGGTGGGCCGGGGAGATCGACGAGCTCGGCGAGGTCGAAGCTGCGCTGGTCGTCACCGACGGTCGGCACGGCGGACGAGTCCAGCGTGAGGCGCTCGACGGTGGCCGTCTCGTCGCCCGCGAGCCACAGCCACCGATCCTCGCTGCGCACGGCGGAGAGGTTCACGTGGTTGCCGCTGCGGACCGTCTCGTCGCGGAACGTCAGCTCGACCTGCCCGGTGACATCCATGGGGTAGTTGTACGCTGCCCCGCCCGGGGCCCGCCCCGGGGATGCCCCTGATGCCGACCCCGGTCAGCAGCCCGTCAGGCCGCCGCCGCCCGCGCTGCGGTTGAACGACACGTGGACGTGGTCGAAGTGGTTGGCCGTGACGCCGCCGCGGTCCTCCATCGCCTTCCACCCGCTGCCGTGGTTGATCCGCTGCCGCCAGATCACGTACTTGACGCCCAGGGCCTTCATGTTCGCCAGCGCGCACTCGGCGAGCTGGTCGCCGGTGGCACGGTTGACCATGAAGTCGATGGCGAGCCCGCCCGGGTGGTCCGACGGGCCGCCGCGCCCGGCGACGCCGAGCATCACCGGCTTGCCGAAGCGGCAGCCCAGCTCACCCCCCGCCTCGCGGACGTGGGGCTTCACCGCGCCGAGACCGCCGGTCTTGAGCCCGGCGCAGTTCCCGCCGTTGCGCGCCGCTTCGGCCTTGGCCTTCTCCGCCGCCTTCTCCGCGGCCTCTCGGGCCTTCCGCTCGGCGTCCGCGCGGGAGCGCTCCTCGTCGGTGCGCTTGCGAGCCTCAGTGGCCCGGTCCTCGCCGCGGCGCAGCGCGTCCAGGTCGTCGGAGTCGCGCCGCTCGTCGCGGTCCCAGCGACCCCGGTCGTCCCGGCCGTCGCGATCGTCGCGATCGGCCCGATCGCGCCGCTCATCGTCCTCGCCGCCGCCGTCACGGCCCCAGCGCGCGCCGACCGGGACGACCGACGGCACCCGCCGAACGTCGTCCCCCCGGTCGGCCCGGTCGTCGGGCCGGTCTGCACGGTCCTCGGAGCCGGACGCCTCGACGGCGCCGACGAACCCGGGGTTCTCCGCCGCGAGCTGCAGGGCGGCGGTGGAGTCGGCACCGGGTGTCACGGCCGGCAGGCCGCCGGTGGCGACGACGGAGAGTGCCCCTCCGGTGACGGCGGCGACAGCAGCGCCGCGCAGTGGGAGGGTCGAAGAGGTCCGGTGCGCACCCTTGCGGCGCGCCCGGCCCCCGGGGGAGCGATGCCGAGCCACGTTCCTGCCTTCGTCGACGGGCGGCACAGGGGGGCGGACGCCCGGCTTCGGGGAGCCGGCGGGATTGGGGAGTCCCGTGTCCTCGATCGCCGGTGGCAGTTTCGGGGCTGCCGCCGCGGGGTGCGATCGTGACCATGCCGTGATCTGTCCTGATGCAACCTACGCGGCCGATCCTCGTTCCGGTGACCCCCGATCGAGACGGCAGAGCCGAGCGGCGGTCCGGTCGGGACGAACGGTGAGCGATTGCTCCGATCGGCCGCCAACCTGCGGCTGTCACCCTCCCGTGGGCGTTCGCCGCACCGCGGCGCGGGCGTGATCCGCGGCGGGATGGGCCCACTCAGCCGGCGGCGACGACGATCCCGGTCCCCGTCCACGCGGCCTGCCGCGCCACGAGCTCGTCGATGTCGGTGCGCGGCACCCAGCCGAGCAGCTCCCGCAGCCGCGCCGTGTCCGCGAGCGTGTGCTCCACCTCCGCGTCCGCCGCGGGCTCGACGACGGCCCGCACCGGAGCGCCCAGCACCCGCCCGATCGCCGCGACGACGTCGCCGAGCCGCACCGCCGTCCCCGTCCCGAGGTTGACGGTTCCGACCGGGACCTCGGCCGCGACGAGCTCGCCGAGTTCCACGAGCGCGCGGACGGCCTGGCGCACGTCGGTGAGGTCGCGGGTGCGCCGCGGCGAACCGAAGACCTGCAGCGGGCGCCCCTCACGGGCGGCTGCGATCCAGCGGGCGAGCGCCATCCCCGGTCGCTGCCCCTCCCCCGCCACCGTGAACGGCCGCACCACCGCCACCCTCGCCCCGCTCGCCGCCCGGGCCGCGCAGAGCCGCTCGACGGCCACCTTGCTGCGCGCGTACCCACCCCGCGGACGCAGCGGGTCGGCCTCCGCGCAGGGCCGGCCGTCGCGGCTGCCGCCGTACACCGACGACGACGACGCGACGACGAGGGCCGCGTCCGGCCCGACGTCGGCGAGCACCGCGCGGGTGGCGAGCACGTTGTCGCGGCGGCGGTGGCGGTCGGCGTCCGGGCGCGGGTCGCGGACGTCCGGGCAGCCGGCGAGGTGGTGCACGACCGGTGCGGCGGCGAGCGCGGCCCGCACGCGCGGATCGTCGTCGAGCAGGTCGGCCCGCAGCGTCGTCACACCGGGGCGGGGGGCCTGCGGCAACCGGTCGATCGCGACGACGGGCCCGCGCTCGGCCAGCGCCTCGACGAGCAGGCGGCCCAGGAACCCGGCCGATCCCGTCACGACGACAGGAGCCATACCCACACCTCCGGTGAGGACGGCCTGACCGAAGTGAAGGGCAGGCTTGACTGTCTCGACCGCCAGCACCATACGCTGGCTCCCGTGCGCCGCCTCCGTCCCGTGATCGGGACCGCCGTCCTCGCCGTGGCGGTGGTGTACCTGGTGCGGGTCGCCGACCCGGCGCAGCTGGGGGCGGTCGTCGGCGCGGTGCTGGCGGACCCGGCCGGGCTGCTGCTCGCCCTGGGCTGCTACGCCGCCGCGTTCGGGCTGCGCACCGCCGCCTGGTGCCGGGTGCTGCCCGGGCTCACACCGGGCCAGGGATGGGCGGCGCTGCACGTCAGCCTGCTGGGCAACCACGTGCTCCCGCTGCGGCTGGGCGAGGTCCTGCGCGTGACGAGCGTGCTGCGGCGCACCGGCCTGGCCGCACGTCCGGTGATCGCGTCCACGGTGACGCTGCGCGGCGCGGACCTCGTCGCGGTCCTCGGGCTCGCGCTGCTGGCCGCCCCGGCCGCCCTCGCCGCAGCGGCGCCCGCGTGGGCCTGGGTGCTCGCGGGCATGCTCGTGGCGGGTCTGTGCGCGGCGGGTGCGGCGTGGTCGGTGCGGCTGCGGCGCGCCGGGGCGGGGCTGCGGCTGCCCGGGCCGGGCGTGCTCGCGGCGGTCGTCGCGGCCTGGCTGGCGGAGGCCGCGGTCGTCCACGAGATCGCCGGGGTGGCGGGGTTCGACCTCGGGTTCGGGGGCGCCGTGGCCGTCACGGCGGTGACGATCGCCGTGCAGGCGGTGGCGGTCACCCCCGGCGGGTTCGGCACGTACGAGGCCGCGGCGACGGCCGTCCTCGTCGGCCTGGGGGTGCCCGCGGGCCCGGCGTTCGCGGTCGCACTCACCACCCACGCGGTGAAGACGGCCTACGCACTGACCGTCGGGCTCGTGGCGCTCGCTGTGCCCGCGCCGGGGTACTTCGGCCGGTTCCGGCTGCCCCGCACGCTGCCGCCCCGACCCGCGCCGCTCCCGGTCGCCGCTGTCGCCGCTGTCGCCCCCGTCGTCGCGTTCCTGCCCGCCCACCAGGAGGAGGCGACGGTCGGGGCCGTCGTCGGGCGGGTCCCCGCCACCGTGGCCGGCAGGCCGGTGGTCACGCTCGTGGTCGACGACGGGTCCACCGACGCCACCGCCGCCCGCGCCGCCGCCGCGGGGGCGCACGTCGTCTCCCTGCCGCGCAACCGCGGTCTCGGGGCCGCCGTGCGCCACGGGCTCGCCGAGGCCTGTGCGCTGCGGCCCGCCGCGGTCGTCTACGTGGACGCGGACGGCGAGTACTTCCCCGAGGACATGGCGACGCTCGTCGCGCCGGTGCTGGCCGGCGACGCCGACTACGTCGTCGGGTCGCGCTTCACCGGCGACATCGAGCGGATGCTCGCGCGCCGCCGCCTCGGCAACCGGGTGCTGACGGCCGTGCTGCGCTGGATCGCGCGCCGGCGCGACCTCACCGACGGCCAGAGCGGCTACCGGGCCTTCTCCCCCGCCGCCGCGGCCGCCGCCGAGATCGTCCACGACTACAACTACGCCCAGGTGCTCACGCTGGACCTGCTCGGCAAGGGGTTCGCCTACGCCGAGGTGCCGATCCGCTACCGCTTCCGCACCACCGGCACGTCGTTCGTCCGGCTGGGCCGCTACCTGCGCAAGGTGGTGCCCGCGGTGTACCGGGAGCTGAACGCGCCGGTGCCGCCCCCGTCCTCCGCCGCACCCCGTCCCGCCGCACCCGCCGCACCCACCGCACCCGCCGCACCCACCGCACCCACCGCACCCCGAGCGAACGGCACGTACGGGAAATAGGTCTTCCCGTACGTGCCGTTCGCGCGCCCGGGACGGAGTGGGGCGGAGGACGGGGGCGGAGACGGCGCAGAGGCGGAGGGGCCGCTCAGTCCTCCACCACGTGCGCGGCGAACCGCTCCCGCGCCCGCGCCCACGCGGCCCGGTCCAGGGCGCCGTCGCGGCCCAGGGCGTCCACGGCGTCGTAGGCCATCGCGACCGCGTGGTGGGTGTTGTCGTGGGCGAACAGGCCCAGCCGCCCGAACGTCGTCACCCGCGGCAGACTCGCCGCCCACGTGTCGAGCCCGGCGAGCCGTGCCGCGTACCCGAGGTCGTAGACGGGGTAGACGTGCGGCAGCCGCCGCGTCACGACGGCGACGGGGGTGGGGTGCGGCAGGCCGAGGCGGGCGAGGTCGTCGGCCACCTGTGCGCCCAGTTCCGCATCCCCCGCCGACCACACCCGGTCACCCGGGGCGCACGGCACCTCGGCGCACAGCACGGTGCGACCGGCGGGATCGTCGGCGCTCACCCGGTAGTTCGCGGGTTCGGACACCCGCGTGACCGGCGTCGCCGGGCCGGGCACGTAGTGGGCGTCGAACTCCGTCCACGGGCGCCGGTCCAGCACGAGGTAGACCAGCACCATCGCCCGGAACCGCAGCCCCGACGCCGCGGCGAGCACCTCCGCAGGCGGCCCCGGCCGCACGAGCCGGCCCAACACGGGCAGCGGGACGGTGGAGAACACGTGTGCCGTGTCGATCTCGCGGCCGTCCGCGGTGCGCACCAGCACCCGGTCCGCGGCGGGGACGACGTCGACGGCCTCGGCGCGCAGCTCGATCCGCGCGCCCGCATCCGTCGCTGCCTGGGCGACGGCCTCGGTGAGCTGCCCGAACCCGCGTCGCGGGTAGTGGAACACGCGCCCCTGCCCCGAGCCGCGCGCGCCGCGCAGCACCCGTGCGGCGATCTTCCACGGGGTGTCCGCGGTGACCCGCCGCCGCGCCTGCTCGGCGTCGATCTCCTCCCCCGGCAGGCCCCACAGCTTCTCCGCGAACGGCCCGTACACCGCGCCGTAGAGCCCGGGGCCGAGGCTGCGGCGCAGCGCGTCGGCGTAGCTGGCGGGCGGCGTCGACCGCCGGCGCAGCGGGGCGAGGACGGCCTCGGCGGCGATCCGCCCCACCAGGCCCCGCGGCAGCGACGCGGCGAGCTGCGCGGGCTGCAGCGGGAACCCGACCCAGGACGACCCGATCCGCAGCCGCCCGTGGCGCGGGCGGAGCTGGAGGTCCTCACCGAGCAGCCCGCGCAGGTCCGCGAGCACCTCGGGAGACGTCGCCGGGTGCAGCCGGTGGCTGCCGTGGTCGACCCGCACGCCTGCGACGTCCATGCTCGCCGCCATCCCGCCCGCGACGGGCCCGCGTTCCAGCACGACGACCGAGCGGCCCGCCCGGGCGGCCCGCCACGCGGCGGCGAGCCCGGCCGGGCCCGCGCCGAGGACGACGAGCTCGCTCGTCAGCCGCTCCATGAGCCGTGGTCCGCCGCGGGCCCGGCCCGCCACCTGATCGAACGGGACATCGAACGGGACATCGAACGGGACACGGTGCTCAGACGGCGGTGAACACCAGCGCCACGTTGTGCCCGCCGAAGCCGAACGAGTCGTTCACCGCGACGGACAGGTCGACCTTGCGCGCCTCGCCCGCCGCGACGTCGAGCTGGACGGCCGGGTCGAGCTCGTCGAGGTTGCACGTCGGCGGGATCACGCCGTCCCGGATCGCGAGCAGGGTGGCGATGCCCTCCACCGCGCCCGCGGCGCCGAGCAGGTGCCCCATCGCCGATTTCGGCGCGGTGAGCACCGGGTGGTCGCCGATGGACGCGCGGATCGCCGCCGCCTCGGCCACGTCCCCGACCGGCGTCGACGTGGCGTGGCAGTTGACGTGCCCGACGTCGGACCGGTCCACCCCCGCGGTGCGCAGGGCCGCGGCGATCGCCCGCGAGGCGCCGCTGCCTTCCGGGTGCGGTGCCGTGATGTGGTGCGCGTCGGCGGACGTGCCGATCCCGGCGAGCCTGCCGTGGACCGTGGCCCCGCGGGCGATGGCGAACTCCTCGCGTTCGAGCACCATCATCCCGGCGCCCTCGCCGAGCACGAACCCGTCGCGGCCGACGTCGAAGGGCCGCGAGGCCTTCTCCGGCTCGTCGTTGCGCGTGCTCATGGCGCGCATCTGGGAGAACCCGGCGAGCGGGATGCTGGTGATACACGCCTCGGCGCCACCGGCC
Organism: Pseudonocardia sp.; assembly: GCF_050246655.1. Lineage (GTDB taxonomy): Bacteria > Actinomycetota > Actinomycetes > Mycobacteriales > Pseudonocardiaceae > Pseudonocardia. Next base: position 23,622 of record NZ_JBFWVQ010000024.1, read on the forward strand.
AGCACCACGTCCACCTCGTTCGCCTTCAGCATCCGCCACGCCCAGGCGAGCGCCTCGGAGCCCGACGCGCACGCCGAGACGGGCGCGTGGACGCCCGCGGCCGCCCCGAACTCCAACCCGACGTACGCGGCCGGACCGTTGGGCATGAGCATCGGGATGGTCAGCGGCGAGACCTTGCGCAGGCCCTCGGTCTCCAGCAGGTCGTCCTGCTGCAGGAGGGTGAGCGCCCCGCCGATGCCGGTGCCGACGATGACCGCGAGGCGCAACGGGTCGACCTGGCGGTCCTCGCCGAGGCCGAGACCGGAGTGGGCCCAGGCCTCGCGGGCCGCGACGATCGCGACCTGCTCGCACCGGTCCATCCGGCGTGCTTCGACGCGCTTGATGACCTCGGTCGGCTCGACGGCGAGCTGCGCTGCGATCTTGACCGGCAGCTCGTACTTCTCGACCCAGTCGGCCTCGATGCGGGACACGCCCGACCGGCCGGACAGCAGCCCGTCCCAGGTCGAGGCGACGTCGCCACCGATCGGCGTCGTGGCGCCCAACCCGGTGACGACGACGTCTCCTGCGCTCATGGTTCGCTCCTGACGGGCGTGAGGGGACGGTGTAGGGGCGGCATGCATCCGACCCTAGAAGGCCGGAGGGCGCTTCACTGGTTGGTGGCGATGTAGTTCACGGCGTCGCCGACGGTCTTCAGCTCGGCGAGCTGCTCGTCGGGGATCTTCACGCCGAACTTGTCCTCCGCCTGCACGGCGATCTCGACCATGGACAGCGAGTCGATGTCGAGGTCGTCCACGAAGGACTTGTCGGGGGTCACCTCGGCGGCGTCGATTCCGGCGACCTCCTCGACGATCTCGGCGAGGCCGCTCTGGATGTCGGCGTTGCTTGCCACGGTGTTCTCCTTCTTCTCGGGAAACCTTCTCGGAAACCGGGGTGACTCAGGGGATCACGACGACCTGGCCCGCGAAGGACAGGCCGGCGCCGAAGCCTACGAGCAGCGCGACGTCACCGGAACGCACCCGTCCCTCGGCGCGCATGTGGTCCAGCGCAAGGGGGATGGAGGCCGACGACGTGTTGCCGGAGTGGACGATGTCGTCGGCCACCCGCAGGTCCTCGCGCGCGCCTGCCTTGCGCAGCCGCTTGGTGACCGCCTCGACGATGCGCAGGTTGGCCTGGTGCGGGATGAACACGTCGATGTCGGCGAGGGTGAGCCCGGCGAGCTCGACCGCGCGCAACGCCACCGGGGCGATCTGGGTGGTGGCCCAGCGGAAGACCGTCTGGCCCTCCTGGACGATGCCGTGGGTGGCGTGGTTGATGCGGATGGCGTCCTTCATGTCGCCCGCGCTGCCCCACGCGACCGGGCCGATCCCGACGGACGCCTCATCCGGGGCCGGTCCGAGGACCACCGCGCCCGCACCGTCGGCGAAGATGATGGAGGTCGAGCGGTCGTCCCAGTCCAGCCAGTCCGAGAGCTTCTCGGCGCCGATGACGAGGGTGCGGCCCGCCGAGCCCGCCCGGATGAGGTCCGAGGCGATGCCGAGCCCGTAGCAGAAGCCCGCGCAGGCGGTGTTGACGTCGAAGGCGCCGGGCGCGGGGATGCCGATGCGGGTGGCCGTCTGGGCCGCGGCGTTGGGGATCAGGTCGGGCATCGTGCACGTGGCGACGAGCACGGTGTCGATGTCGGTGGGCTCGAGGCCCGCGTCCTTCAGCGCGAGCGAGCCCGCCTCGGCGGCCATGTCGACCAGCAGCGTGCCCTCGTCGGCGATGCGGCGGCTCTGGATGCCGACGCGATCGCGGATCCACTGGTCGTTGGTGTCGACGCGCTGCGCGAGCTCGTCGTTCGTCACGATCCGCGAGGGCTGCCAGCTGCCCATACCCAGCACGCGGGCGCCCGGCGTGCTCGGACGTAGGTTCAGGGTGGTCACTCAGGCACCTCCGGCAGTGTGTTCCTTCGCCAGCGTCGCCGCGGCGTCGAGGTCGTCGGGGCCCCGGAGCGCAAGCGTCGCGGTGCCCTTGAGATCGCGCTTCACCAGGCCGACGAGTGCGCCCGCAGGCGGCAGCTCGACCGCGGCGCCCACCCCGAGCTCGCGCAGCGTCGCCATGCACGAGTCCCAGCGGACGGGCCGGGTGACCTGGGAGACGAGCCGGCGCAGCGCCTCGGCGCCGTCGGTGACCACGCCGCCGTCCGCGTTGGACAGCAGCGGGTGGGTCGGGTCGGCCGGGGTGAGGGTGGCGGCGTGGGCCTGCAGGGCCTTCTCGGCGGGGGCCATGTAGCGGGTGTGGAACGCCCCCGCGACGGGCAGCGCCTTCACGCGGGCGCGCTCCGGTGGCGTGCGTTCCAGCTCGGCGAGCGCGTCGAGCGGCCCGGCCGCGACGACCTGGCCCGCACCGTTGCGGTTCGCGGGCTCGAGCCCCAGCTCGGCGAGGCGGGCGAGCACCTCGTCCGGCTTCCCGCCCAGCACCGCGCTCATCCCCGTCGGCTCCAGGGCGCAGGCCGCGGCCATCTCACGGCCGCGGACGCTCGCGAGGACGACGGCGTCGTGCGGGCTGAGCACGCCGGCCAGAGCGGCGGCGGCGAGCTCGCCGACGGAGTGCCCTGCGACCGGGGCGGAGGCCGGGATCGCGTCGCCCAGCTGCGCGGCCGCGAGCAGCGCCGCGGCGACGACGAGGGGCTGGGTGACCGCGGTGTCCTTGATCTCGTCGGCGTCCGCGGTGGTGCCGAGCCGCCGCAGGTCCAACCCGATGGCCGCGGACCAGCCGTCGAGCAGCTCGGCGGCCCCGGGGGCGTCGAGCCACGGGGTGAGCATGCCGGGGGTCTGCGACCCCTGTCCGGGAGCGAGCAGTGCGATCACGACGAACACACAACACGCTGACCGCGGGTGACGGAACTGCGCCACGCACGAACTCTGCCGTCCCGATTTGGAGGAAACCTCCAAACGTGACGCTACCGACGCGTCAACTGCCCAGGTCACACGATCGAGCGTTGTAGGGTTTCCGCAGCTTAAAGCGCGTGGCAGACAGATGGTCACCGCACCGGCCGGGCCACCCGCCACCGCCGTCGCCGCCGCGGTGAGCTTGCACACGTCCCGAACGCCGCGGTCCCCGGGAGACGGGGACCGTGCCGGGTCGGCGAGTGCGCCGGACGCGACCGGTCAGCTCCGCCCCCGGTGGTCACGCAACCGGCCCGCGACCACCGCCGTCCGCAGCACCAGGGCGTCGCGCGGATCGGTCGCGACGCGCCCGGTGAGCTCGGCCACGCGGCGCAGCCGGTACCGGACCGTGTTCGGGTGGACGAACAGGGCCCGTGCGCACGCCTCCAGCGCCCCGCCGCCCTCCAGGTAGGTCTCCAGCGTGTGCAGCAGCTCGCCGCCCGCGGCCTCCAGCGGCTCCACCACGGTGCGGACGAGCGTGCGGTGAGCGGCCGCGTCCCCGACGAGTGCGCGTTCGGGGAGCAGGTCGTCCGCCTGCACCGGACGCGGCGCGCCGGGCCACCCGGGTGCGGCGCGCAGGCCGGCGAGGGCCTCGCGGGCGCTGGCGTGCGCCGACGCGAGGTCCGGCGCGACCGGGCCGACGACGATCGGGCCCGGCCCGAACCCGTCGACGAGTCTGCCGATGCGGTCCCCGCGCGCGGGGTCGGCCACCAGCACCACCAACCGGGCGCCCTGCACTCCCACGAGCACGGGACGGCCCGCCCGGGACCCGTGGTGGCGAAGCTCGGCGAGCAGCCGGTCCGGCCGCTCGGCGGCAGGGGTTCCCACGACGACGCGCACGGGCGCCGCCGGGTCCCAGCCCAGCGCCGCCGCCCGCGACACGAGCCCCTGGTCGTCGGCGCGGTCCTCGGTACCGGGGCCGCGCACGACCGCATCCACGATCAGCGCCTCCAGGCGGGCGTCCCAGGCGCCGCGGGCCTCCGCGGCGGCCGCGTACGCCGTCGCGGCCGCGAAGGCGACCTCCCGGCCGAACCGCAGCACGACGTCGACGAGGAGCCTGCGCTCCGCCTCGTCGGCCGCCAGCGGGGGCAGCTGCTCCTCGAAGACGTCGATCGCGATCCGCACGAGCTCGACGGTCTGGCGCAGCGACAACCGCCGCGCCAGGTCGCGTGGGGCGGTGCGGAAGGCATCGACCGTGAGCCGTACCGTCGCGCCCGGCTCCATCAAGGACGACACGAGGTCGGAGACCCCGGTCTGGGTCACCGCGAGCACGGCCGCGCGCTGGTCCGCCCCGAGGTGGGCGAACCAGGGTTGGCGCTCCTCCATCGCGGCGAGGCACGCGGTGGCGAGGCGCCCCGCGGCCAGCTGGAGCCGCCGCCGCGTGGCCGGGGAGACCGTCGCGGGCATGGAAGCACCGTCGACCGTACGCCGAGAGGCGGCGGCCGTCAGGCCTGTATGGCGGCGGTCGTCAGCCGATCGGGGTGACCTTGCTGGCCTGCGGGCCCTTCTGCCCCTGCTCGATGTCGAACGACACGCGCTGACCCTCGTCGAGGCTCTTGTACCCGTTGACCTGGATCGCGGAGTAGTGCACGAACACGTCCGCGCCACCACCGTCAGGAGCGAGGAAACCGTAGCCCTTCTCGCTGTTGAACCACTTGACGGTGCCTTCTGCCATCTTCTTGCTCTCCTCGTACCGGGTGCCGGGGCTGCACTCCGCCCCTGGCATCGCGCGGAGCGTACCGTGCTGGGCGCCCCGTGCCGAGAGTCTTCACCTGCGAGTTCTCGGTCGGCGTTCCCATTCGTCCACGACGGCGGGACGTCCCGGTGGGCACCCTGGGGTCATGAACGACTCCACGACCGAGGCGGTCGAGACCCGCCGTTCCCCCTTCGACGCCCCACCCGCCCCCACCGTGTGGCCGACGATCGGCTTCACCGACCTCGACGCGGGCGTCCGCCTGCTCACCGAAGGGTTCGGCTTCGTCGTGACGATCCTGGTGCGCGACGGGGGTCGCGTCGTCCACGCGGAGGCGCGCTGGCCCGACGGTGGCGGGGTCATGTTCGGCTCCCGCGGCGACCATTCCGAGTGGGGCGCGCTGGGCCCGCAGGGCGCCTACGTCGTCGCCGCGGAGGCCGCCACCGTCGACGCCGCCTACGAGCGCGTGCGCGTGCTCCCGGGCGTCACGGTGACCACGCCGCCGGAGGACACCGACTACGGCTCGCACCAGTTCGGCGTCCGCGACGCCGACGGCAACCTCTGGACGATGGGCACCTACCCGGGCGCCGTCTGAACCGGCCGCGGTGCCCGGCGGCCGTCGCCACCGGGCACCGTCCGGGACCTCCTAGGCCACGCCGGGGTCCGACGTCTGCGGGCCTGCCGCCCGCGGGTCGTCGATCTTGTACTCCTCGGCCGCCTCCAGCATCGCCTTGCGCTCGACCTCGCCGCGGGCCGCGAGGGCCCCGAGCGCCGCCACGGTGATCGACTCGGCGTCCACGCCGAAGTGGCGCCGGGCCGCCGGGCGCGTGTCGGAGAGGCCGAACCCGTCCGTGCCGAGCGAGGTGAACGGGGCGGGCACCCACTGGCGGACGAGGTCGGGGATGGCCCGCATCCAGTCCGACACCGCCACCACCGGAGCGTCCGATCCGCCCAGCGCCTGGGTGAGGTACGGCGTGCGCGGGTCCTCGGCCGGGTGGATGAGGTTGTGCTGCTCGCAGTCGACGCCGTCGCGGCGCAGCTCGCCCCACGAGGTCACCGACCAGACCTCGGCGCCCACACCCCAGCGCTCGGCGAGCATGTCGCGGGCCTTCAGCGCCCACGGCACCGCCACGCCGGACGCGAGCAGCCGCACCTGCGGCCCCTCCGCCGAGGGAGAGGCGGCGTACCTGTACAGCCCGCGCAGGAGCCCGTCGACGTCGAGGTCCTCGGGCTCGGCGGGCTGCGGGTACGGCTCGTTGTAGACGGTCAGGTAGTAGATGACGTTCTCGCCGCCGAGCTCGCCGGTCTCGGCCGAGGCGCCGTACATGCGGTCCAGGCCGCGGTGCACGATGTGCGCGATCTCGTAGGCGAAGGCCGGGTCGTAGGACACGACCGCCGGGTTGGTGGCCGCGAGCAGCAGCGAGTGGCCGTCGTTGTGCTGCAGTCCTTCACCGGTGAGCGTGGTGCGCCCCGCGGTGGCGCCGACGAGGAAGCCGCGGGCGAGCTGGTCCGCCGCCGCCCACATCGAGTCGCCGGTGCGCTGGAACCCGAACATCGAGTAGAAGACGTAGATCGGGATCATCGGCTCGCCGTGCGTGGCGTAGGACGTGCCCACCGCCGTGAACGAGCCCATGGAGCCCGCCTCGTTGATGCCCTCGTGCAGGATCTGGCCCTGCTCGGACTCCTTGTAGGCGAGCAGCAGCGACGCGTCCACCGACGTGTACTGCTGGCCGTTGGGGTTGTAGATCTGCTCCTTCGGGAACATCGAGTCGATCCCGAACGTGCGCGCCTCGTCCGGGATGATCGGGACGAACCGACCGCCGGACTCCTTGTCCCGCACCATCTCCCGCAGCAGCCGGACGAACGCCATCGTCGTGGCGACCTCCTGCTTGCCCGAGCCCTTGCGGATCGCGTCGTAGGCCTTGTCGCCGGGCAGCATCAGCGGCTTGGACCGCACGCGGCGCTGCGGGACCGGCCCGCCGAGGGCACGGCGGCGTTCCAGCAGGTACTGGATCTCCGGGGCGTCCATGCCGGGGTGGAAGTACGGCGGCAGGTACGGGTCGCGCTCCAGCTCAGCGTCCGAGATCGGGATGCGCTGGGAGTCGCGGAACTCCTTGAGGTCCGCGAGGGAGAGCTTCTTCATCTGGTGGGTGGCGTTGCGGCCGGCGAAGTGCCCGCCCAGCCCGTAACCCTTGATGGTCTTGGCCAGGATGACGGTCGGCTGGCCGACGTGCTCCAGCGCCGCGGAGTAGGCGGCGTAGACCTTGCGGTAGTCGTGCCCGCCGCGCTTGAGGTTCCAGATGTCGGCGTCCGACATCGGCTCCACCAGCGACTTGGTGCGCGGGTCGCGGCCGAAGAAGTGCTCGCGGACGAACGCGCCGTCGTTGGCCTTGTACGTCTGGTAGTCGCCGTCGGGCGTGACGTTCATGAGGTTGACGAGCGCCCCGTCGCGGTCCGCGTGCAGCAGCGCGTCCCACTCCCGGCCCCAGATCACCTTGATGACGTTCCAGCCCGCACCCCGGAAGAACGCCTCCAGCTCCTGGATGATCTTGCCGTTGCCGCGCACCGGGCCGTCGAGGCGCTGCAGGTTGCAGTTGACGACGAACGTCAGGTTGTCCAGGTGCTCCGTCGCCGCGATCTGGATGAGGCCGCGCGACTCCGGCTCGTCCATCTCGCCGTCGCCGAGGAACGCCCACACGTGCTGGTCGTTCGTGTCCTTGAAGCCGCGGTCGCGCAGGTAGCGGTTGAACCGCGCCTGCATGATCGCGTTCATGGGGCCCAGCCCCATCGAGACCGTCGGGAACTCCCAGAAGTCCGACATCAGGCGCGGGTGCGGGTAGCTCGGCAGGCCGTGGCCCGGGCCGCCGTGCGAGAGCTCCTGGCGGAACCCGTCCAGGCGGTCCGCCGACAGGCGCCCCTCCAGGTAGGCCCGCGCGTAGATGCCGGGGCTGGCGTGGCCCTGGATGTAGACCTGGTCGCCGCCACCGGAGTGGTCCTTGCCGCGGAAGAAGTGGTTGAAGCCGACCTCGTAGAGCGTGGCGCTCGACGCGTACGACGAGATGTGCCCGCCGACCCCGATGCCCGGCCGCTGCGCGCGGTGCACCGTCATCGCGGCGTTCCAGCGGATCCAGCGGCGGTAGGCCCGTTCCGCCTCCTCGTCACCGGGGAACCAGGGCTCGCGGTCGGTGGGGATCGTGTTGACGTAGTCGGTGCTCGTCAGTGACGGCACCCCGACGTGGCGCTCGCGGGCCCGCTGGAGCAGCCGCAGCATCACGTACCGCGCACGTTGCTGACCCGCCGCGTCGAGGACGGCGTCGAAGGAGTCCAGCCACTCGGCGGTCTCCTCGGGATCGATGTCCGGGAGATGCGCCGCGAGGCCGTCGCGGATGACATGGACGCGGTTGGCCTGTGGGCCGCGCGTCGAGTCCCTCGTCTCGTTCTGGGGGGTCATGCCCTTATCGTGCCCCTTCCACGTATCGAACCACCACGATGTGTTGCGCACAGGTCAGTGCTCGTGTTCGGATGCCGCATCGCGCGACGCGCGCGAGGACCGTCGTGCCCTCATGACGGTGCGGTTGTGAAGGGAACGGGGTGTACGCGTGGTCGCCGCGGGGGATGGCGGGCGGACGTCCGACATCGCGGGCAAGCTCGGTGTCGAGCCGGGGATGGTCGTCCAGGAACTGAATTGGGACTCCGACGTCGACGAGGCGGTCCGTGACGCCGTCGAGGAACGCTGCGGCGACGAGCTCCTCGACGAGGACGCCCAGGAGGTCGTGGACGTCGTGCTGCTGTGGTGGCGCGACGGGGACGGTGATCTCGTCGACGCCCTGATCAACGCCATCGGCCCGCTGGCCGACAACGGCGTCATCTGGGTGCTCACCCCCAAGACCGGCCGGCGCGGCCACGTGGAGCCCTCCGAGATCGCCGAGGCCGCACCCACCGCGGGCCTGGCGCAGACGTCGAACGTCAGCGTCGGGGACGGCTGGGCCGGGGCGCGGCTCGTGGCGCCCAAGGCGGCGAAGTCGCGCCGGTAGGCAGCGCGGGGGCCGGCCCACGCTCTGGTTCGTCGCCGGACGGGCAGGACACTAGGCTCGGGTCACTGCCTGCTGCAAGGAGAAGCCGATGCCCCCCGAGGTGGGAACCGAAGCCCCCGACTTCACGCTGAAGGACCAGAACAACCAGGAGGTGACGCTCTCGTCGTTCCGCGGCGACCGCGCCGCGCTCGTGGTGTTCTACCCGTTCGCGTTCTCCGGCATCTGCACCGGCGAGCTCTGCGCGATCCGCGACGATCTCGGCACCTTCCAGAACGACGACGTGCAGATCCTCGCGGTCTCGGTGGACCACGTGTTCGCGCTCAAAGCCTGGTCGCAGGCCGAAGGCTACGAGTTCCCGCTGCTGGCCGACTTCTGGCCGCACGGCGAGGTCGCCCAGGCCTACGGCGTGTTCAACGACAAGGCCGGCATGGCCGTGCGCGGCACGTTCCTCGTCGACGAGGCGGGGATCGTCCGGTTCGCCGAGGTGAACGCGCCGGGCCAGGCCCGGGACCAGGACGCCTGGCGCAAGGCCCTGGCGGCGTTGTAGCCACTCCGCCGGGACCGCTGCGGCGGTCCCGGCGGCAGGGGGCGCGTAGCTCAGCGGGAGAGCACTCGGCTTACACCCGAGCGGTCGCAGGTTCGAACCCTGCCGCGCCCACGCTTTGACCAGCAGGAACGCGTCACACGCTCGGTCCTCGGCATCGGCTGCAGCCACCATGACATCAGCGTTTCGCACCATGGCCGAGCCGAGTGGTCACCCATCTGGACCTGCGCCGCTCACTCAGGTTCTCTTCGATCGACAGCAACAACTACGGCCGGTCGCGAGTAGCCAGGTCGTGGATGGGCGTTTCTCCTGACCGGGTTTCGTATTACGATTGGTCGTGTGGAGGTGCACCGGTCGGCGCGCAAGCACGGCGTCGCCGACGAGGACGCAGTCCACGCCGCGGGCAGGTTCCTGGTCACCTACCCGCTGGAGGACGAGGACCAGGACGGCCCACGTCGCGAGCTACGACTGGGCCCGGATCGGGCGGGCAACCTGCTGGAGACCGTGGTGTTGCTGCTCGACGACGGCGGCGAACTCGTCATCCACGCGATGCGAATGAGACCGAAGTACCGAGACCTCCTCCCGTGACAACGGATGAACCCACCATGAGCACAGACGAGAAAGGCCGACCCACCTCGGGTGGTGTCCCGGTGACCGACGAGCTGGTGCAGCAACTGGCGGACGAGGCCGAAGCCGGCTACGACGTCGCCACCGTCCGCCGACGGGGCGGGCGACGGCCACTCGGGTCCGGGCCTGCCGACGTCGTCCCGGTACGACTCGATCCCGAACTACGCGCAGCACTCACCGCGCGGGCCGACGCCGAACACACCAGCGCCAGCGACGTCATCCGCCAAGCACTGCGCGCCTGGCTCGACGTCGCCTGACCGACCCGACCGGCCCGCTGCACAGCAGCCGGGTGACGACGGCAGTTCCATAGAGGACTCGCCGCGTGGAATCAAACGTGGTGCGAACTGGTGTGAGTTGGTGGGGTCACAGCGGCCGATGTGGCCGGTTCCCGGAGCATAGTTGCAGGTAGAGGCCTTGTTGGGTGTGGACGACTACTCTTACACCCGAGCGGTCGCAGGTTCGAACCCTGCCGCGCCCACTGTCTTGACCTCCTCGTGCGCGGGGCCCACCGGCCCCATGATCACCAGGAGCGGTGCGGGGCGCTCAACAGTGAGCGGAATGGCATGCCTCAGCGTTGGCGGGACGCCGCGGCGACCTGCACGACGGCGTCGACGACAGACGGTCCGGAACTCAGCTCGGCGTCGTTATGCCGCGCACCGGGGACTTCGACGTACGGTGCGCCCGCCCGGACCGCGACCATGCGGCTCTGTTCGGGCGGCACGATCTCGTCGGCTCCACCGGCGACCACGACGACGGGCGCGGTCACGGACCGGATGCTCTCCGCCACCGGGAAGCGATCCCGCAACAGCAGCCCGACCGGCAAGACCGGGTAGTGCTCGGCCGCGACGGCGGCGAGCGAGATGAACGGGCTGCGCAGCACCACCCCGCCGACTGGCCGCTCCATCGCGAGCCGAACCGCAGCGCCCGCCCCCATGCTCTCGCCGAGGAGCACGAGCCGTCCCGGGTCGACGCCGCGTTCACCCACGAGATATTGGTGCGCCGCGCGTGCGTCGGCCGCCAGGCCCTCCTCGGTGGGCGACCCCGGGTTGCCGCCGTAGCCCCGATAGTCGAGCAGGAGCACGTGGAGGCCCTGGGCCGTCAGGGCACGCGCGAGCGGGACCCGGGCTTCGCGGGAGCCCGCATTGCCCGGAAGGACCAGAACTGTGGCGCCCGTCGCCGGCGCTGTTGCGGGGGCGTACCACGCAATGAGGTCGAGGCCGTCCTCAGTGCGTATGTCCACGGCGGATCCGGCCGTGAGGGCCAGCTCCGGAGGCACTGCCGGCGGCCCCGAGGGAAGTAGACGAGGCGTCGCTGGAACGCCCACACCAGCGCGACCACCACGACCACCAGCACCACCAGCCCACAGGCGAGGCGCAACGCAGCAGGCATCCGGACAGTCTGCCGTGCCAACCGACGAGCCCGCGCGACCGACCGTCGGGCCACCGTGCCCTTCGCGCCTGACACCTTTCGGGATGCACCCGCCCGGGTGAGCGTCCTATGAGGACAGATTTCGTGAGATCAAGCGTGGTGCGAAGCGACGCCGAACGGTGGTGGCGATGTTGCCAGTGAGGGCCGCAGCGCGGCCATAGTCGCTGGTAGAGACCTTGCTGGGTGTGGACGACTCCTCTTACACCCGAGCGGTCGCAGGTTCGAACCCTGCCGCGCCCAGCGACCTGACCAGCAGTTTCGCGTCTCGGCCAGATCGTGGCAGTGCTCCATGACACCAGATGCGACACGAACGACCTTGCCCTGACTTCTGAAGAAGTTCAGAATAGGGACATGACGACCGAGGTGCAGTGGAGCGAACTGCAGCGCGACCCCAAGGGGGTAGCCGCGCTCGCCGACCGAGGCGACGTGCGCGTGCGGCGCCGGGACGGCGTACCGCTGCTGCTCGTCCGCGAAGACAGCGCCGAGGCCGCCGCCACCGGCGCATTGAGTGCCGCTCGGGCGCTGCGCAACGTGCTTGCCCATCTTCCACCCGACGAGGCAGTCGGCGCGCTCACCGAGGAGTTTCCCTGGCTCGACGTGCTGCCCGAGGCGGACCGGCGTCAGTTCGCGAACGACTTCGTCCGTGCCGTCGCGGCCTCGGCCGAACTGGGCCGCTGGTCCGTCCTCGCCCAGGTGATCGTCGAGTGGCGGGCGACCGCCACGGTGTACGCCGATCCGGCACTTGTCGAGGAGCTGACCCGCCCGCTCGACGACGACCTCGGGCCGGTGCCCGCGCCCGAAGGAACATGAGCGGTGCCGGCCAAACGAGGCGACCGGGTCGCGCCACCAGCCCGACCCGGCGGCTGGGAAGCACGGTTCGCCACGTCCGAGGCCGCGAAGGGCTGGGAGGAGCTCTGCCGCGTCGCGCGCGGCAACACCTGGGAGGCGTGGATCCTGCTCACCGAGCGACCAACCAGGCCGGAGAACCCAGCACGGCAGCACCGACTGCGCGGCCAGCTCGCCACCCGCGAGGTCGGCGGGCGGACTCTCGACCAGTGGCAGTACGAGGTCACGGCCGGCGGCCGCATCTGGTACTGCCCCGACGAGCAGCGTCAGATCGTATGGCTCGTCGCAGCCAGCCCGAGTCATCCGAAGGCCACCGAATAGCGCCACGCTCTACTATGGACGCTCAGCATGGGATCAAACGTGGTGCGAAACCGATGCGATCCGGTGGGCTGATGATGCCGAGGATGTCGGTGCCGAGACCATAGTTGCCGGTAGAGGGCTTGTTGGGTGTGGACGACTTCTCTTACATCCGAGCGGTCGCAGGTTCGAACCCTGCCGCGCCCACCCTCTTGACCTCCTCGTGCGCGGGGCCCACCGGCCCCATGATCACCAGGAGCGGTGCATTCCGCTCACCAGTGAGCGGAATGTACCGATCGCGATGATCCTCGGGTTCAGGACCGCCCTCAAGATCCTCACGATCGTGAGTGACGCCGCCGCGTCTCCCACCGCCGGCGACCTCGCCGACGACGCCGGCCTGGCCCCGGTGACAGGCCGATCCGGAATCTCGATCAAGGACGCGACCCGCTCCCAGCGCGGCAACCACGCCCTCGAGTCCGCGCTGTTCTTGTCGGCCTTCGCCAGTCTCGCTGACCCGACAAGCCGCGCCTACTACGACCGCCAACGCGCCCAAGGCAAACGGCACAACGGCGCCCTGATGTGCCAGGCCCGCCGCCGCGTCGATGTCATCTACGCCATGCTCCGCGACCGCACCCCAGACAAGACCCACATCCGACAGGCCCGACATCGCCACGTCGCCGCTTGACAACCCCAGAGAGACACCCCCTGGAGTCCGGTCACCGCACGGCGTCCGGATCCGCGGTGACCAGCTTCACGACCCGGATCCCCAGCGGTGTGAGCGCGACACGCTCCACCGCCGGCCCGGCCAGTCCCAACAGACGCGCCGCGTCCTCTACGGTCGTCCACTGCCCGTGGCGCTCCTCTCGCTGCTCCAATACACAGCGAGGATCAAGCAGCCACGGGCAGCCCTCGTTCAGGCGCGCCGAGCTGACTCTGCCCGTCAAGATCGGAGAGCCGCTAGACCTACAGGTTCGATGCCACGGCAACCTCATCGCCGCGGGCGCGGAAGCCGAAAAAAAAACGACTCGCAGATTCGATCAAGCGCGTTCACGCTGCCGACATCAATCTCGAAGATGGTTTCAGGCGCGCGCGACCTTTCTATACCTGCTCGTCGGGCACTATTCGAGCCTTCGTGATCACACAGTGGAGTAGATCTCGCTGGTCGCTTACCACCCCTGACCATTGTGCATGTCCACCTGCTACCATAGACTGCCTTGGCGGCGCGGAACGAGAGGAGCGTTGCCGAAGTGGGCAGCTACTCAGCTGGTATTGATTTCGGAACAACCTACTCCGCAGCCGCGATTTGCCGAGAGGGCCGCACAGAGATCGTAGAACTCGGCGCCAGGTCTGCTGTTGTCCCCACCGCTGTCTATCTGCGACCCGACGGCACCGTCATTACTGGCGAAGCAGCTATGAGGCGGGCAGTCGAGGAGCCTGAGCGTTCCGCCCGTGAGTTCAAGAGGCGCCTTGGTGACCCTACCCCACTAATAGTCGGCGGGGCACCGTGGTCGGCTGAGGGTCTCACCGCCAGAGTATTGCGCACAGTCTTCGATTACGTTACTGCACGCGAAGGAGGCCCACCCGATCACATTGGCTTGAGCCATCCGGCAAACTGGGGCCCCTACAAGCAGGATCTACTGCGGCAGGCAGCCGTCCGGGCGGGCATCGGCGACGCACAACTCGTAACCGAACCTCAAGCTGCCGCAATCGCCTACTCAAGCCTAGAACGTGTCAAATCGGATAGCGCTATCGCCGTTTACGACCTCGGCGGTGGAACGTTTGACGCCGCGATTCTTCGGAAGACGCGGAACGGTTTCGTGCATCTCGGAAGGCCGGAAGGAATCGAGCGGCTGGGCGGGATAGACTTCGACGAAGCGGTTTATGCCCACGTTAAGAAGGCGGTTCCGGTCCTCGCCACTGCAACGGCCACGGCGGAGGCGGCGAGCCCAGATTTCATATCAGCCGTCCTCAGGCTTCGCGCAGAGTGCACAGCGGCAAAGGAGGCCCTCTCCGCGGATACCGATACAATCATCCCCGTCAACCTTCCTGGGCACCAAGGACGAGTGCGGATCGTCCGGGCCGAGTTCGAGGCAATGATCAAGCCTGCAATCCTTGAGACGATTCAAGCTCTGCGGCGGGCGCTGACCTCGGCTGAACTCACGCCTGAGGATGTGAGTGTCGTGCTGCTAGCAGGAGGATCCTCAAGAATTCCCCTAGTTGCGCAGTTGGTTTCTGAGTTGATGGACCGGCCAATCGCAGTCGACGCGCACCCCAAGCATCTCATAGCAGTAGGCGCAGCACTCGCGACTGCTCCGCTCGTCCCGAAGAAGCGTTTTCAAGACAGCCGGCTGCATGATGTGCCGTCCCCGGTCATCAGTTCTCCGACAGCATCCACTAGAGGCGGCACCCCACCGCGACCTCCTCAAACCTCACTCCGCCAGCCCGCACCCATCTCGACACAGAGTAGAAGCGTCTCGGTCCCTGACGGCTCGACGCGCCGCCCCCAACCCCTAGATGGCAATAGCTCGTCAATGACTCGTGCGAAACCATCCGAGGAGAGTAGGACGAGTTCGCAAGCTAGCTTTCTCGTGTCGTGCGGAGCTGACGAGACAGTCAAGGTGTGGAACCTACGCTCCGAAGCACGGCTCAATCATACGATCATCGGTCACGACGAATCCGTTAATGCTATTTGCACAGACTGGATTCATGGCCAGCCGTTTATAGCCTCCGCCGGGATGGATGAATGCATTCGTCTTTGGGATCCGCTAACTGGAAGTTCATTGGGCGATCCGCTTGTCGGCCATTTTGACGGAGTCTCCACATTGACAACGAGTCGAATCAACTCAACGCCGGTTCTGGTATCTGGCAGTTTCGATCACAGCATCATCGTTTGGGATCTGGAAACTCGCGAAATGGTAGGTGAACCGATCCGGGACCATGACGGTCCGGTACTTCGAGTAGCTACCGCACGGATCGCGGGTCGCCCCATCGCCGTAGTAGGAGACGCTGAGGGTCGCATCTCTACATGGGACCTGGAAACAGGCGCCGCCGCATTCGGGCCAAAGCGAGGCAATGCTGGCCCTGTTCGTAGTCTGGCAGTAGGGCGACGTAACGGAAGGCACGTCGCGATCATCGGCAATGACACGACGGTTGATCTGCTTGACGGCTTCCGCGTGGCACAACGCCCATCAATGGCAGCCGAACCGTCGAACGGAGAGCCCGCGAAACCTGCACAGTGGACTACGGTCAGAAAGAACGACATGATCGGTCCGAACATAGCTGTTTGTGAGCTGGGCGGCGAGACCGCGGTCGTAGCAGTGTACCGGGATTCCCATAGCGAGCGTCCGAAGATCGACGTTGTGTCGCTCGATGGACGGGTCATCCGAAGCCTGACGCCGTTCGAGCGAGGCAGCGAAGTGCCGCGTGTGGTTTCCGCCGCCAAGCATGACGGGGCACCTATTCTAATCGTCGCCTACCGTGATAATTCAATTAGATTGGTCAATCTTGTAACAGGTACAGGTATCTACAAGCAGGAACCCCTGATCGGCCATGCGAACTCCGTGCACGATGCGACCATCTTCGATGTGCGGATATTGACGGGTGAGGCCCAGCGCTCAAACTAGTCTGCCAGTGCCTCTTGCAGCACTTCGAGTTGCTGCCTGTGAATGACGGACGCAAGGACTGTCGTAGGAAGCGATTACGCGATCGCGCGAGTATCACCGACGGTGTCGCCTTCGTGCGCAACTCGCAGCAGGATCTGCTCGCCACCAACGCCCTCGGCCGCGCGTTCTCCCTCACCATTCATCGGTGACGGCGGCCGGACCCGAACCTCGCCCGCTTTCAGTTCCTCGACTCCGCCTCGCGGGAGTTCTACCCCGACTGGGACCTCTTCGCCGAGACGCGCGTCGCGATCATGCGCGCCGGAGCCGGGCGGGACCCGCACGACCCCGGCCTGCAGGAACTCGTCGGCCAACTCGTCCTCGCCTACGTGGAACTCGCCATCACCACCGAACCCGGGCTGATCCTCATGATCTACACCGCCGAGCACCGCAGGGCCCGACCGCCAGCGCGGCGAGCATCCGGTTCACAGCTCGGCCAGGTACTCGTGCACCAACTGCACCGCCATCGCGACCTGGTCCGCTGTCGGTGTCTGGGACGTCGGCTTCAGGACGTCGGACGGAAGGCCGGTGACAGCCATGCCGTCGCCCTGGGCCACGTCGACGAGGCGCTCGCCCTGGCCTACGGCACCGACGCAGGCACCGCGCTGGATGTGCTCGGCAGGTGCGAGCGGTCCGACCATGCACCGTCGGACCAGGCCTGGTTCCACTACGCCGAAGGGGAGGCACACGCCCGAGCCGATCCCGACCTCGCGGTGGCGGCGTTCGAGGCGGCGATCGAGCTGGCCGACGGAGTCGGCAACCGTTTCCTCGGCGGAGTGGCGCGGGTGTCCGCCGCTTCCGTCTACGGGCGGTCAGCCGATCCGGACCGGGCGCTGCGCGCGTTTCCGCGTCTCGTCGCGGACTGGCAGCGACGCGGGAACCTGACCCACCTGGTGACCTCGTTGCGCAATGTCACCGAGCTGTTCGCGCGTCGGCGCCCACGACGCAGCTGCCCAGCTCCTCGGCGCGTTGCACGCCCACAACCTCAAGGGCACCTACGGGGACGAGGCCCGGCGACTGGCCGACGCCCGAGCCTCGCTCGAACGAGCCCTCGGCGCCGGCCCCGTGCAACGATCCATGGCTCAGGGTGCAGGCAAGGATCTGTCCTGGGCGAGCGCCCAGGCGCTGCACACCATCGAACAGCTGGTGCCCTCCGCGGACGGTGCGACGCCCGGAGCCACGGAGGGCCGCTGACGCGCCCGCCGGCGCCACGCCCACGCCCACGCCCGGAAGCCGACCGGCGTACAGCTCTCCCAGCCAGGCCTGAGACAAGATCAGCTGCCCGACGGGACCGGATCCGAGAGGATGGTTGCTGGTAGAGGGGCCGCTGGGCTCGGTGGGGATCCGATGATCGTGCCGGAGAAGCTCCGGGCGGCGCCTTCGCCACAGCCTCACACCGATCAACGTGCTTCGAGAACGGCCATCATGCCGCGGTCCTCGTGGTCGAGGACGTGGCAGTGGTAGACGGTCCGGCCGGTGAAGTGGTCGAAGGCGACGCGGAGGGTGACGTCGCTGCGGGCGGGGACGTTCACGACGTCCTGCCAGGTCGGCTCGGTGACGGGACGGCCCGTACGGGCGATGAGCTGCATCGGCCAGACGTGCAGGTGCAGCGGGTGGTCCATGGGGCTGGTGTTGACGACGGTCCACTCCTCGACGGTCCCGGCGGCGACGAGCTGGTCGATCCGGTCGGGGTCGAACCGCTTGCCGTCGATCGTGAAGGTCATTCCCATGCCCATGCCGGCGCCCATGCCCATGGCGAAGGTGATCCGCCGGCGGGTGGCGACGGGTTCGGCACGAAGATCCCGTGCGGCGGCGCGGGCGGGGACGGCCGGGAGCGGCACTGCGGCGGGGCCGGCGACCTCCAGGTCGGCCAGGGTGACCGGCTCCTCGGTGGGGAAGGCGGTTCCGCCCGGGCCTCGGCCGCCCATCATGCCGCCCATCATGCCGGTCATGCCGCCGCGGTCCACGGGCAGCGCGCGCAGCTCGGCCGTGCCCGCAGCGGTGGTGACGAGCAGGTCGGCGCGGTTGCCGGTGGTGAGCACGAACTCCTCGACGGCACGCGGCTCGGCGAAGTGCCCGGAGTCGATGCCGAGCAGCTGCATCTGCTGGCCGTCGAGGCGGAGGCGCAGGTAGCGGGCGGTGCAGGCGTTGACGATGCGCCAGCGTTCGCGGTCGCGGGGGCCGGCGTGCAGGCGGGGCCGTCTCTGGCCGTTGACGAGGACGAGTTCGCCCTCGCGGCCCATCATCTGCGCCATCGGCGAGGGCTGCTGGATCCTCCCGGTGTCGTCGACAGAGATGTCGGAGACGACCAGGACGCGCTCACGGGTGACCGGGATCGAGACGGGATCGTCGACGATGATCGCGCCGTAGAGGCCGCCGAAGATCTGATCGGCGACCGTGCCGTGGTGGTGCGGGTGGTACCAGTACACGCCCGGCGGGTGGTCGGGCGGGAGCCGGAACTCGTAGGCGAAGGTGTCGCCCGGCTGGACAGCCAGGAACGAGTTGTCGCCGTTCCCCTGTGGCGACACGTGCAGCCCGTGCACGTGCAGGTTGGTGGCCTCACCCAGCCGGTTCGCGAGGTCGACGCGGAGCCGGTCGCCGGGGTGCAGACGCAGCGTCGGGCCGGGCAGGCCGCCGTTGTAGCCGAGGATCGTGGCCTCGCCGCCGGCGAGCGGTACTCGCTGCTCAGCGGCCTCCAGGCGGACCTGCAGCAGGCCTCCGGTGCTGCGCAGGACGGCCGGCTCGGAGAGCTCGGCGCCGGGTGTCGGCGAGAATCGGGAGCCGGCGGCCGCTGCCAGACCCGCACCACCGACCACGGTCGCCGCGAGGCCGAGGCCGCCGAGTTGCAGGGCACGACGGCGGCTGATCGGTGGGATCATCGTGGCTCCTCCTGCGTGCGCAGCCGCTCGCGGTACTCCTCGGTGGTCAACTCGCCGCGGGCGTAGCGCTCATCGAGGATTCGCCGGGCTTGGCCATGCGCCGGGACGGCCGACCGGTCGCCGCGGCTGATCCCGCCGAGGGCGAGAACCGACCCGCCACCGCCGAGCAGACCGGGCGCTACCGCGATGAGCAGGCCCGACCCGACGGCGGCGGTCACCGCGGCCTTCCGCCGGCGTCGGGTGGTCATACCGCCCGCCCAGCGTGGAGGGCGCCGAAGACCTCGGCAGCTGTCCGGTCGCGCGGGCTGCGGTTGCAGGGAAGGGGTGCGGACATCCAGAACGGTGACCGCATCGGGGCGGTCGAGCCAGGCCCGGGCGGTGGCGGGGTCGATACGGCCCGAGCACGTGCTGGTCACGGCGAACCCTTCGGATCTGATAGGTGGTCGGACATTTCGGCCGGGCACACAGGACGTCAGCGGCCGGTTGCGGCGGCCGCCTGTGCGGTCTCCAGGCCGGCCGCGGCGGCGTTGGCGTAGGAGTCGTCGATCAGGACGACCTGCCGGCCCGGGCGGTCGAGAACCGACGCGGCGATCGCGGCGCGGTAGCCGGAGCCGCAGTACACCCAGACCTCGCCGTCGGACACCTCGTCGATCCGGACGGCGAGCTCGTGCAGGGGAATGTGCTGCGATCCGGCGACGTGCCCACGGGCGCGTTCGTCGCGGCGGCGGGCGTCGAGGACGTGCACCGGGCGCCGGGCGCGGGCGTCGGCGAGCCCGGCGAAGTCGGTGACCGGGTAGGAACGCAGCTGCCGGCCGTCGGCGAGGGTCTCGATGTCGCCGACCGCAGCGCCGGCGAGCTCGTCGATGCCGATGCGCACCAGCTCGCGGCGGGCGTCGGCGACCTGCTCGGAGGACTCGCCGATCAGGGTGAGGGGCGTGCCGTAGCGGTAGAGCCAGCCGAGATAGGTGACGAAGTTCAGCGACAGCTCGAACCCCAGCGAGCCGGCCAGGTGGCCCGCGGCGAACGCGGTGCGCGCCCGCAGGTCCACCACCCACTCGCCGGCCTCGATCCGCCGCCGCAGCTCCACGGGCCGCACCGGCTCGGGCATCGACAGGTCGACCGGGGCCGGGCCGCGACGGTTCAGCGGGCCCATCTGCGCGTAGTACGCGGGGTAGGCGTCCAGGCCGGCGAGGAGCGTGTCGACGTAGTCCTGCTCGGCAAGGGTCAGTGCCGGGTTCGTGCGGGCCTGCTCGGCGAGGGTGGAGGAGTCGCCGCTGGTCGGGGTGGCCGAGCAGAAGCTGCCGAAGCCGTGGGTCGGCAGCACCGCAGCGTCCGCGGGCAGCTCGTCGGCGAGCCGGCGCACCGAGTGGTACTGGGCATGCGTCAGCTCGACGGTGGAGCCCGGTCCGACGAGGTCCGTCCGGCCCGTCGACCCGTACAGCAGCGAGCCGCCGGTGAACGCCGCCGTCACCTCGCCGCCGGCGTCAGCGAGCGCGTAGCTGACGTGATGGTGGGTGTGCCCGGGCGTGTGCAGCACCCGGACGCGCAGGCGGCCGTACTCCAGCACGTCCCCGTCGGCGGCCGCGATGTGGGCGAACTCCGCGCCGCTCCCGTCCGGGAGCACGTAGTCGGCACCGGTGGCGCGCGCCAGCTCCAGGCCCCCGCTGACGTAGTCGTTGTGCACGTGCGTCTCCAGCACCCCCGCGATCCGCACTCCGTGCTCGGCGGCACGTGCGAGCACCCGGTCGATGTCGCGCTGCGGGTCGACGACCACCGCGGTCTCGCCGTCGTGGGCGATGTAGCTGCGGTCACCCAGGCTGGACGTCTCGATGGTGAGAACCTCGGTCACGACTTCCTCTTCCCTACCCCGTAGGGTATCTGCCGATGAAGATGTGGTCGCACATGCGCGATCTCCGCGTGTTGACCGGACTACGCGAGGGAGAGGAACAGGCGCTCGAGCTCCTCGACGTCCATCGGGCGGGTTCCCTCCGCCTCCTGGACCATGCACTGACGCATCCCCGTAGCGATGATCTTGAACCCGGCGCGGTCGAGCGCCCGGGACGCCGCCGCGAGCTGGGTCACCACGTCCGAGCAGTCGCGACCCTCCTCGATCATGCGGACGATCCCGCCGATCTGGCCCTGCACTCGACGCAGTCGTCCGAGTACGTCGGCCAGCGCTGTCGTGTCGACGTTCATCTCCCGCTCCCTGCCTAGTACCCCGGGGGGTATAAGCCAAGCCTAGCGGAACGTTCCCGCCGGTGCTGCCGCGGGGCGCTGGCGGGACATCCGAAGCGGAGCTCTGCCCCGGGCCCCGGGGTGCTGACCAGACCCTCCGGTCATCACGTGCGGTCCCACTCCGTCACCGGTGCGAGCGCGAGCAGCTCGTCGACCGACCACTGGTCGTCGACATGGGCGCCGTACTTGGCGGCCAGAACCCGCCCGTCGGGCGCGACGAGGAAGTCGGCGGGCAGGCCGAGCCGGCCGCCCTCCGGGGTGGTCGGCGGGGCGGGACGCTCGCGGCGGCGGATGGCCCGCAGCTCCTGCGCGACGGCCCGCACGATGGTCGGCCAGCCGCGCGGGTCGAGCAGGGCTCGCGCCCCGTACTCCACGCCGAACTCCCGGTAGAGGACGCGGTCGGGATCGGCGATCACGTCGAGTGGCAGGTCCGACGTGTAGGTGCGCAGCGCCTCGGCGCTCGAGTGGAAGAACACGACCTCGCGGACGCCGGCCGCCTCGATGTCCGCGAGCCGGTTGACGAACGAACGCAGGTGCAGGTTGCACACGGGACACCCGGCGAACCGGCGAAACTGCAGGTGAACGAGGTGGTCGGGATGAGGTACCGGCACTCGCGCGCCGGCCACGGTGTCCAGCGTGCGAGGGGCGACGACGGCGGGATGCTGCATCGGAGACTCCTTAGGTGTACGAAGTACGCTTACGTCTCATCCAGTATGCGCGTACCTAGTACGCTGTCAAGCCGTGCCCCGGCCTCGCTCGCTCACCGCCGACCAGCTGGTCGGCGCCGCACTGGCCGTCGTCGATCGCGACGGGCTCGCGGCGCTCACGATGCGGTCGGTCGCGCGCGAGCTCGGCGTGGCCACGATGGGCCTGTACCGCTATGTCGCCGACCGGCAGGCGCTCGAACTGCTGGTGGTCGACCACGTGTTCCGCTCGGTCGACCTGTCACTGCCGGACGCCGGATGGCAGGAACGCATCCGGGTGCTGCTGGACCGCGTGCGGGTCGCGGTGGCCCGGCATCCCGCGGTGGTTCCGCTCGTGCTGCGGCACCGGCAGGCCGCGCCGGGCTCGCTGCGCCTGATCGAGGCCATGCTGTCGGCGCTCACCGAGGGCGGCCTCGACGGCACCGACCGGGTGCTCGCCCAGCGCACGCTGATCGGCTACCTGCTCGGGTTCCTGCAGAACGAGCACTTCGCCGCGCTGTCGGGGCCCGGCACGATCGTGATGTCGGAGCTGTCCCCCGACGAGTACCCCCTGCTCGCGCGCACGGCCGCCGACGCCCGGTCGGTACCGCCCGACGAGGAGTTCCGACGCGGCCTCGACATCGTCCTGCGTGGGCTCTCGGCGACCTGAGCGGGCCGGGTACCGACGGCGAGGCGTGGTCGACCGACGCCAACCCGTCCGGCGGCACCGGGACCGCCCGCAACGGCGATAGCGTCTCGGCGGTCGGGCTGGAACCGGGGGGAGCCGCCTGTGAACGTCAAGATCGGGACCTTCAACGTGCTCAACCTCGCCCGGGTGGGCGAGCGCTACTACGACGACACGCCGCCGTACACGGCAGCGGAGTTCGACAAGAAGGCCGACTGGATCGCCGAGCAGCTGCGGCGGATGGACGCCGACGTGGTCGGCTTCCAGGAGGTCTTCCACGTCGAGGCGCTGCGTGAGGTGTGCACCCGCTCCGGCCGGTTCGGCCCCGACGACACCGTCGTGGCGCCGGGTGCGGACGGCCTGAGCGGTCCGCGCGTCGGGTTCGCGTCCAGGCTGCCGCTGGCCGAGGACCCCGAGCCGATCGAGCTCTTCCCCGACGGCGTCGACGCGCCCGCGGACGGCATCGCGCTGCCGGGTGGCACGTTCAGCCGCCCGGTGCTGCGTGCCCGGGTCGTCCTCGACGAGGCGGCGGGCACGACGTGCACGGTGTTCGTGGTGCACCTCAAGTCGAAGCGGCCGACGGTGCGGCCGGACGCGGTCGACCACGATCCGCGGGAGGAGGCGCTGGGCAAGGCACGGTCGCTCGTCCGGCGGGCCGCGGAGGCCGTGGCACTGCGGCTCCTGCTGCTCGCCGAGATCGTCGACAACGACCAGCCGGCGATCGTGCTCGGCGACCTCAACGACGGCACCCGCGCGGTCACCACCGACGTGGTCATGGGAGATGCGCCCTCGCGCTTCTGGCCCCCGCCGCAGCAGCCCGAGCTGCGGCGGGCCTACTGGGACCGGCTGCTGTACTCGGCGCACGAACTGGTGAGCCGTCGCACCGGTCGCGACGTCAGCTACACCCACATCTTCAGCGGCCACTACGACAACCTCGACCACATCCTCGTCAGCCAGGAGTTCTACGAACGCAACCCGGCCCGGATCGCGGATGCCGTCGACCTGCGCTACTTCAACGACCACCTCGTCGACAGCCAGCTCAGCGACGACCGGCGCGACCGCATCGTGTCCGACCACGCGCAACTGGTGGCCGAGATCCGGCTGCGGTCCTGACGGCGACCCTCCCTGGTGACGTCAGGACGCCGATCGCGTGGCTGCCTCCGGTGTCGCATGCAGAGCCGCCGCGATCGCCTCGGGCGTCTCGAAGCGCTCGTTGCGGTCGAAACGCAACAGCTTCTCGAGGATGCCGCGAAGCTGCGGCGAGCAGTCGAGACCCTCGACGTCGACCCGCTCCCCCGATACCGCGGCCATGATCGCCGATGAGCTCGACGCATCGGGCCGCGCCGGTACGCCGGTGAGCGCCTCGTAGAGGACCAGTCCCAGCGAGTACTCCGCCGCCCGGCCGTCCACCTCCTCACCCCTCAGCTGCTCCGGCGCCGCATAGCGTGGGGTGCCGAGGATGGCGCCGGCCGCCGTGATCCGTTCCGACTGCGGTTCCGCCAGTCTGCGGGCGATCCCGAGATCGGTGAGGAGCGCGCCCGCACCGGCCCGCAGCACGATGTTGGACGGCTTGAGGTCCAGCCGCACCACCCCCTCGGCGCGCAGGTAGATGAGCAGGTCGACGAGCTCCCGCGCCATCCCGACCGCCTCGGATGCTGGCATCGGGCGTTGGGCGAGCAGGTCCTCGAGAGACTGACCGACAACAAGTTCGGAGACCAGCCCGAGCAGACCGTTCGGTTCCTCGAAGCTTCCGTACG
Source organism: Pseudonocardia sp. (assembly GCF_050246655.1). Classification (GTDB taxonomy): domain Bacteria; phylum Actinomycetota; class Actinomycetes; order Mycobacteriales; family Pseudonocardiaceae; genus Pseudonocardia. Next base: position 47,916 of record NZ_JBFWVQ010000024.1, read on the forward strand.
TTGCGGCGAGGCCGCAGTGCGTGAGCCGCTGGGCGAGCTCGGCCTCGCGCAGGAAGCGCTGACGGGCGAGCTCGTCACCGGCGGCGGCCGGTAGGTCGAGCAACTTGATCGCCACCGTGCGGCGGCCGTGCTCGTCGTAGGCGCGATAGGTCCGACCCAGAGCCCCCCGGCCCAGCTCCTGCAGCAGCCGGTAGCGTCCGCCGCCGACCTGGGCGATCGTGGCGACCGCTTGCCCGCTGCCGCGGGCCGCTGCCAAGACGTCCGACGCCAGGCGGAACACGGCGTCCTCGGCTTGGGGGTAGTCGACGACCGTCTGCGCTGCACCCTCGATCGTCACACGTTCGAGCACGGCGACATCCGGCCGGGCCAGCTTGTCGAGCAGCTCCCGCACGAGCTCGTCAGGCAGAACGCACGGATCCGGCCGACCCGCCGCATCGGCCAGCAGGTCGTCCGCCGTGAACGTTCCGTTGCCGCGGCGAAGGGCCCAGTCGGCGAGCAGATAGAGGCCGAACCGACGGCGGTCGCGGTCGATGTCGTGATCGAGCGGACCGACCGGGCCCGGCTCGGCAAGGAGCACGTCGATGCGCTTGTGCAGCCCGCCGAAGAACGACACGGCGGCCGCCTCCCGATCGTCCACGGCCAGGCTGGGACCGTCTGCCGCCCACACGACGAGCCGTTGCATGGCCTCCAGCAGGTCCCGCGGCCGTCCGCGCGAACGGTACTCCAGGTAGTCGCACAGCCCGTCGAGCTGAGCCGGGGCGGTCTCGGCGACGAGCACAGCCGACAGCATGCGCCGCGGGGCATCGGCGGAGAGGCAACGGATGTACGGCATGCTGCCGAACACGCCGTCGTAGATGCTGCTGCCCCGCCCCCGCGCGCTCCGTGCCTCGTCGAGCACATCTGCGCCCCCGACGAAGACGAAGTGCACACGGCTTGCCGCAAAGACGTTCTTGAGCGCCGCGAGCATGCGTTCCAGCGATTGGCGACCCCCGTCGGCGCCCGTGAGCTTGTCGAGTTCGTCGAGGACGACGACCAGCCGGCCCGACCATCGCGGCGGCGCTCGCCGGAACAGCCGAGCCAGAAGGCCCGCCGACGGCGTGGATACCTCCGTCGACAGGTCCTCCAGGACGCTGCGGAGATCGTGCTCCATGTCCTCGAAGGTGTAGTCGCGCTCGACGAGTTCCTCCTGCCGCCCCGACGTCCGGCGTCGGTTGACCTTGCCGGCCGCGCCGGCGCCCCCGAGCGGGAACGCCAACTCGCCGCCGTCCTCCCGGTTCTCCATCAGCACCTGCTTGTGCGCGGCCGACGTCCGCCGATAAGCCCGAAGGAGCACGTCGCGCGCCACCGGTTCGACGCGTTCCAGCACTCCCGCTCTGTGGAGGACGTCGTGCAGCCTTCGGATGAGAGTGACGAGCAGGGCGTCGGGGGACATCGGGCGGGCGACGTTCATCCACACCACGACGAGTGGAACCGGCTCGTCGGCGCCCGCGAGCGCGGTGTGCAGCTCATGCAGCGCACGGTCCACGACGGTCGTCTTCCCGACGCCGGTGAATCCGGTGACGAGGACTGCGCCGCCCGGCGAGTAGCGAATCCGGTCACGCAGCCCGTCCACCGCCGGTTGGTTGTCGATCAGCGGGATCGGCCCACCGGGGCGCAGTGGACCGGTCACGAAGCGAAATGCCGGGTGCAGCGGGAGCCGCATGGCCTGCACGGTCGGGAAGCCGTCCACGCGGGCCCGGCTGGGGACGAAGGCCGTCGCACCCGACGGGCTGACCAACGGCCATTCGCGGACGTGAGGCGGCGCAGGCGAGTTGATCACGACGGTCGGTGTGTCCTGGTGACCTGCGGTCCCGGGCGGATCCGCCGTCGGGGACGAGACCGGCCCGCCCGACGAGATCGCCGCCCTCGCCGCGTGTGCGAGCGCGCCCGCCGTGGGGTAGCGACTCTCCGGCTCCTTCGCCAGGGCCCGCGCAACGACGTCGTCGAAGAGCAGCGGCACGGCCGCGTAGTCCGACGGACGTGGTGGGGGCGACTTCAGGTGCGCGAACATGAGCTCGGGGGCGCTCTCGCCGGTGAACGGCGGTCGCCCGGCGAGCATCTCGTAGAGCACGCAACCCAGCGCGTAGACATCGGATCGACCGTCCAGGCCGCCCTCGAACTGCTCGGGTGCCATGTAGGTGAGCGTTCCGACGGCCACCCCGGGACCGGTCACCTCGACGTCGCCGCCCGCCACCCGTGCCACCCCGAAGTCGGTGAGGTAGGCGAAGTCCTCTCCCCCGCCACCGGCGACCAGAATGTTCGACGGCTTGACGTCACGGTGGACCAGACCGCTGACGTGCGCCGCATCGAGCGCCTGGGCGACCTGGCCGATGATGTTCACCGCTCGCGCGGCGGGCATCGTGCCCTCGTCGTGCAGTATCGCCTTCAGGTCCCGTCCGGCGACGAAGCGCATGTCGATGTACGGAACGCCGTCGATCTCGCCGAACCGGTGGATCGGGATGACATGGGGGTCGCTCAGCGAAGCCGCGAGCTGGGCCTCCCGCTTGAACCGCAGGACGAACGCCTCGTCGTGCCCGAGGTGCCCGGGCAGGAGCTTCAGCGCGACCATCCGCTGGGACTGCGTGTCGTGGGCGTGGTAGACCGCGCCCATCCCGCCGCGACCGATCAGGCGGTCCAGCCGGTACGGGCCGAACATCTCCGGCTCCACGCCGCCTCCCCTCGCGACGCCGGACTGCACGATCCTGACGTGCAAGGCAGCTGTCCGTCCAGGCCAGAGTAGCCAGGTGCCAACGGCCCGCGCGTCGCAGGCCGGTGTGCTCTCGTGGCCGCGTCCGGAGTCGCCGACGGTGACCTCGCCGCGCGAGTACGGTGGCGCGGCGCGCCGACGAACCGGAGGAGCGACGATGGACGCGACGGAGGTGGTGACCCGTTCCGGCGACGCGCTGACCGTGCGACGCGTGTTCGGCGAGCCGATCGAGCGCGACGGGGTGACGATCGTCCCCGTGGCCCGGATCGTCGGCGGCGGCGGTGCCGGGGCCGGTGAGGGCGGACCCGACGACGGCGGGTCGACCGGTTCCGGCTCGGGCGGGGGCTACGGGCTGGGTGTGCGACCGGTCGGCGCCTTCGTCCTGCGCGACGGGACCGTGACGTGGCGCCCTGCGGTCGACGTCAACCGGGTGATCCTCGGCGGCCAGCTCGTCGCCGTGGTGGCTCTGCTGGTCCTGCGCAGCTATCTGCGGCTGCGTGCCCGCCAGGGCGACTAGGCGGGCGCCGCCCGATCGAGACGGAGGAGGACCCGATGATCGAGAAGCTCGGCGACGTGCCCGATGGCGTGATCGGCGTGCGCGCCAGTGGGACGCTGACCGCGCAGGACTACGCGAGCGTGGTCGACCCCCTGGTGGACGAGTTGACCCGGGAGGGCCGGCGGGGCCGGTTCCTCGTCGAGGTGGCGCCGGACTTCCGCGGCTTGACACCCGCCGCGCTGGTGCAGGACGTGCGGGACGGCGTGCGGGCGATCCGTTCGTTCGACGGGTGCGCGGTCGTGACCGACGTCGCGTGGATCCGGAGGGCCACCGCGGCCGCCGCGGCCGTACTGCCCTACCCGCTGCGCACGTTCCGCGGGCACCAGCGGGCCGCGGCGCAGGCCTGGCTCGTCGCGCTGCCGGCCGGCGGGAACGTCACCGCGCGGCTGGTCCCGGACAGCGGGGTGGTCGTCGTCGAGGCGGCCGGGGCCCTGCGCGTCGAGGACGTGCAGGCGCTGGCCGCGGTCGTCGACCCGTGGCTCGACGAGCACCCGGACCTGCCGGGACTGGTCGTGCGGGCGCCGCACTTCCCCGGGTGGGCGACGCTCGGGGCCCTCCTGCGCCACCTCGGCTTCGTCGGCACGCACCACCGCCGCGTCGGACGGCTCGCGGTCGTCGTCGGCGGTCGGCTCGCGCCGCAGGCGGCGGGCCTGGCCGGGCGGATCGTGCACCCGCAGGTGCGCTGGTTCGACCCTGACGATCTCGATGCGGCCGTGGCCTGGGCGGGGTCGGCCGCGACGGACGATCCGGCCACCCCCCGGTCCGGCTGACGACGAGGAACTCAGTGGGCGGCCAGCCAGGCGAGGACCGCCGCGGCGTGGCGGTCCGGCGGGAACACCGGGTAGAACACGTGCTCGACCCGCCCGTCGTGCACAACCAGGGTGAGGCGCTTCAGCAGGGTCGCGCCCGCGGCCTCGAACGTCGGCAGGCGGAGCGCTCGGGTGAGGCGGCCGTCGACGTCGGACAGCAGCGGGAACGGCAGGTGCAGCCGCTCGGCCACCTCGCGCTGGTAGTCCGTCGTCTGCGTGGAGACGCCGGCGACGGCGGCACCGGCGGCGGTCAGCTCGGCGGCATGGTCTCGGAAGGCGCACGCCTGCGGCGTGCACCCGCGGGCTCCGGGGATGAGGTCCCAGCCGTCGGGTAGGGCCTCTCCGGGCCGCCCCGTCCGGGGATAGGCGTAGAGGACCAGGCGGTGCAGACCCTCCGGCGCCCGGTCGACCCGGACGCTCCCGCCCTGCGTCGAGGGCAGGGCCAGGGGCGGCACGCCGGCGCCGAGCAGGTGGTCCGCCGCGCCGTCGTCGGTCGGCTCCACCAGGCCGTCGGGTAGCTCGTACACGTTCGACATCGACACCTCCCGCGTCGACACCTCCCGCGTCGACACTGCCGCGGACCGGACCCCCTCGCCAGCCCTGTCCGGCACGAGGACGCGCCGCGGGACGGCCACGGCGAGCAGCGGGACCGTGAGGCTGACGGCGGCCAGCAACAGGGAGAACGTCATCACCGACTCCGGCGCGACGGTGACGAGCTTGAAGCTGTCGATCGCGGTGTGCACGACCGCGGGGGCCCACACCGTGTTGCCGCCGGTCTCGTACAGGTACGCCAGCGGCAGCGCCGTCACCGCCGCGACCAGCATCGCGGCGAGCCCGACGGCGAGCCCGGATCCGGCGATGATCGGGATGTGCGTCGCGGCGACCAGCGGCATCGTCGCCACCACCGCCCGCCCGAAGGACCGGCCCTCGCGCAGCCGGGCGAACGCGTAGCCGCGCCACACCAGCTCCTCGGCCAGCCCGTGCATGGCGAACACCCCGACGAGAAGCCACACCCAGCCGGGCCGCAGGCTGAACTGGGCCCCGGTGACGGCCGTCGTGAGCGGATAGACGAGCAGCACCAGCAGCGACACCCCGAACGCGACGCCGAGCGCCCGCGGCGCGGGCCGGCCCAGGCCGACCGCGCGCAGGCCGCCCCGGTGGACGACCATCGCCGCCAGCAGCACCGCACCGAAGATCGCCACCCCGGACGCGCCGGTCGGGTCGAGCTCGGCGAGCCCCGCCAGGACGGCGTAGAGCAGCACGAACCCGAGCAGGAAGCGGGCCCAGCCGCGGGCCCCGCGCACGCTCACCGGCTGAGGTGGGCATAGGCGGCGGCGAGGAACAGGCCGAAGGCGACCCAGGTGAACGCCCCGCGCACCCAGTTCCAGAGGAAGTACCGCCGCCGCACCGCCTCCCACCCGACAGGCATCGTGGCCGGGTCCCAGCCGAGGATGACGGCGTAGTTCGGCTCGGCCAGCAGCCGCGACACGAGCAGCGGCCCGGCGACGGTGCACACCAGCCCGAGGGCGGTGAGCACGAACGGCGCCCCGGTCGGGTCGCCGGCCAGCGCGACGAGGGCGAGGACAGGGAAGACGATCAGACCGATCACCGACACCCAGTTCGTCGGTGACTTCCGAGCGACCGGGAGGAACCGCTGCAGTTCGACGGCGAACTCCCGGCCGTCGAGCGCTGCGTACATCGGGTGCAGCAGGGTGGCGACGGCGAGCAGGAGACCCGACCACAGGCCCGCGAGCACGACCGACAGTCCCAGACCGACCTCGGCGAGCATGGTCGTCCTCCTCTCCCGGGAGCGGAGCCCGTCGCCGTCGACCCTGGTCGGGGAGGTGGGCCCGGGCAAGAGCCGGACGGGCCGTGGATCAGCCGAGCACGCCGAGCTGGCGCAACAGGCCGAGCTGGTCGACCATGCCCCAGTGCTCGACGATCTGCCCGCCGTCGAGCCGCACGATGTCCATGACGTCGAAGCGCACCGCGCGGCCGGTCGGCGCGATCCCCTGGAACTCGCCGGTGTGCGTGCCGCTGAACACCTTGTAGGTCATCACCTTGTCGCCCTCGGCGAGCTGGTCGAGCACCTCGACGCGGAAGTCCGCGAACGCCGCGTGGAACATGTCGAAGATCTGCTCGACCTCCTCGACGCCGCCCTGCGCGTCCGGCTGCAGCGGCGTGCGGTTGACCAGCCGCGGGGAGACCGTCTCCCGGAGGACGATCTTGTCGCCGCCGGTCTGGTACTCGTCGATGAACCGCCGGATGATCGCCTTGTTGTCGCTCATGCCCGCTCCCTGGGTCGGTCCGGCCGGGTCGGCCGGGGGTGCGGCCAAGGGTGGCGCCGCGACGTCGTGGGGCGCATGGGTAGAGCTACCTACCCGCTCGGGAGCAGCCCGTGCTGCATCGCGAACAGGGCGGCACCGGCCCGGCTGGACACCCCGATCCGGGCGTAGACGTCCTGCACGTGGTGCTCGGCGGTGCGCGGCGAGATCGAGAGCGCCTCGCCGATCGCCCTGTTCGACAGGCCCCGGGCCATCAGGCCGAGGACCTCGACCTGCCGCTCGGTGAGCCCCGCCGGGCGGGCTCGACGGGCGCGCGGCGCGCCGTCGGCGGCCGCCAGCACGGCTTCGACGGCGTCCGCGTCCAGCCGGCCCGCGCCTGCCTCCGCCCGCAGCACAGCGGCGGCCCGCTCCGGCGGGTGCGCAGGCCGGTGGGGCCGGTCGGCGCGCAGCGCCTGCAGGACGTCGGCCGCGGCGAGCACCCGGGCGATCGTCGGCAGCTGGGCGGCGGCCGCGCCGCGGTGGTAGCCGGAGCCGTCGAGGCGGTCGTGGTGCATGCCCGCGAGCGGGGCCAGGTCGGCCAGCGGCGCGCAGCGGCGCAGCATCTGCTCGCCGTGGTAGGCGTGCAGCCGCACCTGCGACCAGGCGTCGCTGCCCAGCGGCCCGCAGTGCTCCCAGATGCCGTTGGGCACCGCGACGCGGCCGATGTCCTGCACGAGGCCGGTCCGCCGGGCGAGGGTGACGTCGGCCCCGGCGAGTCCGAGCCGGGCGCAGGCACCCGCCGCGAGCGCGCTCACCCCCGTGCAGTGGCCGTGCAGGAACGGCGACTTGAGATCGACCGCCTCGCCGAAGATCCGGAGGCTTTCGTCGAGCGCCTCGTCAGCCACGACGACGGGCGGCCCGGGGGCCGCGGCGAGCAGCCGGTCGGAGACATCCCCCGCGTCGGTGGCGGCCAGCAGCGCGTCGGCCCGGTCGACGAACGCCGCGGCGAGCCCGGGATCGAGGTAGCCGCCGGAGCGCTGCGCCACCGCCTGTCGCGCGCAGTCCGGCCCGCCGATCCGGTCGAAGAACACCCCGTACCCTGCGACGTTCACCAGGCGCGACACCAGGGAGATCGCCTCGCCGCGCAGGCCCCGCGGGCCGCCGCCGCCGTTCCACCACTCGAAGTTGTCCAGGAGCCCGGCCTGAACGCTCGCGCTCAGCCCGAGCCGCGCCGCGATCACCGACGCCACCTCGCAGTTGGCGCGCCGGTACCCCTCGGTCAGCGCCCTCGAGTGCAGGAGCGCCGATCGCACCGTCCGCAGCCGCTGTCCCCGGGGCGCTTCCCGGGTGATCGTCGGCAGGTAGCCGAGCAGGACCTCGCGCGGCCGGGTGAAGTCCGTGGCCAGGCTCGTCCGCTTGACCGAGGTCTCGTCGGCGAACAGCAGTGCCGCCTCGTGCGAGTACGCGGTGCAGCCGATGTGCTGCAGCAGCGCCGCATGCAGCACGTCGGCGACCTCGGGCTCGGCGCACCCCTGCGACCGGGCCAGCTCCAGCGCGACAAGGGCCGTCCGCGCCGCCTCACCCGCCGGCAGCCCCATCCCCAGGTCGGCGATCGCCGAGAACCCGGTCAGCAGCTCGGCGAGGCGGACGCGCACCTGCGCATCCTCACGGTGCGGTGCGCACTCGTCCAGGTTCCGGCGTCCCGAGCCGCGCTGGCGGCCGCAGCGATCACCGGATCGCGGGACCGGGACGGCCGGTCGCAGGCTCACCCGCCGCGCAGCCGCGCGGTCAGCCGTGCGCGATAGCGGGAGACCCGTGCCCAGACGGCCTGCTCGACGGCGAGGGTGAGCCAGCCGGCGACCGCCATGCCGGACAGGTTGATCACGAGCTGGAGCAGGCTTCCCCGGATCTCGTCGCCGAGCCCGAAGGCGATCCCGAGAGCGATGTTGGCCGCGGCGGGGATCGTCGTGACTGAGATGAACACGCCGGACAGGGCGCCGACCCGGGCGGACGTGAGGGCCAGGACGCCTGCCGATGCGGCGATGAGCGCGACCAGGAAGGACCAGCGGTCGGGCGTGTAGATGAACCCGGTCCCGGGCCGGGCGGCGGTGACGTCCCCGACGGTCACCCACCCGAGCCCGCGCCCGACCAGCGCCGCGAGCGTGGTGACGAGGATGGCGACGGCGAACCCGAACGCCAGCGTGCGGGCGGCCGCGACCAGCAGCGATCCCCGCCTCCGTACGAGCGCCACACCGAGCGCGGCGACGGCGCCGAACTCCGGGCCGATCACCATCGCGCCGATGACGAGGATCTGCGAGTCGAGCACGATCGCGATCCCGGCCAGCAGCGTCGCGAGGCTGAGCAGGCTCAGGAACGTCCAGTTGGTCTCGGAGTCCTCGTAGGCCTGCTGCGTGACGTCGGCCCAGACGACGCTGTCGGCACCGCTTCCGGGTGCGAGGTGCTGGGCGGCGAGGCCGGCCTGGGAGATCCAGGTGCGTACCGGCTCGATGTGGATGCTGCCGTACGTGGGCAGCTCCAGCTCCCGGAGCCGGTCGACGACGTCGTTGGCCGCCTCGCGGGCGACGCAGGCGAGCACGAGGTCGCCGTCCGGGCGGATCGACGCACCGCGCAGCACCGCGAGCTCGCTGACGGCCGGGTCGGCGGTGAGGACGTCGAGGACGGGCGGCGTGAGGTCCGGCGGCGAGGTGATCCTCAGACGCAGCATCAGGGCAGTGTGCCGTGGCGGCCGGGCCGAGAGCCGTCAGGATCGCGTCAAGATCCTTGCTGCGGGCCGGACCCCGGCGGTGAGCTGGTGTGGTGAGCGACCGGAGGAACGCCGTGATGCGCACCGTCGCGGTGGCGGGGCCGGTCGGCGTCGCCGCCGGGGCGGCCCTGCTGCACGGCGTGCTGGCGAACACGAGCGCCGCGCTGGTGCTGGTGCTGGTGGTCGTCGCGGTCGGGGTCGCGGGCGACCGGACGGCCGGGGTGCTCGCCGCGCTCTCGGCCGCGGCGGCGTTCGACTTCTTCCTGACCGAGCCCTACCACCGGTTCGCCATCCTCGACCGGGTCGACGTCGAGACCGCGCTCCTGCTGCTGGCGATCGGTGTCGCGGTCACCGAGATCGCCCAGTGGGGCCGACGGCAGCAGGCCCGCGCGCAGCGCCGGGAGGGCTACCTGACCGGTGTCGCGACGGCCGCGCGGTTGGCCGCGGACGGCACACCGGACCACGATCTCGTGGCCACCGTCGAACGCATGATCACCGACGTGCTCGATCTCGACGGGTGCCGCTTCGACCCGACCCACGCCCGGCGCACCGACCGGCCGGTGCTGGGCCGCGACGGCACGGTCGTCTGGCACGGACGCGTCGTGGACGTCGAACGCGACGGGTTGCCGACGATGGACACCATCGAGCTGCCCGCCGGTCGCCGCGGCACGAACGGCCGGTTCCTGCTCGTGGCGAGCTCCGGAGTCCGCCGCCCCGACCTCGAGAGCCGGCTCGTCGCCGTCACGCTGGCCGAGCAGGTCGACGCCCCGGTGCGCGCCGCCGAACCCGACCGATGAGGGCGGGCCGGCTCCTCGGCCGGCCCCGGGGCGGGTGCGCGGGCCGTCCGCCGGCCGGGATGGTCCAATGCACGCGTGCGGGTCTCAGCCAAGGCAGACTACGCGGTGCGCGCCGCCGTCGAGCTGGCACGCACCCCGGACGAGCACCGCAGCGCGGAGTCCATCGCCCAGGCTCAGGACATCCCGACCAAGTTCCTCCAGAGCATCCTCTGCGACCTCCGCCGATCCGGGATCGTGGCCAGCCGCCGCGGCGTCGACGGCGGCTACCGCCTCGGCCGCCCGCCCCGGGACACCACCGTCGCCGACGTCGTCCGCGCCGTCGACGGACCGCTGGCCACCGTCCGCGGCGAACGCCCCCAGGACCTGCACTACCCCGACGGCGCCGAGACCCTGCGAGCGCTCTGGGTCGCGATGCGCGCAGGTGTGCGCGGGGTCCTGGAGAGCGTCACCCTCGCCGACCTCGCGGACCATCGACTCCCCAGCAAGGTGCGCCGGATCGTCGACGACGACGACGCCTGGCACAACCACTGACGCCGCCGACTCTGCTGACTCTGCTGCCTCTGCAGCCGCCGGTCAGGCGTAGTAGTCGTTCCCGCGCGAGAACTCCACGAACCGGCAGGCCACCTCACCGACCGTCCAGGCGTCGTGGCCGGGCGGAAGCAGCATCACGTCGCCCTCCGCGAACTCCTCGGTCGAGCCGTCGGCCATCTGGACGGCGATGCGCCCGTCGAGCACGAGCGCGACGTGCGGGAGCTCGCACAGCTCGGTGCCCGCGTAGGCCTTGAGGTCGTTCGACCACCGCGCACCCGGCGCGAAGATCACCTCGGTGACGCTGACGCCGTCCAGCTCGGCGGTCCGCTTCGAGATGAGGCCGTGCACATCTCTGTCGACCGACGCCAGCGTGGCCTTCTGCATCGACGGGTTGAAGGTTCCCATTCCGTGTCTCCTCCGGGCCGTGCAGGCGGAGGCGCCGCCTGCGTCGCGGATCTCGCCTCACCAGCGGTTGACGTGCAGCACGTTGTCCAGGTCGGCGCGCGGGCCCGCGCGGAAGTCCGTCCCCTTCGTGTAGGCCACCGGCAGCAGCACGCCCTGGCGGACGCCTGCCGGGACGCCGAGGATCTCGGCCGCCTCGCGCTCGTAGCGCAGGTGCAGCGTGGTCCACGTCGTGCCCAGCCCCCGCGCCCGCAGCGCGAGCGCCAGCGACCACGCTGCGGGCAGCACCGACCCCCACAGGCCCGCCTGGTTGCCGGGAGGCAGCTCGCCCTCGTCCACCGTGATCGCGCCGATGACCAGCACCGGGACGCGGTGCATGACCTCACGCAGGTAGATCGAGCTGGACATGATCCGGGCGCGAGCCCCGTCGGCGGGCTCGGGCGCACCGCGGTAGGCCTCGCGGTGCGAGCGGGCGTAGAGCTCGGCGATCCGCTTCTTCGGCTCGTCGTCGGTGAGCACGATCCAGTGCCAGCCCTGCCGGTTGCTCCCCGACGGCGCCTGCAGCGCCACCTCCAGTGCCTCGCGCACCACCTCCAGCGGCACCGGGCGGTCGAGGTCGAGCCGCTTGCGCACGGCGCGGGTCGTGGTGAGCAGCTCGTCAGGCGTCAGGGGGAGCAGGTCGGTCATCGTCGGTCTCCGGTCGCTCAGGGGCTGCGCGCCCCGCCGCCCGCACGCACGCGGGAACGGACCGGGGCTGGGACGGTCCTTGGGCGCGGCCTGCCGTGCACGGGACGGCGGCGCGCGCCGTTCAGCGGGGACAGAGCGCGCTGGAGACGCGACGGAGATCGACGTGCCTGCGGGTGTGTGCCGTGACCCGGCCGTGGCGGCGCCACGTCACCGCCCACCTCATGGCGTCCACGCTCACCGCTCTCCCGCTCCGGCGTCGCACGAAACGTAGGCAGCCCGGCGCAGAGCTGTCAACGCGGCCACGGCGGCGTCGGCCTCAGCCGGGCAGCGTCGCGGGCTCCGCCGCGAGGCAGCGGGCGATGACCGCGCAGTAGGCCGCGGAGACCTCGGAGCCGATCACGCCGGGCTGCATCTGGTTCATCACGTAGCTGATGGTCGTCCGACGCTCCAGGTCCATGATGATCAGCGAGCCGCCCCAGCCGCCCCAGAAGCAGACCTTGCCCGCCGGCACGAAGGGCACACCGTCGGGCTCGGGGAGGCCGTAGCCGATACCCCACCGCAGCGGGAGGCCGAGGAACAGGTCGGGGCCGTGCGCCTGCTCCTCGAAGATCAGCTCGATCGTCTCGGGACGCAGGAGCCGGACGCCGTTCGTCTCGCCGCCGAGCGCCAGCGCGGACAGGATGCGGGCGACCGACCGCGCGTTGCCGTGGCCGTTGGCCGCGCCGATGTCGGCCCGCAGCCACCCGGGCGTGTTGGCG
>NZ_JBFWVQ010000025.1:0-58062 GCF_050246655.1 Pseudonocardia sp.
GAGTAGGCGTCCTCGCCGATGCCGTAGAGCTTCAGTGCCTTGGGCGTGCTCCCGCCGCTCTGGTCGAGCGCGGCGATGAAGCCCTCCCCGCTCGAGACCTTCTCCAGCTGCTCGCGGTTCGTCACGGTTGCATCCCGTCCTCGTCGCCGTCGGTGCCCGTCAGTGCTGCGGTGGTGTCGGCGGCCTCGACCGCCCTCGTCGCGGGTCATCGTGCCCCAGGGGCGGGCGGTGCTCCCCCCCTGCCGCGGTACCGGCACGTAGGGGAGAACCTTTTTCCCGTCGGTGCGTTTCGCGCGGTCCGTGGGCGCAGGCAGGATGGCGCCATGACCTCGTTCGGCAACCTCCTCGGGCCCGACCCCACGCTGCTGCCCGCCGACCCGGCCGCGGCGGAGCTCGACGCGGGTGCCGATCCCGCCAAGGTGGCGGCCGCCCATCCCACGTCGAGCATCGCGTGGGCCGTGCTGGCGGAGAACGCCCTCGCCGCCGGGGAGACGGTCGCCGGCTACGCCTACGCGCGCACCGGCTACCACCGCGGCCTGGACCAGCTGCGCCGCTACGGCTGGAAGGGGCACGGCCCGGTGCCGTGGTCCCACGAGCCGAACCGCGGGTTCCTCCGCGCGCTGGCCGCGCTGCAGCGGGCGGCCGCCGGGATCGGCGAGACCGACGAGGCGGACCGGTGCGCGACCTTCCTCGCCGACTCCGACCCGCAGGCCCCCGCCGCGCTGGGCTTCTGAGACCGCCGCGTCCGCGAGCCCGGGACGCGACCGGTCAGGCCCGGACGGCCGTCCGCCCGCCGCCCGAGCCGCGGTCGTCGAGCAGCAGCGGCGCGCGGCCTGCCACCCGGTAGCGGAGGTGGAGCACCGTGGGTCCCTGCACGACCCGCAGCGGTTCCAGCTCGATGCCCTCGGTCCCGTCGATGCCGAGGCGCTCGTCGAGCAGCCGCATGCCCGCGCCGAGCACCACCGGCGCCACGTGCAGCTCCAGCTCGTCCAGCAGGCCGGCCGCCAGCACGGCCCGCAGGAACGAGCCGCCACCCGCCACCGCGACGTCCTTGCCGCCCGCCGCCTCGCGCGCCTGCGCGATCGCGGTCGCCAGCCCGTCGGTGACGAACGTGAACGTCGTGCCGCCGTCGCGCACCAGCGGCTCGCGCGGGCTGCTCGTCACGACGAACACCGGTGCGCGGAACGGGGGCTCCTCGCCCCACGGGCCCTCGCCGCCGTCGAACATCCGCCTACCCATCACATACGCGCCCGCGGCGGTGAACATCTCCTCGATGATCTCGGAGTCGACGGTCCGCTCGCCGCCGGTGAAGCCCTGCCGCTCACGCCAGGCCATCGCGTCGGTCGCCCAGCGGGTGACCCGGAAGAACCCGGCGGCCTCGGCCGACTCGATCCAGCTGCCCGTGCCGTCGAACCGTGGGCCCGCGTAGCAGCCGTCCAGCGACACCGACATCTGCGCGGTCACCTTGCTCATGCGATCTCTCCTCCGTCCGGGGGTGGTTCGCGGAGGGATCGGAGCCGCGCGCGCGGCTTCGACCGGGCTGTGATGTGACGCCCGTCACTCCAATCGGGCGGCCCGGCCGATGAGGAACCGGCGCTCCGGCAGGCTTCCCGCCAGCCGCGCGGCCTCGCGCCACTCCCGCACCGCCGCGTCCGGCTCCCCGGCCCGCTCGTGCAGGTGCGCGCGGACGGCGTGCAGCCGGTGGTGTCCGGCGAGCCGCCCGCCCAGCCCGTCCAGGAGCGCCAGCCCGGCCAGCGGGCCGTGCACCATGCCCACCGCGACGGCCCGGTTCAGCGTGACGGCGGGGCCGGGTGCGAGGCGTTCGAGCAGCTCGTAGAGCGCGAGCACCTGCGGCCAGTCCGTCCCGTCCGCCGAAGGGGCCTCGGCGTGCACCGCGGCGATGGCGGCCTGCACCTGGTAGGGCCCGAGCTCCGACCCCGCGAGGCTGGCCGTGATCAACGCCGTGCCCTCGGCGATCGCAGCGCCGTCCCAGCGGCTGCGGTCCTGCTCGGCCAGCGGGACCAGCTCGCCGTCGGGGCCGGTGCGGGCCGGCCCGCGCGCCTCGGTGAGCAGCATGAGCGCGAGCAGGCCTGCCACCTCGCCCTTGTCCGGGACGAGCCCGTGCAGGCGGCGCGTGAGCCGGATCGCCTGCTCGGTGAGATCGACGCGGCGCAGCGCGGTGCCCCCGCTGGCGGTGTAGCCCTCGTTGAAGATCAGGTAGAGCACGTGGAGCACGGCGCCGAGACGCCGACCGTCCGGCGGCACCGCCAACCGGGCACCGGCCTGGCGCAGCCGCTGCTTGGCCCGCACGATGCGCTGCCCCATCGTCGACTCCGGCACCAGGAAGGCGGCGGCGATCTCCGCGGTCGTGAGCCCGCCGACGGCCCGCAGCGTCAGCGCGACCTGGGCGGACGGGCCGAGTGCCGGGTGGCAGCAGAGGAAGAGCAGCTCCAGGAGGTCGTCGCGGGCGGGTTCGGCGTCCGGCGCTGCGGCGACGAGCTCGTCGCGCGGTGTCGCGTCGTGGACGGCGTCCTCGCGGCGGCGCCGGGCGGCGTCGGAGCGCACCGCGTCGACGTAGCGGCGGGTGGCCACCGTCCGCAGCCAGCCCGCGGGGTGCTCCGGCACGCCGTCGCGGGTCCAGGCCGCCACCGCATCCACGACGGCGTCCGCGACGGCGTCCTCGGCCCGGGCGAAGTCGCCGTAGCGGCGCACGAGCCCGCCGAGGACCTGGGGCGCGAGGTCCCGCAGCAGCTCACCGACGCCCATCCGGCGTCAGGCGCTGCCGCCCTGGGTCATCAGTGGCCACATCTCCAGGCCGCCACCGGCGCCGCCCCAGCGGATCCCCGGGTAGGCACGCGCGATCTCCAGGGCGCGCTCCTCGCTGTCCACGTCGACCACGAAGTAGGAGCCGACGTACTCCTTCGCCTCCAGGTAGGGCCCGTCGGTGACGACGGGGTCGGGGCCGTCGAGGCGCACGGAGCGGGGTCGCGTCACGAGCCCCTGGCTGTCGACCAGCTCCCCGGACTCCCGTAGCCGCTCGTTGAACGCGTCCACGTCCGCGATGAGGGAGGCGAGGTCGGCGGCCGGCAGGCTGCTCCAGACCTTCTCGTTGCCGTAGATCAGCATGAGGTACTTCACCGGGCCTCCTCGGCGGGCGCGCCACATCCGGCGACGAGCGAGCAGCCCGCGCACGTCCCGCTGCACGCCGACGGCGCAGGTTCCTGCGCCGCGAGCCGCTGCGCCGCCCGGTCCGCGAGCGTGCCGCCGATCCCGGCGAGCACCACCGTCCCGACCCCGGCGAGCGCCGCCAGCACCCAGCCGGCCGTGCCGGTGCCCGCCAGGGCGGCGGCCACCGCGCCGAGCAGCGCGATCCCGCCCGCGGCCGCGAGCGGCGCGGCCGCGACCCGGTGGGCGAGGGCGAACGCCGCCTCCGAACGCAGCGTCGCGGCCGTGCGCACGCCCGCGAACCGGTTGCGGGGCAGCCGACCCCGCGCGCCGAGTACCGCGACCGTCAGCAGCGCCGTGCCCGAGACGGCGAGCAGGGCGGCGACGGCGAGGCGCAGCGTGTCGGCCATGACGCCAGGGTAGTTCCCGGGCCGGGGCCGCTCCGGCCCGCCGCCTGCCCGCGCCGGCCGGAGCGGAGTGAGGTCGGCTCCCCCCGGTGCAGTGGGGTGGCTTTGCTCCGGCTGAACCGGAGTGAAGCCACCCCACTGCGGACGGTCGGGCGACGCACCAGCCGCACGGTGCACCGCGACCGGGTCGGGCCCGCGTGTCCGGCACAGCCGGACAACGTGCTGGACCCCGTCTGCCCCTACTGCTGGTGTTGCGCGAGAGCCGGCGGTTCGGTCGTCGTCGCCGTCGAACCAGGACCGGTCGACCCAGGAGGCCGAGTGACCGAGCGCGTTGTCGTCCCCCACCCCGGCGTCGGCCACGAGCGTGACCGCCCGTCGCCCGAGCCCGGCCGGAACCGCACGTGACCAAGCTTGCGAGGTCACCATTCGACTCAGCACTGACGTGACCGCTGCCCGCGTCGTCCGCATCGACCGCGCACGCGGCGCAGGGCCCGCGCTGCTCGGAGGCAAGGGTGCGAGCCTGGCCCGGCTCTGCGCCGCAGGGCTTCGGGTGCCGCCCGGGTTCGTCGTCTCGACCGCGGCCTACCGGCACGCGGTGCTCACCCGCGTCGGTGACGAGCTCGACGCCGTGCTCGCGGCCGTCCCGGAGGTTGCGACGGCCGACGAGCTGGACGCGGCGGGCGCCAGGGTGCGCGCACTCGTCGCGGCCGTCGAGCTCGAACCGGCACTGGCCGAGGACATCCGCGCGGCCTACCGCACGCTCGGCGGCGGTGACGCGGGGGTCGCCGTCGCGGTGCGGTCGTCGTCGGCCGCCGAGGACTCGGCCGAACACAGCTTCGCCGGCGAGCACGACACCTACCTGTGGGTGCACGGCGCCGACGAGGTGCTCGCCCGGGTCCGCGACTGCTGGGCGAGCCTGTTCACCACCCGCGCCATGGAGTACCGCCGCGCGGCGGGCCTGCCCGCGGCGGGCGACGCGATGGCGGTCGTGGTCCAGGAGATGGTCCCGGCACACGCCGCCGGCGTGTTCATGACGCTCAACCCCGAGAACGGCGACCGCTCCAAGGTGGCGGTCGAGTCGGTCTGGGGCCTCGGGGAGCCGCTGGTGTCCGGGGCGGTGACCCCTGACGGCTTCCACCTCGACAAGGTCACCGGCGAGGTCGTGCACCGGTCGGTCGCCGACAAGCGGACCGAGCTGGTCCGCGCACCGCACGGCAGCGGGACGGCCACCGTCGACGTCGCGGCCGACCGCCGACGCACCCCGTCGCTCACCGACGACGAGCTCGCCGAGCTGCTGCGCCTGGCCCGGCTCGTCGAGCGGCACTTCGGCTGTCCGCAGGACGGCGAGTTCGCGATCGGGCCGGGAACCGCCCCGGACAACGTCTACCTGGTCCAGTCCCGCCCGGAGACGGTGTGGTCGCGGCGCTCCGTGGCGAAGGCGTCGACCGGCGCGAGCCTCATCGACTCGATTCTCTCCCACCTCGTGCCCAAGCGCGACACCACGTAGCGCCGTCCGTCCTACTCCTGCAGGAGCCGACATGACCGAGAGCAAGTTCCCGAGCCCGTTCGAGATCGAGACACCGCCCGGCGCCGAGGGCTGGGAGCGGATGTACAACTGGTACCACCTGTTCGGCGACGAGCGCCGCGAGCTGGACGAGCAGCGGTTCTGGTTCGCCGACCGGCTGCACCATCCCGACGTCCTCCCGCCCTACGACGAGATCCAGTGCGAGTGCTGGTGGCAGGCGCTGGGGGCGTTCAACACCCGGATCTTCTCGATGCCGCCCGCGTTCGGCGTCGACCAGCGCATCCTCAACGGGCGGCTCTACGTGACGCCGGTCCCGGCGCCGCCGGAGGACATCGCCACCCGGGCGACGGAGTTCGCCGCGCGCGCGTCGCACTACTACGAGAACTGGGACGCGATCTACGACGAGTGGAAGGTGAAGGTCACCGCGAAGCTCGACGAGATCCGCGCGATCGAGTTCGCTCCGCTGCCGGACCTGGAGCCGATCGAGACCGTCGAGAACCACGTCGGCCACTCGGCCGGGTTCCGGATGGTGCGCGACTTCGAACGCCTCGTCGTCACGATGTACGAGACGTACCAGTACCACTTCGAGCTGCTCAACATCGGCTACGCCGCCTACCTGAACTTCTTCCAGCTCTGCAAGACCGCGTTCCCGGGCATCACCGACCAGTCGATCTCCCGGATGGTCGGCGGGCTGCGGGTGGACCTCTACCGCCCCGACGACGAGCTGCGCCGGCTGGCCAAGGAGGCCGAGCGGCTCGGTATCGCCGACGCCGTGCTCGACGAGTCCCTCACGGCCGCGGATCTCTTCGAGCGGCTGTCCGGCGACCCGAACGGCAAGGCGTGGGTCGAGGACTGGAACGCGACGGCCGACCCGTGGTTCGTCATCAACACCGACCCGGGCCATCCCGGCGGCTACCACCACTACGACACCTGGGCCGACGCCCCGGACGTCCCGCTCGTGTCGGTGCGCGAGTACCTGCGCCGCCACCGGGAGGGCGCGGACATCGAGCGCGACACCGCCGGGGTGCTGCGCGAGCGCGACCGCATCACCACCGAGTACCGCGAGCTGATGTCGGCCGAGGACCACGCGAGCTTCGACCAGGCCGTCGAGCTCGCCCGGCTGGTGTTCCGCTACATCGAGGAGCACGTGCTCTACATCGAGCACTGGATGTGGGCGACGTTCTGGTCGAAGTCCAAGGAGCTCTCGCGCGCGCTCGCGGCGATGGGCGAGCTCGACGAGCCGGAGGACATGTTCTTCCTGCGCCGCGGCGAGGTCTCCGAGGCGATCTACGACTGCGTGGTCGGCTGGTCGGTCGGCAGCCGCTCGCGCGGCGCGGACTACTGGCGGCCGATCATCGCCGAGCGCAGGCGGATCTTCGAGGCGCTCAAGGCCTGGGAGCCGCCGCCCGCGCTGGGCCCGCCGCCCGCGGAGGTCAACGAGCCGTTCACGGTCATGCTGTGGGGCATCACCACCTCGTCGGTGGCCGAGTGGCTCGCCGCGGACGACGGGGACGGTCCGGCCACCCTGCGCGGCCTCGGCGCCTCCCCCGGCGTGGTGGAGGGGCGGGCGCGCGTGCTCACCCATGTCAACGAGCTGGGCTCGGTGCAGCCGGGGGAGGTCCTCGTCTGCCCGGCGACCTCGCCCGCCTGGGCACCGATCTTCACCCGCATCGCGGCCACCGTCTCCGACGTCGGCGGGATCATGAGCCACACCGCGATCGTCTGCCGCGAGTACGGGATGCCCGCCGTGGTCGGCACGGGCAACGCCGTCGCGACGATCAGGACCGGCCAGCTGCTGCGCGTGGACGGCAACTCCGGCGTCGTCACGCTTCTCGACTGATCCGACGACTGATCCGACGACCGATCCGGACGACCGATCCGGACAAGGAGGCCGCACCATGGACTACTCGATCCGTCCCCTCTGCTACTCGCACGTCGACCTGCCCCGGGAGTTCTTCGGCGGGGTCCCCATCCACAGCGGCGAGGGCGTGTCGGCCTCACCGATGATCTATGTCCTGCTCTCGGGTCAGGACGATGACGGGACCGTCCACCACTACCTCGTCGACGCCGGTTTCCACGCCGACAAGTGGATCCACCGCTTCGGCTTCTACGACTGGGAGCCGCCGGAGGCCGTGCTGGCGAAGGTCGGCGTGCAGCCGTCGGAGATCGAGAAGATCTTCCTGACGCACATGCACTTCGACCACGCCAACAACGTGGGCGCCTTCCCGAACGCCGACGTCTACGTGCAGTGGGAGGAGTACCGCGGGTGGCTCACGGCGCTCGCGCTGCCCGACCTGTACACGCCGCTCGGCGAGCAGAGCTGGATCACCTCGTCGTTCGACCGCGACGACGCCCGCGTGTTCGGTGAGCTGGCCCGCGACCACCGGCTGAAGTTCCTCGGCGACGACGAGGAGCTCGCGCCGGGGATCCGCGGGCACCTCTCGAAGGACGGCCACACGTTCGGTACCCAGTGGATCTCCGTGGACACCTCGGGCGGCCCGTACGTCGTCGCCGGGGACGCGGTCATGTGGTACTCGAACGTCGAGGAGATGTGGCCGAGCGGCTACACGAACGGCAACACCTACAACATGCTCATGACCTACGGGCAGATCTACGAGTACCTCAAGGGCGAGGTGAACCGGATCGTCCCGGGGCACGACACCCTCGTCTTCGAGCGCCATCCGAGCTGGAAGGTCGGCGCCAACGAGGTCGGCGAGGTGCACGTGGCGTCCTGGGACAAGGTCCTGCGGCCCGCCTAGGCGGCCGGACGGGCCGAGAGGGAGCACCCCGTGAAGTCACCGCCGTTCGCCTACACCCGACCGACGACGAGGGCGGCCGCCCTCGCGGTGCTCGAGTCCGAACCCGACGCCCGCCCGCTGGCGGGAGGTCAGAGCCTGCTCCCGCTGATGGGCGCACGGCTGGCCGCGCCCGCAGTCCTCGTCGACCTGGAGCGGGTCGAGGGGCTGTCCGGGATCCAGCTCGACGGCGGCACGGTGCGGATCGGTGCGATGACGCGGCAGGCCGACGCCGAGGCCTCCGAGCTGCTGGCGACCCGGTGCCCGGTGTTCGTCGAGGGCCTGCGGCAGGTCGGCTACCCGGCGATCCGCAACCGCGGCACCATCGGCGGAAGCCTCGCGCACGCCGACCCGGCGGCCGAGCTGCCGGTGCTCGCCGTGGCGCTCGACGCGTCGATGCTGATCGACGGGCCGGCCGGGCCCCGCACCGTCGCGGCGCGGGACTTCTTCCGCGGCCCCTTCGAGCCGGACCTGCACCCGGGCGAGCTGCTCACCGCCGTCGAGCTGCCCGCCAACGAGCTGACCTGGGCGTTCCACGAGCTGGCCCGGCGAAGCGCCGACTTCGCGCTCGTGTCGGTCGCGGTCGGCCTCCGGATCGAGGACGAGGTCTGCCGCGAGGCCCGGGTCGTCGTGGGCGCCGCCCATCCGCGGCCGATCCGGCTCCAGGAGGGCGAGGAGGCGCTGGTGGGCGCCCGGATCGACCGGCAGCTGGCCGAGGAGGTGGCCACCCGGGCGGTGGCGGCGCTGCGCCCGGCAGGCGACGTCCAGGGCTCGTCCGGCTACCGCCGCCAGGTCGCCGCGGTGCTGCTGCGGCGGGCGATCGTGCATGCAGCGGGGAGGAGCCGGAAATGACCATCGAGTCCGTCGAGGCACCGGAACAGGCCGTCGCTCCGGACCCGGCGCTCGGCGTCGTCGTCGAGGAGCTCACCGTGCGCCTGACGGTGAACGGCGTCGAGCACGAGCAGCGGGTGGAGCCCCGGCTCAGCCTCGCCGACCTGCTGCGTGACCGGTTGCGCCTGACCGGCACCAAGCTCGGGTGCGAGCACGGGATGTGTGGCGCGTGCACGGTGCTGCTCGACGGCGCCGCGGTGCGCTCGTGCCTGGTGCTCGCCGTGCAGGCCGACTCCCACGAGGTGCGGACGGTCGAGGGCCTGACCACCGGTACCGACCTGAACGGCCTGCAGGCCAGCTTCCGGGAGCACCACGCACTGCAGTGCGGGTTCTGCACGTCCGGGTTCCTCATGAGCGCGACGGCGCTCCTGGAGCAGCACCCGTCGCCGGAGGAGGCGCAGGTGCGGGAGGCGTTCGGCGGCAACCTCTGCCGGTGCACCGGCTACGCCACGATCGTCGACGCGGTGCTCGACGTCACCCACCGCGCCGCCCACGACGCCGCCCACGACGGCGCCGCGGCGCGGGCCGCAGCGGAGAGGACGGGGTCATGACCCTCGCCGACACGGGCCCCGGCCGGCTCCCGTCCTTGCGGATGCGGGCCGTCGGCTCACCGGTGCTGCGCACCGAGGACCCCCGGCTGCTCACCGGGCGCGGCGCCTACGTCGCCGACCTGGCGCGGCCCGGTGCCCTCGAGGTGGCGGTACTGCGCAGCACCCAGGCGCACGCGCGCATCGTCTCGATCGACACGGCGGCGGCCGCCGCGGTCGGCGGCGTCACCGCGGTGTGGACCGCGGCCGACGTCGCGGGCCTGCCGGGGATCCCCTGGCGGCTGGAGATGGAGGGCATGAAGGCCACCACCCAGCAGCTCCTGGCGGCGGACGTCGTGCGGTACTGCGGAGAGCCGGTGGCGCTGGTCGTGGCCTCGTCCCGGCACATCGCCGAGGATGCCTGCGAGCTGATCGAGGTCGAGTACGAGCCGCTCCCGGTGGTGGTCGACCCCGACGCCGCGCTGGCCGGCCCCGACCTGGCCAACGACACGCTCGAGGACAACATCATCCACCGGGGCGGCCGGTCCGTCGGCGACGTCGACGCGGCGTTCGACTCCGCCGCACTGGTGGTCCGCGGCCGCTACACCAGCAGCCGGTGTGCGGCGTCGCCGATGGAGACCCGCGGCTGTGTGGCCGAGTACGACATCGGCACCGAGGACCTCACCCTCTGGACCTCGACCCAGATCCCGCACTTCGTCAGGACGTTCCTCGCCATCTTCCTCGCGCTGCCCGAGCACCACATCCGGGTGATCGCGCCCGACGTGGGCGGCGGCTTCGGGCAGAAGGGGCACATGTTCCCCGAGGAGATGCTCTGCTGCCTGCTCGCCCGCGCCCTGGGCCGGCCGGTGCGCTGGATCGAGGACCGGCAGGAGAACCTGCTCGCCGGGACGCACGCCAAGGTCCAACGTCACGACATGGCCCTCGCCTTCGACGCCGACGGCAGGCTCCTCGCGCTCACCGACGACATCCTGGGTGACGGCGGGGCCTACAGCAGCTTCCCCTGGACCTCCCTGGCGGAGGTCATGATCGGCGAGTCGAGCATCTCCAGCGTGTACCGGCTGCCCGCGGTACGGACGTCGTTCGCGGCCGTGGCGACCAACAAGTGCCCGGTGGGCATCTACCGGGGTGTCGGCTGGACCGCGCCCCAGGTCGCCCGGGAGAGCCTGTTCGACCGCGCCGCACGGCAGCTCGGCCTCTCGCCGTTCGAGATCCGCCGCCGCAACGTGGTGCCCGACGACGGGTACCCGTACACCACGGTCACCGGCCACGTGTACCGCGAGGGCAGCTACCGCGCCGCCGTGGACGCGCTGGAGGCGGCGCTGGGCGTCGACTCGTTCCGCCGTGAGCAGGAACAGGCCCATGCCGAGGGCCGGTACCTGGGTCTCGGGATCAGCGCGTTCAACGAGATGAGCGGCCTCGGCACCAAGGGCGTTTTCGCCCTCGGCTTCCCGGTGACCACCCACGACTCCTCGACGGTGCGCGTGGAGCCTACGGGGAAGATCGTCGTCACCACGGCGGTGGTGTCGCAGGGCCAGGGGCATCGCACGACGATGGCGCAGGTCGCGGCGGACATGTTCGGCGTCACCGTCGACGACGTCGTCGTCCGAGCCGGGGACACCCGGCAGAACTTCGGCATCGGCACCTGGGGCAGCCGGGGCGCGGTGATCGCGGCGGGCTCGATCATGCGGGCGGCCGAGCCGTTGCGCGCCAAGGTGATCCAGATGGCGGCGAAGCTCCTGGAGGCCTCCCCGGACGACATCGAGCTGGCCGACGGGTTCGCGTCGATCTCCGGTGTGCCGGAGGCGAGGATCCCGTTCCCCGACGTCGTCGGGGCGATCTACTTCGCCCGGCCGCTGCATCCGGACGGCTTCGACCCGACGCTCGAGGAGACCCGGGTCTACGACCCGAGCGAGCCGGTCTTCTCCAACGGGGCGCACGGGGTCGTCGTCGAGGTCGACGTCGAGACCGGGCAGGTCGAGGTCCTGCGCGTGCACGCGGTCGAGGACTGCGGGACGGTCCTCAACCCCATGATCGTCGAGGGCCAGATCCGCGGCGGCGTGGTCCAGGCCGTCGGGCAGGCGCTCTACGAGGAGCTCGTCTACGACGAGCACGGCCAGCTCGCGACGACGACCTACCTCGACTACCTGGTCCCGCCGATCTCGGTCGCGCCGCCGGTGGGCTTCACCCACCTCGAGACGCCCTCGGCGACGAGCCCGTCGGGTGCCAAGGGGATGGGCGAGTCGACGATGGTGTCGGTCCCGGCAGCGATCCTCAACGCCGTGAACGACGCCCTCGCGCCGCTCGGTGCCGAGGTCCGCCACCTGCCGGCCACGCCGGAGCGCGTCCTGTCGGCGATCGCCGAGGCCGGGCGGGCCGGCGGTGGGGCCACGCGGGTGGCCTCAGCGGGATAGCAGCCGCAGCGGCGTCCGCACGCCCGTCGCGGGCGACGCGCCGTCGGGCCCGGTGCAGGCGACCTGCAGGCGCCTGCTCGCGACCCGTGCGGACCCGGTGACCGCCGCGCCGATGTCGCTCAGCCGGGCGGGCGGGAACGTCGAGCTCGGCCCGGCCAGCGACAGCGCGCCGACCGGCTGCCCGTCCGCCCAGAGGACCGCCGCGGCGACCGAGGTGCGTCCGGGCTGGAACGAGTGGCACACGCAGTAGCCGTGCGAGCGGGTCGCCGCGAGCTCGTCGTCGAGGGCGGCCATGTCGGGCAGCGGCAGCTCCTCGTCACGGCACAACCTGCGCACGCGCTGGTCGGCGTCGACCGGGTCGAGGGCGGCCAGCGCGCTCTTGCCGCAGCCCGACAGGAACGCCGGCGCGCGCATGCCCACCCTGTTGACCATGCGGACCCTCGTCGGGCCGGACTCGCGGTGCAGGTAGACGATCCAGCCCTCGACCAGCTGGCCGACGTGCAGCTCCTGGCCGGGCCCCCGGCGCAGTGCGCTCGTCGATCCCTCGACGGCCTCGACGAGACCTGTCCGCTCGATGACCAGCCCACCGAGCTCGAGCAGCAGCGGCCCCAGCCGGTACCCGGCGCGCGGCACCGCCTCCAGCAGCCCGGTGTCGCACAGCGACCGGCACAGGTGGTGGACGGTCGAGCGGGGCAGTCCGGTGCGCTCGGCGAGCCCACGCACCGAGAGCACCTCCACGGTCGGCCGGAACGTGCGCAGGATTGCGGCGGCCTTGCCCACGGATGCGCTCACCGGTCCCTCCTCTCCCGACGGCCCCGGGATTGTCGGTCGTCGACCGCGTCCTGCGCCCCTGCCCGTCCAGCACCGTGGGACGGATCCGTGGATCGCGCGCCTGACGTCACCCACC
Source organism: Pseudonocardia sp. (assembly GCF_050246655.1). Lineage (GTDB taxonomy): Bacteria > Actinomycetota > Actinomycetes > Mycobacteriales > Pseudonocardiaceae > Pseudonocardia. Next base: position 12,650 of record NZ_JBFWVQ010000025.1, read on the forward strand.
ATCGCAGTCATGAGCCGCGTCTTCCAGGTCCCCGCCGGCACCTCGGCGTCGCGGGCTCGCCGTGAGGGCCCGGCACCGGTGCTGCCCGCGCCCGACGCTCCGGCGGCCTGCGGTCCGGGACCGGCGCGCGGGGCGATCGTCGCCGGCTACCTGGCCCCGCACCCGCCGCACCTGATCTACGCGGAGAACCCCGAGCAGAACGAGCCACGCTCCCGCGGCGGCTGGGAGGTGCTGCGCTGGGGGTACGAGGAGCTGCGCCGCAGGCTCGCCGGCCCGGCCCGGCCCGACGTGCTCGTCGTGCACGCGCCGCACTGGATCACGATGGTCGGCCATCACGTCAACTGCGTGCCGAACCCGCACGGCGTGAGCGTGGAGCCGATCTTCCCGAACCTGTTCCGCTACCACTACGACTTCCGCACCGACGTGGAGCTCGCCGAGGCGATCCTCGCCGAGGCGGACGGGTTGGGCCTGGTCACGAGCGCCATGCGCGAGCCCGACGTGCGCGTCGACTACGCGACGATCGGGGCGCTGCACCTGGTCAACCCGGCCTGGGACCTGCCGGTCGTGTCGATCTCGGCGAACAACAACCCGTACTTCTACTCCGACGCCGCCCTCGACGAGATGGAGACGCTCGGCGAGGCCACCCGCCGGGCGGTCGAGCGGACGGGGCGCCGGGCCGTCCTGCTGGCGTCGAACTCGCTGTCGCACCTGCACTGGGACGTCGAGCCCGAGCTGCCCGAGGACATGTCCCGGGAGCACCCGTACAGCCAGCACCAGTACGAGTGGGACATGCGGCTGCTCGCGGCGATCCGGGAGGGGCCGACGTCGAGGCTGCGCGAGCTGATCCCGCGCCACATCGCGGAGACGGCCTCGGAGACCAAGTCCGGGAGCCTCAGCTGGATGCTCTCGGCGATGGGCTGGCCCGACGTGGCCGGCGAGGTCCTCGCCTACGGCACGATCATCGGTACCGGCAACGCCGTGGTCGAATGGCCGGGCCGCCGTGGCTGAGCTCGCGATGGCCGCTCTCGTGCCGGGGATGCCGCACCTGCTCGCCGCCGACCCGGCGCCGAGCTGGACGCGGCTCCGCGACGCCGTGCGGACCACCGGGGACCGGCTGCGGGCCGCGGGTGTGGAGACCGTCGTCATGGTCTCGACGCAGTGGTTCACCGTGCTGGGCCACCAGGTCCAGACCGCGGCGCACCTGACCGGCGAACACTGCGACGAGAACTGGTACCGCTACGACTACGGCCGCCAGCGCTTCGACATCACCGTCGACGTCGACCTCGCCCTGGCCTGGGCGGACGCGATCGACGCCCGTGGCCTGCAGGCCCGTCGCACCCGCTACGACGGCTTCCCCGTCGACACCGGCACCATCACCGCGATGAACCTGCTCGACCCCGGGCACGGGTTCCGGCTGGCCCTGGTGTCGTGCAACCTCTACGCAGGCGCCGACGCGATGAGCGTGCTCGGCGAGGCCGCCTCGTCCGCTGCGGCAGGTGTGGGCCGCCGCACCGGCGTCGTCGTGGTCAGCGGCCTGTCGTCGGGGCTGGTCCAGCGGTGGATCTCCCCCGGCGAGGACCGGGTCGCCGACGGCCACGAGTCGTGGGACCGCCGGATGCTGGACCTGGTCGTAGACCGGAAGCACGACGACGTCCTGGACCTGCGCGAGGAGTACGCGCGCGCTGCCCGGGCGGACAGCCAGCTGCGGGTCTACCCGTTCCTCACCGGGGCGGGCGTGGGTGCGCTGGAGACGTGCGAGCTGCTCGAGTACGGCCCGATCTGGGGCACCGGCGCGGCAGTCGTCAACTGGCAGTAGTGATCCGGACCAGGAGGAGACAGTGGCCCGTACAGCGGTGGGGTTCATCGAGGCCGAGGGCTTCGTACCCATCTTCGACGCGGTCGACGCGATGACCAAGGCCACCGAGGTCGACGTCCGGGGCACCGTACGGCTCGGCGGCGGGCTGGTCGCGGTGGCGGTGTCCGGCGAGCTCGCGACGGTCGAGGAGGCCGTCGAGATCGGCGAGGAGACGGCCAGGGCCATCTCCGGGCGCAACGTCAAGTCGATCGTCTTCGCGAGTCCCGCCGAGCCGGTCCTCGCGATCGCAGGCGACGTCACGATCATCGGGAGCTGAGGACGACATGGCATCCACGGACCGGGCGATCGGCATCATCGAGACCCGCGGTGTCGTCGCCCTGACCGCGGGCATCGAGGCGATGATGAAGACCTCCGACGTGCGCACGATCGCCGTCGAGCGGGTGAGCAGCGGCTACCTCGCCGCCGCGGTGCAGGGCAGCCTTGCCGCGGTCCGCTCGGCGGTCGAGGCCGGCTCGCAGGCCGTCCGCCAGTACGGCGAGCTGCGCGCTGCCCAGGTCTACCCCAAGCCGCACGCCGAGGCCGGTGCCCTGCTCGACAACGGCACGAGCGCGCGGCTGCAGAGCGGGATCGCGGCGCTGGAGTCGGGCGGCTCGCCATGATGCTCGGTACCGTCGTGCGCCAGGTGTGGTCGGACCGCCAGCTCCCGAGCTACGACGGGCGCCGGTTGGTGCTGGTCGCCGAGATCGACTCCGACCGCCGCGAGGTCGCCGTCGATCTCGTCGACGCCGGGCCCGGCGTACTGGTCCTCGTCGCGACCGACGAGGCCGCGGCCGCCGCCGCGGGCGACGCCACCGTGGACGCGGCCGTCGTGGCGCTGGTGGCGGAGCCCGCCCGGCCTGCGGTGGTGCCCGCGGAGGCCGGCGGGTGACGTACCCGGCCCCGGGGGGCGCGCGGGCCCGGCGCCGCCAGGCGTTGCGCCGCACCCGGCCCGCGGTCACCACGATCGTGCTCGACATGGGCGGCGTCGTCATCCCGACGCTGTTCGAACGCGTCCGGTTCCCGTCCTTCCCGTCCGGGCCCTTCTCCGACGCCGCGCGTCCCGACGCCGATTACGCGAAGGTCGAGAAGGGCGAGATGCAGGAGCGCGACTACTGGGCGCGGCTCGCGGCCCGCCATCCCGAGCTCGACATCGGGGCGCTGTGGCGCGACTGCTCCGTCGTGCGCGAGGAGGTGACCGGGCTGCTGCGGCGCATCGGCGGGCGGATGCGCGTGACGGCCTTCACCAACGACATGTCGCACTGGTTCGGCCCGGACTGGCCTGCCCGGTTCCCGGTGCTACGCGAGTTCGACACGATCCTGGAGGCCTCGGTGCTCGGCGTGCTGAAGCCCGATCCCGCGGCGTTCCGCGCCGCCGCGCAGGCGCTGGGCGAGGAGCCGCGGCGCTGCCTCTTCGTCGACGACCTCGCCGCGAACCTCGACGGCGCTGCGGCGATCGGGATGCGCACCCAGCTGTTCGACGTCCGCGACGCGCCGGGCTCGATGGCCCGGATCGCGGCGTCGCTCGGCCTACCCCCGGCCACCGCGGCCCGGCGGGTGTTCGCCGTCCCGCGGGGGCCCGAGGTGATCGGCCGATGACCGGCGTCGAGTACGAGCGGCTGGCAGCGCTGGGCCTGCAGCTCCCGCCGCTGCGCCCCAAGGCGGGCAACTACGTCGGCTGGGTGCGGGCGGGCGACCTGCTGTTCCTGTCCGGTCAGGGGGCCGACGGCTTCACCGGCCGGGTCGGCGACACCCTCACCCGGGACGAGGCCTACCAGGCGGCCCGGTCCTGCGGGCTGAACCTGCTCGCACAGATCCACGACGCCACCGGCGGGCTCGGCGCGGTCCGCCAGGTCGTGCAGGTCCGGGGTTTCGTGACGTGCACGGCGGACTTCACGGAGATCCCGCAGGTCGTCAACGGCGCCTCGGACCTGTTCCTCGCCGTCTTCGGCGAGCGTGGCCCGCACGCCCGCACCGCGATCGGCGTGCAGAACCTGCCCCTGGGCTTCGCCGTCGAGGTCGACATGACCGTCCAGCTCGGATGACCGTCCGGCTCCCGTCCGACACAGCCGGACGGGAGCGTTGCCGCGGGCCACCGGGGTCGGCAGCGTGCGGTTCCCTGAGGAGGGACGCGATGGCGACGACGGTGCTGCGTGGCGGGACGATCCTGACCGGCGAGGCGGGCCGCCCGCCGATCGAGGCCGGTTGGCTGCTCGTCGAGGACGGGCTCATCGCGGCGGTCGGCGAGGGCGACCCACCCGGCGCCGACGAGGTGATCGACGCCTCCGGGATGCTCGTGATCCCCGGGTTCGTCAACGCGCACACCCACCTGTGCATGATCTACGGCCGGTCGCTCGGGACCGACCGCGACCTCCTGCACTGGCTCGGTGAGGCGCAGATCCCCGTCATGCGCGGGCTGGAGCCGAGCGACTACGCCCTGAGCATGACGCTCGGTGCGGTCGAGAACCTCAAGGCGGGCAACACGACCGTCTGCGAGGTGTTCTTCTCCCCGCACTACGACGCCGAGGTCGACCAGGTCGCCGCGCAGGCCCTGGACGACTCGGGGATCCGGTCGGTGCTGTTCCGCTGCACCAACGACGAGTCCTTCTTCGACGGCTTCGTCGAGGACCGCGGCGACATCGTCCGGCGGGTGAGCGAGCTGCACGACCGCTGGCCGAACGACGGCCGGACGCGGATCGGTGGGGGCCCGCTGATCCCGTGGGGATCGAGCGAGGGCTCGTTCCGCGACCTGGTGGAGCTCTCCGCCGACCGCGGGATGCCGCTGCACCTGCACACCGCGGAGACCCCGGAGTACAACGACCTCGTCCGCGAGCGCACCGGCCGCAGCAACGTCGAGATGCTCGCGGACGTCGGGTCGCTCGGGCCCGCGGTGATGCTCAACCACTGCGTGCACCTGTCCGAGCGCGACATCGCGCTGATCGCCGAGGCGGGCTCGCCGGTGATCCACGACCCGACCAGCAACATGCTGCTCGCCTCCGGTGTCGCCCCGGTCCCCGCGCTGCGCGCCGCCGGGGTGCCGCTCGGGCTCGGCTGCGACGGGCCCGCCTGCAACAACGGTCAGGACATGATCGAGAACATGAAGTACGCCGCGTTGCTGCAGAAGGCGGTGAGCCGGCGGGCCGACGTCGTCGTCGCCGAGGAGGTCTTCCGGATGGCCACGCACGGCGGGGCCACGGCGATCGGGCTCGGCGACCGGCTCGGCATGCTCGCGCCCGGGTTCCTCGCCGACGTCGTCCTCGTCGACGCGCGCGGGCCGCACATGACGCCGCTGCACGATCCCCTGGCCGCACTCGTCTACAGCGCCCGCGGCAGCGACGTCGACACCGTGCTCGTCGGTGGCTCGGTCGTCGTCCGGGGCGGCGTGGCGCAGACGGTCGACGAGCAGCAGGTGGTCCGCGACGTCGCCCGGCGGGCCGCCGCCGTACGCGCGGCCTGCTGACGGCGGCCGCACCGGCCGGGGGCATCGGCGGCGCTGCCCAACCCCGTCGCGACCCGCCACGACCCGGCGTTACCCTGGACACGTGGATCCGCGACTTCTCCTCGAGGCCGTTCGGGTCTGAGCCCCCCGGCTCGACCGGCACGGTAGCCCCTCACGCCCCGGTCGGCGGAGGGGCTTTCTCGTCTCGGCGTCATTCTCGGAGCCACCCTCCACGAACCAGGGAACGGACATGAGCACCGACACCAGCACCGCGCCGAGCGCCGCGGGTACCGACTCCGCCGGCGCCCCGGGCGTCCCGCCGTTCCGCTACGGCGCCGCGCTGGCCGCCGAGATCGAGCGGCGCTGGCAGGACCTGTGGGAGTCCGAGGGGACCTTCCACACGCCGAACCCGGTGGGCCCGTGGGCCGATCCCGAGCGCACGGCCGACCCGTCGGCGAAGGTCTACCTGCTGGACATGTTCCCGTACCCGTCGGGCGCCGGCCTGCACGTCGGGCACCCGCTGGGCTTCATCGGCACGGACGTGCTGGGCCGCTACCTGCGCATGACCGGCCACAACGTGCTGCACGCGATGGGCTTCGACGCGTTCGGCCTGCCCGCCGAGCAGTACGCCGTGCAGACGGGCACGCACCCGCGCAAGACCACCGAGGAGAACATCCAGCGCTACAAGGCACAGCTGCGCCAGCTGGGCCTGGCCCACGACGAGCGACGCAGCGTCGCCACCACGGACGTCGAGTTCTACCGGTGGACGCAGTGGATCTTCCTGAAGATCTACGGCTCCTGGTACGACGAGACGCAGCACCGGGCCCGGCCGATCGCCGAGCTGGAGCGCGAGTTCGCGCTGGACCGCCGCCGTACCCCGGACGGGCGCGGCTGGTGCGAGCTGACGTCCGTCGAGCAGCGGAGGGTGATCGACTCCTACCGCTTGGCCTACGTCTCGGAGGCCGCCGTCAACTGGTGTCCCGGGCTGGGCACGGTGCTGGCGAACGAGGAGGTCACCGCGGACGGCCGGAGCGAGCGCGGCAACTTCCCGGTGTTCCGGCGCAACCTGAAGCAGTGGATGATGCGGATCACCGCGTACGCGGACCGCCTGGCGGACGACCTGGACCGGCTGGACTGGCCGGACTCGGTCAAGGCCATGCAGCGCAACTGGATCGGCCGCTCGACGGGCGCGCAGGTGCGGTTCGCCGTCCCGGGGCACGAACCGGTCGAGGTGTTCACCACCCGCCCGGACACGCTGTTCGGCGCCACGTACATGGTGCTGGCCCCCGAGCACCCGCTGGCGTCCGCGATCACGCCGGCCACCTGGCCGGAGGGCACCGACGCGCGCTGGACGGGCGGCGCCGCCAGCCCGGCCGAGGCCGTCGAGGTCTACCGGGCGGCTGCGGCGCGCAAGTCCGAGCTGGACCGCCAGGAGAACAAGGACAAGACCGGCGTCTTCACCGGCGCGTACGCCGTGAACCCGGTCGACGGGCAGAGCATCCCGGTGTTCGTCGCGGACTACGTCCTGATGGGCTACGGCACGGGCGCGATCATGGCCGTGCCGGGGCAGGACCAGCGGGACTGGGACTTCGCCACCGCGTTCGGCCTGCCCATCGTCCGGACGGTGCAGCCGCCGGAGGGTTGGGACGGCGAGGCGTACATCGGCGAGGGCACGGCGATCAACTCCGCCAACGACGAGATCAGCCTGAACGGGCTGGGCGTCGCGGAGGCCAAGGCCGCGATCACGGACTGGCTGGTCGCGCGCGGTGACGGCCAGGCGAAGGTGCAGTACAAACTGCGGGACTGGCTGTTCTCGCGGCAGCGGTACTGGGGAGAGCCGTTCCCGGTCGTCTGGGACTTCACCGACGACCCGGCGGGCCTGCCCGTCGCGCTGCCCGAGTCGGCGCTGCCCGTCGAGCTGCCCGATGTCGACGACTATTCGCCCAAGACCTACGACCCGGACGCCGCGAACACCGAGCCGGAGCCGCCGCTGTCGCGCGCGCACGAGTGGGTGGACGTCGACCTGGACCTGGGCGCGGGCCGGCGGCACTACCGGCGCGAGACCAACACGATGCCGCAGTGGGCCGGCTCGTGCTGGTACTACCTGCGCTACCTGGACCCGCAGAACCCTGAGCAGATGGTCGACCCGGAGATCGAGCGGTACTGGCTGGGGCCCGATCCCGACCGCGGGGTGCCCGGGACGACCGACCCGGGTGGCGTCGACCTGTACGTCGGTGGCGTCGAGCACGCGGTGCTGCACCTGCTGTACGCCCGGTTCTGGCACAAGGTCCTGTACGACCTGGGGTACGTCTCGTCCGAGGAGCCGTTCCGGCGCCTGTTCAACCAGGGCTACATCCAGGCCTACGCCTACACGGACTCCCGCGGGGTGTACGTCCCGGCCGAGGAGGTCACCGAGGTCACCACCGCGGAGGGTGGCGTTGGTTTCACGTGGAACGGTGAACCCGTTCGCCGTGAGTACGGGAAGATGGGCAAGTCGCTGCGCAACGTGGTGACCCCGGACGAGATGTGCGACCGCTACGGCGCCGACACGTTCCGCCTGTACGAGATGTCGACCGGGCCGATGGACGTCTCGCGCCCGTGGGCGACCCGCGACGTCGTCGGATCGCAGCGGTTCCTGCAGCGGGTGTGGCGCAACCTGATCGACGAGCAGACCGGCGAGGTGCAGGTCACCGACGTCGAGCCCGGCCCGGAGACGATGCGGGCGCTGCACCGGGCGATCGCCGGCGTGCACGCGGACTTCCAGGCGCTGCACTACAACACGGCCGCGGCGAAGCTGATCGAGCTGAACAACCACCTGACGAAGGAGTACCCGGGCGGCGGGGTGCCCCGGTCGGTCGCCGAGCAGCTGGTGCTGATGATGGCCCCGCTGACCCCGCACATCGCCGAGGAGCTGTGGGCGAAGCTGGGTCACGCGGAGTCTCTGGCCTACGGCCCGTTCCCGGTGGCGGACGAGCAGTGGCTGGTCGCGGAGACGGTCGAGTACCCGATCCAGATCAACGGCAAGGTGCGCTCGCGGATCACCGTGGCCGCCGACGCCGGCCCGGGCGACGTCGAGGCGGCGGCGCTGGCCGACGAGAAGGTCGTGGCGGCACTGGCGGGCAAGGAGCCGCGGAAGGTGATCTTCGTGCCCGGGCGGCTGGTGAACGTCGTCGTCTGACCGGCTCGCGGGCAGGGGCGCGGGGTGCGGGGGCGCGGGGTGCGGCGCGAACGGCACGAACCGGCAACCCCGATCGCGCGAACGGCACGAACGGGAAATCAGAGTTCCCATATGGGCCGTTCGCGCGGGCGCGGCGAAGCGGCCCCCGGCCCGGTCCCGTCCGCCTGCCCGAGCTCCGGCAACCCACCGGCGCACCGCGCTCAGCGTCGTCGCCGCGCCGGCCGCTCCTTGGGAGGCACGGGCGCCGCGCGCCGCGTGACGTGCCCGTTCGCCGTCCGCACCGGCTCCTCCAGCCACGCTTCCACCGCGTCCACGACGGCCGTCGCGTCCCGGACGGCCGCGCCCGCCTCGTCCGGGGGCACGGGGTCGTAGGAGAGGTTCGCGAGCAGCGCCCGGTTGTGCAGCGAACGCAGGAGCTGCCCGGCCTTCGGGTCCAGGCCGCGCTGGCGCACGACCCGCTGGACGAACGCGCCGACGGTGGCGGCATCGGTGGAGCGGGTCTCCCCGATCGCGAGCAGGGCGGCGTCCGCGGCGTGGCGGGAGGCCCGGAACGCGCACGCCACGGCCTGGGGGGCGAACCCCGCGCCGACGAGCAGCTCGGCGGCGGAGAGGTCGGCTCGGGCGCGGTCCAGCGCGGGGCTCACCGGTGCGCCTCGTGGAGTGGTGTCATCGTCATCCCACCCGCACTGCCTCCGACCGGGCCCGCAGCACCGCGGGCGTCGTGGGCTGGCCGAACTCGGCGCGGCTCACCGGCAGCGCCGCGACCGTGACGCCGGTGCGCTCGGTGTGCCGCCACAGCACCTCGTCCATGCGCGCCAGCTCGGACCACGGGCACTCGACGTCACGCAGCACCACGAGCAGCTCGACGTCGGTCTCCGGGCCGCTCTCGCCGTGCGCACGGGGGCCGAACATGAGCACCTGCCGCAGCCGGTCGCCGTAGAGCTCCCGCAGGTCCGCGACGACGCTGCCGGCGACGTCCCCGTCCTCCGTGACCGGGTCCGCGTGGTGCGCGCACGCGGCCTCGCCGGCCTCGGCGGTGATCAGGCCGCGATCGGCGAGCCAGCGTAGCGCGTGGCGACGCGACCGCGCGTCCCGGAACCGGAACCAGCGGTCGCGCAGCTCGGGGAACTCGTGCAGCGTGTTCTTGAACCGGCGGAACGCGCCGCGCCCGGCGATGGCCCGTTCGAGCAGGTCCGACGCGCGCGGATGCGAGACGGTGGCGACGAAGTCGGCCATGTCGCGGTAGCCCTCCGACGGCTCGGTGGGCGTGATCTCGATCCAGCCGTCCGGGACGTGGTCGTGCTCGGTGTCGATCCCGCGCGCCAGCAGCTCGCCGGTTGCGGGGTCGATCCACCAGGTGATGCCGACGGTGCGGTCGTCGCGGGCGAAGCACAGCTCGTCGAGATCCAGGCGGTCCGGATCGAGCATGTGCCGATGCTACTGACAGGCCCCGCCGACCACGAGGTCCGCCGGGTGGGCGGCTCTAGGATCCGCGCGTGGCGTCGATCAGGGTCGCGGAGGTGTTCGCCGCGTTGTCGCTGACCACCGACCTCGCCTCCGGCGTGCCGGTGGAGAAGGGCCTGCGCACGTGCGTGGTCGCCACGGCGTTCGCCGGCGTGCTCGGCCTGGACGAGGCGGACCGGACGGCCGCCTTCCACGCGTCGCTGCTACGCGCGGTCGGGTGCACGGCGCACGCGCCGGAGAACGCGGCGCTGTTCGTCGACGACACGGCGTTCCAGGCGGTGCTCAAGCGACTCGACCCCGGCGACCCGGCGGTGTTCGGGCCCCAGCTCGCGCAGTTCGGCAGCTGGGCCGGTGCCCGGGCCGCCGAGCTGGCTCGGCGGTTCGTGGAGATAGCCCCGACCGAGGGGCCGCGGGCCGCGGCGGCGGGCTGCGAGGTCAGCCGTGCGCTGGGGACGCGGATCGGGCTCCCGGTGCGTGCTGTCGACGCGCTGGACGACGTCTACGAGCGTTGGGACGGCCTCGGCATCCCGAGCGGCCGTCGCGGTGAGCAGATCTCGCCGGTGGCGCGGATCGTCCACGTCGCGGAGCAGGCCGTCTTCGCCCACGCGGACGGCGGGGTCGCGGGAGCGGTCGCCGAGGTGCACCGCCGCGCCGGAGGGCATCTGGACCCGGCGCTGGCCGCCGCGTTCGTCGCGGACGCCGACGCCGTGCTCGCGGGGCTCGCCGCACCGGATCTCGTCGCGGCCGTCGTCGATGCGGAGCCGGGCCCGGGTGCCCGGGTCGGGGCGGGCGACCTGGAGGAGCTGTGCGCGGCGCTCGCCGTCGTCGTCGACCTCAAGGGGCTGCACCTCGCGGGTCATTCGGCGCACGTCGCTGCGGTCGCGGACGCCGCAGCGGCCCTCGCCGGGCTCACCGCCGCCGAGCGCTCGACGCTGCGCTGCGCCGCGCTCCTGCACGACCTGGGCCGCGCCGCCGTGTCCAGCCGGATCTGGGACAGCCCGGGCCCGCTCGGCGCCGCCGACCTGGAACGCGTCCGACTGCACCCCTACTGGACCGAACGCATCCTGCGCCGCTGCCCCGGCCTCGCCCCGTTCGCCGAGATCGCGGCCGGGCACCACGAGCGCTGCGACGGATCCGGCTACCACCGGGGCGTCCGGTCCACGGACCTGCCGTTCGCCGCGCGCCTGCTCGCGGCTGCCGACGTGTTCGCGGCCGCCACCGAGACCCGTGCCCATCGCCCCGCCCGGACCGTGCCGGACGCGGCGGCCCTGCTCGACGCGGAGGCCGCCGCCGGCCGTCTCGATCCGGCCGCCTGCGCCGCCGTCGTCGAGGGCGCCGGGCTGCCACGACCGCGCGCCGCCTGGCCCGCCGGCCTCACCGACCGCGAGGTCGACGTCCTGCGCCACGCCGCCCGCGGGCTCACGAACCGCGAGATCGCCGCCTGCCTGGGCGTCTCCGAGCGGACCGTCGGCCACCACCTGGCCCACGTCTACGACAAGACCGGGCGGCGCACCCGTGCCGGGGCCGCCGTGTTCGCGATGGAGCACCGGCTGGTGCCGTAGGTCGAACAACCGATGTGGCCGGCCGGCCGGGGCCCTCATCCTTGCCGCCATGACCACTCTGACCAGCACGAACGCCGCCACCATCGTCGCGATCTACGAGGCGTTCGCGCGCGGCGACCTCGCCGCGATCCTCGATGCGCTCGCCGACGACGTGACGTGGGAGGACTGGGCCGACAATTCCGCCCAGAACGCCGGCGTGGCGCACATGAAGCGACGTCGCGGGCCCGCCGAGGTCGCCGAGTTCTTCGCTCTGCTCGCGGAGTGGACGCCGGAGGAGTTCGCCGTCCTGGACGTGATCGGCACCGGGCGGCAGGTGGTCGCCGAGGTCCGGGCGGGCTTCACGCTGCCGAACGGCGGCCGGTTCGCCGAGGAGGAACTGCACCTCTGGACGTTCGACGACGCCGGCAAGGTCGTGCGCTTCCGCCACTACCTCGACACGGCCAAGCACATCGCCGCCGCCCGCGGCGAGGACACCGTCGCCGGCTAGCGCCGGGTGTCGGCCTGGTGGAAGTTGAGGTAGGCCCGCGACGGTGTCGGCCCACGCTGCCCCTGGTAGCGGGAGCCGACGCCGTCGCTGCCGTAGGGCCGCTCGGCGGGGTTGGACAGCCGGAACAGGCACAGCTGCCCGATCTTCATCCCCGGCCACAGGGTGATCGGCAGGTTCGCGACGTTCGACAGCTCCAGCGTGATGTGGCCGGCGAAACCGGGATCGATGAAGCCGGCCGTCGAGTGGGTGAGCAGGCCCAACCGGCCGAGCGAGGAGTTGTGCGTGGGTACGAACGTCGGGCCGGCCAGGAACATGCCGTCGGCGGCGTCGACCTGGATGCACCGGACGGCGCGCGTCGGTACGGGCCGGACGTCCACGATCGCGCGGTGGCGGTGGCGGTGGTGGTGCCCGGCCGTCATCCGGGCGAGCTTGCGCCGCAGCCGGAAGACGGGATGCCACGGGGCGAACGTCACCTGGTAAGCCACGCCCTGGTCGAGGCCTTGGAAGGTGAGGTTCGTCTTGCGCTTGGTCGGGCGCAGCCCGAGGCCTGCGGCGAGCTCGACCACCGCGTCCGCCAGGCACTCCCGGACGGTGACGAACTCGCACCGGCCGGACTCGTCGACGTGCCCGTCGGAGTCCATCAGCCCCTGCAGGAGGGCGAGCCGCTGCGGTACCGAACTGCGCAGGTAGACGGCGGGGACGTGCGTGTCGCCGAGCACGCCGAGCGGGAGCGCGCTCGGGAGGGAGCCGTCGGCCCGGATCTCGTCGAGGATCCGCTCGTCACCCTCGCCGCAGGTGACCTCGGCCGCTGCGCTGGTGCCGTCGCCGAGCCACACCCCGAGGGTGTACGGGTCGACCGGCAGCTCCTGCGCCGGGTAGCGGACCGGCTCGGCCAGCGCGATCCGGTGGTTCCACTCCTGCCCGACGCGCAGGCTCGCGGCGATCTCCGTGGTGGTGACGACCGCGGGGGGCCGCCCACGCTTCCGCGCGCTCGTGGTCGTCGTGAGCCACCGGTGCTCCGCATCGGCCACGATCGACCAGCCGTCCGAGAAACCCACCTCGTAGCACGGCCTGCCGAACATCACCTCGGTGGCGGCGACGACCGTCACCGGCTCGCCGTCCATCCCGAACACGTGGTCGCCGACCCGCAGCTCGCCCATCGAACGCCAGCCCGCCGGCGTCGGGATCGGGGTGTCGACCGCCAAGGCCTTGCCCTCCAGCCGCCCCGCCAGGTCGTCCGGCAACCCCACCGACTCGAACGTCGACCCGAGCACGAACTCGCCCGGGTGCAGCACGAAAGGCTCCTCGCCCGCCGCCTCGATGAGCGAGGTCAGCTCGTCCTGCTGCTCGCGGGGATCGATGTGGGTGTAGCGGGAGTTCTGGAACACGCGGAAGAAGCGGTCCAGCCGAACGTCGATGCTGGACGGCTGGAGCATCGCCGTGTCCCACGGATCCAGGACCAGCCGACCGGACTCGATCTCCTTGCGCAGGTCGCCGTCGGACAGCAGCACCCCCCGGACCCTAGGCGTCCGGGCGAACGTCGTGCCCGCGGGGGTACTCGAGGGGTTCCTCGAGCGGCTCACGGGGGGCGGGCAGGTCGATGTCCGCACCGAGGATGGGGGTGTCCGCAAGACCGAACATCCACGCCACCGCCTGCTCGGCCCTGGCCGCCGCCAGCCCGTCCACGGGCTCGGTGGGCTCGTCGGGGCCGGCGAGCAGCTGCCGCACCGTCGCGAGGACGGACGGGCTTCCGATGCTGCGGATCGAGTCACCGAGCTCCGCCACCCGGTTCCCGTCCACGAAGACCGCGGGCGTCCCGAAACCGGGCGCGTCCGCCACCGTCTCGAGGTCGTCCGACACGATCACGGTGCTCGCCGCGAGCAGCCCGATCAGCTCCGGGAACGGGACGTCGCGCGCCACGACGGCGCGTTCGTGGAGGGCCAGCGAATGCGCGGCCCCGTGCGCGCCGAGCTCACCGAAGAGCACGACCTCGACGGCCGGTTCGCGGTCCAGGAGCTCCGGCAGGCTCGCCAGGACCCCGAGGGAGTCCGTCCGGTCCAGCGCCACGGTCACCAGCCGCGACGCACCCTCGCGCACCCGCCGCAGCACCGGCGCGAACCGCATGTCCTCCGACGGCGGGTTGGACGTCATCGTGTCGCCGACCGGGATCGTGTTCGGCCCGATCGGCGAGCCGAGGGCCGCCCCGCCCGTGGTGAGGAACAGCGACGCGAGCTGCCCGATCACCCGCCGGTTCGCCTCCTGCGGGAACGGGCACAGCAGGTCGTCGCTCGCCACGCCCGCCTGCAGGTGCACGACCGGGATCTGCCGCCAGAACGCGACCTGCGCCGCCACCAGCGCCGTCATGCCGCCGCCGTGCACCATGATCGCCGACGGGTCCAGGTCCACCAGCAACTCGTCCAGGCGGGGTGTCAGCGTCGCCACGATCGCCGCCGGATCGACCCCGGGCGGTCTCGTGAGCAGCACCGTGACGTCCGCGGGCGTGCCGAGATCCTCGAACGCCTCGTGCACCGCCATCGGGTTGTCCCCGGTCGCGACGGTGAGCGGGTGGATCCGGTTCGCGATGGCGAACGCCGTGGCGACCGGCGCGAGGCGCGCGACCTCGGCGCGACATCCCGCGATGAGCAGCACGTCGTCGTCGTGTTCGGGAACCGGGAGCGAACCCCGGACGGGGTCGTACTCGGTCATCGGATGAAGATCCTTAGCAGCCGGGGTTCTGGTCGGCGCGGCCCAGTCTCGACCGGGCGTCGCGCGGGCGTCGAGGAAGGGTCCCAGATCCTGGACCCTACTGACCGGTAAGGGGCTGTTCGGCGGCAGGGTATCGGCCGCTGATCGCAGGGGCGGTGGAGATGCTAGGCTCCGGACACGCACTGCGGATGTAGTTCAATGGTAGAACATCAGCTTCCCAAGCTGAGAACGCGAGTTCGATTCTCGTCATCCGCTCCACACGTAAAAGCCCAGGTCAGCGGCATGATCCGCCGGTCCTGGGCCTTCGTCGTTCCGTGATCCATTCGCTTGTCGTGCCCTCTGTGTGCCCTCAACCGGCCGGGACGAGCGCGCCGGTTGCCCCATCGTCGTCCGGGTCGTCGTCGGTGCCGTCGGGGTTGCGGTGCTGGTCGGCGAGGTCCGAGAGCCCGCGGGCGATCCGCTCGGCCGCCTCCTGCGTGGCCCGCTGGTAGATCAGCGCGGCGCGCATGTCGTCGTGGCCCATCCGCGCCATGAGGTCGCGAGTGCTGACCCTCGTCTGCGCCGCCCACACGTTGCCCGCGTGTCGGAGGTCGTGGAAGTGCAGTCCGGGAACGCCGATCTTCTTCACGGTCTCGGTCCACTTCACACGCTGGCTGAAGTTGCTCCGGCGTATCGCGCGGCCCTGGTCGCCGGTGAACACGAGCGCGGACGGAGCCGGCCCGACCCTCCCTCGCAGGTGCTGTACGAGCTCGGCGCGGATGGCCTCAGGGACGACGATCGTGCGGAGACCCGCTCGGGACTTCGGCGGACCGACGACGATCCCTCGGCCGGCCACCTCTGTGTGCGCGACGGTGACCCGCACCCAGCTCCCGTCATCGGCGATGTCACATCGGCGCAGCGCCGAGACCTCACCCCAGCGCAGCGAGCAGAACGCCGTGAGTAGGACGAGGACGCGGTAGCGCGGATGTGGCATCCGATCGGCGAGCGCGAAGACCTGAGCGACGGTCAGCGTCGGCCGCTCTGCAGGTTTCTCCCGGTCCGCGCCCCTGACCCGGCACGGGTTCGCCCGGATGATGTGGTCCTCCGCCGCCGCGGTGTTCAGCACCGCTCGCAGCAGCCGGTATGACTTCGCCGCGATCGACTCGGAGACGCCGGCCGCGAGCAGATCGGCCCGCCACCGTCGGACGAGCGCGGTCGAGAGCTTCCCCAGCTCGACGTCGCCCAGGTGCGGGACGATGTGCTTGCCGAGCAGCCAGCCGTACAGCTCCACCGTCCGCGGGCGCAGGCCGGGACGCTCGCGGATCCACTGCTCCGCGTAGTCGTGCAGCGGCACGCGAGCCCGGTCGGGGTCGGTCCACTCCCCTCGCATGACCTCGGCCTCGGTGAGCCGGAGCCAGCGCATCGCGGCGGTCTTCGTGTCGAAGGTGTACGGCGCGGAACGTCGCTGTCCATCCGGGCCGTGGTAGCGGGCCTGCCACCTGCCCGACGGCAGCTTGCGCACGTTGCCGAACTCGCGCGCCATCAGGACGCCGCCCTGTAGCCGCGGTGGGCGCGGATGACGATCGGCTCGACCCGACCTGCCCGGACGAAGGCGTCCAGGTCGGAAACGGCGATGCGCACGTGCCGGCCGACGTGGTGGAAGGCGATCCGTCGTTCCGCGACGAGCCTGCGGACGAAGCGGACGGACGTGTTCAGGTGCTCGGCCGCCTCGGCGACCGTCAGGTATCTGGTGGTCATCTCTCCCCCTCAAGCCGCGTGATCGTGAGTTGCCGAACGGTCCGCTCCGTCGGTGACGAGCTGCTGGGCGGCGTCGTAGTCGGCCTTCCAGCGCTGTCTCTCCGCGATGGCGTGCAGCAGCAGGGCGGGTCTGCTGGGGACGTCGGTGTCGCCGGGTTGGGTGCGTTCCCATTCGAAGGGGCCGTCGTCGATGGCGTAGCCGGGTCTCACCCCGGCCTTCTGCAGCAGTTGCCGAACGAACGCCGCCCGCTCGGCGCGGTGGTCGTCCAACGTCTTGTTCGACCACTTCCGCGAGACGAGGACGCGGCGTCCGGCGATGCCGAGGTGTTCGGGCTTGTGCGCCTTGCCCTTGCACACCCCCGGCGTGGTCGAGAGCCGCGCGCCGCGGGGTTGGATGCCGTAGAGCAGCCACACCGGGCAGCGCGGCGAGCACGGGGTCACCCGCAGCTCCGCGGTGAGGCGGCGGTGGTGTTCGCGCTGCCGGTCGGTGGCGTCCTGGTCGAGGCCGGCGGCGTGGCTGACGCTCTTGGTGAGGTACTTGGTGAGGTAGCCGGTGTGGCGGCCGGCTTCTTCGGTGCCGCCGAGGATGCCCTTGACGTGCACCTGTGTCCCGAACCGCACGACGTGGGTGGGTGCGGTGAGGATCTCGGGGTCGGTGGCCTCGTCGAACGTCGGGAGCGGTTCGCGGGTGTCGGGGTCGACGAACCCGTCCTGGTGGTCGTCCCAGCGCGGCATCCGATCCCCGGTGTAGCGGATCTCGTCGTGCGCGGGCCAGTAGACGCCGTGGTAGGTGGCGGCGGCGATTGCCCGCAGCTCCGCGCGCGGGATGGTGCCCCGGACGGCGGCGTGGAAGTGCGGGGCGCCCCGTTTGGGGGCAACGATCAGCCAAGCGCTCGCCGGGATGGCCGAGATGGGCCTCGGCGTGATCTTTCCTCTGCTGCTGATCCTGAACCTGGGGATGAGTCCGGCACTGGCCGGTGTCGCCTTGGCCCCCGCCACCCTTCCGATGATCCTCCTGGCACCGTTGGCGGGACGCTGGTACGACCGTGCCGGGGGCCGGCCGCCGCTGGCGCTCGGGTTCGGTGTTCTCGCGCTCGCCGGCGTCGCGCTCGCCGGTGGTGCGCTTCTGCACAGTTATCCGGCGATCCTGCCGGGCCTACTGCTCTACGGCATCGGGCTCGCGCTCATCCTGACGGTCAACGATCCCGTCAGTCTCGACTCGATACCCGAGGCTGACCACGGCCAGGCCTCCGGCGTGGCCGCGACCGCCGAGCAGGGTGGCGGCGCGATCGGCATCGCCGTCCTCTACGCGATGTTCCACGCGGCCTACGTCGGTCAGCTCCACGAACGGGTGGACAGCGGACCGCTTCCCGACCTCACGGACAGCCAGTACCAGGCTTTGCGCGCCGACATCGAGGCGGCCGAGCAGACCGGCCTGCACCCCAACCAGTTCGATCCGGCCTTTGCCGACTACCTGACGCCGGCCCGCGACGCCGCCGTGGTCGGCTACGCCACCGCCTACCTCGCCGTGACGGTGATCGCCGTCATCGGGATGGTCGTCTCCCTCGTGCTCGTTCGGCGCCCGGGGGTCACCGCATGACCGACGATCCCGCCGACCCGCTGGACATCCGCATCCCGGGCGACGAGCGGGTCGCGCGCGGCCTTCGCTTCCGGTCTGCGAAGGGGTAATCGTGGCACTGCATCTCTTCGCCGGTATCCGGGTCCGCGACTACGCGGCCGCGCTGCCCTGGTACGTCCGGACCTGGACGAGCGCGTCGCCGCGATCGCGGCCCGCGGGATCGAGCCGGTGGAGCGCGAGACCTACGAGAACGGCGTGCGCAAGGTGGTCTTCCGGGATTCCGACGGCAACGAGATCGGCTTCGGCGGCGGCCCGGCCTGACGACCGGCCGTGGCGGCGAGTGTGCACCGAGTCCGGTGCCCAGGTGACCGGGTGCATGCTCGGCGGGCAGGTCAGCGCGACCGGCGACGCCCCGTGCCGTGCGGGCGCCCGCCGCCGGAACCCCGCCCGCCCGCCGGCCACTCCAGGCTCAGCTGCCCCGTCCTGGCGAGCTCCGCCGAGAGCCGCCGGAGCTCGTCGGCCGCCCTGTCGCACCGCGAAGCCGGGAACGGGCACGGCGTCTCCCGCACACTCGCCCACGC
Source organism: Pseudonocardia sp. (assembly GCF_050246655.1). Classification (GTDB taxonomy): domain Bacteria; phylum Actinomycetota; class Actinomycetes; order Mycobacteriales; family Pseudonocardiaceae; genus Pseudonocardia. The sequence goes on from NZ_JBFWVQ010000025.1 coordinate 31,235, forward strand.
TCGCCGGACGTGGCCCGCCGCGTCCCCCGACGCGACGCCGTGCTGCACGGCCCCGACGAGGATCTCGGCGAGCCCCAGGTCGGCAGCGTGCTCGTGCCGGATCGCCTGCGAGCGGGCCGCGGCGTCGTGACGGCGTCGGCCCGCGAGGACGGTGAGGCTGCCGAACTCCGCCCCCGCCGCGATGCTGCCCCACAGCCCGCGCTCCAGGCCGAGTGCCCGCTCCGTGACGAAGTGCGCGAGATCGTGGGGGACCGCGCTCGCGCGGTCGTAGGAGGTCAGCAGGAGCTGCACGCCGTCGGGGCGGTCGACGGTGGCGAGCGTCCCGCCGCCGGGCCGCTTCCGGAACTCGACGCGCATGCCTGCGATCATGCGCGAGCCGGGGCCGCGGGTGCAGGCGGATTTCCGCGGCACGCAGACCGGTGGCAGCCTGGCCGGATGGACGTGAAGGCGCACCTGCACGCGGCGCTGCGCGCAGGCCGGGAGGCCGTCGTCTGGAAGCTCGACGGCCTGTCCGAGTACGACGCGCGCCGACCGCTGCTGCCGTCGGGCACGAACCTGGTGGGCCTGGTCAAGCACCTCGCGGGCGTCGAGGCCGGCTACTTCGGGTCGACCTTCGGCCGCCCCTTCCCCGAGCACCTGCCCTGGTTCGCCGACGACGCGCAGCCCGAGGACGACATGTGGGCGCGGCCCGGGGAGTCCCGCGACGACCTCGTCGCGCTCTACCGGCGGGTGTGGGCCCACGCCGACGCCACCATCGAGGCGCTCGGCCTGGACGCGCGCGGCGAGGTGCCGCACTGGCCCGAACCCCGACGGCACGTGACGCTCGGCCAGGTCCTCGTGCACGTCGTCGCCGAGACCCACCGCCACGCCGGGCACGCCGACGCCGTCCGGGAGCTGGTGGACGGCGCCGCGGGCCGCCATCCTGGCGACCCGAACGCTCCCGCCGACACCGGCCACCGGGATCGGGTCGAGGCCGCCGCGCGGGCCCTCAGGCCAGGCTGAGCAGGATCTCCACCAGCGCCTCGGGGGCGTTGTGCTGGACCATGTGGTTCGTCGGGATCTCGCGGTAGCTCCAGCGGGGATCGTCGCGGGCGAGCTCGGCGGCGTCCCAGAACGCGTGCCCGCCCACGGCGTCGCGGCCGTCGTCGGTCGCCTTCACGTAGGTGAGCCCGAAAGCGTGCTCGGCCAGCGGTCGCGAGAGCCGGATGGGGTCGCGCAGCGTGCGCACCGGGTGGGGGCGCCGCCGCGGGGTGGCCCAGGCCGTCTCCTCCGGGGTGGCGTACTCGCGCGGTGCAGGCGGGACGAGCCATTCCCCGGGGGCGACGGCGGCCGTCTCGCCCGGCGGCAGGCCCAGCATTCCCCACACGGACTCGCCGTCGCGGGGCACGAACGCGTCCAGGTAGACGAGGTGGCGTACCCGCTCCCCGATGCGCTCCACGGCGCTGGTGACCACAGCGCCGCCGTAGGAGTGCCCGACGAGCACGATGTCGCGCAGGTCCTCGTACACCACCACGTTGACGACGTCCTCGACGTGCGTCGCGAGGCCCACCTGGGGGCTCACCAGGTGCGCCCGCTCGCCGAGCCCGGTGAGGCACGGCGTGAACACCTCGTGGCCGTGGCGGGCCAGCAGCGGCCGGACCCTGCGGTAGCTGTGGGCCCCGCTCCACGCGCCGTGGACGAGCACGAACGTCGTCATGGGCCGATCATGCCCCGTCGAACGCCTTCCGCAGCCGGACAGGTGCCTTGCGTCGCCACGCCTCGGTGAGCAGCTCGGTGAGGTGGCCGCGGTCCACGCGGTCCAGGTCGACGAGGATCGCGCCGTAGCCGTCGTAGTGCGGTGTGGTGGTGAACGCGGGATCGCCGGAGGCGAGCAGCGCCTCCTTCTCGTCCAGGTCGCACATCACGACCAGGAGCCCCTCTGCCTCGGTGCGCAGCCGCGCGAACCCCTTCCCGCGCACCTTCAACGCCGGGGTGTGGAACCAGGTCGACTCCTCGACCTCCGGCAGGTCGGCCACGATCGCGAGCACGTCGTCCCAGGTCATGCGGATCATCCTGCTCCGCGGGTTGGCCGGTGTCGTGAACGAAACGGAGGTGGCCGTCAGGGTGCGGCGGTCTCCGTGGCCGTCGGTTCGGGCGGTGTGGTCGTCGGCTCGGGCTCCGGCGTGGTGGTCGTCGGTTCGGGCTCGGCGCTGGTCGTCGTCGGTGGCGGGGTCGACGTCACGGGCGGGCGGGTGGTCGTCGCAACGCCGCCGGGGTTGCGGTCGGTCGTCGGGCGGGTGGCCGGGGCGGACGAGGTCTGGGTGGCGGGCGGGACGTCCTCGGAGGCGGTACCCGGGTTCTCGATCCCGCCGCGGGCGAGCAGCGCGACGATCACGACGACGAGCGCGACCAGCGCGCCGATCCCGACGTAGACGCCGGTCTGGGTGCGGCGGCGCGGCGGCTCGTCGTAGCCGACGTCGTGGGATACGGGCGCTGCCGCCCGCCGGGGAGGTGTCGAGGGTGTGGCGGACGGCGTGGCCGACGGCGGGAGCCGGCGCGTGCCGCCCGGTGGCGTGCCCGTGCCGCGTGCCGAGGAGCCGAAACCCCCCTCGGGCGGCCGGATCGGGGGCGGCGTGCGCGGCCCGGGTGGCGCCGAGGCCGACCCGCCCGGCGGCGTGCCGGGCGCGCCGGGGAGGCGCCCGTGCGGCGGGCGGGGCGGGGCGCCCTGGCCGCCGGCGTGGCCCGCCGCGCCGCTGCGGCCGAAGGCCTGCCCGCCGGAACCGGCGGCGCCACCGGCTGCCGCAGCGCCCGCGGCCCCCGCCGCAGCTGCGGCGCCCGCGGCGCCCGCCGCGCCGAACCCTCCCCGCGGCCGGCTCCCCGCGCCCCGTCCCCCCGCGGCGCCGCTCGCGGCGATCCGTCCGGGTGCCGGAGGCTGCGGCGACACCGCGATCGCCGCGCCCTTGGCGATGGCGTTCTTCGGGTCGGCGTCGACGGCGACGGGCCGGTCGAACTGCTCGGACACCATCTGCGACACCAGCGGGATCCGCGACGAACCGCCCACCAGGAGCACCGCCGTGAGCCCCTGCGGCGCCAGCCCGGCCGAGGCGACGGCCCGGCCCAGCGCGGCGACCGTCGCCCCGATCTGTGCGCCGATCCGGTTCTCGAACTCGCTTCGGTGCATCCGGACCGTGCCGCGGGTGCCGGGCAGCAGCACCTGGATCGTGGTCTCGGTGTCGCTGGACAGGGCCTCTTTCGCCTCGGTGCACTCGCGGCGGATCCGGGCGACGGCGGAGAGCACCTCGGGGTCGGTGTCGTCGAGATCGTCGAAGGCACCCGGCAGGCCCTCGCGGACGTGGTCGAAGACGACCTGGTCGAAGTCGATGCCGCCGAGCCGCTCGATGCCCTCGGGGCGCCCGAGGAGGTCGAAGCCGGCGCCGGTGCCCGTCTTGCGCACGACGGCCGCGTCGAACGTCCCGCCGCCGAGGTCGTAGACGGCGATCGTCGACTCCGGCTCGACGCGCTGGTTGGCCGCATAGGCGACGGCCGCCGCCGACGGCTCGGGCAGGAACGTGACCTGCAGTCCCTGGCGGCCGAACGCGTCGGCGAGCAGGTCCAGCTTGTGCCGGCCCCACGCGGCGGGGTGGGTGAGCGCGGTCCGGGCGGCGGGCCCGCCCTCGCGCTCGGCCACCCGGTCCACCACCCAGCGCACGAGCTGGGCCGACAGGTCCTGCGGTGCCCAGGGGCGCCCGCCGACGACCAGCGGCGTCGGGTCGCCGATGCGGCGCTTGAACTCGCGGACCACCCGGTCCGGGTCCGTGACGGCTCGCCGCTCGGCGGCCTCACCCACGAGGGTGGTGCCGTCCGCGCCGAGGAAGAGCACGGAGGGGATCGTGGCGTTGCGCGTGCCGAGGGTGACGACCTCCGGCTGCTGTCCGGGGCCACGGACCACGGCGGCCGCGGTGAAGGTGGTCCCCAGGTCGATCCCGAGCTGGTAGGTCATGGCGGTTCCTCCGGGGCCGGGCGTCGGCCACATGCTGCCGCGTGGGGGTTCGGGCCCGGCCCGCACCCCCCAATCCCCTAGTGGGTCCGCGCGGTCCGTTCCCCGATGGCGTGAACGCCGCCGGTCCGTAGATTCGTACGACGACACGCTGGGAAGGTGCCCGGCCGCGAGCGGAGGAGGACGGGGTCATGGCCGCGTCGATGTGGGAGGTGACCCGGCTGGTCCTGGGCGCGCCCGGCGACGCCGCCGGGATCGCGCAGGCCCACGGTTTCACGATCGCGCAGGTCACGGACCTGCTGCCGCTGTTCCTGGACAACGTCACCACCGGCTACGGGGAGGCCGCCGAGCTGCCGCCGGGCCTCCCTGACGGGCCGGATGCCGATGCCGCCGCCCGCTGGCTGGAGGGGTGGGCGCAGCAGGTGGGCGACGGGACCGTCGACGTCGTCTCCTACGGCGGGTTCGGTGCCCCCGACCTGCACGGGGACCCGTTCGAGACCGGCGGCCCGGACCTGCCGGACCCGTCGGACTCCGACCTCCCCGACGCGGGGCCCGACGACGTCGTCACGTTCGGCCTGGGAGGTGCCGATGGCGGCGGATCGCCGGACGGTGCGCCGGACGGCACACATCCCGCGCCCGACGAGGTCACCGACCACGACGCGACGTCCGACGTGGACCTCGACGACCCCTTCGACCTGGGCGACGACCCGGACGTCGACCTGCAGCCCGGGCTCGACGGCGATCCCTCCGGCGATCACCACGACCCGGGCTCGCACCCGCACGGCACGGCCGGGGACGACGCCTCGTTCCACTGAGCGCTCGCGACGGCACCGCAGGCCGCTTGACGACCCACGGGGGGTGTGCAGCATGCTGCACACCCCTTGTTCGTCGTGGGTGCGTCCGGACGATCGCGCTCCCCCGAGCGATCCCCGTACCCCCTAATCCGGGAGGACCCGCAAGGCCCCCGGGGGCCGGAAGGTGAACTCTGGTCCATCCCCGATGACCCGGGGTCGGTGAGGCCCTAACTTTCTCGGCATCGACGAACTGCGGGACGCACGAACCGCAGGCCGCAGGAAGCAGACCGAAGCACACACAGGAGACGATCACCATGGCCGACACCCTCAACGCCCAGTCCCTCGCCCAGCTCCTCGACGACCTGATGGCGTATCTCAAGGCCAACCCGAACGCCGACCTCGCCGACCTCGAGGACTTCGCCGAGTCGCACGGCTGCTCCATCGACGACATCTCGGACTCGTGGAACACGTACTTCAGTGCCGACTTCAGCCGCAAGTACGACATCGACACCGACTACCACCCGTCGAACCCGCCGCACGGCGGTGACAAGGAGTCGCTGAAGGAGTACATCGTCCGGGAGGTCAACACCTACCAGCAGTACACGACGATCAACAACATCACCGACAACTCCTTCAACCAGCAGATCATCGCCGGTGGCGACGTCAACCAGGACATCGACATCGACAACAGCACCAACGTCGCCGACGACGGTGGCGTCCTGATCCGCGACTCGGACGTCGACGACTCCAACATCGTTACCGGCGACCGCAACGTGGTCGACTCGGACGGCAACGCCGTCACCGGTGACGTCTCCACCGAGGTCGACGGCGACGGCCAGGCCGCCACCAACTTCAACTTCGGCGACGGCGACGTGGACAACCGCCAGCAGAACGCCGACGTGGACATCACCAACACCGGCGACAACTCCGCCGACGGTGGCGCGGGCGGCGCCTCGAACCAGGACATCGACTCCGACGCCAACGCCGGTGACGGTGGCGCGGGTGGTGCCGGTGACGACGGCGGTGCCGGCGGCGACGGGATCGACGGGGACCCGTTCCTCGGCCTCGGCGACGGCGGTGACGGTGGCGCCGGTGGTGACGGCGGTGCCGGTGGCGACAGCTCGGCCGCGTCCTCGGTGTCGGGCGTCAGCGACGGCGGCGACGGCGGCGACGGTGGCAACGCCGGCAACACCAACGACGTGAACATCCAGTTCTGATCGACCCGTAGCGAGCCCGCACGAGCGTGACGGCCCGTGCCCCCGGGTGAAGGATCCGGGGGCACGGGCCGTCGTCCGTGTGCGGGTCCTGGTCAGGGCGATCGCCGCACGTCCTATCGTGGAGGTCCGGCGCGCAACCGGGCGCGCACCGCCCGCGGAAGGGGGCCTCGGCGTGGCAGTGCCCGACGCGATCCAGCTCGTCGAACTGGCGCTGAAGGCCACCGACGCGTACGGCAGGCCGGATCTGGCGCACCGGCTGCGGCAGACGCGCAGGCGGCTGGGCGACCCGGCAGTGCGCGTGCTCGTCGTCGGCGAGTTCAAGCAGGGCAAGAGCCAGCTGGTGAACGCGCTGGCCGCGGCACAGGTGTGCCCGGTCGACGACGACATCGCGACGGCCGTGCCCACCGCCGTCCGGTACGCGGAGAAGCCCTCGGCGGTGCTGGTGCGGGAGTCTCCGGTGCCGCTGGACGCCTCGGACGCCGACCGCGAACGCCCGGCGCAGCGCACCGAGGTGCCGATCGCGAAGCTGCGCGACCACGTCTCCGAGGCGGGCAACCCGGGCAACAACCAGCGCCTCACCTACGTCGAGGTGGGGCTGCCGCGCAAGATCCTGCAGGGCGGCCTCGTCCTCATCGACACCCCCGGCGTCGGTGGGCTCGGCTCGGCCCACGGCGCGGCCACGATGGCGGCGCTGGCCAACGCGGACGCCGTCCTGCTGGTGTCGGACGCCGCGCAGGAGTACACGAAGGCCGAGCTGGACTTCCTCGACGCCGCGATGCGGCTGTGCCCGAACGTGGCCGGGGTGCTGACGAAGACCGACCTGTACCCGCAGTGGCGCCGGATCGCCGAGATCGACCGCGGGCACCTGACGAAGGCCGGCGTGCAGGCCCCGCTGTTCGAGGTGTCGTCGACGCTGCGGCTGCAGGCGCTCCAGGACAAGGACAACGACCTCAACGTCGAGTCCGGCTTCCCCGCGCTGGTCACGTACCTGCGCGACGAGATCGTCGCGCAGTCGGACCGGCTGGACCGCAACTCCGCCCGCCAGGACGTCCTGGGGGTGTGCGAGCAGCTCAGCACCACCATGTCCGCCGAGCTGCTGGCCCAGGAGAACCCCGAGCAGGTGCAACGGCTCGTCAGCGAGCTGGAGGTCGCGAAGGACCGGGCCGCTCGGCTCAAGGAGCGGTCCGCGCGCTGGCAGATCACGCTCAACGACGGCATCGCCGATCTCGTCTCGGACATCGACCACGACCTGCGCGACCGCATGCGCAGCATCCTGCGCGACGCCGAGGCCCTCGCCGACGACGCCGACCCGGCCGACGTGTGGGACCAGTACGCGGCCTGGCTGCACAAGGAGATCGCCACCGCGGCCGGGGCCAACTTCCAGTGGGCCACGGAGCGCGCACACTGGCTGGCCGAGGTCGTCGCGGATCACTTCGCCTCCGAGGGCGGCACCGTCCTGCCCGAGCTGAAGGTCATGCCGGACGGCTCCGGCCCGCCGCGCATCGAGGCCCTCGCCCGCCCGGAGACGCAGGCGACGAAGAAGGTCGACCGGGGGATCAGCGTCTTCCGCGGCGGCTACATGGGTGGGCTGATGGTCCTGTTCCCGCTGACGATCGTGGGCCTCGGCGCGATCGCCCCGTTCGCGGCGGGGGCCGCGGCCCTCGCCCTCGGGCGCAAGCAGGTCGTCGACGACAAGAAGCGGGAGAAGCAGCGCCGCCAGAACGACGTCAAGGTCGCGGTGCGCAAGCACATCGACGAGGTGCAGTTCCAGGTCGGGAAGGACTCCCGCGACATGCTGCGCCGCACCCAGCGGGCGCTGCGCGACCACTACACCGCTGTGGCCGAGGAACTGCACACGTCCATCACGGACTCGGTCAACGCCGCCCAGAGCGCGCTGCGCACCACCGAGGCCGAACGCAAGAAGCGCATCGCGGACCTGAAGGCGGAGATCGAGCGGGTCGACGGCCTCGCGGGCCGTGCGAAGAGGTTGGCCATCACGGCATGACGCAATCCTCGCTCGGCCTCGCCGTGCGCGCGCTGCTGCGCCGCGCACTCGACGTCTACGCCGACAGCCCCCAGGCGGCCGGTTGGCTGCGCCACCACCTCGGCCGCTTCGACGAGCCGCTGCGCCTCGCGATCGCGGGCAAGGTGAAGGCCGGCAAGTCCACGCTGCTCAACGCGCTGGTCGGCGAGGACCTCGCGGCAACGGACGCGGGCGAGTGCACCCGGCTCGTCACCTGGTACCAGGACGGGCACGCGCCCACCGTCACCCTCTACCCTGCGGACGGCGGCACACCCCACCAGCTGCGGATCCGCCGCAGCGAGCGGGGCCTGGCGATCGAGCTCGGCGGGGTGCCCGCGGAGAAGGTCGACCGGCTCATCGTCACCTGGCCGTCGTCGTCGCTGCGGACGACCACGCTCATCGACACCCCGGGCATCGGCTCGCTGTCGGTCGACGTCTCCGCCCGCACCGCGGGCTTCCTCACCCCCGAGGACGCTCCCACACAGGCCGACGCCGTCCTCTACCTCATGCGCCACCTGCACGCCACGGACGTCGGGTTCCTCGAGTCGTTCCACGACCGCGGGGTCGCGCGGGCGGCGCCGGTGAACACGATCGCCGTGCTCTCCCGGGCCGACGAGATCGGCGTGGGTCGCGTGGACGCGCTGCAGTCGGCGCGGAAGATCGCCACCCGCTACCGCACCGACGAGAAGCTGCGTGGCCTCTGCCAGACGGTCGTCGCCGTCGCGGGCCTGCTCGCCCACACCGGCCGCACGATGCGCCAGGACGAGTACCTCGCGCTCGTCGCGCTGCGCGAGCTCCCCGGCGAGCAGCTGGACAGGCTGCTGCTCTCGGCGGACAGGTTCGTCCGGCCCGAGGCCGTCGACCAGCCGGACGGCGAGACGCGGGCCCGCCTGCTGGACCGCTTCGGCCTGTTCGGGCTGCGGTTGTCGATGATGCTGCTCGGGCAGGGCGTCGCCGATCCCGGCAAGCTCGCCGCCGAGCTGGTGCGCCGCAGCGGCCTGGACGACCTGCGCGGCGTCCTCGCCGCTCAGTTCACCGAGCGCCGGGACCTCCTCAAGGCCCGCTCGGCCCTCATCGCCGTCGATCTGGTGCTGCGCAACGAACCCCGGCCCCAGGCCGCTCCCCTCGCGGCCGAGATGGAACGGATCCTCGCGGGCGCCCACGAGTTCGCCGAGCTGCGGCTGCTGTCGGACCTGCGCAGCAAGGTCGTCAAGCTGCCGAAGGATCTGGTGGAGGAGGCCGAGCGGCTTCTCGGCGGGGACGGCGGCGCCGTGGCCACCCGCCTCGGGCTGCCGCCGGATGCGCCGGCCCCGGAGCTGCGTGCCGCGGCCCTGGACGCGCTGGGCCGTTGGCGGCGGCGGGCGGAGAGCCCGCTGGCGAGCCGATCGACGGCCGAGGCCGCCCGGGTGATCGTCCGGTCCTGCGAGGGCGTGCTGGCCCGGCTGGGCGGCTGACCGGGGTGCCCCCGTCGAGAACGACGTTGTGCTGATCAACAAGGCTTTTCGATCATCCTAACGTCGTTCTCGACGGTCAACCCCGGTGGCCGACGACCTGGCGCAGCTGCGCGAACAGCTCACCCCGGCTCGTCGAGCCCAGGCGCTGGCGCATCCGCGCCATGTGGTGCTCCACCGTCTTCGCCGAGATGAACAGCTGCTCGCCGATCTGCTTGTACGTCAGCCCCTGCAGCACGAGCACCGCGACCTCCCGCTCCCGCTCGCTGAGCTGGCCGGGACTGTCGTCGAGCGCGGCCTCCGGCGCGGGACGGCGGGCGGGCCGTTCGGCGGCCTCGGGCTCGGGACCGCCCGCCGGGGCGGCCGGGCCCTGCAGCGCCCGCGCGCAACCGAGCAGCGCGGCCATGTCGCGGCGGTCCTCGGTGCGGATCGCGGCCTGACCGGCCAGCCTGCCGCCCTCCCACGTCATCCCGACGGCGTGCAGGCCCCGCGCGGCGGCGTCGACGTCGGCGGCGGCCACCTCGCCGCCGAGGACGCGTATCCACTCCGCGGCCGCCGCGGCGAGCGCCGCCGCGTAGCGGCTCGACTCGGCAACCTCGGCGAGCTCGCTCGCGTGGCGCCCCGCCGCCGCGGCGTCCCCGGTGGCGATCGCCGCCTGCAGGCAGGACCAGTGCAGCGGTGCCGTCCACAGCGGGGGCGACCCCAGGCGGCCGAGGATCGCCCACGCCTGCTCCAGCTGCGGGCGCATCCACGCCTGCTCCCGCAGCCGGGCCGAGCCCACCAGGAGCTCCCCCAGCACGGGTAGCGACCACAGGTCCACCGGATACCGGACGACGGCCTCGCGCGCCCGCCCCCACACGGCGTGCAGGGAGGCGAGGTCGCTCGCCCGCCGGGCCAGCGCCACCTCCAGGGCCGCCGCCAGCAGCTCCTCCCGCGGCTCCAGCGTCCCGGCGGGTGTCTCGTCCAGCACCGGCCGCGGTACGGCGCCGCGCTGCACCGCGATCCACGCCTGCAGCAGCCGGTGCCGGACGGACGCCGGCGCCCCGCCGAGCCCGGAGGCGACCACGCCGTCCAGCACCGAGCGGGCGACGTCGATCTCCCCGCTCTGCACCGCGACGAGCGCGGCGTACGCGGCCGGGGTGTCGGGCATCAGCGCGGCCCGCCGCGACGACGTCAGGAGCGCCGACGCCCGCGCGAGCTGCGACAGCGCCACACCGGGCTCGCCGACCACCGAGTCCAGCGTCCCCTGGGCGGTCAGCTCCTCCACGCCGGACGAGAGCGCCGTCGGCAGGCCGCCCGGGGTCGACGGCCGCAGCGCCTCGCGCGCCTGCTCGAGCGCCCCCGCCCCGAGCAGGACGGGGACCGCGAGCACGGCGTCCGGCGCTCCGGCCCCGGCGAGCCAGCCGTACAGCTGGGCGCTGCGGGCCGGAAGGCCGCGCCGCGCGAGCGCGGCGGCCGCGACCCGGCCCGCGCGCACCACCTCGTCCGTACCCAGGCGGCCCGCGGCGGCGAGCGCCTCGTCGGCCCGGGTGAGGGCGTCGTCGATCCGGCCGGCGAGCATCGCCGCCTCCGCGCGCCGCGCCGCGAGGACCGTCGGCGGGGTGCCCGCGGCGGCCGCGGCGGCGTAGAAGCGGTCGGCCTCGGCGGAGCCCTCGGCCGCGGCGGCGTCGCCCGCGGCGACGAACAGCTCCGCCATCCGCGGCCCGGTGGCTCCGGCGCCGAGCAGGCCCCGCGTGGCCCCGACGACGTCGCCGCCGCGGCGCAGCTCGATCTCGGCGAGCTCGCGGCGCAGCTCCAGCACCTGACGCGGTGGCGCCGCGGCCAGGACCGCCTCGCTGACCAGCGGGATCGGGCCGGCGTCCGCTGCGAGCAGGCCGGTGGCGCGGGCGGCGTCGAGGAGGTCGTCGACGGCGGCGGCGCCGGAGGACGGCGGCGGAGCGGCGAATGCGGGCGCCACGGCCGGGGAGGCCGTGTCGAACACACGGGGCGGCGGGGGAAGCGCCCCGCCCGCGGCCGCCCCGCCCGCAGCCGCGCCGCCCGGGGGATCGCCGAACCCGCCGCTACCCCACAGGCCTGCGCCGCCTCCGGGCCCCGGCTCACCGGACGCTCCGGTCTCACCGCGCGCGAGCAGCGCCGCCAGCACCTCCGCGTCCGCCGGGGCGCCGATGGCCCGGGCCAGGATCAGCGCGCGGACGCCGTCGTGGAGCGCAGCGAGGTCGTAGCCGAGCAGGGTGAGCAACCCTGCCGGCGCCCGCTCGGGCAGCGGGACGGCCATCGGGTCCCTCGCCGGGGCGAGCGGGAGCAGCGTGGCGAGCAGGCGGTCCACGAGCAGCGGGACCCCGCCCGTCCGGGCGACGACGTACTCGACGAGATCGCGACGCGGCCGGTCCGGCAGCAACCGGGCGGCGCGGGCCGCGACGCCACCCGGTTCGAGCGGTTCCAGGACCAGTGGGGGCCGGTCGGCGGCCAGACGGGCGCCGAGCGCGGCGAGGACGGGGCGGCGCGGCCACGGCCGGTGTGCCACGACGACGACGCCGCCGGGCGCCGCGGCGATCCCGGTGAGGCGGGCGAGGGCGGCATCGGGGAGCAGGTGCGCGTCGTCGATCACGATGACGGCGGGATCGGTGCCCGCGGGGACTTCGCGCAGGACGGTGGCGCCGGTCTCGCGGTGCACGCGGGCGATCGCGTCGAGCAGGACGGTCTTGCCGTGCCCACCAGGGCCGACGACGTCGAGCCGCGGCACGCGTCCCGGGTCGGCCATGATCTCGCGCACGAGCCGCCGCGGCGGGGGTGCGCCGGTGAGCGGCGCGTCCGGCGGCCCGGCGGGGTCCGGTGTCTGCGCCACGCCCGGAGGGTACCGAGGCCCCCGAGATACCCCGACCGGACGAACGTCGCGTCAGCCCAGCTCGCCCAGCACCCTCTTCCAGGCGCGGTCGTCGAGCACACCGCCGGCCACCGCGACCGGCCCGCCCGACACGCCGGCGATGGCCACGGCGTGCGGTCCGGGCGCGCTGCCGAGCATGCAGCGGAGTGCCTGCTCACCGGGGCCACGGTCGACGCGGACGTCGCGGGTGAGCAGTGGCCAGGTCTCGCCGCCGATGAGCCCGGTGCGGCCCTCGGTAGCGTGCTCGGTCTGGAAGGTGAGGACGGCCTGCTCGGTCCCGGGGTCGAACTTGCCGCTGGGCTCGACCCGGTGCCCGGCCCCGGACAGGAGGTGCTGCGCGGCGGCGACGGCCGGGCCGCGGTCGCCCGGCGACAGCAGCGGCCAGACGTGCTGGAGCGCCTGGGCGGCGGCGAGCGGCCTGCCGACGAGCGTGCCGACGTCCGTGCGCAGCTGCGGGAGCAGGCCGTAGAGCTGGTCGCCGGGGCAGGCGGTGTCGCGGTACTCGCGGTGGCCGCGGATCTCGGCGGGGGCGATGCCGTAGCGGGTGCAGAGGGCCGCGAGCATCTCGCGCAGCCGGTCGAGCTGGGGTCGCGGCGGGATGGCGCTGGTGTAGATGCCCTCGTTCTCGATGCCGACGGCGACGTCGTTCTGCCCGGTGCAGTGCGCCCCGACGACGTGGAACTTCCCGCTCTGCAGTGCTTCGAGGCTGCGGTGGCGGCCTTCGAGGACGATCCCCCCACGGGTGATCGTGAACTGCTGACCGGAGTCGATCCAGCCCTGCCGGTCCATGTGGTGGTTCTGGATGGCCCTGGCGAGGCGGACGGCCGCGTCGCGGCTGACGTCGCGGCCGTTCGGGTCGGCGGTGTGGTGGACGATGATCCGGGTCGGCCGCCGGTCGAGCGTCGCGATCGGGGCCGAGGCCGGACGTGCACCCCAGCCCGCGCAGTCGACGATCTCCGGCAGGGCCGCCGGTGCGGCCCGCGCGTTGCCGCCGCCGAGCAGGAGCGCCGCTCCGCCGGTCGCGCCCATGAGGAAGGCCCGTCGTGACACTCCGTACACATCCATCGCCGTCGTCCCCCCGCAACCCCCGGTCGAGCGAGATCAACGATCACGCTGCGGCGATGTCAAGAGCAATGCCCCCTCTGTGGGGTGATGGGCGCCCGAATCGGTCGATCCGCAGGTCGGAGTGGGTCTTGCCGTGGTTACCGATGAGTAATATGCTGTGGTTACCGGCGAGTAAACGCCCGACCGAGCGACACCCGCGACGACGAGGAGGAGCCGATGGGCCACTTCAGGAGCAACGTCCGCGACCTCGAGTTCAACCTCTTCGAGATCTTCCGCATCCAGGAGCGCCTCGGCTCGGCCCCGTTCGACGGCGTGGACGCCGCCACCGCGCGCGACATCCTCGGCGAGCTCAACTCCGTCGCCAGCGGCCCGCTCGCCGCGTCGTTCACCGACGCGGACCGCAACCCGCCGGTGTTCGACCCCGCCACCTTCTCCGTCACGCTGCCGCAGTCGCTCAAGGACTCCTTCGCGGCGCTCTGGGACGGCGAGTGGTGGCGGCTCGGCCTGCCCGAGGAACTGGGCGGCCAGGGTGTGCCGCCGTCGGTGCAGTGGGCCGCCGCCGAGCTCATGCTCGGCGCGAACCCGGCCGCGTTCATGTACCTGGCGGGCCCCAGCTTCGCCGCCGTCGTGCACCGCAACGGCACCGAGCAGCAGAAGCACTGGGCGCAGCTGATGATCGACCGCGGCTGGGGCGCGACGATGGTGCTCACCGAGCCCGACGCGGGGTCGGACGTGGGTGCGGGCCGCACGAAGGCCGTCCGTCAGGAGGACGGCACCTGGCACATCGAAGGCGTGAAGCGCTTCATCACGTCGGCCGAGCAGGACATGACCGAGAACATCATGCACCTGGTCCTGGCCCGTCCCGAGGGCGGGAAGCCGGGCACCAAGGGGCTCTCGCTCTTCCTCGTGCCCAAGTTCCACTTCGACCCCGAGTCCGGCGAGCCCGGCGAGCGCAACGGCGCCTTCGTCACCGGTGTCGAGCACAAGATGGGCCTCAAGGCCTCCACGACCTGCGAGCTGACGTTCGGCCAGCACGGCATCCCCGCCGTCGGCTGGCTGCTCGGCGAGGTCCACGACGGAATCGCGCAGATGTTCGAGGTCATCGAGCACGCCCGGATGCTGGTGGGCACGAAGGCGATCGGCACGCTGTCGGCCGGCTACCTCGCCGCGCTCGAGTACGCGAAGGAGCGCGTCCAGGGCGCGGACCTACCGCGGATGCTCGACAAGACCGCCCCGCGCGTCACGATCATCCACCACCCGGACGTGCGCCGGATGCTGATGCTGCAGAAGTCCTACGCCGAGGGCATGCGGGCGCTCTACCTCTACACCGCGACGTTCCAGGACGCGATCCGCGCCGGGCGCGCGGCGGGCACCGACGTGACGCTCGAGGAGTCGGTCAACGACCTGCTGCTCCCGATCGTCAAGGGCGTCGGCTCGGAGCGGGCCAGCGAGATGCTGCAGCTGTCCCTGCAGACGCTCGGCGGCTCCGGCTACCTGCAGGATTACCCCGTCGAGCAGTACATCCGCGACGCGAAGATCGACTCGTTGTACGAGGGCACCACGGCGATCCAGTCCCTGGACTTCCTGTTCCGCAAGATCGTCCGCGACAACGGCCGCGCGCTCACCCACGTCGCGGGCGAGATCCAGCGCTTCCTGGACTCGGGCGCCGGGAACGGGCGGCTCAAGGAGGAGCGGGCGGCGCTCGCCACCGCACTTGCCGACGTCCAGGCGATGCTCGGTTCCCTCACCGGCTACCTCATGGCGTCGGCGGAGGACCCGTCGAGCCTGTACAAGGTCGGCCAGCACAGCGTGCGGTTCCTCATGGCCGTCGGCGACCTCGTCGTCGGCTGGCTGCTGCTGCGTCAGGCCGACGTGTCGCTCGCGGCGCTCACGTCCGGTGACGTCTCCGCGAAGGACCAGGCCTTCTACGAGGGCAAGCTGGGCGCGGCGCGGTTCTTCGCCGCCACCGTGCTGCCGCTGCTCACCGCGCAGCGTGCCGTGATCGAGAACGCCGACAACTCGCTCATGGAGTTGCCCGAAACGGCGTTCTGACGGTGTGCGCGGGCAGCCGTCTCCCGCGCGGCTGCCCGCGCCCCCCGGCTGCGCGAACGGCACGTACGGGAAATAGGTCTTCCCAAATGGGCCGTTCGCTCGCCTCGGGGGGCGGGGACGGGCGGGCGCAGAACGGCGACCCGGCGCGGAGAGGCCCGGCCGGCCAGGCCGGGTGACAGGGCGAGCAGGTTGTCCACGTCGCCGGAAGCTGTCCACAGAGGAACGATTCGCCGGTCATCGGGGCTTGCCTGCCTCGATCATCGACGCCATGCCTTTCCGACGCAACGCACTGCGCACCGCGGACCTCGTCGGCCTTGTCGGCGACCACGTCGTCAGGGTCGCGGAGCTGGCGGAACTCGGTGTCGGGCGGCGGACCACCGCCCATCGCTGCCGCAGCGGCGGCCCATGGCGGTGGCTGTTGCCCGGCGTGGTCCGGCTGAGCAACGGTCCGGTGACCCGGGACGACCGACGCCGCGCGGCGCTCGTCTACGCGGGGCCTCGCGCCGTCCTCACCGGGCTCGACGCGCTGCACCTGCACGGTCTGAGCCGCCTGCCGGCTCCTGCCGGCCCGGTCCACGTGCTCGTGCCGGCCGGGATCCGGCGGGCGGGCGGTGGCCGAGTCCTCGCCGAGCGGACCGAACGGCTGCCCGATCCCGTTCCCGGACGCTGGCCGCTCGCCCCGGTCACCCGCGCCGCGCTGGACTTCTGCCGTCGCAGCCGGGAGCGCGACATCGTGCGCTCGGTGCTCGCCGAGGCCGTGCAGAGCCGGCGGTGCACGCCGGCGGAGTTGCGTGCCGAGCTCGCGCTCGGCTGCTCCCGCGGGAGCGCCCTGCCGAGGGAGGTGCTGCGGGAGATCATCGACGGGGTCCGCTCGGTGGCCGAGGCCGACGCCCGGCGGATCGCTCTGTCCAGCGGCGTCCCGCGGCCGCGCTGGAACGTCACGCTCGTCGATCGGGACGGCAGGCTGGTCGCGATCGTGGACGGGTGGTTCGAGGAGGCCGGGATGGCGTGGGAGATCGACTCCCGCGAATACCACGCGCTCCCGGGAGACTACGAGCGCACGGTGCAGCGCCGTGCTGCGCTGATGGCACTCGGTGTCGTCGTGATGCAGACCCTGCCGTCGGCGTTGCGCCGCGATCCCGACGGCGTCCGGAGCCAGCTGCGCGCGAACCACGCCCGGGCGTCGCTTCTGCCGTCACCGGCCGTCCGCGCCCTGCCCTCCTGACGGCCTCCTGACCGGCCTCCTGAACGGCCGCAGCACCGAGCGAACGGCACGAATGGGAAAACCTATCTCCCGTACGTGCCGTTCGCGCGACAGGGGGCGGCGGGTGGGCCGAGTGGACCGGGTGGGCCGAGTGGACCGGCGCCGGCGCCGCGCGTCAGCTCGCGATGTAGGACGCCAGCTGCTCGCGCTCGACCTCCAGCATGTCGATGCGCGCCTTCACCAGGTCGCCGATGCTGACGATCCCGCGCAGCTCGCCGTCCACCACCACCGGCAGGTGCCGGAAGCGCCGCTCGGTCATGACCCTTGCCAGGTCGACGACGCTGTCGCCGGGCGAGCACGTCGTGACCTCGGTGGTCATGATCTCCGAGACGTGCTGTGCGAGAAGCGCGGACCCCATCTCGTGCAGGCGCCGCACCACGTCCCGCTCGGAGACGATGCCGACGAGGTGGCCCTCGTCGTCCACCACCGGCAGCGCACCGATGTTGCGTCCGGCGATCAGCGCGATCAGCTCGCCCACGGTGGCGGACGGCCCGATCGTCACCACGTCGGCGCCCTTGCCGCGAATGACGTCGGCGATGTGCATGACGAACCCCCGATCGTGAGTTGGGTCGCCACCGAGGGTACGAACCGCCGGGCCGCGATCGGAAGGGCCGAGACCCGATCAGCGCAGGTGTATCACTGTTCGCATACGACGATCGGGGACGGGTTGTACCGCACGGTGCGGGTTTCCGTGCGCGTCTGCCCGGAGCTGACCTCCCGCAGCGTGCGGGTGTCGGTGATCGTGAAGCCGGGGCCGCCCTGGCTGGGGCTGCACGGCTTGCCCTTGGGGATCGTGACCGTCTGCGGCTGCGTCGGGTTGGTCCGCGGGCCCGGGGTGGAGGTCACCTCGTAGCGCTTGGTGCCGTACATCCGCACGGTGATCGACGACGGCGTCCAGGTGGTCTGGATGAGCACGCCGGTGGGGTTGTCGTTGCGGAAGCGCAGGTCGATGGCGCCCGCGACGACGGTGGCCTCGCGGCCGGCCGGGTAGCGGCTGATGTAGAAGCTGTGCTCCTTGTGCTCGACGTCGACCATGCCGGCGAAGTACGCGGCGTTGTACAGCGTCGTCGCCACCTGCGAGGTACCGCCGCCGACGCCGCGCGACGGGGCGCCGTCGTCGATGACGCCCGCCTCGACGTAGCCGTTCGCGGCGTTGCGGGGCAACGTCGCCGCGTTCAGGCTGAACGTCTCGCCCGGTTCGACGATCGTGCCGTTGACCTGCTCGGCGGCTCTCTTGATGTTGATGCCGGAGTCCGGCTTGAAGCCGCCGGTGGTGAACTCGCTGATCAGGCCGGTGATTCCCAGCCCCTTGAGCTCGTCGGTGGTGAGCTCGGCGGGCTGCTCGGCGTAGACGGCGGTGATCTCGCGCGGCCCGGTGCCGGTGATCACCTGCAGCATGTCCTTGAGGGTCGCCGGGTAGTCGATGCCGCGCCCGTCCTGGGAGGGGACGATGACCGGGGCGCCGGTGGCGAAGCTGATCGTCGCGTCCCGGCCCGGCGTCTCGGTGGACGCGAGCTTCGGGCGCACCGCCTCCTCGACGACCTCCGGGTTCAGCCCGGGCACCAGGCCCTTGCCCGGCTCGGCGGTGAAGGTGAGCGCCGCGGCGATCGTCGCCGGTTCGACCGCGGCGCTGGTGTCCTTCTCCCCGAGGATCGTGACGGGCCCGGATACCGCGGGTGCGGCGACCTTCTGGATCGCGGTCTGCACATCCTCGGGCGTCGTGATCGGCGGCAGCTCGGTGAGCGGCAGCGCCACGGTCAGCCCGTTCGCCCACTCGCGGCTCAGCACATCGGCGGCCGCCCGGACGTCGAGCTGCTGGCCGGGGACGGGGTCCACGGCGGTCGCCGTGGTGCCCTCGAACGCCACCGACCCCTCGACCGGCGCGCGGTCCACCACGGGTGCGAGCTGCTCGAGCGCGCCGACGAGCGCCACGTCGTCGCTGAAGGTGACGACACCGACCTCCCGCGCGCTGAAGAACGAGGTGACCCGGGTGACCGGGTTGAGCGGCTGGCTGCCGGCCCGCTCCAGGGTGGCATCCCAGTCGATGCGCAGGCCCGCGGTGCGCGGGTCGATCTCGCTCATGACCTGCCCGACGGTCACCGGGACGGGACGCGTCGTGCGCGGCTCGATCTCCGAGCGCAGCTCCCGCTCGGCCGCGGCGTACTCCATGCCGCCGACGGCGACCCCGGCCACCGTGACCCCGCGGGGCACGGCGCCGAGGCTGAGCACGACGTCGACCACGTAGAGCAGCGCGAGGAGGCCGACCACGGCCGCGACGACGATCAGCGGCCTGCGTCCTCCCGAACCGGCGTCGCCGTCTCCGTCGCCGCCGACGGGCGGCGGGGGGTTCACCACGCCGACAGCCGTGGGCACCGCGCTGGCGACGGCCGGCATCACCTCGGTGGGGTGCTCCGCGGCGGGCTCGAACAGCGCGCCGGGCCGGCTTGCGCCGGGGAGCGACGGCGGCGGCCCGGCGGGTCCGGCCGCGTTGCGGGCCTGCATGGCTTGCGTGGGCTGCTCGGAGGTCTGGAACCAGGTGCTCGGCCCTGCGGCCGCGACCGTCACCTCACCGGCGGCGCCGTCGACCACGGTGCGATCGGCGGTGCGATCGACGGCGCCGTTGACCGGTGCGGCCTCACCCGGTGCGGCCCCGGCGGCCGCCTGCTCGGCGTCGGATCCGGGAGCGGGCCCGCCCTCCGGCGCGTGCCCGTTCGGGGGAACGGGGTCGTCACCGGGCGCCGACGATCCGGCCTCCTGCGCGATCTGCTCGTCGGACGCGGATTGCCGCTCCGCCATGGGCGTCGTTCCCTTTCTCCGGTCGATGCGCCGTTGCGGTCCCTACAGGTAGAGCCCGGTGCCGTGCTCGGGCCGTTCGGAAGCGACGGCATGCAGCTCGCGCTCCCGCATGACGAGGTACGTCGATCCCTGCACCTCGACCTCGTACTGCTCGTCGCGGGCGAACAGCACCCGGTCGCCCACCTTCACGGTGCGCACGTGCTGCCCGACGCCGAACACCTCACCCCAGATCAGCCGCTTGGCGACCTCGGCGGTCGCCGGGATGACGATGCCGGCGCTGCTGCGCCGCTCGCCCATGCCGTCGACGATCTTCACCATCACCCGGTCGTGCAGCATCTGGATCTGGAGCTTCGGGTCCTGCACCGGCCAGATGCTACGGCCCGCCGCCGGTCCGCCCTGCCGCGGCCCACGTCCGGGGCCCGGAACGAGAGAGCCTCGCAGCACCGACAGGGTCGGGGGTCCGTCGGCGCTGCGAGGCTGCCGGTGAAGTCGGTCGAGCCCTCGCGGGTGTTACGTGATCACGACTGCGCGAGCAGGTACCGGCCGAAGTGGGGCACGGTGAAGGCGATCTGGCCGCGTTGGGCGCTGAACACGAGCCCCTTCTTCAGCAGGCTGTCGCGGGCCGGGGACAGCGACGACGCCCGCCGCGCGAGGTGCTCGGCGATGCCCGCGGTGCCGACGGGCTCGTCGCGCCCGTCGGTCAGCTCGGCCATCGCGCGCAGGTACTCGCGTTCTGCGGGGGTGGCGCGCTCGAACCGCGAGCCGAAGAAGCCCACGGCCAGCTCAGCCTCCGCCTCCGGCGCGGCGAGGCGGACGTCGGCGACCGCGATGGGGCTGCGCGGGGCGGCGTCCCACGCGGCCTTGCCGTAGGCCTGGACGAAGTACGGGTAGCCCCCGGAGGCGTCGAACAGGGCGTCGAGGGCGCCGGTGTCGAAGGTCGCGTCCTCGCGCTCGGCCGGGGCGAGGAGGGCCAGATCGGCGTCCTTGCGGTCCAGCGGGCCGATCCGGACGTAGCGGAACAGCCGCTCCGAGTACGACTTGGACGCCGACAGCACCGCGGGCAGGTGCGGCAGGCCCGCCCCGACGACCACGAGCGGCGCCCGGGACTGGGAGAGCTCGTGGCAGGCCGCGCACAGCGCCGAGACGTCGTCGGGCCGCAGGTCCTGCATCTCGTCGATGAGGATCGCCACCCCGGTGCCGACCTCCTGGGCGAGCGTGGCGACCTCGGTGAACAGCTCCACGAGGTCGATCTCGATGTCGCCGGAGTCCGCGCGCCCGGTGCGGACGGCGACGTCGATGCCGGGCTGCCAGCGGTCACGCAGCTTCGCCGAGTCCGGCGCGGCGCGCAGCACGAACGCCTTGAGCACGCCGAGGACCTCGTCGACCTGCTCCGGTGCGCGGTGGCGCACGGCGATGTCGCGGACGGCGCGGTGCAGTGCTGCGGACAGCGGACGACGCAGGTCCGCCTCCGGCCGGGCCTCGATCTTGCCCGCTCCCCAGCCCGCGCGGACGGCCATCGAGCGCAGCTCGCCGAGCAGCACCGTCTTGCCGACGCCGCGCAGCCCGGTGAGGACGAGGCTGCGTTCGGGACGGCCGCGGGCGACGCGTTCCAGCACGATCTCGAACGCGTCGAGCTCCTTGTCCCGGCCGGCCAGCTCGGGTGGGCGCTGACCTGCACCGGGGGCGAACGGGTTGCGCACGGGATCCACGGATCGGACGTTATCCGTGTGTCTATGCGGTTCCCTAGATTTCGCTATCGAGGGCGATGGCGTGTCGCCGATCGGGCTGTATCGGCCTTTCTCGCGCCCGTCCGAGAAGGGGCGAGATACCGGCAGACGCTTCCTCGCGGTCTCTACGAGTGTCTTCCCGGAACGCGATACTCGCCGATACGCCCCGATCTGGTTGGCTGGCGGGCGTGGGAACGATCGTCACCGAGGGCACCGGCCGCGTCGAGAGGCCGGGTGACCGTGCCGAGCTGGACCTGCGCTTCGAGGGCGCGGGCACGGACCGGGCGTCCGCGGTGTCCGCACTCGCGGCGCGGATGGCGGCCGCGGCTGGCGCGCTGGAGCACCCGGCCCTGGACATCCGCCACCGCAGGCTGTGGGTCGGCACCCGGTGGCGCGACGACGTCGTCGTCGGGGCGCAGGCGGTGGAGCATCTCGACGTCGTCGTCACGGACGCGGCCGCGCTGGAGGAGATCCTCGCCGCGCTCGTCGCCGCCGAACCGGCCGGCCTGGGCGGCCCGCGCTGGACCCTGGCCGACGAGGCGGCCGCGCGGCGGCAGGCGCAGAGACGCGCCGTCGCGGACGCCCGGGAGCGCGCCGAGGGCTACGCCGAGGCGCTCGGTGGGACGCTGGGTGCGTTGATCTCGCTCGGTGACGCCGGCGCCCACGCCCCGGCCCCCCGGATGATGGCGATGGCGGCGCGCGAGGCCGCCGTCCCGGACGTGCGCGACCTCGGGCTGGAGCCCGAGCCGGTGGAGGTCACGGCCCGGTGCACGGCCACCTGGGAGCTCCTCACCTGACGGCCGCGGTGCAGGTCGGTGCAGGTCAGCGGATCGGCCGGTCGCTGTCGACCACCGAGCCGTCCACGACCGGACCGAGCGCTCGCCGCGCCCCGACGGGCTCGTTCACGACGACCTCGCCGTCCACGACCTCGCCGTCCACGATCGTGCCCGACGACCGGATCCGGGCCGTCCGCAGCTGCGGGTGACGCTCCTCGGCCGCGCGCACCAACCGCCTGCGTACCAGCGCCCGGGTGGGCGGCAGCACGAGCACGAGTCCCGCGACGTCCGTGACCAGGCCCGGGACGAACAGCAGCAGCCCGCCGACCGCGACGAGCATCCCGTCGGTGATCTCGGCGTGCGCCACACGGCGCTCCTGCATCGCGGTCGCGACGGCCTGCGCCGCCCGCACCCCTTCGCGGCGCGCGAGCCACAGGCCGAGCACCGAACCGGCCAGCAGGATGGCAAGCGTCGCGCCCACACCGAGCCACGACGCCACCGCCACGAGCGTGACGATCTCGACGACGACGTACAGCAGGACGAACGGCATGTACAGGTAACGACGGAGCGTGTCGGATTGCTCCCGGAACGCGGTAACGAACCGGGATCAGCCGGTCGCCAGTCGCTGTTGAGTGCCGCGCCGCACGCTGCAGACCATGACGACCGACATCGCCGCCCGCTCCGCCACCCGCCCGCCTGCCGGCCCTTCCCGCCGTCGACTGCTCGTCGCCCTGATCGTGATCGGTGTGGCGGTCCCGGCCGTCGCCCTCGGCCCGATCATCTGGCCACCCGCCGACCTCGGCGTGGAACCGAGCGCCGCGCAGCTCGGCGCGCTCATCGCCCTGGCGGTGGGCGACGCGCTGTTCCTCGGCGCGGGCGTCGCGTTCCTGATCTTCGGCTACCCGGTCATCCGCCGGGTGTCGCCGGACTCGCGGCTGCGCGCCTGGAGCATGTACGTCGCCATCGGCTTCGTGCTCGTCTCGTGGTGGCCGCACCTCAACATGCACGCGAGCAACGGCCTCGACCTCGCAGGCCTGCTCGTCATCGACTACGTCTTCCACCTGCCGCTGGAGATCGCGGGCGTGGTGCTCGCGGTCGGCGTGCTGTCGCTGCTGGTGGAGCGCACCGGGCGGCGCCCGGCCGCCTGACGCGCAGGACCCGCGTCACCAGGTCAACGCCAGCCCCGGGTCGGTGAGGACCGCGCCGACGTCGGCGAGGAACCGCGAGCCCTGCTCGCCGTCGACGAGCCGGTGGTCGAACGACAGCGCGAGTTGGCAGACCGTGCGCACCGCGAGCTCCCCGTCCACCACCCACGGGGCCGGCTTGATCGACCCGACGGCGAGGATCGCGGCCTCACCCGGGTTGATGATCGGCGTGCCGGTGTCGACGCCGAACACGCCGACGTTCGTGATCGTGAACGTGCCGTTCACCAGGTCGGCGGGTGCGGTCTTGCCGGCCCGGGCTGTCGCGGTGAGCTCGGCGAGCGCGCGGGCGAGCCCCAGCAGGTCCAGCGTGTCCGCATCCCGGACCTTCGGCACGATGAGCCCGCGCGGCGTCGCCGCGGCGATCCCCAGCTGCACCCGCCCGTGATAGACGATCTCGCCCGCCGCCTCGTCCCAGCTCGCGTTCACCACCGGCGTGCGGCGGGCCGCGAGGCACACCGCCTTGGCGACGAACGCGAGCGGCGTCAATGCGACGTCGGCGTAGGCGCGGGTGGCGCGCAGCCGCTCCCGCAACGCCATCGTCTCGGTGACGTCCACCGTGAGGAACTCGGTGACGTGCGGCGCGGTGAAGGCGCTGGCCACCATCGCCTCCGCGGTCGCCCTGCGCACGCCGCGGATCGGCTCGCGCCGGTCGGCCGCGGCGGGTGCCGTGCTCGCGAGTGCTGCGGCGGTCGGCGGTGCGGCGGTTTCGGGCCTCACCGTCTCCGGTGCGGTCGCCGCGGCCTGCACGTCCTCCCGGGTGATGACCCCGCCGGTCCCGGTGCCGGTGAGCGTGTAGAGATCGACGCCGAGATCGCGGGCGAGCTTGCGCACCGGCGGCTTCGCGAGGGGGACGGTGGTGGCCCGGGCCGCCGGGGCGACCCGATCCCCGTTCGACCCTTCCGGAGCCTGAGGTGCCGGAGCCGGAGGTGCCGAGCGACGGGCACGGCGGTGCACCGTCCCCGGCCGCGGGCCGTACCCGACCAGCGTGGCGATCCGCCCGTCCGCCCCGGCCTCGCCGATCTTCGCGCCGGCAGGCTCGGCGGGGGCACCGCCCGGATCCCCACCGCCGCCCACCTCCGCCGGGACCCCGGGATCCAGGTCCGCGGCCGCGGCGGCCGCCGCCGTTCCCGCCGTCTCGATCGCGATGATCGGCGTACCGACCGCCACCGTCTCGCCCGGCGCGACGAGCAGCTCGCCCACCACCCCCGCGTACGGCGACGGCAGCTCGACGACGGCCTTCGCCGTCTCGATCTCCACGAGCACCTGGTTGACGGTGACGGTGTCACCCGGTTTCACGTGCCAGTTGACGATCTCGGCCTCGGTGAGGCCCTCGCCGACGTCGGGCAGCCGGAACTCGTGTCGCATGCTCACCGGGCTCACCACGCCAGCGAGCGGTCGACACCGTCGAGGACGCGGTCGAGATCGGGCAGGTAGTCCTCCTCGCACTTCGACGGCGGGTACGGCGTGTCGAACCCGGTGACCCGCAGGACCGGCGCCTCGAGGGAGTGGAAGCACTCCTGCTGGATGCGCGCGGCGACCTCGGCTGCGACCGACGCCTCCGACGGTGCCTCGGCGACGACGACCAGGTGCCCTGTGCGCCGGACGGACTCGGCGACGGGCCCCAGGTCGAGCGGGGAGAGGCTCCGCAGGTCGATCACCTCCAGGGAGTGGCCGTCCGCCTCCGCGGCGACGGCGGCGTCGAGGCAGGTGCGGACCATCGGCCCGTAGGTGGCGAGCGTCAGCGTGGTGCCGCGCCGCACGACCGCCGAGGCGAACAGGGGGTGCGCAGCGTTCCCGACGTCGACCTCCCCCTTCTCCCAGTACCGCCGCTTGGGCTCGAAGAAGATCACCGGATCGTCGCAGGCGATGGCCTGCTGGATCATCCAGTAGGCGTCGGCCGGGTTCGAGCATGCGACCACCTTCAGGCCCGCGACGTGCGCGAACAGCGCCTCCGGCGACTCGCTGTGGTGCTCGACGGCGCCGATCCCGCCACCGAACGGGATCCGCACGACCACCGGTACGGGTACGCGGCCCTGCGAGCGGAAGTGCAGCTTGGCGAGCTGGGAGACGATCTGGTCGTAGCCGGGGAAGACGAACCCGTCGAACTGGATCTCGCACACCGGCCGGAACCCGCGGATCGCGAGCCCGACGGCGGTGCCGATGATCCCGGACTCGGCGAGCGGGGTGTCGAGCACGCGCTGCTCGCCGAAGTCCTTCTGCAGCCCGTCGGTGATCCGGAAGACGCCGCCGAGCTTGCCGACGTCCTCGCCCATCACGATCACCTTGGGATCGCGCTCCATCGCGGCGCGCAGCCCGTCGTTGAGGGCCTTCGCCATCGTCAGCGCGGCCATGTCACGCCCCCTCGGAACTCGGGCCGACCAGCGACCCTTCGGCCTCGAACGACGCGTGGTAGGCGAGGAACTGCGCGCGCTGGTCGTCGAGCAGCGGCGAGCCCTCGGCGTAGACCTGGGAGAACATCCGGTCCGGCGCGGGCGTGGGCATCTCGACGCAGAAGCGCCGGAAGCGCTCGGCCAGTTCGTCCGCCTCGGCCTCGACGCCGTCGAAGAACTCCTGCCCCACGCCGTGCCCGCGCACCAGGTGCACCCGGACTCGCTCGATCGGGTCCTTGAGCCGCCACAGCTCCAGCTCGTCAGCGAGCCGGTAGCGGGTGGGGTCGTCGGAGGTGGTGTGGGCGTCCATGCGGTACGTGAACGCCTCGACGAGGACGGGACCGTTGCCGCTGCGGCACTCGTCGAGCGCCCAGCGGGTGACGGCGAGGCAGGCGAGGACGTCGTTGCCGTCGACGCGGATGCCGGGGAAGCCGTAGCCGTGGGCGCGCCGGTGCAGGGGCACGCGGGTCTGGCGTTCCAGCGGCTCGGAGATCGCCCACTGGTTGTTCTGGCAGTAGAAGACGACCGGGGCGTCGTAGACGGCGGCCCACACGAAACCCTCGTGGACGTCGCCCTGGGACGTGGCGCCGTCGCCGAAGAAGCAGATGGTCGCCTCGTCCGCGCCGTCGTTGTTGCCCACGCGACCCTCGAACCGCTGGCCCATGGCGTAGCCGGTGGCGTTCAGGCACTGGTTGCCGATGACGATCGTGTAGAGGTGGAACCGGGTGGCGACCGGGTCCCAGCTGCCGTGGTCGGTGCCGCGGAAGATGCCGAGCAGCTCGGTGGGGTCGATCCCACGGCACCAGGCGACGCCGTGCTCCCGGTAGGACGGGAACGCCATGTCCTGCGGCTGCAGCGCGCGGCCCGCACCGACCTGCGCGGCCTCCTGGCCGAGCAGCGGCACCCAGATCCCGAGCTGGCCCTGGCGTTGCAGGGCGTTGGCCTCGCGGTCGAAGCGGCGGACGAGGACGAGGTCGCGGTAGAGCGACCGGAGCTCCCCGGTGCCGACGTCCTCGGCGTAGGCGTCGAAGCGCGGGTCCTCGACCCGTTCGCCCTCGGGCGTGAGGAGCTGGACGAGCTCGGGACCGCCTGCGTCGGTGCCCTTGAGGCCGGCGAGGACCTGCTCGCGGGTGGGGCCGGCTGGCGGTCCCGGCGGGGCGACGGCGGGTGGGGTCCACCTGTGCGGAACGGACACGGTACCTCCTAGG
>NZ_JBFWVQ010000026.1:0-56662 GCF_050246655.1 Pseudonocardia sp.
TCGAGGGCGCCACCGTCCAGGGCTGGAAAGCCGCCCTCGGCGCCCTCGCCCTGACCTATCCCGACCGCCTCGACCCCTACCTCTGAACAACCCGAGATCAACTTACACAGACAACTTGACAGGCTCCCCCGGCTCGCGGAACCCGTCGCCGGTGTCGGTCTCGAAATACAACGTGGACACGTCGAACAGCACCAGGGACGCCGGGCCCAGCGCGGTGTGCGCGGCGCAGGCCGCGGCCAGCCGCCGGCGCCACCCGGGATCGGCATAGACCGGCAGCCGACGCGTGATCGTGCGATACGACACCGCCTCGACGCCGGTCTCGGCCAGCACCCGCAGGCTGTCCTGCTTGCTGGTCGGCTCGATGATCCGCGCCAACACCAGGTCCCGGAAGACCTCGTCCCCGCCTGCGGCCTCGGCGAACCCGAGCACCGCGTAGGCGCGACACAGCGCCTCCCACAGATGCCCCATCCGCGACGAGACGATCTCCAACGCCCCACCCGCGGCAGCGGCCGCGGCCACCTCCAGCCCCAGATCAAGCTCGGCCTGCCCGGCCGCGATCCGCTGGCGGGCCACCGCCTTGAGCGCCTCCAACTCCTCCTCGTCGTGCGCCGAGCCCAGATGCTCGATGTCCCGAGAGCCCCGCCGCGAGCCGTGCACGATCTGCACCGCCCGCGCTCCCGAGGCCGTCTTCACCGTGCGGACATAGGCCACCCACAGCACACTACGAACCCGATTAGTGCACACACCCCCCGCACCCAAGACACAAACCTGCAGGTCAGCCACCTGCACTGTCGATCAGTGCGGGAACATGGCCCAAGTCGGGACGACCCGAGCCCATCCCGACCCGGTCCATGCGCAGCAGGGTGCCGTCGAGGATGACGAACGCCTTGCGCGCGGCCACTCGGACCGCCGCCTGCAGTCCTGGGGCGAGGGCGGCGACGACCTCGATCGCCTCGCGGATGTAGCGGAACACCGTGGTCGTGCCGATCCCATACCCGGCGGCGAGATCGGCGTGGGTCTCGCCCTTGCGCAGATGCGCCACCACGAGCAGCGCCTGCTCGCCGACGGTCAGCCGACGCCAGCGGGTTCCGAGCGCAGCGCGGCGATGCCGTACGGCATCGGAGACCGTGATGAGGGCGTGGTTGGACACGGACAACCCCGCAGGGTAGGAAGGCAACCAAAGCTCCTGGTCAGGACGTGTTGATCTAGTCAATCGCCCGTCTACCAGGGGCTTCACTCATTCCACTGACGCCACGCCGCCGCAGCTCACGCCAGCTTCCGACCAGGATGGAAAGGGCTCATTGCCGTGCTGGCCGACCAGGCAGCACTGTTCGGGACGGTCGCGTCGGACTCGACGTGCTGGCGCCTGCTCGACCAACTCGACGACCGCCTGCTCGCGCGGGTGGCGGCGGCTCGGGCTGGGGCACGGGAGTCGTCTGGGCGAAGCACGCCGAGACCCGTGGTCGGTCGGTGCCGTCCGCGCGGGTGGCCGGCCGTGAGGTGGATGTGCTGGTCATCGACCTGGACGCGACGATCGTGGTCGCCCACAGCGAGAAGGAGCACGCGGCGCCGACGTTCAAGCGCACCTTTGGGTATCACCCGATGCTGGCGTTCTGCGACAACACCGGCGAGTTCCTCGCCGCCCAGTTGCGCCGCGGGAACGCCAGCGCGAACACCGCCGCTGACCACATCAGCGTGCTCGACCAAGCGTTGGCGCAGATCCCCGACGCCGACCGCCACGGCCGCCCGATCCTGGTCCGCACCGACAGCGCCGGCTGCTCGAAAGCCTTTCTTGCCCACCTCCGCTCCCTGCAAGAGCAGGCCGTGGCCTGCGAGTTCTCCGTCGGCTGGTCGATCACCGACCGCGAACGCACCGCCATCGGGCTGGTACCGAGACGGGCGTGGGCCGACGCGGTCGACGCCGACGGCGGACACCGCGACGGCGCTGGCCTGGCCGAGATCACCGGCTTGCTCCCGGCCGCGGCGTTGCAGGGCTACCCGGCCGGGACGCGGGTGATCGTGCGCCGCGAACGCCCACATCCCGGCGCCCAACTGGATCTCATGGAGGAACGCGACGGGTGGCGCTACACCTGCTTCGCCACCGACACCCGCGCCGGTCGGCTCGCCTTCGTCGACGCCCGCCACCGCGCCCACGCCCGCGTCGAGGACCGCATCCGCTGCGGCAAGGACACCGGCCTGGACCACTTCCCCAGCCGCGATCCTTCGCCATCAACGCCGCATGGTTGACCGTGGTCATGCTCGCGGTCGACCTGCTCACCTGGACCCGACACCTGCTCCTGGACGGCGCGCTCGCGAAGGCCGAACCGAAGACCTTGCGGTATCGGCTGCTGCACACCGCCGCCCGCATCACCCGCGGCCAGCGCCGCACCTGGGTCCGCATCGAGCAGTCCTGGCCCTGGGCGATCGACCTCGCCCGAGCCTTCTCCCGCCTACACACCCTGCCCGTCCCCGCCGGCTGAACCCGACACCTCGACCCAGCGATCACAGTGGAGCACCCGGCAGAACAGCAAGCCGGACGACCACCCACGCCCACCGCCCGAAATGGCCTCGCCCGCATCAACAGAAGATCAACTACTAGCGCCGTGAATCACCGGGGCTAATGGACAGTGCTCTGGGCGCGACATCTCACGAGCCGTCTCGCCCCGCGGATCGGCAGGCGCCCCAGCTCGCATGAAGACTCGAGGGCTGTCGACGACGTCGGACTCAACCCTGTCGATCATGAACAGGGCCATCCTCGCCGCGCGGTGCCGCCGCCAGGCGCAGCGCCCCTCTCCATCACCAGGGTCGAGCCCGACGGCTTCTACAGGCATCTGCTTCCGCAGCGACACCGTACAAGGGGCGCCGCTCTCGATCACCAGGCTCGATGGCCGACTGCTGGTACAGGCGTCCGCTCGGTTGCCATTAGGCGTTCTACTACCCGTCCGGCGCCACTCCCGGCTGGACTACCTCTCACCCATCGACTACGAACGAACCCACACCTCGGCCGCTGACGCGGCTTGAACCCCACACCCCACACCCCACGAGTCCGGAGCAGCGGGGGAAGGTCAGGGCGGCCATAAGCGCCAGGTGCAATGGGGCGTTCGGGGAACGCAGCAACGACATCGTCACATCTGCGCCGGTGTTGCCCAAGAACTCGTGCAGGAGCTGCTCCGCCGTTCGGTTTGCCACCCGCTGGCCCCCTACGATCGTCGAGTGGTTTCATGAGCAGGCCAAGTAGAGCAGGCCACCCCGACAGTTCGCGGCGAATTGAGGCTCGCTCATCGAACGCCTGTGACCCATCCAAGATCGACATCCCGCTCGCCAGGCGTTGCCGACGGAGCTGCGCCATGTGGGCACAGCTCCGCCGGGGGTCGAGGACTACCTCAAGGCGACCGCTGTGGTCATCGCGTCGCGCGCACCGCGGTCCGCCGGAGCGTCGGGCGGGAGGCAGCGAGGAAGTCGGGAGAGTGCGCGGCGTCTTGGATGCTGACGATGGCGCCGCGGTGGGGCGCGTTGATCATGAGGGTGCCATGCCCGGTGGCGATGCCGACGTGGTGGACGCGTTCGCGGGTACCGAAGAAGAGCAGGTCGCCTGGTTTTAGCAGAGTGCCGGGTAGGAGCAGGGGGCCGGCGAGGTACTGGGTGTGGGCTGTGCGGGGGAGGGTGATGCCGGCGGCGGCGTAGGCGGCGGTGGTGAGGCCGGAGCAGTCGAAGCCGGGTTCGCCGTTGGCGGGGCCGTCGCCGCCCCAGAGGTAGGGCAGGCCGAGCTGGGCGCGGGCGTATTCCAGGGCGGTCCGGGCCGCGGCGGCACCGTTGGTGGGGGCGGTGCCACGGTAGCGGGCGGCTTGGGCGAGGACGGCGGTGACGTAGGCGCGGGAGGGGTTGTAGGCGTGGATCGCGTCGGCGAGGCGGGCGGGTGCGCCGGAGTCGCAGAGGTAGGCGGCGGCGGCGTGGATGGCGTCGTGGGGGTTGTAGCGCGATGGTGGGGTGGAGCCGCCTGGCGGTGGTGGGTGGCGGGCGGTGACGGCGGTGAAGGTCGGGGCGAGGAACTGCATGGGGCCGGCGGCTCCGGCGGGGTTCTCGCCGGCGTGGACGCCGGGGAGGGTGGAGCGGCCGTGGTCGGTTTCGATCTTGCCGATGGCGGCGAGGACGGCCCAGTCCAGGCCGGGGCAGGTTGTGGCGGCGCGGTAGAGGCGCAGGTAGTCGGGTGGGATGTCGGCGGTGGCGGCGGCGCTCGGCTGGGTGGGGCCGGTGCTGGTGAGGACGGTGCTGGTGAGGACGGTGGCGGCGAGCGCTGTGATGAGCACCGGTATGGCGATGAGCGCTACGAGTGCGGCGAGGGCGGCGCGCATCAGCGGTGGTGGGTCGCGGCGGCGGGGTTGTAGCTGGCGGGTTGGGGTGGGTTTGGGGGGGGCTGCGTCCTGTTATGGGCTTTCGTCGAGGCCTGCGGGGTGGTTGAGGGCGGGGTTGCCGCGGGGTGGGGCTGGCCAGCGGGTGGCGAGGTCGGTGAGGGTGAGCCGCTGCGGTGGTCGGGTGCCGGTGGTGGGGTCGAGCGGTAGCCATGCCGCGTCGCCGGCGTCAGTGCCGTCGGTCGCGGCGGTGGCGAGGGGGATGAGGGCGGGGTTGTCGAGGGCGCGTAGGGCGCGGGCGAGGTGTTCGCGGGCGCCGGTTTCGCGGCGCGGGGTGGGGAAGCGGACGAGCAGTGGGGTGGCGGTGTGGGTGGTCGCGGCGAGCTCGGCGTAGCGGTCGATCTTCGCGGCGAGGGTGGCGAGGGTGGTGGTGGCGTTGTCGAGTTCGAGGAACCACTCGAAGCCGCTGCGGCGGCCGGTGTGGGTGCCGGTGTGGGTGCGGGCGAGGGTGACGCGGCCGTAGGCGTCGGGGCGGACGATGTCGCCGATGAGGCGGCGGCAGCGGGTTTCGGACCACCAGGTGTCGAGCCGGACCGGGCCGCTGGCGCTGCGCGCGACGAGCCGGGCGAACAGGTCGTTGATCGCGACGGTGTGCGCGAGGGTGTGGTGGTGGGCGAGGGCGAGGGCGTCGTCGCGGCGGTAGCCGAGCTGTTTGAGGGTGACGCCGGCTTGTGCGGCGAGGACGGCGGCGCCGGCGCCGGCGAGGACGTAGTGCATCGGGGCGGCGCCGACGCGCAGGAGGGGTTGGAAGCGGTCGATGACGTCCCACTGGTAGAGCTGCAGCAGCCGCATCCGGGCGGCGCGCCCGGACGGGAACGCCATCGTCGCGATGGCGTGGGTGGTGAGGACGCGGTGCTCGTGCAGCATCGCGATGAGCCAGCGGTCGCGTGGGGTGAGCCGGGCGGCGAGGCGGGCGTGGTGGGCGGGGGACAGGGCCGCGTGCCGGCGGAACGGGGTGACCGGGGCGCGGTGCGCGCGCTGCAACGGCGATGGCGGCGGGGATGAGGGCACGGGTTCTCCTCGGTGCGGGACGGGGGACGGGCTGCGCGGCGATGTCGGCCGGGTGTCGCGTCGGCGCCGTTCAGGGCCGGGTGGGCGGGGGCAGGGGCCGGGTGCGCAGGGTGAAGGCGGGGGTCTCGGCGTCGTGGTGGACGAGCCGGGCGGCGGCGTGGAACGCGTCGAGGTGGGCGAGGTCGTGCTCGTCCAGGTGCGGGGTGGTGTGGCGGGCGAGGTCGCGGGCGTCGTCGGGCCCGACGGTGAAGAAGATCTTGTTGCGGGCGTTGGTGGCGATGCCGTCGCGCAGCGGCCGGGGGAGCTGGGCGAGATTCTGGTGGGCCAGGGTGAGGGAGAGGCGCAGGCCGCGGGCCTCGGCGAGCAGGTCGTCGATGCCGTGGGGGAGGGTGAGGAAGTTGTGGCACTCGTCGATGACCAGCGCGGCGTCGCGGCGCTGCGGTTGGGGTTGGCGGGCGCGGGCGGTGGTGGCGGCCCAGGTGTGGGCGACGACGATGGAGCCGACGAGGCGGGTGCCCTCCTCGCCGAGGCTGCCCTTGGGGATGCGGGCGAGCAGGATCCCGCCGTCGAGGATCCGGGGTAGGTCGACCGCGGGGGTGTCGGGGCGGGCGGTGGTGAGGACGGCGCGGGTGAACGGGCGCAGCAGCAGGGCGCGGACCTTGTTCATCAGCGGGGCGGTGACCTGGGCGCGGGCGCCGTCGGAGAGGCGCTCGTAGCCGGTCCAGAACCCCCGCAGGACCGGGTCGGTGACGGTGCGCAGCGCCCGGGCGCGCACGGCGGGGTCGGTGAGCAGGGCGGGGAGGTCGACCAGCGAGCGCGGGGTGGGTTGGGCGGCGAGGGTGAGACACGCGGCGCGCAGGACGTCGTCGCTGCGGGGGCCCCAGTAGGCGGAGAACACGTTGCGGCAGATCGCGACGAGGTTCTCCACGGCCAGTGCCCGCTCGTTGGGCGGGGTGTCGGCGGTGGGCAGCGGGTTGAGGCTGGGTGGGGGGCCGGACCGGTCGGGGTCGAGCAGCACGACGCGGCCGCGGGCCGGTGGGGGGAGGCGGGCGAGGACGTCGGTGACGAGGTCGCCCTTGGGGTCGATGACGACCACGCCGCGGCGGGCTCGGGCGTCGGCGAGGATCAGCTGGACGAGCAGGGTGGACTTGCCGGAGCCGGTGGCGCCGATGACGTGCAGGTGGTGGCGGGCGTCCGGGACGCGCAGGCCGACCGGGCGGGCGGTGCCGGCGGTGGTGTCGCCGAGCGGCTTGACCTCGGGGCCCGGCGACGGGATGCCCGGGGGTGGGGCGACCGTGCGGGCGCCAGCGCGTTCCAGGTTGGGGGCGTGCCCGGCGGGCAGGGTGGCGATCGCGGCGAGCTCGGCGGCCGACAGCAGGTCCCCGCGGCGCATCCGCCGGGCGGCGATGGCCTGGGCGGGGCGGCGGAGGTGGCGGCGGCGGTAGAAGTTGTGACCGGTGAACGAGGCGAACACCGCGGCAACCGCGTGTGCGCGCCCGCGCGCGGCGCGCCGGGCCTGCTCGGGGTCGCCGCCCGGTGGAGGTTCGATGCTGACCGCGTAGCGCACGAGGGTCTCGAACGTCGCGGCGCGCGCCTTGCTAACCGCGGCCCGGTCCGCGGCGAAGCGTTCCAACCGTGTCCGCGGGTCGTGGATCGCCTGCGTGTGCGGTCTGCGGCCGGTACTGACCGGGCCCGGGGCGAGCAGGGTGAGCACCTCGCGGGCGGCCCACCCGACAGCGCCGCTCGCGGCGACGACGAGCCGTCCATCGCATCGAGTGCCCCCGGCGGCGGGTCTCGACGGCGTGGGCCGGGCGAGGACCTGCACGACGACCTCGCCGCGGGGGCCGGCGGGCAGCTCACCGGCCGCGGTGAGCAAGGCGGTGACGGGGTCGCCGGGGACGGTGTCGTTGATCGGGAGATCGGCGCCTCGGGCGAGCCGCAACGTGCCGCCGGTGACCACCGCCGCGGACGCGTCAGCGCGGGCCCGGGCTGGTGCGGGGGTGGTGCGGGTGGTGGTGCCGGGCCAGGCGGCGGTGACGGCGCGCTCGACCAGCCCGGGCGGGACGGGCCCGGGCACCCACAGCTGGATCGTCGCCTTCTCCGCGGTGACCCGGTACTCGAACGCGAGGTGCGGTTGGCCGAACAGCAGGCGCCGCCAGCGCGGGCGCAGCAACCCGGCGAGGTTGCCCCACAGCGCCTGCGCGCCGTCGTCGGCGAGCCGTCGCGGCGCCAGCACCATCACCAGGCGTGCACCGGTGTGCAGGCGCCGCAGCCGCGCCCGTGCGATCACGGCGTGGACCGCCGCGGCCGCGGTGGTGACTGTGGCGGCGGTGAGGACGACGGCGACGGCCGCGGGTGCGTGTCCCGTGAGGTGGGGGAGCACCCGGTCGATCACGGCCCATCCTGGTCGGCGTCGATCAGGACGAGGTGATCGTCGTGCTCGTCGGCGTGGTGGGCGCGTTCACGCGGGTCGGTGGTGATCAGGTCGTGTTCGGCGTCGGCGGCCAGCGCGTGGAAGGCGACGCGGTGCCGGCCCGCGGACAGCAGCGCCTGGCCGCGTTCGGCGGAGAGCAGGAACGAGCGCTCGCCGGCGGAGAGGTCGAACGTGGTGGTGACGGCGTCGATGGCCTGTGGGGCCTGGCGGAGCAGGATCTGGGTGGCGGCGTTGGTGACGACGGCCCGGCCGAGGTCCGTGCCGAGGACGTCGGCGGTGTCCTGGGTGGCGATGGTGAGCCCGGCCCAGTGCTTGCGGCCGGCCTTGGCGGCGCGGAGCAGGAACTGGGCGCCGGCGGGTTGCTGCATGAGCAGCCAGGCCTCGTCGACGACGACGAGCCGGGGCCAGCGGTCGGAGGGGTCGCTGACCTGGGTCCAGATGGTCTCGAGGGCGAGCAGCGTGCCGACCGGGCGGAGCTGCTCGGGCAGGTCGCGCAGCGCCCAGACGATGAGATGTGAGTCGGGGCGGGTGGTGGTCGGGCCGGTGAAGAGCTGGTTGAACGCGCCGTCGGTGAACGGGTGCAGCATGGCCGCGAGCCGTGCCGCGGCCTGCCGCTCCGACTCGCCGGCGCTGGTGGCGTCGGTGCACGGCCCGTCCCCGCTAGCAGCAGGGTCGGGTTCGGCGTGGGCGGTGAGGGTGGCGCGCAGGTCGGCGAGCAGGGGCGCGGGCCGAGTCCAGGTGGTGGGGTCGTCGGTGATCCCGGCCGCCCGGTAGGTGGCGGTGATCGCGGTGTCGAGCACGGCGCGGTCGATCGCGGACAGGGGTTCGTCGAGCAGGACGGCGAGGAAGGTGTGCAGGAACAGGGCGCGGCGGGTCAGCGCGTCGCGGGGGGCGGTGCGCCGGCCGTCGGCGCGGGTGGTGATGGGCAGGTCGAGGGGGTTGAGGTGCACGCCGGGGGCGCCGGGGCGGACGACCACGCCGCCGACGACGGCGGCGAGCCGGGTGTACTCGTCCTCGGGGTCGATGACGTGGGCGTCGATGCCGCGGTAGAGCGAGCGCAGCAGCTCGAGCTTGACGAGGTAGGACTTGCCGGCCCCGGAGCGGCCGAGGATGACGCAGTTGTAGTTGTCGCAGCCGAAGCGGTC
This sequence comes from Pseudonocardia sp., assembly GCF_050246655.1. Taxonomy (GTDB): domain Bacteria; phylum Actinomycetota; class Actinomycetes; order Mycobacteriales; family Pseudonocardiaceae; genus Pseudonocardia. Next base: position 9,000 of record NZ_JBFWVQ010000026.1, read on the forward strand.
CCAGAACACGAGGTTGCGGGTGCCGAGGTTGTGCCCGTACAGCACCCCGCCGGGGCCACCTGCCGCGCCGTGGGTGGGGAGGTCGGCGGAGGCGAGGGGGAACGCGGCGGCGAGCGCGTCGGTGTCGAAGGTGCGGGTCTGGGCGAGCCGGTCGAGGCCGAGGGGCAGGCCGGTGACCCAGCCGGGCAGGGCGCGGTAGGTGGTGGGGCGGGCGTCGATGAGCAGGCTCGCGGCCAACGCCCGGACCTCGTCGACGCGCTGGGTGAGCTGCTCGGGTGTGGGGGCGTGCACGGTCAGGGTCAGCCCGACGGTGAACAGGCGGCCTTCGCCGCGGGCGATCCGGTCGGCGAGGGTGTAGGCGTCCTCGGTGGCGGCCTCGGCGTGCGGGTCGAGCAGGCGGCCGTGGTCGGCGTCGGCGCGGCGCCCGGATTCGAGGCGGGCGAGCTGGCGGCGCAGCCGGGTGGTGGCGGTGGCCGGGTCGATCGGGCCGATGTGCAGGGAGACGTCGACGCGGCCGGGGTAGCTGGTGAGCGGTTCGAGCCAGCCGGCGTGCACGTCGCGGGGGTAGCCGGTGACCACGAGGGTCGCGGCGTGGTGGGCGTGGCCGAGCTGGACGTGGCGGGCGTGCACGGACAACGCCCGGGGCACGAACGGTGCGACGCGGTCGCCCGGACGCGCGGGGCGGCGGGTCACCGGGTCCTCCGGGCGGTCCGGGGGTCGGGGTTCGTGGTCCAGGGGTCGGGTCCCCAGCCGTCGTCCTCTTCGGTGTCCGGGCCGTGGTCGGGGTCCGCCCGGTTCGGTTCGTCCCGGCCGTCGTCCGCTTCCTGGGAGGCCCGGTCGTGACCGGTCGGTGGGTGGCGCCGCACGACGTCCGGCTGCCCGGATCGACGTGGTTCGTGGTCGGGGTTGCAGATCCTGGTGAGCAGGACGGTGGTTTCCGCGGCGGACAGCGGGGTGACGGTGACGTCGAGCGGGGCGAGCAGCCGGGTGGCGTCGTTGAGGCGGCGCAGCAGCCGGTGCTCGGCGCCGCCGCGGCCGGCGGGTTCGCGCAGCACCAGCAGGACCTGGCGGGTGAGCAGCTCGTGCTCGCCGCCGGCGGTGGCCAGCCGGGCGAGGTGGGCGCGATGTGCGTCGGCCGCGGCGGCGAGTGCGGGATGGGGGAGTTGGCGGGCTCGGGAGTGTAGGTCGTGCAGGTGGTCGGACAGGTCCAGCGGCAGGGCGTGGACGAGGATCTGGGTCGGCCCGGCCAGGGCGTGCAGGTAGCGGGCGAACCCGTCGACGAGGCCGTCCTGCTCGGCGGGGGTGCGCAGGGCCAGGTTCACCGTCGACAGCTCGGCGATCGCGACCAGCCCGTCCGGGCCGAGGTCGACCACCGCCACGCCGGGGTCGCCGGGCGGGCCGGTGTCGGTGACCGTGCGGGCGGGGAAGGTGGTGGGTCGTCGACCGGGGTGTTCGGGTCGGTCGGTGTCTGCGTTGGCTGGGGTGAGCCAGGCGGGGACCGCGTCGCGCGCGGGCCGGGGTCGGTGTCGCGGACGAATGCGGTGGCGCACCGCGGCGAACAGGTGCCGGTCGAGCGGGAGCCCGTCGCGGTGCCCGACCGCGATCACGAACGCGAACGCGCCCACCGGGAGCGCGGCGAACAAGAACACGGGCAATGCGACCACGCCGCGCAACGCGGTCCAGGCGAGGTAGAGCATGGCGGCGGTGACCGCGAGGATCGCGACCTGCCGCGCGGTGAACGGGCCGAGGATCCGGTCGGGGCGGTTGACATCGGAGGGGATGCGAGTGGGCCGGGTCATGAGAGGTCTCCGGGTGGGCCGGGGCGTCGCCGACGCGGGGTCGAGGACGCGGTATCGGACGGGGCGGCTGCGGCGGTACCGGTGCGGGCCGCTCGGCCGGGCCGCGACCGGCGGGCCGGGGTCGGCGGGGTGGCCGCGGGCCGGCGGGCGGCGCCTTCGGTCGGGACCGGATACCGCCCGGCACGCAGTGCCGGGCTGGCCTGGCGGGGATCGAACGGCAGCGACATCTGCCGCCCGACGCGTCGCGCCGGTGGGCCGGCGGGTGCCGGAGCGGGTGCTGCAGCGGGCGCCGCGGTAGCGGGCCGGACGCGGGTGACGCTGATCGGAAGGCGGTACTGGCCGTCCGGGCCGAGGACCGGGCGGTGCTCGGGCCAGTCCCCTTCGGTAAGCGGCAGGGCCAGCTGCCGGGCACGCGGGGATCGCCGCCTCGGCATGGGGGGTGCGGGCCCGGCCGTCGGGCGGGCGCGGGTGACCGTGATCGGGAGGCGGTACTGCCCGTCGCGGCCCAGGACCGGCCGGTTCTCCGGCCACTCGCCCTCGGTGAGCGGCAGGGCCAGCTGGCGGCCGGTCGTCGGCGGCCGGCCGGCCGGCTCGGCGGGGGGCGCGGCCGGGCGGGGGCGCCGTCGGGCGAGGCCCTCCAGGGGCAGCATCAGCTGTCCGTCCCGGGTGGCTCGGGTCCGGGCGTACGGGTCGGTCGGGCCCGGTCTCGGGCCCCTGCCCGGGCCGCCGCCGTGCCCACCGCCACCGGGTCGGCCACCGGGTCGGCCGTTGCCGCGGCCGCCGGGGCTCGTCCGTCCCAGACCGCCGAGCAGGCCGAAGGTCTTGTAGGCGATGAACCCGCGTACGAGGGAGCCGAGCAGCGACCGCCCGCCGCTGATCCGGCCGGCCGACAGCAGCCAGAACGGGATCTTGAATAGGACGTAGAGCAGGGCGAGGACGACGAGCAGGGTGACGAACCCGTTGCCGACGTCCGCACCCTCGAACCCGAATCCGCCGCCCGGGGTGAGCAGCACGTTCAGCGCGATGACCAGGGTGAGGCTCTGCACGACCTGGATCGCGAGGCACGCGCCGAAGCTGCGCCACCACCAGTGGGCGATCCCTTCGGTGTGGGGCAGGGCGTGGAACATCAACGCGATCGGGGCGGCGGCGACGAGGACGACGGTGAGCGCGACCCGGACGATGTAGGTGAGCAGCAGCGCGAGCAGCGCGACCACGACCCCCAGGCCCATGATCAGTAGGAAGGTCGCGCCGTTGGCGCTGTGGAGCGCCGACTCGATCAGCTCGCGCAGGGCGGCCGCGGCGCCGGTTTCCTCGACGCCGGTGGCCAGCACCGCGCTGCTGAGCGCGTTGGCGGCCTCGATCGCTGTGTCGGCCAGGCTCAGCGAGACGGCCCCGGCCACGAACCCGATCACCAGGCGGGGGGCGATCTCGCGCAGCGTGTGGCGGGCCTGGATGGTCTCGTACCCCATGAGCACGATCCCGGCGGCCAGGACGAGCAGGCCGTAGCAGGCCAGCAGGATCCGCCACGACCCCTCCCACAGCGCGGTGAGCCGGGGCAGGTCGGTCGGGTTCGGGGTGGCGAGCAGGGTGTCACCGAGCAGCGCGATCATCGGGTTGAGCGCGTCGGACACCACCGAGCGCAGGAATCGGGTGACGGATTCGGAGACGCACGCGCCCGGGTCGAACACCCCGCACGCCGATGGGGGCACCTCACCCGCACCGCCGCTCGGCGCTGGTGGGGCGGCGCCCGGGACCCGGCCGGGAGCGTCGTCGGGCGGGCATCCAGGGCTGTCGCAGGGGGCCGGCGCGGGCGGCTGGGCCGCCACGCTGTGCGCGGCGGCTGCGGGGACGACCCGGTCGGCGCTCGGATCGGGTGGACCGGAAGCGGCGACCGCGACGGCGATCGCGACGCAGGGCAGCAGCCGGACACTCCTCCTCGCTGTGCGGCGGGGACATGGTCGCCGACGGTGGATCACCTCAGCCCCCGACGATTCCCTGGAGGACCTGCACGATCAGCGGTGCGAGCACGGCCAGGCCGTAGCCGAACGCCGCCGAACGCAGCGCCGCCCGGGCCCGTTCGACCTCGCCGGGGTCGCCGCCGGCCATGACGTAGCGGGCGCCGCCGATGGTGAGGAACACGGTGGCCAGCGCGGCGAGGATCCCGACGATCCAGTTCCTGATGTTGGTGAGCACCTGGTCGATCGATGCGGGCGCGGCCAGCACGGTGACGGTTTCTCGCGCGGACGCGGGCGCGGCGGCCACTGCGGTGAGCAGAGCAGCCAGTACGAGGGCCGCCGCCGCACGGCCGAGCGCCCGGTGCCGACGAGGCCACCCCCGGACGGGGACCGTCATGTCCGGTCCCCGTCCCGGGTGGGGCGGCCAGCGCCGGTGCGGTGGCCACCGTGTGCGGTCGGGCGACGGCGTGTCCGGCGACATCGGCGATGCGCTGGTGCGGCCTCGCCGGCTGGCTCGGGGGTTGCGGGGTCCTCATTGGTGTCGGGGGCGGGGACGCGTCGCTGCCCCGGCGCGGCGGTGGCCGGGTCGAGACGGGCGGTGCGCCGGACCGGTCGGCCCGGTTCGGCGGGGTTGTTCCCGGTGCCGGCCGACGGGCGCCGCGGACGTGCCGGGTGGCGGGCGGGGCCGTGGGTGGTGGCGGTGCGCAGCGGCGTGTCGGTGCTGGCGGTGCTGTCGGGGTCGGCGGTGCGGAGGAACTCGGCGAGTTTGCGTTCGGCACGTACCCGTGCGGCGCGGGTCGCGGCCAGGGTGTGGCCGCGGGCGCGGGCGAGCTCGGCGAGCGTGTGCGGCTCCAGCCGAGTCGAGCCGATCAGCACGGCCTCCGGGTGGCTGAGCGCCCCGGCGGCGACCGCGCGGGCGAGAACGAGGTCGGGGTGGCGGGCGGGCGCCGGCGGCGGGGACGATGCGAACAGGGTCGCGCGGGGAATCGGTGCCCGGTGGATCTCGCGTCGCGCTGCCCGCCCGGCATCGTGTGCGGCGGCGGACAGCCGGGCCGGGATGTTCGGGCGGCGCAGGTCGACCATGGCGAGCTCGGCCAGGAACCCGGACAGCACCGCCGACTCGATGTCCGCCACGGCACCGGCCATGCCGCGGCGCCCCCGCGGGCCGGCCGTGTCGCCGTGACGTGCCGGCCGCAGGTCCCGACACAGCCGCCTGCCGGTCGCGACGAGCGCCGGCAGCGCCACCCCGACACAGGCGACCGTCCAGGCGCCGCCCCGGGCGCGGGACCGCCGCACCAGGTGCGCCCAGGCCACGTCGCGGGTCGCGGCCGGCGTCGACGGGTGACCCAGGTGCGCGCGCAGCGCGTCGATGCGGATGGCGCGACCGGGCAGACCACGAAGCGCCCGACCGTCCACGCTCAGCGGGCTGGGCCCGCTCACCAGCCACTCGAACGCGGCCCGGGCCTGCTCCAGCGGCGCGCCGTCGACGGGCGCCGCCGGGATGTGGCGATGGTTCATCACGGTTCTCGACCTGCTTTCCACGGTGACTCCAGAGCTGATGCCGACGGAAAACAGGAGGACACACCGCTGATTGCACGGGGATTGCACAATCACTCCGCAACACCGCAATAGGCTCGTCCCGGGCGTTGCGACACCGCCCGGCGTGCGAATCACAGGGATTGCGCCAGACGATTTCCCGCATGGCCATGCAGAGGTCATCCGCCGGATGCACCGTGTCTACGTGCGGTTACAGCACTGCGGCAGGTGTTGCAGGCCGATTTTCTCCGTCGCTGCAATCGTGCTGTGCGCAGGTGGTAACCGGAGTCATGGCGGACTTTGTCGCGCACCCGGAATCCCTCCGACCGAAATGTAGTGACGGGGCCGGGTGGGGGACGCGAACGCGACAAGGAGATGCGCATGCCCATCGACGACACCCAGCGACACCACGAACCCGCCGACGAACCGAGCTGTCCGGCCGCGACGGGCCCGGCCATCGGACACGGCCGCATGGCGACGCCCCGGCCGGTCGGACGGCCCTCGCTCGATCGGCCTCGCGGCGGCCCGGGCCGAGCCCGCCGATCCCGCGAGGGGGTTCCTGCGACGGTGTGGGCACCACCCCCTTACGCGGTCGGGCAGGCCTGGCGGACCTGGGTGCTCGCTGCGGTCCGCCACGCGTTCCTGCCGGCCAACGGCCGGTGGCTCGATCTCACCCCCCGGCTCCGACCGACCGACCCCGCAACCGCAGCCGGCGGGGAACCCGGCCGCCGTCCGGCGGGGGTGCGGGTTGTGCCGTTCTGGGCACCGCTGGTCGCCGACGCGGGCCTCGGGCGCAGCCGCGAGCGGTTCCCCGCGCCGCCCCGCGACCGCGGGCCCGCCGCGCACAGTCGCGACGACGACGACGGCGAGGTGGCGGTCGTGTTCGTCGACCTCGGCGACAGCGCCGTCGACGACCGGCTCGGCATGCTGGCCGCGCGCGCCCTGCGACCCGGCGGCGTCCTGGCCGTCCTCACCCGCTGCCGGCACACCGACACGGCACCGGCGGAACTGCTCGACCCGACCGGGATGGTCGTCGCGTCCGCGCAGAACGCCGACCTGCTCTACCTCCAGCACATTGTGATCCCGCTCGCACCGCTCACCCCGCCGCCGCACGGGCAGGCACCGCCGCCATCCGCGGACCGCACGGCCGCGTCGGCTCACCACAGCGCCCACGCGGATCTGCTGCTGTTCGCCCGCAGCGGGCACCCTGGCCCGGCTCCCGACACGGCGGCTGAGGCGACCCGATGACCGGCTCGATGATCGGCGGCGAGGGGATGGGGTCGGTGTGGGCGACCGCGCAGCGGAGCCCGGCCGTGCAGCGCGGCGACCGGTACGTGCCCGGCTCTGTGGCGCACCCGGCGAAGATGCTGCCCGCCGTCGCCGCGCACGCGATCGCCGCCTACACCACGCCGGGTGAGATCGTCCTCGACCCGATGTGCGGGATCGGCACCACCCTGGTCGAGGCCGTGCACCTCGACCGGCGCGCCGTCGGGGTGGAGTACGAGATCCGCTGGGCGGAGATCGCCCGGGACAACCTCGCCCAAGCGGGCCCGCTGCGCCGCAGCCTCGGGCGCGTCCACACCGGCGACGCCCGCCACCTTGACTGGCTGCTGCCCGACGAGCTGCGCAGCCAGGTTGCCCTGATCGTCACCTCCCCGCCCTACGGCCCGTCCACCCACGGCCAGGTCTCCACCGGCACGGGCGGGGTGCACAAGCGCGACCACCGCTACGGCGACCCGCTCGACCGCGGCAACCTCGCCAACATCGGCCACCACCGGCTGCTGGCCGGGTTCACCCGCATCCTCACCCTCGCCGCCGGCTACCTGCGCCCCGGCGGCCACGTCGTGATCACCATCCGGCCCTGGCGGGAGCACGCCGAGCTCATCGACCTGCCCGCCCAGATCCAGGCCTGCGGCCGCCACGCCGGCCTGACCGTCGTCGAACGCTGCGTCGCCCTGCTCGGCCGGGTCACCGACGACGGCGGCTACATAGCGCGCGGCTCGTTCTTCCAACGCGACTTCATCCGCCGCCAACGCGACCGCGGCCTGCCCCTACACCTGATCGCCCACGAGGACGTCGTCGTCCTGCAGCGCCCGGCCGGCGTCGGCGCGCTCGAACCGGACCAGACGCTGGTCGATGCCGGATAGATCCCCCGCCCGCGCCCGCCGGGACGTCGGCGAGGGCGGCGGCCGACTGGCTCTCTGCCGTCAACCGAGCGTCCATGGATCCCGTCGGTCACGTCCCCACCCGGCAGCCGCGGGCGGGGGCCTCGGCCGCCAGCCTCACCGGACACGGGCTCGGACCGGCGCATCCCCGCCGACCCGAGCCCTGACCGGACCCCGCTCGCGTCAGGAGCCCGGCCATGCACCATCCCTCCCCGCCCCGGCGCGGACACCGCCGCGGCCGGCGGCCACACGCCCAGACCTGGCCGCCGCGGCCACACCGGCGACGCCGGGCGTCCGCGGCCGCCGTGCTGGCCGCCATCGCGGTCACGATGCTGCTGGCCGCGACGGCGGTCACGGTCGTCGTGATGTCGCCCTGCGGGTAGCGACACGGCCAGCCGGCCGGCAGTACGGGTCGCCGGCCCGGCACGGTGCGTCCCGATGACCCACCGGACCGGCCCGCGAGGCGTGCGGCGCCACCACCACGCCGGCGACCGGGGATGCCCGAGCGCCGACGGCGCACCGCAGGCGGTGGATGTCCCGGCTGCCGAACCGGCCCTTCCCGAACGACACGCGACCGGCAGCGCCGAGCCCGCGCCGCCGCAGCTCTACACCCCCGCCGAAGCCGCCGGCCTGCTGACCGTGCGGGAGTCATGGCTGCGCCGCAAGGCCGCCGCACGCGCAGTGCCGTGCACGTTCCTGGGCAAGCACCTGCGGTTCTCCGCCGCCGACCTCGCAGCGATCGCCGCGGCCGCGGCCCGACCGGCCCTCACCGGACCCGCGGCAACCCGTCGCCGACACCCGCGGTGACACCGAGCCGACGAGGGACTGGCTCTCTGCGTCGTATCGAGCGTCCATATCCATCAGCCGACCGTCCGTCCAGCAGGGAGCAGCGATGTCGTTCGTCGAGAGATCCGGCAAGCGCACCTGGCGGGTGCGCTACTGGCGCGACGACGGCACCCACGGCTCGATCTCCGGATTCCCCACCCGCAAGGCCGCCGAGGCCAAGGCCCGGGAGATCGACACCGACCGCGGCCGCGGCGACTTCCTCGACCCGCACGCCGGCCGCATCACCCTCGACACCTGGATCATCACCTGGTTCGACGCCCTCGACGTCTCCCCGGCCACGACCTCCCAGTACCGCAGCATCACCCGCAACCACATCCGGCCCCGTTGGGGTACCACCCCGCTGGGCGACATCAGCGGCATCGCCGTCGCCGCCTGGGCCAAGAAGCTGCGCGCCGAGGGCTACGCCGCCGCCACCGTCGCCACCATCCTGAAGATCTTCAGCATGATGCTCGCCGACGCCGCCGACGAACGCCTCATCCCCGCCAACCCCATCCGCCCCCGACGCCGCGGCCGCCGCCGCCACGAGCCCGTGACCGAGCCGGTCTGGGCCACCCCGGCCCAGGCGTTGGCCGTCGCGGTCAACGCCGCCCGCCTCGCCGGGCCCACCGCCGGGATCCTGCTACTCACCGCGGCCTGGACCGGCGCCCGCTGGGGCGAGCTGACCGGGCTGCACCGCGACAACCTCACCCTGACCTCCGACGGTGTCGGCCGGATCGTGATCGACCCCCACGTCGGGGCGCTGCACGAGGTCGACACCATGCTCTACCTCGGCCCGCCCAAGACCGCCGAGTCCGCCCGCCCCATCACACTGCCGCCGTTCCTGGTCGAGGTGCTGCGCCACCACCTGAGCACCCACCCGCATCCGCACGTGTTCGTCAACGCCGACGGCAGCTTCCTGCGCCGCTCCAACTTCGCCCGCCGCGCCATGCGGCCCGCCGCCGACGGCACCACCATCCGGGCACAGCCACCGGTGGCCGCCGCACCCGCAGCGCCCGGGCTGACCTTCCACGGGCTGCGGCACAGCCACAAGACCTGGCTGATCGCCGACCAGATCCCCGAGGTCGCCCAAGCCCGCCGCCTCGGCCACCGCATCCCCGACAAGATCCAGCACATCTACAGCCACGTCGCCCCCGAACTCGAAGCACGCGTGCTCGACACCCTGCAGCGGCGCTGGACGACGGCGCTGGCCGCCCTCGCCGCACCGAACTGGTCCGCTGCGGTCGCGTCGACGCATGCCCTGCCCGCCGCACGCCGCCGACCGGCCTGAGCGGCCCCAGAGATCGCTCGGCCGGCCCGCAGCCGGTACCCGGGGGCAGCAGCAAACTCTTCCTAGTCGAGCCCGTTCTCACCGTCGCCGTCGTCGACCAGCACAGCGCAGTGGTGTGCGCCGAGCGCATCGGCAACGACGCCGCGGGTCTGGGCACGGCTGTTGGAGATCCTGACCGAGCACGACCCGGCCGACCGGTGGCTGGAGATGGCGATCGCGACGAACCGCGGCCGCGCTCGCCGCTATGCCGACCGCAAGTGCCGGGCTCGTCCGGCAGGCGCCGCATGACGGCGGCCGGGAAGTTGGGCACGGCGAGGGCTGGACATGTGCAGGACCCAGTCCGCCTGTGCCGGTCCGGCGAGCCGGATCACGTCCGCGGCCGGCGATGTCGTCGGGCACGCTGTACAAGTGGGACGGGGAGCCGGGTTGCTGGTTGGCGCTGTCGTTGGGCTGCCACTTGGGGCGATGCTCCTGGCCGCGGATGCGGTGTTTACGGGTCTCATCGTCCTCGGCGCATCGACGATAGCTCTCGTCTACGGGTTGCGTCGGCTCTGACGGCGCGGCGGCAGTGCGCACGCGCCGGCCGCACCAGCATGGAACCGGCCGGTCTTCAGAACCCCTACGGATACCTTGCGAACCCGTGTTGGCGATCAGGTGCACGCGTGTTGGAGCCGGCCGAGGTCCATGTCGGCGCGACATCCGTTGCGGTAGGGAGCCGCTCAAGGCGTCACCCACCGCGACGTGCGCTCCACGACCCAGTGGCTCGCACCCATCCTTGAGTCGTGCTGTCTCGCGTCAGACTTCTTGGCAGGGCCCGTTTCTTGCGGTCTGACCATGGAGGAACCTGATCGTCATGGCGAGACCGTCGGCGCTGCCGGCCGAGGAGAAGACCCGGATCGTGCTGTCGATCCTGGCCGGTGAGATCACCGTCGCGGAGGCCGCACGGCGGGTGAAGGTGTCCGAGCAGTCGGTCGGGACCTGGAAGCGGCAGTTCCTGGAGGCCGGTCGGGCTGGGCTGGCCGCGGGGAAGTCCGGCCCGTCGACGCGTGAGCAGCAGTTGCAGGCCGAGGTCGCCGATCTGACCCACGCGTTGGGTGAGGCCGCGGTCGAGATCTGGGTCTGGAAGCGTTCCACCGAGGGCCGTTTGGGCCCTTCGCGGACCTCGAGGTGATCCGGGTGTCGGCGGGCATGCCGACCACGAGGTTCTGCGCCGTGATCGGCATGCCCGAATGCACCTGGCGGCGCTGGCAGGCCCGCGCCCGAGTCGGTGCGCCGACCAAGGGTCCATGGCCGCGGCCGGCCCGAGAGCGTGTTCGTGACGCGGCGCGCAGACACGCGGTCGAGCTCGCCCTGGCCGAGGCCGATCCTCTCGAGTGAGGAGTACGCAGATGACCATGACCGAGGAACCATCCGACGGCCATCCGCTCGGTGCGGGCAAGGCCGACCAACCGGGCTCGGCCCGCGAGACGATCAATCGGATGCTCGATGCAGGCCTGCTCGACGAGGTGCTGGACTGCCGATGCCGACCGGCTCGCGCTGACCGGTGAGGGCGGCTTCCTCCCCGAGATGCTCAAAGCGGTGCTCGAACGCGGTCTGGCCGCCGACCCGACCGGGCATCTGGGCTACGAACGACGCGTCGGGTCAGCGGGTGACGACGGACAGGGGCAGTGCTCGGCCGGCCAGCGACCGTCGGGATGCTGCGGGCAGCGCCGAGGCGATCCGTGTGAGCTCGCGGGCGGACGCACTCTGCGGTGTGGCGAGGACGACCGGGACGCCGCGGTCGCCCGCTTCGCGCAGCTCGACGTCGAGCGGAACGCGGCCGAGCAGTGGCGCGCCTACATCGTCGGCGAGCTGCCGGCCGCCGCCGGTGCCGAAGAGCGCCGTGTGCTCGCCGCAGCTCCCACACACCGAGGCCGACATGTTCTCCACGACCCCCGTGACGCATCGCCCGCTTTCCGCGGCCATGCGGGCCACTCGGGTGGCCACGGTCCGGGCCGTCGCCTGCGGTGTGGTGATGACCAGCAGCGTGGCGTCCGGCAGCAGGTTTAGCACAGACAGGGTGGCATCGCCGGTGCCGGGTGGGAGATCGACGAGCAGGCTGTCGAGCGCGCCCCATGCGGTATCGGTGACGAACTGGCTCAGTGCCTTGTGCAGCATCGGTCCGCGCCAGACGACCGGCTGGTCGTCGGCGACGAAGAACCCGATCGACATCAGCGCGACACCGTGTGCGGGGACGGGCAGCATCTTCTCCCCGAGCACGACGGGGCTGCGCCGCATCCCGAACAGCTGTGGGATGGAGTAGCCCCACACATCGGCGTCGAGGACGCCGACCCGCTCACCGGATGCGGCGAGTGCGGCGGCGAGGTTCGCGGTGACGGTGCTCTTGCCGACACCGCCCTTGCCGCTGGCTACGGCGAGGATCCGGGGCGCGGGAGCGCCGAGGCCGCCGGTGAGCGGGGCAGAGGAGGCGGCGACTCGGTCGGCGAGCTCCGCGCGCTCGCGCGCCGACAGCGTCGCGACGGCGACGTCCACCGTTGTCACGCTCGCGACGGCTACGGCCGCCCGATGGCTGGCGGCGGTCAGCTCGCTTTCCAGCGGGCAGCCCTGTGTGGTCAGGCGAAGCTGCACCCGGACGTGGCCGCTGCGGCTCACGGTGATGTCGCCGACCAGTCCCGCCTCGGCGAGGGTCATCCCCAGCTCGGGATCGTGCACAGCCCCGACGGCGGCGCGGACCGCCGCGAGGTCGACGACGGGCCTGCGAGACGTCAGGCGGCTCACGACCCCGCCACCCGGAACGCGCGACGGCGCGGCTTGACTGGCCGCATCAGGAACTCGGGCCTGCGCAGCCCACCCGGCCCGAGCGTCGCGCGGGTCTTCCCCAGCCACGCCCGGTAGACCTCGCGGGAGCGTCGGGCGTCGACGTAGACGTCCCCGTAGCGGTCGCCGGCGTGGGCCTTCGCCATGCGCACCTTCTGCAGCCAGCAGTGCATGCCGGAATGCGGGTCGGGTTGCACGCCGAAAGCGAGGTTCTGGTGCACGCCCGGGTCCGTCCACCAGATCCGCCGCGAGTCGGGGTCGTCGGACTCGAACGGCTCGATCCCGCCCCGGTAGCGCAGTAGCCACGAGTCCGGCCCGTCCGGGTGGGCGATGTCGACGAGGCCCTGCACCCAGCGGCTGCCCTCGTTGCCGTGCAGCCGCCAGCGGCCCATGTGGTGCGAGAGCGCGCAGACGCCCGGCCGGATGCCCTCGGTGACCCAGACGCGGGCGACCAGGTGACCGATCGCAGTGGAGAGCCGGACCAGGTCTCCGGTCGCGACGCCGTGGCGGGTCGCATCGAGGGTGTTGACCCACAGCGGGTGGGAGTTGGAGATTTCGTTGAGGTACTTGGCGTTGCCGGATCGGGTGTGGATCAGCGTCGGAAGCCGGAAGGTCGGGACCAGGACGAGGTCGCCGGCGTCGAGGTCGATCTCCGAGCGGGCGACGTGTGAGCGGATGTAGCCCGGGGTGGTGTGCTCGGGCCAGCCCCAGTCGCGCATCGTGGGGGAATACACCTCCAGCTTGCGCGACGGGGTAAGCCAGCCGGCGGTGACCGAGCCGTCCTCGTGGCGCAGCCCGACCGCCCCGGCCTCGCCGATCAGCGGGGGGACGGAGTCGAGGTCGGTGGGTTTGCGCAGCACGCCGTGCTCGTCCGGCGCGGCACCGTCCAGCTCGGCCGGGGTGAGCGGGCGCTCGTCCTGGCGGTAGAGGTCGTCGGCGACCTCGACGACGCCGTAGCGGCGCATGTAGGCCAGCGGGGTGAGGCCCTCGGCGTCGGCCTTCTCGGCCAGGCCGGGCACCCGGTTCTCGAAGATCCACCGGTAGTACTCGTCGACGGTGACCTTCTCTCCCTGACGGTAGGGCGACTCGAAGTGACGTCGGATGCCGAGCGAGCCGTCCGGGTCGATCCGCCAGGACAGCTCGAACCAGAGCTCGTTCTCCTCCCACACCTCGCCGGGGTTGGCATCCCGCGTGTCGCCCACCGGGCGGCCGAGCTTCTCCATCGCCACGCGCTTCACCGGCTGGCGGAAGCCGAGCCATCGTGCCGAGTGCGTCTCGTAGGAATGGGTGTCGTGGCGCTCGGTGGAGTGGCCCATCGGCAGGATGTAGTCGGCGAACTCGGCGGTCTCGGACCAGGTCGGCGTGAGCGCGACGTGTAGCCCGATCTTGTCCGGGTCCGACAGCGCGCGCATCCAAGTGAACCCGTCCGGGTAGGTCCAGACCGGGTTGAAGACCCGTGAGAAGTAGACCTCGACGCGGCCGCGACCTTCTTCCAGGAAGTGCGGCAGCAGGATGGACATCTCGTTGCAGGCCAGCGGGTACTCCGCGGGCCAGCCGAGGGGGTTCCAGTCGGCGTGGGCGGGCACGTCGGGACCGTGCGGGATGAACTTGTTCCAGCCGTTTGGGCTGGTCCCGCCCTTGGTGCCGATCGAGCCGGTGAGCGCGAGGACGAACCACAGCGCGCGGGACACCTGCCAGCCGCCCAGGTTGCCGGCCGCCGCGGAGCGCCAGACGTGGGCGGAGAGCCGGTGGTCGCAGTCGGCGACGAGGCGGGCGATCTCCTCGATCCGCGCCACCGGGACCTGCGCCTCCTGCGCGGCGAACGCGAAGGTGTAGCGGGTGTAGTCGTCCTCCAGCGCGCCGAGGAACGCCTCGAAGGTGCGGGGTGCGTCCGGGTGCAGCTCGTCGAGGTAGACGTCCCAGTTGAGCCAGCGGCGCAGGAACGGCTCGTCGAGCTGCCGGGTGCGCAGCAGGTACGACGCGATCGACAGCAGGATCGCCGCCTCACTTCCCGGCCACGGGGCGAGCCAGACGTCGGCATGGCTCGCGGTGTTCGACATCCGCGGGTCGACGACCACCAGTTTCGCGCCGCCCTGTTTGCCCTCCATGATCCGCTGGGCGTGCGGGTTGAAGTAGTGCCCGGTCTCGAGGTGTGACGAGAAGAGGAGGATGACCTTGGCGTGGGCGTGGTCGGGGGAGGGGCGGTCGTAGCCGCCCCAGAGCGTCTGTCCGAGCCGCGCGCCGGACGAGCAGACCTGGGTGTGTGAGTTGTGCCCGTCGCAGCCCCAGGCCTGCAGCACGCGCTCGGCGAAACCGTCCTCGCCGGGGCGTCCGACGTGGTACATAACCTCGTTACGGCGGCCCTCGAGGATCGCGGTCCGGATCCGGCCGGCGATGTCGTCGAGCGCCGTGTCCCAGGAGACCCGCTCCCACCGTCCGCCACCACGCTCCCCGGTGCGGCGCAGCGGGTGCAGGATCCGCTCGGGGTCGGTGAGCTGGTTGACGGTGGCCGGGCCCTTGGCGCAGTTCCGCCCGCGCGAGCCGGGATGGGCGGGATTGCCCTCGACCTTGCGAATCGACAGGTCGTCCTTGTCGACGTAGGCCAGCAGCCCGCACGCCGATTCGCAGTTGAAGCACGTCGTCGGCACCAGCATGTAGGACCGCGGCACCCTGCGTGGGTGTGCCTTCGCGTCGTACCCCACGTGGTGGTCCCACTCCGACACCGGCGGGAAGTTGCGCAGGTGCTCGTGGGTGCGTGCCCCGGGGAGCGGGTGCCCGACCGCTGGCGGCGCGGCGACCGGCGCCGGGGCGGTCGGTGTGGCGGACTCGCCTGCGGCGGGGGGAACAGTCGCGGTCATGAGGGGGACCTTCCGGCGTGGTAGGCGCGGGTTAGGGCGGGATCGGGTCGATCGCGACTCAGGAGAGCGGCACGTCCTGGCCCGCGCGAACGAAGACCGACTCGTAGGCGAGGAGGGCGACCTGCACCGCGAGCCCGCCGACGACCGTGAGCACCGGTGCGCCGCCGTCCCAGCCGGGCGCGGCGAGCACGGCGGCCAGCCCGGCGAGCAGTACCGCGCCCAGCCAGAACGTCCGCGCGTAGCGACCGTGGGTCACCATGTGTGCGGCCGCCGCAGCGTGGCGGCTCGCGTGCCTGCCGCCGTACTCCAGCAGCAGCATCAGCACGTGCAGGGCCGTGGCGACGACGAGCGCGCGGGTGACGAAAACGCCGTCGCTGCCCGCGATGGTGGCCGCGACGGCGAGGGCCCCGGCACCGACCATCACCGCCTGGACGGTCAGGTGCCAGAACAGCAGCGGCGACTGCCACAGGTCGCGGCCCTCGGCCTGTCCGAATAGGAACGCGGTGTAGCCGGCGACCATCACCCCGGTCGGCAGTGCGGCGACGGCGAGCACGCTCCGGACCGCGTCCGAGGGGGCGGCCAGCCCTGTCGCCACACCGATCCCGTAGAGCAGCCAGAGGCCGGACACCAGCGCGAACGCGCCCAGCGCGTAGGCGCCGAGGACGAGCCACGACCGGAAGTTGGACCTGGTGACGATGTAGAGGAACCGCTCGGGCCGCTTCAGGTCGGTCACCAGGAGTAGTCCCGTGGCGGCCGTCCCGGCCACCCCTAGGGCGGGTGCCACGATCGTGCTGATCAACCCGAGGTCGACCCCCAGCAGCACGGCGAGCGCGGCCACGAGCAGTGCCCCGCCGCCCAGTCCCTTCGTCCAGAGGTAGGTGGTGACCCGCCAGCCCCACGGTCGCGGGTGCGGCGTATTGAGGGTGGTGCGGGCGCCGCTGACGGGATCGACGGGCAGGTCACCGCCGACGTCGAGGCGGTGCTGGTCCGGGGTGGAGAAGACGTACGTGTCGTCGACGGGCGCGCCGAGCGGGTCGAGTACGGCGCGGTCCGCGCCCAGGTAGAAGACGTTGGGACCGGTGTTCTGCTCCGGGGCGCGCACACTGACGGGGTTCGAGTTCACCAGCTGCGAGATCCCGCTGGCCGGGTCGTCCAGATCGCCAACCCAGATCGAATGCGTCGGGCAGACCACGACACAGGCGGGCTCCAGATCGGCGTCCACCCGATGGGCGCAGAAGTTGCACTTCGCCGCCGTGTTCGTGACGGCGTCGATGTAGATCGCGTCGTACGGGCAGCCCTGCATGCAGCTCTTGCACCCGATGCAGCGGTCGCGGTCGAAGTCGACGATCCCGTCCGTGCGTTTCCAGAGCGCGCCGGTCGGGCAGATCCGCACGCACGGCGCATCGGTGCAGTGGTTGCAGCGCATGACACCGAAGTCACGTGTCGAGTTCGGGAACCTTCCCTGGTCGACGTACTTGACCCAGGTCCGGAACTGACCGACCGGTACCTGGTGCTCGGTCTTGCACGCCACGGTGCACGCGTGGCACCCGATGCAGGTGCGCTGGTCGATCGCGAAGCCGTACCTCACGGCCACACCTCCCTGTGGGCCGACGCCGTTCGCCGGGACGGAATGGGAGGAGTCTTGCATCCATCCTAATGTTCGGACAAGGTGTCCGAATATTGATACGCTTTGCTGCGAACGGACGAGGTGGGCCCGTCGAACTCGTGTCGCCGGGATGCGCCTGTTCGGCATCCGAGGAGCGGCGTTGCCGGCGAAGCCACGCCGGAATCGTCGTGCCGGCCCCGCCGCGCTCCCCGGGATGACGCGGCTTGCGGTGGCGCCTGGCTCTGCCCCGTCGGATGCAGGCGTTCGGCCCGCTGGTCCTCAGAGAGGTACGCCGAGACGCAGTGCCGCACCGGCGAGCTCGGCGATCGTCGAGATGAGCGACGCCGGCAGCGCGTCGTCGTCGCCCTGCCCGGCACCGTCCGCATTCGGCCGCGGTTCCTCCTGCGGCTCCGCATCGTCGATCATGAGCATCGTGGACCTCCCGCCCGAGTCGACGCAGGGCGAAACACGGTATCTCTTGTACTAATGATCGTACAACTAGTCAGCCGATAGGATCGTCCTCGGAGTCGAGGACGCGGGCGGTCAACGCCCGGGACTGGGGAGGGACACCGGTGACCTCGGTCGTGAGGCCGGCGAGCCGGGCCTGGTCGAGCACGCTGCGCAGGACGAGCGCACCAGTCATGTCGATCCTGCCGAGCCGGGCGAGGTCGACCACGAGTCGCCGGGCGGCCGGGTGGGTCGCGACCGCGTCCAGCAGCGCCGTGTCGAGGCGCTGGGCGGTGCCGAACCAGAGGACGCCGCGCGGGGTGATGGTGAGATCGGACCCGTCGACTCCCAGGTCGATCTCCATCTGCAGCGAACGCCACAGGAAGACGGCGATCGACAGGCCAATCCCGATCAGGACCGCGAGGTCGAGCCGCGGGGCGAGCAGGACAGTAGCGACGAACGTTCCCCACGCGATGAGGGCTTGTGGTACGGAGACCTGCCAGATCCGCACCAGAGGACGGAACCGCAGCAGGTTGAGGACCGCCACGACCACAATCGCTCCGAGTACGGCGAGGGGGAGCGGCTCGAGCACCGCGGCTAGCGGGAGGAAGGCGAGCACAGCGCATCCTGTGACGGCGCCCGAGAGCCGGCTTCGTGCACCGGAGAGCCGGTTGACCGAGCTGCGCGAGAACGAGCCGCCGCAGGGCATCCCGCCGGTGAACGCTGCGGCGATGTTCGCCACGCCCTGGCTCACGAACTCGCGGTTGGCGCTCCATCGGGTGCGGTCTTCCGAGGCGAACCGGCGGGAGATCGACGCGGCTTCCGTGAACCCGATCAATGCGATCAGCGATCCAGGCAAGAGCAGCGCCGGGATCTCGGTCCAGGCGACGGTCGAACTGGTGAACGGGGGGAATCCGGCCGGGATGCTCGCGACGACGGGCGCGGAGTAGACGCCGGACAACGACACCGCGATGCCGATCGCCGCCGCGACGAGGACCCCGGGGAACAGCGCGTGCAGCCGGCGTCCGCCGAGGATTACCAGCGCGGTCGTCGCCGACATCGCCACCGCGGCCGGGTGCCATGCAGCCGGGTGGGCGAGAGCCCAGGCGGCGTCGGCGATCTCACTGGTGAAGGGAGGCGCCGGAACCCCGAGAGCCTTGGCGGTCTGCGAGCTCGCGATAAGCACCGCCGCGGCGGGGACGAATCCGAGCAGCATGGGTTGCGACATGAGGTAGGCGAGCCAGCCCGCACGCAGCAAGCCAAGGGCGATCCGGACCACTCCGACGATGAGCGCCAGCGCCAGGCCGAGCTCCACGTATCTCGGACTACCGGGAGGCGCGATCGACGACAGGGCGCCGAAGGTGAGCAGGGCTGTGATCGCCACCGGCCCCGTCTGCAGGTACGGCGAGGACGCGAACGCCGCGGCGAGGATCGGCGGCGCCGCGCTCGCGTACAGGCCGACCACGGGCGGCATGCCGGCGAGGTCGGCGTAGGCGAGTGACTGCGGGATGAGCACGAGCGCGACGCTGAGACCGGCGAGCATGTCGCCCGCGAGCGCGCGTAGCGGCGCGCTCCGCGCGTCGTCCACGTCTCGTGCAGCCATCGCTCACCCAAATGTCCGACCAACTTGTCCGGATATTGTGCCTCGACACCCGGGCGGACGAACAGCTCCGATCGAGGGCAGCTACCGGGCAGCCACGACGGCGAGGAGTGCGAGCAGCACAGCAGCCGCGACCGTTCCGGCGGCGGCGGTCACCAGCCGTGGTGAGACAGGGTTCCGGTGGTCCCTCAGCGTGCGGAGGATCGTTGCACAGCGCAAGGGCGCGACGACGGTGGTGGCGGTGGGTCCGGCCGTCAGGACCAGAGCGCCCTCCCAGAGAGTCGTGGCCGCGTGGGTGAGGAGCGCGCCGAGCGTGACCGCCGCGAGGCCTGTTCGCCGCCAAGCCAGAGCGGTCCGCTCCGCCTGGGCACCGGCGTCGGTGAGGAGTCCAGGCCGCGCCCTCATCGGGAGTTGGCAAGCAGGATGAGCAGCGCGGCTCCGACGATCACGATCGACGCCCCGGTCGTGAGGATGCCCGGCAATGCGCCGATGGGGAGCGGCTGGTCGTGGCGCAATGCCCGTTCGGCGCGGTCCCACCGACGGTAGGCCCCGGTGGTGACGATCGTCGCCAGCGCGAGGGGGACGACGGTCAGGCCGATACGCACCGGCTCGGGCCCCAACCGGGAAGCGAGGCTCTGCAACGCCACCGCGCCCGCGACCAGGGCCAGACCCGTCCGCAAACTAGGCCAGGAGTGTGCGCTCGTTGGCCAGGGTGAACCGGTAGTCCGGGTCGTGGCCCACCTCACGCAGCGGCGCCCTGCGCGGTCTCATCGGGAGCCGTCCCGGAATCGGCGACGTTCGTCTTCCATCGGCGAGACGCGACGCCGGTCATCGGCCGTGACTGCAACATGAAGATCGCGGCAGGGCGGCCGCACTGGACACTGCATCAGCGCTACGCTAGTACGGCCAACAGGACAATTCGTGAGAATGTATCGAGGGAATGATGGCGCGCGGGACCAAGGCTCGGCCGCTGGACCGCAGCAACCCGCTTCCGCTGTGGGCGCAGCTGCAGGCGGACCTGTTGCGGCGTCTGCGTGCCGGCGCGTTCGAGGATCACTTCCCCGGAGAGCACGAGCTGGTCGCGGACTACCAGGTCAGCCGCCACACCGTTCGGGACGCGATGCGCCGACTGCGCGAGGACGGGATCGTCGAGTCCAGCCGCGGACGCGGCACGTGGTTGCGTAAGCAGCGCATCGAGCAGCCCCTCGGAGCGCTCTACTCGCTCTTCCGTTCGGTCGAGGCGCAGGGGCTCGAGCAGCGCAGCGTCGTGCGCGCACTGGACATCCGGGTGGACGAATCCGCGGCCGCTCGACTGGACAGACCTGCCGACACCGAGTTCGTGTATCTCGAGCGCGTGCGCCTTGCCGACGGTGAGCCGCTCGCCCTCGATCGGGCATGGCTCCCGCGTGCGATCGCCGGGCCGCTGGTGGAGGCCGACTTCACCCACTCCGGCCTGTACGACGAGCTCGCGAATCTGACCGGAACGCGGCTGACAGGCGGTTCCGAGACGATCACCGCGGTCGTGCTGTCCGCCGCGAACCGGCGGTTGCTGAAGATGCCCACCGGGATGGCAGCATTCGAGGTGCATCGCCGGGGTTGCCTGCGCAACCAGCCGGTCGAATGGCGGGAGACCGTCGTGCGGGGAGACCGGTTCTGCGTCACGGCCCGGTGGTCCCCCCACGAGGGCCTCCGGATGGGCGTGAGCAGCGGCCTGGGCGGACGCTCGTCCGGGTAGCCGAGTCCTCCGCCACGGCCACGTGCCGCCGTTCGCCGAGCCTTTTGTATCCGATGGGAGTAATCCGGCGCGGCCCGGAGCGGTAACCGCAGGCCGCGGTGCAGTTCTGCACGGCGACGGGGAGTATTACCCATTGTTCACCGTTCTCCGCCGGACTTAGCTTTTCCGGGACAGAACGGGTGCCGACGCCCGCCAGCGGGCCGGCACTCTCCGGCGGTGCAGCGGGGCGGTGATGGCATCCCTGGCGATCATGCGTCGGTTCCGGCCGGATCGGGGACGCCGACGCAGGCACATCCTCGTCGAAACCGGATCCGTCCTCTGCTGGCGACCCTCCGTCGACAGGCATCGCTAGGCGGTCCGGGCGGTGGCCGATGCGCGCGGAAATCGACCCCGCAGCGCATTCCTCGGTCATATCAGTACAGACTGCAGTACTCGGCACTCGCACGTGAGTCGGGCAACAAGGGCGCGGAGGAGAATCATGACGCTCAGCAACAAGATTCCGGTTCCGGAGGGACACTCGCTGCACCACGTCCTGTGTCCCCATGACTGCCCGGACACGTGCTCGATGCTCGTCACCCGCGACGACCGCACCGGGAAGGCGGTTGCGCTCCAGGGCGACCCCACCCATCCGGTGACCCAGGGATTCCTGTGCAACAAGGTCAACCACTACCTGGAGTTCGTCTACAACGACAATCGCGTCCTGTATCCGCACAAGCGGATCGGGCCGAAGGGTTCCGGCGCCAGGTTCGAGCGGATCTCCTGGGACGAAGCCCTCGACACGATCACGACAAATTTCAAGAAAACGATCGCGGAGTACGGCCCCGAAGCGGTGCAGCCGTTCTCCTATTCCGGGACCATGGGCATGATCGGGTTCTGGGGAATGGACCAGAGGTTCTGGAACAAGATGAACGCGGCTCGTCTGGAGCAGACGATCTGCATCTATGCGGCGATGTGGGCGGGGCTCTACACCTACGGGTTGGCCAACCCGCCCGGTATCGACCAGGCCTGCAAGGACGGAGCCGAGGTCGTCATCCTCTGGGGTGCGAACCTCGTGACGACCAGCGTGCACAGCATCCCGTTCATCCTGGATGCGCAGAAGCGCGGCGCGAAGATCATCGCGATTGACCCGCGCGTCACCCGCACCACCAAGATGGCCGACTGGCACATCCAGCCCCGGCCCGGTACGGACGGCGCACTCGCCCTGGGGATGATGAGGGCCATCGTCGACGCCGATTTGCACGACGAGGACTTCCTCGAGGAGCAGACGATCGGCTGGCGAGAGCTCATCGAGAAGAGGCTCCCGGACTATCCGGTCGAGCGGGTCGCGGAGATCACCGGTGTGCCCGAGGAGACGATCGTCCGGCTGGCGATGACGTACGCATCGACGAAGAAGAGCTTCATCCGGGCGAACTACGGGTTGCAGCGTCACCAGAACGGTGGCCAGATGTCGCGCGCGATCCTCGTCCTGCCTGCCCTCACGGGCGCGTGGCGGGAGAAGTGCGGCGGGGCGGGCTTCGGCAACCTCGAAGAGATGTGGATGCAGCTGCCCATGGACAAGCTGCAGCGGCCCGACCTCGGGAGCCGCAGCGAGTCCCGCGTGATCAATATGATCCAGATCGGCCGAGCGCTCGCGGACAACATGGGGATCGATGGGAGACCGCTCGACCCGCCCATCAAGTCGATCTTCGTCTACAACGCCGATCCGGTGAACGCTTGCCCGAACTCGAACAACGTCCGTAAGGGCTTCATGCGCGACGACCTGTTCGTCGCGGTGCACGACACCTTCTGGACGGACAGCTGCCAGTACGCGGACATCGTGCTGCCCGCGGACACCCAGCTCGAGCGCACCGACATGGGTGCCGCCTACGGCAACTACTACTTCTCCTTCAACCGGCCGGCCATCGAACCACTCGGGGAGAGCGTGCGGAACACCGAGCTGTTCCGCCTCCTGGCGCAGCGGATGGGCTACATCGACGGCACGGACAATGCGTTCACCCAGACCGACGAGGACATGGTGCGGGAACTCGTCGACGACACGAACAACCCGCTCATGGAAGGCATCACGTTCGAACAGCTCGAGGAGAACGGCTGGGTCGCGGCCAACGTCGACTCAGAGCGACGGAACTACGTGAAGAACGGGTGGCCGACACCCAGCGGCAAGATCGAGATCTGGTGCGAGGCGCTGGTGCGGGACTACCCCGACCAGGATCCGCTGCCGACCTACGTGCCCGAGATCTTCGGCCAGGAGGACCCGCTCCGGGCCAAGTACCCCATCCAGGTCCTGTCGAGCGCGGTACACCAGTTCATCGGGAGCTCCTTCCAGCACGTTCCGAGGTTGCACGCCATGCAATCGCGTCCCACCGTGGAGCTCAATTCCGAGGACGCCGAAGCCCGCGGTATCACCGACGGCGACCTGGTCCGGCTGTACAACGACCAGGGCGAGACCTACTGTCACGCGGTCGTCGTCCAGGGCCTGATCCCGGGCGTCTGCGGGACCCAGAAGCAGATGAACGGCAGCCACACCAAGGGCGGTCGCAACATCAATGCGCTGAACACCGAGATGGTCACCGACTTCGGGCAGAGCCCGTCCTTCTACTCCGTTCTCGTCGAGATCGAGAAGGTCAACAACGCGTGACGTGATGCACGTCCGGGTCGCCCGTCGAAGCGTGGGGACGACCCGACACATTCGAATCGGATCGAGACCGTAACCGGCGAGGGGCACAATGAGCGTTTCGGCGTACCCATCTTCCACCACATCCTGCAGTCACCCCCCTGCCATCACCGGGCTACAGGAACTGCCGCGTCCCGACGGGACGCTGCACGGCAGCCGGGTCAAGCGCAACACGGGCGTCTTGAAGCGCATCCGTAGCCTCACCCACGACACGCTCGAACTGACCGTCACCTGCGAGCCGGGGTCGCAACCGCTCCACCATCTGGCCGGCCAGTACGCGACCCTCCACACCTCCGACCTCGACAAGCCGCGCTCGTACTCGTTCGCCAAGGCGCCGTCGCAGGAGGCAGCAGGCGAGTACACCTTCTTCGTCCGACTGGTGCCGGGTGGAGCCTTCTCGGGATGGCTCTTCGAGCAGGACCGGACCGGTGCCACGCTTGCCATCGCCGGTCCGCTCGGCAAGTTCGGCCTCGACGACAGCGACCGGACGATCGTCGCCATCGCCGGCGGCAGCGGGATGAGCGCGATCAAGGCGCTCCTCGAGGATGCCACCACGAGGAAGGTGGCGCGCGACTGCGTGTTCCTCTACGGAGCGCGCACACAGGGGGACCTGTACTGCCAGGACGAGATCGAGGAGATCCGGAGGTCCTGGCATCCGGACCACACGTTCGAGAGCGTCATGGTGTTGTCGGACGAGCCGGCGGGATCCACCTGGGACGGTCCGACCGGCTTTGTGACGGACCATCTGAACGAGCACTACCTGCGAAACGGGAAGCTGCGGGCGGACGACGTCACGGTTCTGTTCTGCGGTCCCCCGCCGATGGTTGACGCCGGTGTGGCGGTCCTCGGCGCCGCCGGTGTGTCGGCGGAACACATCCGGTACGACAAGTTCGAGGACGCGACGTCGCCCGCGCCGGTCATCAACAACCTGTCCTGTGTGCTCTGCGACGAGTGCCTCCTCGTCAAGCCCGTGGAAGGCTGCATCGTCGAGGTGTCCGAGCTGATGGTCGCGCCCGACTCGGAATCGGTCGGGTATCAACCGGTGCGACCGGCGGAGACTTCGGGGGTCTACTACAACACCCTTCTCATCGACCCCGAGAAGTGCATCCGCTGCTACGCCTGTGTCGAGGCGTGTCCGACCGACGCCATCTCGCCGGACCACGACCCGATCCCTCAGACGCTGCGGGCGTCCCTCCACGCCTGATGCCGACCTGACCCGCCGGCCTCCGTCCGCTCGTCCCGACCTGCGCAGCCGTCGCGGCCCGCCGCTCACGACGAAGGAGCATCCTCATGACCACCTTGGACACGCCCAACCAAGCCGCCGCCATCGTCGCCGATCCGGCGCCGGAGCCGGCGCCCGCCGCCAACCCACTCGCCGGGAACCCGGGCATGGTCGGGCTTCCCGTCGCGATCTCCGGGGCCACCGGGCTCGTGCTCGTGAACGCGGGCTGGTTCCCCGACGGCGCGCTGGCGGGGACTCTGTCGATCCTGTTCGCCTGCACGAGCATCGGCATGCTCATCGCGACCATCTGGAGCGCAGCCCTCGCGCAGAACCCGGCTGCCAGCATCTACGGGGCCTTCTTCGGCTTCTACGCCAGCTACACGGCGCTGGTCATCGGCCTCCAGCACAACTGGTTCGGGGAGACGCCGGACAGCGGGACCGCCGCGATCACGACCTGGCTCGTGTGCTTCAGCGTCCTCTTCGCCGTGATGACCCTGACGAGCCTGCGTCTGCCGTTCGCCTTCACGTTCATCATCGCGGCCGTCGAGCTCGCGCTGCTCGTGCTGCTGCTCGGCACCGTGCTCGGCTCGACGGGGATCATCCGAGCCGGCGCCGCCTGTGTCGCGATCTTCCTGGGCACTGCCATCTATCTCTACGTCGACGCGATGTCGCGGGAGACGGGCGGCGACGGGCTCCCGCTCGGCCGGCCGCTCAAGAGCTGACCGGCGCAGGGCCGCGCCCGTCCGCCGGCGCGGCCACGCCCGTTCCCGAGGGAAGCGTCATGACCACCACCACTGTCGCCATCATCCATCCGGCAGCCGGTGCGGCCTGCGACCTGCGCGGGCGCGCCCTGCGTGACCTGCGGCTGTCGGTCACCGACCGGTGCAACTTTCGCTGCACCTACTGCATGCCCCGGGAGCGGTTCGGGCGCGAGCACGCTTTCCTTCCCCGCAGCGCGTTGCTCGAGTTCGACGAGATCGTCAGGATCGCGCGGGTGTTCGTCGAGCTGGGTGTCCGGAAGATCCGGCTCACCGGCGGTGAACCGCTGCTCCGCCGCGGCCTGCCCGATCTGGTGGCACGACTGCGCTCGCTCGATCCCGCCCTGGACCTCGCCCTCACGACGAACGGGACACTTCTGCGGGCACTCGCCCCCGCGCTGGCTGCGGCGGGGCTGACCCGGGTGACGGTCAGCCTCGACTCGCTCGACGACGACGTGTTCCGGGTGATGACCGACTCGCCCTTCAGTGTCTCGGACGTCCTCCGGGGGATCGCTGCTGCCACCAAGGCAGGGCTGGGACCGATCAAGATCAACACTGTGGTGCGTCGCGGACTCAACGACCAGCCGGGTCCCGGCGGGTTCCTCGCGCTGGCCGACCACTTCCGGGGTACCGGCCAGATCGTCCGTTTCATCGAGTACATGGACGTCGGTGCCACCAACGGTTGGGCGGGCGAGGAAGTCGTGCCGGCGGCCGAGATCGTCGGTGCCCTCGATGACCGCTTCGGCCTGGAGCCGGTCGACGCCGCCTACCCCGGCGAGGTGGCAGGGCGCTACCGCTACCGGGACGGCGCGGGAGAGGTCGGCATGATCGGCTCGGTGACCCGGCCGTTTTGCGGGGACTGCACCCGTGCCCGGCTGGCCGCCGACGGGCAGCTCTACGCGTGTCTGTTCGCCGCGTTCGGTACGGACCTGCGAGGCCCGCTGCGGTCCGGGCTCGGAGACGACCAGCTGGAGAGCCTGATCAGGAAGTGGTGGAACGGCCGGGACGACCGCTACTCGGAGTTGCGCGGTCACCGCTCGGTCAGCGGTCCGGACCGGATCGAGATGTCCTACGTCGGAGGCTGATCGAGATGACCGTCGTCGATGTGGCCGCGGCCGGTGACACCGTCCGTCCGACAGGCCACCGATGCGGCGGCCGCTCCGCGCGCCGCGTCGCCGAGCACGCCGCGCTCGCGGCCGCGCTGCTCGCGCCGCCGGAGGGGTTGACCGTGCCGCTGCGCGCCTGCCTCGGCCGGCAGCTGGTCGCACCGGTCCGCGCGCGCAGGGACATGCCGGCGTTCGACAACTCCGCGATGGACGGCTACGCCCTGCGCTTCACTGATCTCGGCCCCACGGGACTGCCGGTCGCCGGGCACATCCCGGCCGGAGCGCCGCTCGGCACGCTCGTTCCGGGGACGGCACAGCGCATCATGACCGGTGCCCCGCTGCCCGCCGGCGCGGACACCGTCGTCCCGGTCGAGCTCACCGACAACGGCCGCCGGCACGTGCGCGTCGACGGTCCGATCGAGGCCGGCCGTCACATCCGTCGCCGCGGCGAGGACGTCCGCGCAGGCGAGACGGTGCTGTCCGCGGGAATCCGCCTCGGCCCCCAGCACCTGGCAGCGGCGGCGGCGTGCGGGGTGGGCGAGCTGCACGTCCGCCGGCCGCTGCGGGTCGCAGTCCTGTCCGCGGGCTCGGAGCTCGTGGGTGTGGGCGAGGACGTTCGGCCCGGCCAGACCTACGACAGCAACGGCACGCTGCTGGTCGCGGCCCTGGGCGGGTGTGGGGTCGACGTCGAGCCGCTGCCGCTGGTCACGGACCGGCCCGAGGACCTGGCCGCGCTGCTCGCGCGCCGCCTCGACCACTTCGACCTGCTCGTCACCTCCGGCGGGATCAGTGCGGGCGATCACGAGGTCGTCCGCGAGGTCCTCGCTCCCGGCGGCGTCGACTTCACCGCCGTAGGGCTGAAGCCCGGTGGTGCCCAGGGAGTCGGTCGCTACCATGGCATCCCGGTCATCGCGCTGCCCGGCAACCCGCTCGCGTGCTGGGTCGGGTTCGAGCTCTTCGTGCGGCCGGCAATCAGCGCCCTCTGCGGCGTGCCGGGCCGGCCGCGGTTGACCGCCCGGTCCTCCGTCGCACTGAGGGCAGCTCCCGGCAGGGTCACCGTCGTGCCGTCGACGCTCGACGTCGCAGCCGGCGTGGTGAGCCCGGTGCGCACCGTGGGGTCGCACTCCTTCCGGGCTCTGTCCGCGGCGGACTGCTTCGTCGAGCTGGACGCGACCGGCGTAGCGATCGCGGCGGGGGACGTCGTGCCGGTCCGGCGGGTGGTGTGACCCTCGGCGGAGCACCGCGAGCGCTGTGCATTTCCGCACCGCCGCGGGGAGCTTTCGTCATTGTCCGTGGATTGGTGCATACCTAGCGTCGGGTGACACCACCAGGACCTTCGCCGGTGAGGCGCCGTGCCGCCCGGGCCGGCATGTGAGGAGAAGTGCATGGCACTCGAGATGAACATCGTCGACCGGGACGTCACCGCTACGACGGAAGCAGGCGCACGGTCTCAGACCGCCTTCGCCCCGGGCGACGTCATCGCCAACTTCGTCGGCGGTGCGGAGGTCGTTCCCGCCGAAGGGCGGGTCCTCCCCGTCACCAACCCTGCCACCGGCAAGCGGGTCCGCGATGTCGTGCTGTCGGACGCGGACGACGTCGACGCGGCGGTCGCCGCCGCCAGATCCGCGCAGCGGGAATGGGCGGCGACCTCTCTGGCCGGACGAGCCGCGGTGATGTACGACGTGCGCGATGCGCTCCGCCGTCACCTGGACGACCTCGCGGCCGTCGTTGTCGAGGAGAACGGCAAGACCTTCGAGGACGCCCGCGGTGAGATCAAGCGCGGCCTGGAGTCGATCGAGTACGCATGTGGTCTCCCCACCAACCTGCAGGGTGGCTACAGCGCTGAGGTCGCCCGCGGCGTGGACGTGCACTCGACGCGCGAGCCCATCGGGGTCGTCGGTTGCATCACGCCGTTCAACTTCCCGGTCATGGTGCCGCTGTGGATGCTTGCGAACGCCCTGGCGTGCGGCAACGCGGCGATCGTCAAGCCGTCGGAGAAGGACCCGGGCCCGACCGTCATGCTGGCCCGCATCCTCACCAACGCCGGCGTCCCCGCTGGCGTCCTCAACGTGGTGAACGGCGAGGCTGCCGCGGTGAACGCGCTGCTCGCGCACCCCGGCGTCGCCGGTGTGAGCTTCGTCGGGTCGACCCCGATCGCACGACACGTATACGAGAACGGCACGGCCACCGGCAAGCGGGTCCAGGCGCTCGGCGGGGCGAAGAACCACATGGTCGTCACGGAGGCCGCCGACCTCGACGCCGCCGCGAGGGCCGCGGTCGGGGCGGCCTACGGCGCCGGTGGCGAGCGCTGTATGGCCGTGTCCGTGCTGGTGGCGGTCGGCGACGAGGTGGCCGACGGCCTGGTCGGGCGCATCCGCACGCTCGCCGACGGCGTCAGTGTGGGCCCGGGCAACGAGGCGGGTGTCGACTTCGGACCACTCATCACCCTCGAGCACCGCGATCGCGTCGCCTCCTACCTCGACGCCGGTACGGAGGCCGGGGCGGAGATCGTCGTCGACGGGCGCAGCCACCCGCTGTACACCAGGGACGGCTACTTCATCGGCCCGTCCCTCGTGGACCGGGTGAGGCCGGAGATGTCGGTCTACACCGACGAGATCTTCGGACCGGTGCTCGCCGTCGTGCGCGTCCGGACCCTCGACGAGGCGATCGGGCTGGTGAACGACAACCCGTACGGCAACGGGGCGGCGATTTTCACCCGCGACGGCCGGGAGGCTCGGGAGTTCCAGACCTCGACCAATATCGGGATGATCGGCGTTAACGTGCCGATCCCGGTGCCCGTCGGGTGGTTCTCCTTCGGCGGCTGGAAGGCATCGCTGTTCGGCGACTCGCACATGTACGGCGACGACGGCGTCCGCTTCTTCACCAGGCAGCGGGTCGTAACGTCACGCTGGGCTTAATCGGACGGCACGCGCTCGCCGATCCGGGGCCGGCACCGGGCGCCGTCCAGCGCCGGCCCCGACGGCACCCTCGCCTCAACCGTGCAAGTTTGCACGAAGAGGCGCGATCGCACGTCGAGAGAGGTGCAATGATGCACGGATGATCTCGGCCGACGACCTGAGCTACTTCCTCGCGGTCGCTCGGCACGGTCGGTTGGTGCGGGCAGCCGAGGAACTGAAGGTCGACCACACGACGGTCGGGCGCCGGCTGACCACGCTCGAACGGGCCCTCGGGCAGCGGCTGTTCGACCGCAAGCCCGGCGGCTGGGTCCTGACCGAGCCCGGCCAACTGCTCGTCGAACCCGCCGAACGCGTCGCAGCGGCCGTCCTGTCGGCCCACGAGCTGCTCGGCGGTCGCGGCTCGCGGCTGCGCGGGAACGTGCGCCTGCTCGTCCCCGACGGCTTCGGAGCCTTCCTGCTCGCACCCGCCCTGTCGCGCCTGCGCAGCCTCCACCCCGATCTCACCGTCGAGATCGTCACGGCCACCGTGCACCTGGCGCAGAGCGTGCGGACGTTCGATCTCGCCGTGACCCTCGAGGAACCCACCTCACACCGGGTCAAACGACGCTTCCTGACCGCCTACAAACTCGGCCTCTACGCGACCGAGGCGTATCTCGCCAGTCACGAACCGATCACTTCGATCGACGACCTGGCACGGCACACGCTCATCTGGTACGTCGACCAGCTGCTCGACGTCGCACCGCTCCGCCGGATCCACGACGTGCTCCCCGGACCCGCCCCGATCCAATCGACGAACCTCATCGCGCACTGGCAGGCCGCGGCCACCGGCGTGGGCGTCGCACCGTTGCCGAAGTTCATTGCAAACGGGGACCCGCGCCTCGTGCGGGTTCTCGACCAGGTCGAGTTCGAGGGTGGATACTGGTTGGTCCTGCCCAAGGAGCACATGAGGCTGGCCCGCGTCAACGCCCTGATCGAGATGATCGACTGGATGATCGCCGACCGGCGTCTGGATCTGCTGGGCTGAGCCCGCCGCCCACGACGACCGCCAAACGTCGCGCGTTCTCGTCGCCCGTGCATTCCGGAGCAGACGACTGCGATTCGGCTCTGCATTCCTGCACATCACTGCGCTGAACTGGTCGTTGTTGATGCTCCACGACGCTCCTAATGTCCGAATCGGCACCGCGCACCGGATCAGCGGTGGTGACGGTCCCGCCGGGACCGGTCTTGCCGACCTGCATGAGGAGAACGATGGGCGACTACCCCTTCGACCTGGGCCCCTACAGCCGCCCGATCACCACGTCCTCCCCGGAGGCTCAGACGTGGTTCGACCGCGGCCTCAACTGGATCTTCGCTTACAACCACGAGGAAGCCGACGCCTGCTTCCAGAAGGCGCTCGAGCACGATCCCGACTGCGCGATGGCGCTGTGGGGGATCGCCTACGTGATCGGACCGAACTACAACAAGCCGTGGGAGCTGTTCGACGAGCGCGAGATCGCCGAGACGCTCCGTCGATCCCGGGAGTCCAACGCCGCCGCTCGCAGCCGGATGGCGGGTGCCAACGAGGTCGAGCAGGCGCTGATCGAGGCGCTGGACCACCGCTACCAGTCTGAGGACCCGGTCCCCAACCTCTACGTGTGGAGCGACGCGTACGCGAACGCGATGCGCGAGGTCTACAAGAAGTTCCCCGAACACCCGGACGTCGCAGTGCTCTTCGCCGAGGCGATGATGAACCGCACGCCGTGGAACATGTGGGACGTGCGGACTGGCGAGCCGACGGAAGGCGCAAACAGCACCGAGGCCCGCGAGGTTCTCGAGACCGCCATCCAGCAGGTCCGGGATCGCGGCGAGCCGGCTCATCCCGGCCTGTGGCACCTCTACGTGCACCTCATGGAGATGTCCTCGACACCCGAGGCCGCCCTCAAGGTCGGCGACGAGCTCCGTCGCCTCGTCCCCGACTCCGGACATCTGCCTCACATGCCCACGCACATCGACGTGCTCTGCGGCAACTACCAGGACGTCGTGGACTGGAACCACATCGGCATCGAGAAGGACGTCAAGTACTGGGAGTATGCGGGCGCCCTCAACTTCTACTCGATGTACCGGGTCCACAACTACCACTTCAAGATGTACGGGGCGATGTTCCTCGGGCAGTTCGAGCCCGCCATGGAAGCCGCGCGCACGATGCTCGAGACCATTCCCGACGAGCTCGTCCGGGTGCAGAGCCCACCCATGGCGGACTGGATCGAAGCCTACATGTCGGTCAGGACGCACGTGCTCGTGCGCTTCGGCCGATGGCAGGAGCTCATCGACGATCCCCTTCCCGAGGACGTCGACCTGTACTGCGTGACCACGGCGATGAACTACTACGGTAAGGGTGTCGCCCATGCCGCGCTCAAGCAGCACGCCGAGGCCGCGGAGGCTCAGCGCCTCTACGAGGAGGCGGTGGCCAAGGTGCCACCGACACGGCACCTGCACGTGGTGCAGTGCCTGCCGATCCTGGCCGTCGGGAGCGAGATGCTGGCCGGTGAGATCGAGTACCAGAAGGGCAATCATGAGGTCGCGTTCGACCGGCTGCGGCGAGCGGTGGCTCTCGAGGACGCGCTTGCGTACGACGAGCCATGGGGCTGGATGATGCCGAGCCGCCACGCCCTCGGTGCGCTGTTGCTCGAGCAGGGTCACGTGGAGGAGGCGTGCGAGGCATACGAAGCCGACCTCGGGCTCAATGACTCGGTGATCCGGGCGAACCGGCACCCGAACAACGTGTGGGCTCTGCTGGGTCTGCACGAGTGCTACGTCCGCCTGGGCCGGACGACCGAGGCGAACATGATCAGGCCCTCGCTCGACTTCGCGCTCGCCAGGGCAGACCGTTCGATCTCGGCGACCCGTGCGTCGTGCTTCTGCGCCGGACGTTAGCCACCGTCGATCTCCGTCGGTCCGGGCTGAACCGGTGCGGACCGGCGGGGAGCACGTTCTCAGCTGACGGCGAGCAGCCAACCACCACGGCCGGGACCGGCGATCGCGGGGACCTGGCAGCCGGGTCGTCGGTACCTGATGTCGACGCCCCGGGCCGGACGAGATCACGAGAGGGGCTCATGACTCCCACGATGAAGGCCGCGATCCTCGAAGAGGGCGCCGACTCCGTGAAGATCGAAGAGGTGCCGCGGCCCAAGCCGGGGCGCGGCGAGGTGTTGCTGAAGGTAGCCGGATGCGGGATCTGTCGGAGTGACCTGTCGGTCGTCCGGGGACACATCCCGGTGCGGCGTCCGTGCGTGCCCGGGCACGAGGTGTCAGGAGTCGTCGCCGAGCACGGCCCGGGGGTCCACGACGCCGCTCCCGCCGTGGGCGACATGGTCACCAGCGCATTCGTCCTGCCGTGCAGCACGTGCGTCGAATGCGCGGCCGGAAGGGACGACCTCTGCCGCCGGTTCTTCGCGGAGAACCGGGCCCTGGGCGTCCTCTACGACGGCACGTCGCGCCTCCGGCGTGCCGATGGCACTGCGTTGTGGATGTTCTCGATGTCCGGCATGGCCGAGTATGCCGTCATCCCGGCCTCGAGCGTCTTCACACTCCCACCAGCCCTGCCCCTGGTCGAGTCGGCCGTGGTCGGGTGTGCGATGTTCACCGCGTACGGCGCCGTGCGACGCACGGCCGACCTGCGGGTCGGTGAGACCGTCGCCGTGGTCGCCGCAGGCGGTGTCGGATCCAACATCGTCCAGCTCGCCCGGGCGTTCGGCGCCTCGCGCGTCATCGCGGTGGACGTCGGCGACGACAAACTGGCGGCTGCCCGGCGCCTCGGTGCGACGGATGTCGTGAACTCCCGGGAGGTCGGTGCCGAGGCAGCGGTGCGGGACCTCACCGGTGGATTGGGCGTCGACGTCGCCTTCGAGGCACTCGGCCACCCGGCCACGTTCACCGAGGCCATCTCGCTCGTACGCGACGGCGGCCGCATGGTGTCTGTCGGGCTCTCGACGGAGTCCGCTCAGGTCCCGATCAACCGAGTGGTCCGGAGCCGCGTGGCCGTACTCGGCTCCTACGGCGCGCGCACGCGGACCGACATGCCCGCACTCCTGCGACTGCTCGGGTCAGGCGCTGTGAGGTCGCACGACGTCGTCACGCGCAGGGTCGCTCTCGAAGACCTGAACGACTCGTTGGATGCTCTCGAACAGGGGCAGATCGTCGGCAGGGCCGTCGTCGACCTGTCCGACGACGGCTCCTGACACGACGGGCCAAACGCGGCGTGTTCCCTGCTCCCGAAGGCCGGAGCCGGAGCGTCGCAGATGCGATTACACATATCGATGAGCGCCTTGACCTACCCCGGCGGCTCCCAAACAATTTTCTCAATACCCGAGGTTACGGCTCGGTGGGCCTCGCGACCGGATCAACGCCCGCCGGTCCCGCGGCGTTTGCGAAGCGATCACGATGGGCGTGATCAATCATGCGTTCGGCTACGAGGAGGTAGTGGAGATGGGCTGGAACCTCGACGGGGTGTGGACCGAGTCCTGCACCTGCAGCATCACCTGTCCGTGCAATCTGAACGAGGATCCGACGTACGGCAACTGTGACGTTGCGTTCTGTTTCCACATCACTTCGGGCCAGGTGGACGGCGTGGATGTCGGCGGAATCCCGGTCGTGTGGACGGTGAACCTGCCCGGTGCGTTCACGGCGGGGAACGCGATGGCGCGGCTGTACATCCACGACGGTGCGTCGCAGGAACAGCGCGAGGCATTGGAGCCGATCTTCCACGGCAAGCGTGGGGGGGTGTGGGAGGTGCTGGCGGGCATCGTCAAGGAGTGGTTGGAGACGAAGTACGCCCCGATCACGGTGGAGGACGGCGAGACGACCCGCACCGTCACGGTGGGTGACTTCGGGCAGATCGTGGCCGAGCCGGTGGTCGACCATCGGGGGGAGAAGGCGCTGCTGATGGAGCCGCCGCTGCTCACACCGTTGTCCGTGCAACGGTTCGAGATCAGCAGGGGCGCGGGGACCGAGTGGCGGGACCCGGACATGAAGGCGTGGTCGGGCGTGCACGCGGGCCGCACCAAGTTCACGTGGTCCAGCGAGCCGCCCGCGACCGACGAGGCCGGAATGGCGGCAGCCGCGGTCTGACACCGGCAGCCGACCTCGTCCGCAGACAACCGACGACCCGGAAGGAGTTCCACACATGACCAGTACTGAGGTCAAGCACACGTACATGCTCGAGGGCACTCTGCTCGAGGCCTGCGAGTGCGGTGTCCTGTGCCCCTGCTGGATCGGGGAGAACCCCGACAATGGCAACTGCGACAGCTTCAACGCCTATGCGATCGAGAACGGTCAGATCGACGGCGTGGACGTCTCGGGGCTGAACATCGTCAAGATCGCCCGCATTCCCGGGAACGTCCTCAAGGAGAAGAGCTGGATCTGCGTGTACTTCGTCGACGAACGTGCGACGGCGGAGCAGAAGGAGAAGCTCCTCGCCCTGTTCAACGGTGCGCTCGGCGGACCGCTCTGCGACCTGGCCGGCTTGATCGGTGAGGTGCGCGGCGTCTACGACGCCCCGATCGAGCACAAGGTCGTTAACGGCGAGGGCAGTTTGGTGATCCCTGGGCGTCTCGAGAGCTATATGACGCCCTTCAAGAGCGCTTACGGGGAGACCACCACGCTGCACGACACCGTCTTCTCGACGATTCCCGGCGGGCCGGCCTGGGTTAGCAAGGCGACCGTGCACAAGGTCAACATCCCGGAGCACGACCTGGTGTGGGAGTTCGAGGGCCGCAACGCGATCCAGGGCACGTTCCGGTTCGAGCACTGACCCTGGGCCGGGTCACCGAGCTGACGGTCCGGGGGCGCGTTCGCCAACGCGTCCCCGGCCGTGTCCGGCCATGCATCTTGAGCCGGACGCGACGGACGAGCAGGCGGAGGACACGTCATGGGACAGGAGTTGCCCGTCGTCGACCGCAGCCGGAGCGGGTGCGGATGTGGATCGCGTTGCTCGTGCAGCGCCGGTGCGTGCACCTGCGGGAGCGGTACGACCGTGCGGGAGAAGAGCCGGGACACAGTGGGGCACCACATCGCTGGTCGCCGGGTCGCGGGGACTTCCGGCCGGAGCGCGCCGGTGTTCGACCCCGCACGTGGTGAGGTGGTCTGCCAGGTCGCGCTGGCGTCGACGGAGGAGGTCGACCGGGCCGTCGATGTCGCGGTCGGGGCTGCGCCGGGCTGGGCGCGGGCGCCGCTCGCCCAGCGGACCGAGGTGATGTTCGAGGTGCGGGCCGCCCTGCGCCGCGGCATCGGCGAGCTGGCCGAACTGATCACCCGGGAGAACGGCAAGACCTTGGCCGACGCCCTCGGCGAGGTGCGCCGCGGCCTGGAGTCCGTCGAGTTCGCCTGTGGTCTGGCTGCCAACACGGCCGGCACCCACAGCACCTCGGTCGCGTCGGGTGTCGACGTGCACTCCCTGCGGGAGCCGCTCGGGGTGGTCGGCTGCATCACGCCGTTCAACTTCCCGGTCATGGTTCCGCTGTGGATGCTCGCCAACGCGCTGTCGGTGGGCAACGCAGTCGTGTTCAAGCCCTCCGAACGGGCCCCGTCGGCGCCACTGCGGTTGGTGGAGCTGATGGAGGGGGCGGGCCTGCCCCGCGGGGTCCTCAACGTGGTCAACGGGGACAAGTCGGCCGTCGACCGGATCCTCGATCACACGTCGATCGACGCGATCAGCTTCGTCGGGTCCACGCCGGTCGCCTCCAGCATCTACACGCGCGCGAGCGCGGCCGGTAAGCGGGTCCAGGCACTCGGCGGGGCGAAGAACCACATGGTGGTCCTGCCCGACGCCGACCTCGCTGCCGCGGCCGATGCGGCGATCGGCGCGGCCTACGGCGCCGCGGGCGAGCGCTGCATGGCGGTCTCCGCCGTCGTCGCGGTCGGACCCGCCGCGGACGGGCTCGTCGCGGCCCTCGCCGAGCGGCTCGGACGGCTCCGGGTCGGACCCGGCACCGAGGAGGTCGACTACGGCCCGCTCGTCACCGCCGCACACCGCGCCCGAGTGGCCTCCTACCTCGACCTCGCGCACGAGCAGGGCGCGGAGATCGTGGTGGATGGCCGGACCCACCCGGTCTGCGACGGACCCGGCTTTTTCCTCGGCCCCAGCCTGCTCGACCGGGTCACGACCGGGATGACGCCGTACCAGGACGAGATCTTCGGCCCCGTCCTCTCGGTGCTGCGTGTCGAGACGCTGAACGACGCGCTTCGCATGGTCAACGAGAACCCGTACGGGAACGGGACAGCGATCTTCACGCGCGACGGCAGAGCCGCCCGGCGCTTCGAGCGGGAATCCAAGATCGGCATGGTCGGCGTGAACGTGCCGATCCCCGTGCCGGTCGGGTGGTTCTCCTTCGGCGGGTGGAAGTCCTCGCTGTTCGGCGACTCACACATGTACGGACCGGACGGGGTGCGCTTCTTCACCCGCCAGAAGGTCGTGACCGCCCGATGGTGACGGGCGAGCACCTCGTCCACCGGGCGTAGCGCATGCCGGACGGGGCACTTCCGCCACCGCTGCTCGTGCTGGCGCGGCGGCTCGTCGCGCCGGGTCGGGGTCTTCTCGACCTCTCCGACGTGGACGGGGCGCTGTCGTCACGGCTACTCGTCGCCGACGTGCTGCCGAGCCTGGCCGCCAAGCAGAGCGTGCGCCGGTGGGTGCTGTCGACGCCGGGGCTCCCGCGGACGGTGGCCGCTGCCATACTGGATGCTGCTGCGTTCGACGGGCATCAGGACGGGACGTCTCCGGCGTTTACGGCCGGGGCCCAACGGATTCTTCCCGGGTTCGCAGTGCGGCCGACGGTCGAGCGAATCCTCGCCGACCGGCTGCGCGGCTGTCGCGCGCGAGGTGCGCTGTTCGCCCGGTGCCGGGCGCCGGGCCCCGGCGCTGCCCGTGGAACTGCGCGCGTCGCGGCGAGCTCCGCGCTCATGTGCCAGGCGGCCGGACTGGTTCCCGTGATCGAGGTCGTCACGACCGATCCGGGGGACGAGGCTCCCAACACCGCCCCGGACGCCGCAGTCGCCGCGCTGGTGGTCACCGTGCAGGAGTTGAAGCTCGCCGGAGTCGATCCGCGCTCGGTCGTCCTGGCGTCGGACCTGCCGGCGTGCTTCATCGGTCCAGCTCCCGGCGACCTCACGGGTTCCGCAGCCCTGGCCTCTGCCGCCCTCGCGGTGGCTGTGCCGCGCGAGATAGCCGGCGTCGTTCTCGACCTGACGACCGTCGCTCCGTCCCTCGACGGGCAGCCGCCCGCCGCCCTGCATCTGTCCGGCCTGCGCCGCGGCACCTGGTGCGCGGGTCCGTCGATCCTCGCCGAGGCGCTGTGCACATGGGCGGGGAACGAGGATCGCGTGCCGGCGGCGCAGGCCGTTCTCGCAGGCCGTCTCGCGGTGCTGCGCGCCGCTGAGCGCGTCGGGGGCTGTCCTGCGGTCCGCGAAGGCGGGTAGGCGTCAGTGCTGCGCCCGCCGTCGTCAACGGCCCGGAACCGGCCGTCACGCGAAGCTCGTGAAGGACAGCGCCGCCAGGCCGGCTCCACCGACGAGCAGTGTCGACAGCGCACCGAGCGCGATGCCGCGCCGTCCGGTCCGGAGCAGCGCCCCAATCCGCACGCTCGCTCCGAGGCCGAAGAGCGCGGCGGCGAACAGGAGCGTGGCCAGGACCTGGCCGGCCGCCAGGATGCTCTGCGGCACGATCCCGGTGCTGCGCACGCCCATCATCGCGAGGAAACCCACGACGAAGAGGGGGATGAGCGGTGGGCGCGTGCCGCTGCCCACGCCGCGGCGGCGCCTGCCGATGCTGACCGCGGCGACCATGGGCGCCAGGAGCACAACCCGGGTGAGCTTGACGACGACCGCGATCGCCACTGCCGCGGCACCGGCGGGCGACGCCGCCGCGACGACCTGCGCCACTTCGTGGACGCTCAACCCGGCCCATGCGCCGAGGCGTTCCGGCTCCATGTCGAGCCCCCCGCCAATCGCGGGCACGACCGCGATCGCCAGGCTCCCGAAGAGCGTCACCAACGCGATCCCGGTCGCCACTTCCTCCTTGTCAGCCTCGGTGACGCTGTCCATCGCCGCTATCGCCGACGCACCGCAGATCGAGAATCCGGTGGCGACCATGAGCCGGAGGCCGGGGGAGACCCCGAGCATCCGGCCGAGGACCAGCGTCCCGCAGAACGCGACGAGCACGGTCGCGACGACGGCCAGCACCGTCGCCCACCCGAGTCCGAACACCTGGCTCAATCCGAGCTGCAGACCGAGCAGTACGACGCCCAGGCGAAGGAGCTTCTTCGTCGCCCACCGCGTGCCCTCCTGCGCGCTCGCCGGCAAGGCGCCGCCGATGAGCACACCGAACAGAACGGCGGCGGTCAGGGCGCTCATGACAGGAGCGACGAGGTTGACCGCGAAGGCGACACCGGTTCCCACACCCACCGCGAGCAAGCCGGGTGCGAGGGCGCGGATCCTCGGAAGCCAGCGGGTCGCGCTGTCTGTTCGTGTACTCGTCACGTCATCGATCGTGATCCCCACGAGGTGGGCCCGTGAACCCGTCGATCAACGACCGCGTCATAACCTGACGGAATGACGCGGCTCCCGGATCTCGAGTCTCTCCGGCTGTTGACGCTGGTCGAGGAGCAGGGCAGCCTGACGCTCGCCGCCGCCGCCATGGATGTGAGCCAGCCCATGGCCAGCAAGCGCATGTCGGCGCTGGAACGCTCACTCGGTGTGCGCCTGATTGACCGCACGCGCCGCGGCTCGACGCTCACGGAGGCCGGCGGACTCGTGTCGGGCTGGGCGCGACGCGTCCTCGACGAGGTCGGTGGCCTCCTCGACGGCGTCGAGGCCCTCCGGCGCCAGAACGCGGCACAGCTCACGGTGGCCGCGAGCCTGACCGTCGCCGAGCATCTGCTGCCGGCGTGGATCGGTGACCTGCGCCGGCGTCATCCGGCTCTGCCGGTGGGGTTGCAGGTGACGAACTCGGCGCAGGTGATGGAGCTGGTTCGGCAGGGAACCGTCGAGCTGGGTTTCATCGAGTCACCGGGGCGGTCGGCCGGGCTCCGCACGCGGACGGTCGCGAGGGACCGCCTGGTCCTCGTGGTGGCGCCCGACCATCCGTGGGTGCGGCGCAGGAGTCCGGTCGGCCCTGCGGAGCTGGCCGCCACACCGCTCGTCAGCCGCGAGCGGGGATCGGGGACCCGGGAGACGGCCGATCATGCGATCAGTGCTGCGGGTGGCGTCGCGGCGGCCGCCCCGCTGCTCGAGCTCGGATCGTCGACGGCGGTGCGCAGCGCTGTGACCGCGGGGGCCGGCCCCGCCCTGCTGAGCGAGCTGGTCGTCGCCCCGGACCTCGCGTCCGGAACTCTGGTGGAGGTTCCCACCGACGGCGTCGCACTCTCTCGAGAGCTGCGAGCGGTGTGGCGGGCCGGGGCGCGGCCGGCGGGTGCCGCCGGGGAGCTTCTAGCCCGGGCGTTGAACGCGCCGCTACGCAGGCCGGTCCACCGTCAGCCACCCCAGCGCGAGACGAACCAGGACACGGCTCCGGTGTCCGGGTCGTAGGTGCGGCGAGAGAGCGTTCCGATGTCCGCGCCGTAGACGTGGATCCCGATACAAGGGACGTCCCCACCGCAGGCGACCATGTGCACGTCGTCGTCCTTGGTGCAACACACCGTCACCTCTCCCGGCGTCCAATCGTGTGCGGGCAGCGATCGCAGCGGCTCGTCAGGACGGGTGGGCTTGACGTAGGGCACCTCGTGCTCGACACCGGAGTGGATGCCGACGACCCCCCACGTCTCGTGCCCGTGCACCGGCGTCCGTTGCCCGACGTTCCACACCGCGCAGGCGATTGAGAACCGACCGTCGGCGGCGACATACAACGGGCGCATCACGTACCTGTCGGGCAACGGGGTGGTCGTCTCCTCGGGCAGCTGCAGGCCGGAGGTCAGCAGCACGCGCAGCCGCTCGGCCACTCGCTCGGTGACCTCACGTTCGGTCGTGGCGGTGGCGACGACGCGTTCCAGGTCAGCGACGAAGGCGTCGAGGTCATAGGTCTGAGTGGACTCGGTACTTGGCATCGAGCTGTCCTCCTCACGGACGAGCGGTGGGCGGCGAGACGGGCGGCGAGGCCCGGCGCAGTCGCCGAGCGCACGAGATCGGCCAGGTCCTGGTCCCGGTCGTCCGGGGTGAGGGAGCGACGGTGGAACGCTGCGCGCGCGACCTCTCCGCGCCCGCGACCTCGGCGGTGATGCGGGCGACGGTGGCATCCCAGCCATCCTGAGGAACGACCGCGGTCAGCAGGCCGAGGCGCAGTGCTTCCTCGGCGTCGAGCACCCGGCCGCCGGAGTGGATGGCAAGGGCGGCGTCGGCGCCCACGCGCCGGGCAAGCCGGCGGGTGCCGAGTACGACGCCGAACCGGAGACCCGGCATCCGGAACCGGGTGCCGGGTGCGGCGACGCGGTGGGTGCAGGCGCAGACGAGGTCCGCTGCGACGCCGTGGGCGAGTGCGAGGGTGACGAACGGCGCGTGGTCGACCGCCCGCAGGGACTGCTCGATCCGGACGAACCGGCGGAGGAGCTCGCCCTCCCCGTCGGGCGCAGCGTCGGCGTCGCCGAGATCGAAACCCGCACCGAACCCGGGGCCTGCCCCGCACACCACGAGGACGTCGGCGGTGCCGGGTTCGGCCTCGTCCACCGTCGCGAGCAGATCCTCCACGAGCTCGGCCGAAAACGCGTCGTAGCGATCCAGCCGATCCAGCGTCAGCACACCCTCCTGCCGCTGCGAGCGCAGGACGGTCACGATGCTGTTCGCCTCCGGGTGAACGGAAGTGCGTCCAGTACTTCGTCGGTGTGCTCGCCGAGACCGGGCGGCGGCCAGCGCAGTGCAGGATTCTCCCCGTCGAAGCGCAGCGGCGAGAGGAAGGTCTTCGTCCGCTCGCCGTTGGGCAGTGTCAGGGGCCGTACCCAGCCCATGTGGGCGGTCTGCGCATCAGCGAGGGCATCGGAGTAGCTGTTGACCGGCGCGCACGGGACGCCTGCTGCGCCGAAGACCTCCATCAGAGCGGCGACCGTTCGCTCGGCACAGAAGTTCTCGAAGATCTCCTTCAGTGCCTTCTGGTTGCTTGCCCGCAGGGTCGTCGTCGCGAACCGCGCGTCGTGCGCGAGGTACGGCCTGCCGATGGCCCGGCATGCCGCGGCGAAAAGCGAGTCGTTGCCCGCGGCGACCGCAAGGTGGCCGTCCGCGGCGGGGAACGCTTCGTAGGGGGCGTTGCGGGGATGAGCGGAGCCCAGCTTGCCGGGATCGATGCCGAAGCCGAAGTACTCGCTCGTCTGCAAGGCGGACACGGCCAGCGTGCAGCCGAACATGGACGCGTCGATGTGTGTGCCCTTGCCCGACCCCGCAGTCGCCCGTAGCGCCGATGCGACCGCGAACGCCGCGTACAACCCCGTGGCGAAGTCCGCCATCGGAACCCCGCACTTGACCGGGGAGCGCCCGGGCTCGCCGGTGACGCTCATGATCCCGCTCATCGCCTGGATCGTGAGGTCGAATCCACCCTCGCTGGCGCGCGGCCCGGTCTGGCCGTAGGCCGAGATCGAGCAGTAGACGATCCGCGGGTTCAGCTCGCTGACCGCTGCGTAGTCCAGGCCGAGCCGGGTCATGACGCCCGGCCGGTTGTTCTCGATCAGCACGTCCGCCTCGGCCAGCAGGGCGCGCGCCGCCTCGTGATCCGCGCGGGACTTGAGGTCGAGAGCGACGGAGCGCTTGTTGCGGTTGAGCGAGGCGAAGTTCTCGCTGTAGCCCCCCGTCAGCGGGGGCCAGGCCCGCATGCTGTCCCCTCCATGGGGGCTCTCCACCTTTACGACGTCGGCACCCATGTCGCCGAGGAGCATCCCGCAGAACGGGCCCGCGGCCACGCTGCAGATCTCGATCACCCGGAGGCCGTCCAGTGGCGCCTTCATCCGATCGACGTCCCTTCGCGTATCTCCCCGACATCGTGGGCCGGGTAGCTGCGGCAGCCGAGTTCCGACGAGATCGCCCGTGCGGTGTCGAGCACCGCACCGCGAAGGAAGCCTTCGCGTTCGAGGATCCGTTCGACGGGGCCGGACACGCCGACCGCCGCCTCCGCGTGCCCCGCGGCGTTGAACACCGGAGCCGCGATGCCTCCGACAGCGCCCCGCCACTCTCCGCGGTTGATCGCGCATCCGGCCCGGCGGGCCTGCGCCAGCTCGCGCTGCAGCGCATCGGGATCCGTGATGCTGCGGTTGGTGTGCGGGATGAGGGTCGCCGTCACCTCGGCGAGAACCTCCTCGGAGGCCCACGACAGGAGGGCCTTCCCGGACGCGACGCAATGGGCCGGAGCCCGGCCGCCGACCGAGGAGTACGCACGGATTGGCTGCGGGCTCTCCACCTTGTCGAGGTAGACCACATCGGTGCCGTCGAGGGCCGACAGGTGTACCGACTCCTCGGTCAGCTCGGCCAGCCTGCGGATGTGCGGACCGGAGCATCGTCGCACGTCGACCCGTTCCATGATCGCGCTCGCGAGCTCGAACAGCTTGAGGGTGCACTCGTACCCCCGGCCGTCCGGGGACTGCCGCGCGTACCCGGCCGCGAGCAACGTCTGCAGCGTGCGATGGACGTTGCTCCGGGTGAGGTCGAGTTCTCGCGCGAGGTCGCTGACTCCTCGCGGCGTGCCGCTGCGCGCCACCGTCTCGAGTACGCGCAGCCCCTTCAGCAGTGTGCTGTCCATCGTGTCCCAACATACGTGACGCTGTTCCGTAGTTCGAGCGTATGGGCGACTCGGCCGATCGTCAAACCGAGCGCCGGTCAGCTGGCACCGCTCCCGAGGTTTGACACCGATGGGGCGATCTGGTGTCATCCATATCATTAATTGAGCACGCGTCCTAAATATCAGGACAAGCTGTATCCGGTCGCCGGCACCCGGCGCGACTGATCGGGTTCGGCGCTCGCCGTGCTCCCTATCTGCATCCCGGCCATGGGGAGAGCCCGATGAGTACCGCCCTCCGTCCTGCCCTCCGCGGTGTTGCGGTCGCAGTCGCGGTCGCCGCCTTGACCCTGTCGGGTGTCGCACCTGCCTCCGCCCACGTGACCGCGCAGCCGGGCACCGCGGAGCAGGGCGGCTACACGGTGATCAATTTCCGGGTCCCGAACGAGTCGGACACGGCGGGAACCATCAAGGTCGAGATCTCGTTGCCGCTCGAGCACCCGATCACCTCCGCGCGCACCACGCAACAACCGGGATGGACCGCAGTCGTCACCCGCAGCACGCTGCCGTCACCAGTGCAGCGCGGCGAACGGTCCTTCACCGAGGCCGTGAGCGCGGTGACATGGACGGCGGACCCAGGGACGCGCATCGGCCCCGGCGAGTTCGTCGACTTCCCGCTCTCGGTCGGTCCGCTGCCGACCGACACGGATTCACTCGTCTTCCCCGCCATCCAGACCTATGACGACGGGGAGGTCGTCGCCTGGAACGAGATCCCGGGCCCCGGCAACGCCGAGCCCGAGCGGCCGGCGCCGTCCGTGACGCTCGCGCCGGCCGGCGCGACGACCGCGGCCGACCATGGCCAGACCACGGGTAGCACGGTGGATGCGCCGAACTCCGACAACGTCGCACGCTGGCTCGGCGTGGGTGCGCTCGTCGTGGCTCTATCGGCTCTCCTCGGTGTCGCCCTCACGCGGCGGCGACACGCCGGTGCGCGGGCCGAGGACCGCACGCCGTCGGAGACACGCTCGTGACGGGGAGACCGGGTGGTCGGTGCGAGCAGCCGAATGGATCGCGTGGCGACATGAGCGAGGATAGGGCCCGGCCCGCCGCCACGGGCATGCTCGGAACCCTGGCCAACGGTGTGCAGGTCGTCGAGGTCCTGGCCGATGGTCCGTGCACCATCCGGGAGATCGCCGAGATGGTCCGCCTGCCACGCCAGACGACCTATCGGCTCGTGCACACGCTCTGTGCGCTCGGCTGGGTCCGCCGCGAACCCGACGACGACACCTACTGGCTTGCCAGCAGACTGTGGGAGATCGCCATGCGCTCCGGCGACGAACCACCACTGCCGGAGATCTGTGCCGGCGCTGTGCACGCCCTCGCCACCCGGTTCAAGGAGACCGTGCACTTGTCGGTGTACGACCGTGGCGAGGTCGTGTACGTCGCCAAGGCCGACGGTGTCCCACCACTGACGTCGTACACGGCGGTCGGGGCAAGGGCGCCCGCGTACAGCGTCGCCACCGGCAAGGTGCTGCTCGCCCACCAGCCGGACCGGGTGCAGCGGGCGGTGCTCGAGCGCCCACTCGTCCGCCATACCGCTCTCACCCTGTGTGACGTTCGTCTGCTCCGCCGTGAGCTCAAGAGGATCCGATCCCAGGGGTTCGCCGTGAACCGCGGTGAGTGGCGGGCGGGGATCGGCGGCATCGCCGTGGTGGTCCCGTCGAC
Source organism: Pseudonocardia sp. (assembly GCF_050246655.1). Lineage (GTDB taxonomy): Bacteria > Actinomycetota > Actinomycetes > Mycobacteriales > Pseudonocardiaceae > Pseudonocardia. The sequence continues at coordinate 53,748 of NZ_JBFWVQ010000026.1, forward strand.
CCGCGGGCGCGCAGCGGCCGCCATCGGCTTCTCAGGGCCTGCCGACCGGCTCTTGCGCAGACGGACAGTCCTGCTCGATGCACTGAGAACCGCGGTGGAGCAGATGCACACGGTGGGGGGCGAGGCGAGCGACGAGCCTTCACTCGCCGGAAGCACATGACGAAGGTGGGGTCGGTGGCGTCCGTCCCGGGCCCGAGAAGGACGGAGGATGTGATGACGGAGGTCGTGGATCGCCCCGGCGCGAGCCGGATGGCACGCTTGCGCGCCCGCCTGGGTCTGGAGGGTCGGCGCGGTGTCCTTACCGGGCTGCTCGCCGTCATCCTCGGCGCCTGGGCGGTGGCCGTCGTCGCCTCCGTACTGGCGTCCGGTGCTCAGGGCAGGGCGGTTGCCGCGCTGTGGGCACTCGGCGGGCACGGCCACGCCGTGGCCGTGGACGTCGCCGCCGGCACGCTCGGGCTCGCCGCGGCGCTGGCCCTCGTCGCCCTGGCGTGGATCGTGATGACGGCTGCGATGATGCTGCCCTCCTCCGTTCCGATGATCACCCTGTTCGTGGCCACCGCGCAGAAGGTGCCGGGATGGCGACTCTCCTTCTGCTACTTCCTGCTCGGGTACTTCACCGTCTGGGTCGGGTTCGGGATGCTGGCGTTCGGGGTCGATCTCGGGGTGAACGCGCTGGCGCAGGCCTGGCCATGGCTCGCCGACAACTGGCAGGTCGTGGTGGCCACCGCTCTGGCCATGGGCGCCATCTGGCAGCTCACTCCGCTGAAGGACGCCTGCCTGAAGGAGTGCCGTCACCCGGTCTCCTTCCTGCTGCGCTACTACCGACGAGGTGGCAGCGCCGGATGGCAGCTCGGCATCCGGCACGGCGTCTTCTGCGTCGGGTGCTGCTGGGCGCTGATGCTGGTGATGGTCGTCTCCGGCGCCGCGCAGCTCGCGCTGATGGGGATCCTGGCGCTGATCATGTTCGTGGAGAAGGCCATGCCGTGGGGCGAAAAGGTCGTGCGTCCCGTCGGCATCGCCTTCGCGGTGGCTGCGGTCACTGTCCTGTTCCTCGGCTCCGGCGCTCACACACACCTCGGGTGAGCCCGGAACCGCCGATCGGGAGGGTCGGCAGATGTCGATGACGGTGAAGTCGTCCGATCCCGGACGCCCGTCTCCCGACGGGGCGCCTCGTGGAGTGCGCGCTCGGCCGGGACGTGCGTTCGCCCGACCGCGGGCCGGACATGCGACGACCGGCGTCGGGCGAGGTGGCGGCCTGTTCGCGATCGTGGCCCTGGCAGTGGCGTCGGCAGTGGGCGTCGCGCTGGGTTCGGCGGGGCCGGACGGCCCCGCGCTCGGCGCGCTCCTGCCGGTGACGCGAGCGGGCATCATCACCGGCTTCGCGGTGATGGTCGGTGTCAGCCTCCTGCCGCCGCTGCTCGGACCGGACGAGGGCGATGCCCCGGTGTGGGCCGCCGCCCGCCGGCTGGGGCTTCTTGGGGCCGGGCTCGCGGTGGGGTCGTCCATCGGGCACCTCCTCGCCCGCGTGGACCAGATCGCGCCCGGAGCTGGCCTCCGACCGGTGCTCGTGCTGCGCTACGTGGCGACCTTCACCGTCGGCAAGGCCCTCGTTGCGGCAGCGATGGCAGGCCTCGCCTATCTCATTCTGGCCGGCAGGCGTGGCTTCCTTCCCCGGCGAGACGCGGCGGCCGGAATCATGATCGCCTTCGTCGGCGTGCTGCCCGTCAGCTTGTCGGGGCACGCAAGTCACGTGGAGGCCGACTTCGGGGGACCCATGGTTCTCGCGATGGCCGGGCACGTCCTCGGTGCCATGTGCTGGGTAGGTGTGCTGACCGTCCTCGCCGCCGTGCTGCGCGGTTACCCGTCGGCGCTCGCCCGGACTCTGCCACGGTACTCGCGGTTCGCCGGAGGATGTGCGGCGCTCGTCGCGCTGACGGGTTCGTTAAGCGCCGCGGTGATCCTCACGGCCGAGGCCGGCGCGGAAACCTCGTGGACCGAAGTGCTCACCGATCCCTACGGCCTGCTCGTGCTGGCGAAGCTCGCCGGACTGCTGATCGTCGTCGCGCTAGGGGCGAGAATCCGCTTCACCTTCCTTCCCGGTTTGAGGGAAGGACGCGTGGGGACAACGGTGCGCTGGATCCTCGTCGAGGTAGCTGCGATGGGAGCTGTCTTCGGCATCGCGGCGCTGCTCGCCGGAGCGTCGCCCACGCTCTGACGCTGCGGCTTCGCCGTGAGCCGGTGGCTCGAGTTCGCGGACGGTTGATCCGGTTGCGTCCAGGTAGTGGTGCAGCTCCGCGGCCTCGGCAATGCAGCTGAGCACGTGAAGGGCCGCCGGGTGACGCTCTGTGTGAACCGAACTGGCCCAGACTGACCCCTTGGCGGCGCGTGGGTTCCAGTACTTGTCGCAACACCTTGATCGTTGGCGGGGTGTGCGAATGGGCAGGCGTGGTCGGAAGCGGCAGTTGGGCGGACACTCGACCCCAGGGTCGCCGTCGGCGATGTGCAGTCGGGTCTCACCCCTGCGACGTCGTGGGCACGGTCGAGCCGGCCCGCCGCCAGGTGAGGAGGCCGAGGACGACGAGCCACAGCATCGACGGGATGACGAAATCCCCCGAACAGCAGCGGCATCGGGACGACGTCCAGACCGAGGAACTTGGTGGTGCCGGCGACGATGGCGCCCGTTCCGGTGACGACGGCGACCCACCCGATAGCGGGCGGGTAGGGCCTGTCCTGCAGGTCGGTGTAGCCATGACACGGTGGTGGCGATGATGATCTCGACGGGGAAGTGGCGGGCGCGTTTGGCGTAGCGGGTGGCCAGACCGCGGAACTGTTTGAGCCGGTTGAAGCAGCGCTCCACGACGTTGCGGCCGGCGTAGACGGCGGGGTCGAACGCGGGCGGCCGGCCGCCGCGGGCA
>NZ_JBFWVQ010000027.1:0-56305 GCF_050246655.1 Pseudonocardia sp.
CCGCTGATCATCTCCGGTCCGGCGGGGGAGAGCGGGCGCTGGTACGCCGAGTTCGCGCGGATCGCGCCGCTGCTCGAGCGGGACGTCCACTACGAGGTGGACGAGCGCAAGCGCACCGTCGGCGTCACCGAGGACGGCGTGCGGCTGGTCGAGGACCAGCTCGGCCTCAAGCCGGTGCCGGTCGAGGGCGGAACGATGAACGAGGAGAAGGGCGGGCTCTACGACGCCGCCAACACCGCGCTCGTCGGCTTCCTCAACAACGCGCTCAAGGCCAAGGAGCTGTTCAAGAAGGACAAGGACTACATCGTCCGGGACGGCAAGGTCCTCATCGTCGACGAGTTCACCGGCCGCATCCTGGCCGGGCGCCGCTACAACGAGGGCATCCACCAGGCCATCGAGGCCAAGGAGGGCGTGGAGGTCCAGGCGGAGAACCAGACGCTCGCGACGATCACGCTGCAGAACTACTTCCGCCTCTACACCAAGCTTGCCGGCATGACGGGCACCGCCCAGACGGAGGCCGCCGAGCTGGACCAGATCTACAAGCTGGGCGTCCTCCCGATCCCGACGAACCGGCCGATGATCCGCGCCGACCAGGCCGACCTCATCTACAAGACCGAGGTCGCGAAGTTCGACGCGGTGGCCGACGACATCGCCGAGAAGTTCGAGGCGGGCCAGCCGGTGCTGGTCGGCACCACGAGCGTGGAGAAGTCGGAGTACCTCTCGAAGCTGCTCAAGCAGCGTCAGGTGCCGCACGAGGTGCTCAACGCCAAGCAGCACGAGCGGGAGAGCCACATCGTGGCCGTCGCGGGGCGCGCCGGGGCCATCACGGTCGCCACGAACATGGCCGGCCGGGGCACGGACATCGTCCTCGGCGGCAACCCCGAGTTCCTCGCCGACGTCGAGCTGCGCGAGAGCGGGCTCGATCCCGTGGAGACGCGCGAGGAGTACGAGGCGGCCTGGGACGACGTGTACGCCCAGATCAAGGAGCAGGTCGCGGCCGACGCCGAGAAGGTGAAGGCGGCGGGGGGCCTGTACGTGCTCGGCACCGAACGGCACGAGTCGCGGCGCATCGACAACCAGCTGCGCGGCCGCTCCGGCCGCCAGGGCGACCCCGGGGAGTCGCGGTTCTACCTGTCCCTCGGTGACGAGCTGATGCGCCGGTTCAACGGCCAGATCGTCGAGTCGATCATGAACCGGCTCAACGTGCCGGACGACGTCCCGATCGAGGCCGGCATGGTCACCAAGGCCATCCGCAGCGCCCAGACACAGGTCGAGCAGCAGAACTTCGAGATCCGCAAGAACGTCCTGAAGTACGACGAGGTGCTCAACAAGCAGCGCACCGTCATCTACGACGAGCGCCGCCGGGTGCTGGCAGGCGAGGACGTCGGGGACCAGATCCAGCACATGATCACCGACGTGGTAGAGGCGTACGTCCACGGTGCGACCGCCGAGGGCTACGCCGAGGACTGGGACCTCGACAAGCTGTGGGCCGCCCTGCGCCAGCTCTACCCGGTCTCGATCCGCTGGGAGGACCTGGCGGGCGGGGTCGACGCCGACGATCCCGACGGCACGCTGGACGACCCCGGCGACCTCACCCGCGAGTCGCTCGCCGAGGCCGTCGTGGCCGACGCCAAGGCCGCCTACGCCGCGCGGGCCGAGCAGATCGACGCGGTCATCGCGGACCGCGGCGGGATGCGCGAGCTGGAGCGGCAGGTGCTGCTGCAGGTCCTGGATCGCAAGTGGCGCGAGCACCTCTACGAGATGGACTACCTCAAGGAGGGCATCGGGCTGCGGGCCATGGCGCAGCGCGACCCGCTGATCGAGTACCAGCGCGAGGGCTACGACATGTTCGTGGCGATGCAGGAGGGGATCAAGGAGGAGACGGTCGGCCTGCTGTTCAAGATCGAGCTGGTGGCGCAGCAGCCTCCGGCCGACGCCACGCCGACCGAAGCGCCCGCATCGACCGAGGGCACGACGGCCGCGGAGGCCCCCTCAGCTTCCTCCCCGGACGACGCCGCCCCCTCCCCGGACGACGTCGCCACCCCGCCGCGGGGTACACGCACCCAGCCCACGACTCGGCGCGGGCGCGCCGCGGCCCGGGCGGCCGAGCCTCCGACCGAGCAGTTCGAGCAGCCCGCCGACAGCGTGCTTCCGCCCGCCCTGCGCGCCCGCCGTCCCGCGAACCTCAGCTACGTCGGGCCGTCCGAGGACGGCACGCCGCAGCGCGTCGGCTCCGGTGGCGCGCGTACGGGGAACGGGCGCACCGGATCCGCCGCCGGTTCCGGTCCCGTCTCGGGTACGACGGCGACGCCGTCGCGCAACCGCCCGTGTCCCTGCGGGTCGGGCCGCAAGTACAAGCAGTGCCACGGGTCACCGACGGGGGCGCGTCCCTGAGCGCTCCCGCCCCGGTGCGGTGATCGCCGCTCCCGTGACATGACGTGCACCGGTGCACGTTGCGTCACGGATCGGGTGATCATGATCCGCGGGTGCCGTCAGCCGAGGCGGATCGCGACGCACCGCCACCGTCCGCCCGGCGCACGCGGTTCGAAGCGGGCGGCGACGGCGCGTGCGCGCCCGTCCAGGCGGTAGACGGCGGCCACCTCGGCCGCCCCCGGCGCCGGACGGCAGATCCGTACCGACGCGAGCCGGCTGCGACCGCTTCCCCGGCGTGCGGCCGACCGCACGCAGCGCAGCGCGTCCGGTGCGAGGTGCGCCGTGAGCTGCCAGGCCGGGCGCCTGCCGTCGAGGACGTCCAGGACCAGCAGCAACGCGGCCTCGACCTCGTCACGGAGGTCGTCGACCCGGCCGGCGGTGTGATCGGCGGTGTGATCGGCGGTGTGATCGGCGACCCGGCGGGCGGCGGCGGGCGGCCCGGCCCTCCGGGACGGCGTGGGCGGCTCGCGTGGCGGCAGCGCCCGGACCGGCCCGCCGAGGCGTTCGCCGGGTAGCGGCTCGTAGCGGACGCGGCGCAGGCGTGGCGCCTGCGCCGTCGGTGCGGCGGGGATGGCAGTGATCGTCACCCGCCCAGGGTGGGCGGCGAGGACCTCCGGCGGGGCGGATCGTGCAGGTTCGGCACCGAACGGTACGGCGCCGAACGGCCGGGGATCCGAGTGTCGTCGGCGAGCGGGCGCGGGCGGGTTCGGGGGGCGAGCGGGCTCGGGCGGGCTCCGAGGCGGGCGGACCTCCACGATTCGACCTCCTGACGGCAACCGCGGCCGTACCGTGGCGCGATGACCCACCCGCTGGACGAGCTGGCGTGGGCGCCGCTCGCGGGGCTCGTCGCCCGGGCCGGGACCGCCGTCGCCCGGCGCCACCGGCGGGCGGTGGCCGAGCACGGGCTGAGCACGACGGCGCTCGGCGTGCTCGCGGCTCTGGCCGGTGAGCCGGCTGCCCCGGGCGCCACTGTGGATTCCGGCCTGGATTCCGGCCTGAACGGGTCCGCCACCGCCCACGACACCCTCGTGCGAGAGGGAGTCGCCGGGCCCGGCTCCCGGCGACGCGGGGCGGGTGCCCCACCTGCCGGTGGCGCCGGGCTCTCCCACCGCGAGCTCGCCGCGCGCCTCGGCGTCGCACCGGCCACGCTCACCCCGGCCCTGGACGCGCTGGAGGACGCGGGCGACGTCCGTCGGGCCCGGGACCCGGACGACCGCCGCGTCGTCCGGCTCGCGATCACCGCGGACGGCAGCCGCCGCCTCGCGCGGGCGTACCCGCTGGTCCGCGCCGCGACCGGGGTGCGGCTGCCGCAGCTCCCGCCCGACGACGAGGCGGTCGTCCGCAGGTACCTGCTGGCCCTGCTCGCGGCTGTCGCCGAGGATGGCGAGGATGGCTGCGCCCGCTGACCCCGATCCCGCCTCGCCCGCTGCGGGTGGCCCGACCGCGGCGGCAGCTGCCGGTGACCCGGCCGCATCCACGGCGGCGAACGCCACCGGTCCGGGCACGGCGACGGGTCTGCGCGCCCTCGTCATGGACTACGGCGGCGTGCTCACCGAGGGCGCACCGATGCTGTCGCTGCCCCACCGTGCGCGGAAGGCCGGGCTCGCGACGGCGCTGGTGTCGGACGCCCACGCGGTGCCCGACGCGGTGGCCCGCCTGTTCGACGTCGTGGTCCTGGGTGGGTCGCTCGGGGTCCGCAAGCCGGACCCGGAGGTGTTCCGGCGAGTGGCGGGACTGCTGAGGGTGGCGCCGACCGAGTGCGTGGTGGTGGACGACCTGGCGCGCAACGTCCGCGGGGCGACGGCCGCCGGAGCCGTCGGCGTGCTGCACCGGGCGGTCAGCCTCACCGTCGAGGAGGTCGAGATCCTGCTCGACCTGCCGTGAGAATGCTGCCCCGAGCCGCGCAACGAACGGCACCCTCGTGCGCACGGTGCGCACGAGGGTGCCGCTCGTGGCGGGACGGTTCCCGCGCCGGGGCCTACTGCTGCGGCGGCGGGTTGTCGGCGGGCGCCGGCTCCGGTGGGGCCGGAGCGTCCTGGGGCGGCGCAGCAGTGGTGTCGCCTGCGCCGGTGTGCTGCTGCGCGAGGTCGACGACCTTGTCGATCTGCTCGTCGTGACCTGCGAAGCGCTCCTTGGCGGCCTCGCCGGCCTTCTCCAGCGCTTGGTCGACCTTGTCGTCGTGCTGGCCCAGCAGATTCTTGGCCTTGTCGAGGAAACCCATGGCGCACACCTTGGCCCTTCCGTGCGGGATGCGCCAGCGTGACATGCCCCCGAACGGCCTAGCCGCGGAGCCGGACGTGGTGCGGTCGCAGCGAGTCGACGCTCGTCACGCCGAGCAGCTGGAGGGTGCGGACGACCTCGGCGGCGAGGATGTCGACGGCCTTGGCGACGCCGCGGCGCCCGCCGGCCATGAGCCCGTAGACGTACGCGCGGCCGACGACGGCGGCGCGGGCGCCGAGCGCGAGGGCGGCGACGACGTCGCCGCCGTGCATGATCCCGGTGTCGACGAGGACCTCGGCGCGGTCACCGACGGCCTCCGACACGGGCTGCACGAGCTCCAGCGGGACGGGGGCGCGGTCGAGCTGGCGGCCGCCGTGGTTGGACAGCAGCACGCCGTCCGCGCCGGCCTCCACGACGCGCCGCGCGTCCTCGACGCCCTGGACGCCCTTGACGACGAGCTTGCCGGGCCAGATGCCGCGCAGCCACTCGACGTCCGCCATGGTGAGGGCCGGATCGAAGACGCGGTTGATCATCTCGGCGGGCGTGCCGCCGGTCGTGGTGAGGCTCGCGAAGGTGAGCGGCTCGGTGGTGAGGAGGTCGAACCACCAGTTCGGGTGCATCGCGCCGTCGAGGAAGGTGCGCAGCGTGAGAGCGGGCGGGATGGCGAGCCCGTTGCGGACGTCGCGCAGCCGCGCCCCGCCGACGGGGGTGTCGACGGTGAGCATGAGCGTGTCGAACCCGCTCGCGGCGGCCCTGGCGACGAGGTCCTTGGCGGGTTCGCGGTCGCGCCACAGGTAGAGCTGGAACCACTTGCGCCCGGTGGGAGCGGCCGCGGCGACGTCCTCGATGGTGGTGGTGCCCATGGTCGAGAGCGACACCGGGATGCCGGCGGCCTGCGCGACGGCGGCGCTGGCGCGCTCGCCCTCGGTGTGCATCATCCGCAGGAAGCCGACGGGGGCGAGGGCGAACGGCAGCGCGCAGCGCCCGCCGAGGACCTCGCGGCTGGTGTCGACGCTGCTCACGTCGGTGAGGACGGTCGGGCGGAACTCGATGCGCCGGTAGGCCTCCCGGGCGCGGCGCAGGGTGATCTCGGAGTCCGCGCTGCCGTCCGCGTAGTCGAAGACGGCCCGGGGGGTGCGGCGGCGCGCGATCGCGCGCAGGTCGGAGATGCTCGCCGCCCGGGCCAGCCTGCGCTCGGTGGGGTCCAGCGTGATCGGGGCCGGTCGCAGGAGGGGACGCAGCTCGGACGGACGGGGCAGGCGTCGCCGGACCATGCGGCCCACCCTAGGCGCCGTGCTGCTGATCACCACGGGATCTCGCGGCCGTCCCGGAAGAAGCGCCCGGTCGGCCCACCGGGTGGCAGGTCGACGGCGTGGAGGACGCTCGCTGCGCCCTCGGCGACCGGGCGCCCACCGGGGCCACCCATGTCGGTGGCGACCCAGCCGGGGCAGACGGCATTGACGAGCACGCCGCGCGGGCGGACGGCGGCCGCGAGCCGGACGGTGAGCATGTTCAGCCCGGCCTTGGACACCGAGTAGGCGGGGGCGCCCGCCCCGCCGCCCTCGCCGAACGACCCCGCCCCGCTGGACACGTTCACGATCCGCGCGCCGCGGCCCATCAGGGGCAGCAGCGCGACGGCCGCCCGCCAGGCGCCGACCAGGTTCGTGCGCAGGATCTCCTCGACGGCGTCGAGATCGGCGCGGGCGGCGTCCTGCCAGGTGTCGTAGCCGACGGCCGCGTTGTTGACGAGCACGTCCAGCCCGCTGCCGCGGGCGCGCAGCTCGTCGGCGACCGCGGCGGCGTCCCCGCGGGAGGTGACATCCAGCCGCCGGACGAGGACGGCCTCGCCGAGGCCGCCGGGAACGGTCGCCGGGTCGCGGGCGCCGAGCACGACGGTCATCCCGCTCGCGGCGAGCGCGCGCACGACCGCCAGGCCGATGCCGCGCGACCCGCCCGTGACGACGGCGGTCCCGGCGCGGGTCATCCCCGCCGCCTGCGCAGCTCGAACGCGGCCACGGCCCCGGCGCTCGCGACGTTGAGCGACTCGACGCCACCGTCCATCGGGATCGCGAGCAGCCCGGTGCAGGCGGCCCGGACCTCGGGTGACAGGCCCGCGGTCTCGCCGCCGAGCACGAGCGCCACCCGCTCCGGGAGCGATGCCTCCAGCAGCGAGGAACCCCCCGCGTCGAGGCCGTGGACGGCGAACCCGGCCTCGCGCAGCGTCGCGCAGCCCTCGGCGGCGGTGGCGGCGCGCAGCACGGGGGCCCGGAAGGCGACCCCCGCGGAGGCCTTGACGACCATCGGGTCGATCGACGGCACCCCACGGCGGGGGAGCAGCACGCCGTCGAGCCCGGCGGCGGTGGCCGAACGCAGCAGCATCCCGACGTTGGCGGGGTTGGTGACCCCGTCGAGGACGAGCACGGCGGCCGGCCCGGGGTGCCCGGCGACGAAATCGGCGACGGGCGCCATCCGGGGGGCGACGACGTCGGCGAGCACGCCCTGGTCGTGGCGGCCGTTGCCGGCGAGGACCTTGACCCGGTGCGCCGACGCCCGCTGCACGGGGACGCCGCGGGCCTTCGCGGCGGCGAGGATCGCGCGGGCCGGCTCGCCGCGCTGGTCCTCGGCGAGGATCACCTTGTCGACGCGCAGGCGCTCGTCGTCCAGCGCCTCCAGCACCGGGCGCCGCCCGTACACCGTGATGAAGGTGTCCTTCGGTGAGCGGGCATGCGCGGATCTCTCGGCTGACACACGCCGAGCCTAGGATCGCCGCATGCCTCCCCGGCTCTCCGCCCTCGACGCCTCGTTCCTGTACCTGGAGGCTCCGACGACCCCGATGCATGTCGGGACCGTGTCGATCTTCCGGCGGCCGCGGAGCGGGTTCGACTACGACCGGCTCGTCGAGCTGATCGAGCAGCGGCTCGCGCGGGTGCCGCGCTACCGGCAGAAGGTGCGCCACGTGCCGGGCAACCTGGCGCGGCCGGTGTGGGTCGACGATCCGGACTTCGACGTGGCCTACCACGTCCGCCGCTCGGCGCTGCCGAAGCCCGGTACGGACGCGCAGCTCAACGAGCTGGTGGCGCGGCTGATGTCGCGGCCGCTGGACCATGCCCGCCCGCTCTGGGAGATGTACCTGGTGGACGGCCTCGCCCGCGACCGCACGGCGGTGCTGGCGAAGACCCACCAGGCGATGGTGGACGGCGTCAGCGCGATCGACATCGGCCAGGTGATCCTCGACGTGTCGCCGGATCCGCGACCGGTGCCGGACGAGCTGTGGATGCCGCGACCGGAGCCGTCGGATACGAAGCTGGTGCTCGGTGCGCTGGTGGAGGCGGTGCAGCGGCCCGGCGAGCTGGTGGACACCGCGCGGACGGCGGCGGGGGACGCGATCGCGACCGTCGGGAAGCTCGCGGACGGCGTGGGCCAGGTGTTCTCCGTGGCGTGGAAGGCAAGCCGCCGGGCCCCGGGCAGCCCCCTCAACGCGACGGTCTCCACGCAGCGGCGGTTCGCGGTGGCCCGCACGCAGCTCGAGTGCTACCGGCGGGTCCGGGCGGCGCACGGCTGCACGGTGAACGACGTGGTGCTGTCGGTGGTGGCGGGAGCCCTGCGCAACTGGCTGCTCTCCCGGGGCGAGGCCGTCACGGGGTCGAGCGCGGTGCGGGCGATGGTGCCGCTGTCGGTGCGCGGCGAGGCCGACGTCCCCAGCTCGGTCTCGGGCTCGCTGGGCAACCGCGTCGTGTCGTTCCTCATCGACCTGCCGGTCGGCGAGCCGAGCCCGGTGGTGCGCCTGCACCACGTCACGCACGCGATGCGCGAGCACACGGCGTCGCACCCGTCGGTGGGCGCGGGCACGCTGGTGCGGATCGGCGGGTTCGCCCCGCCCACGCTGCACGCGCTCGGGGCGCGCGCGGCCAGCGGCATGTCGAGCCGGATCTTCAACGTGATGGTGACGAACGTGCCGGGGCCGCAGTTCCCGCTGTACGCGGCGGGCGCCCGGATGCTGGAGATGTTCCCCGTCGTACCGCTCGCGAAGGGGCAGGCGCTCGCGATCGGGCTCACGTCCTACGACGGCGGGGTCTACTACGGGTTCAACGCCGACCGGGACGCGATGCCGGACGTGGACGTGCTGGCGGGCCTGGTCGACGAATCACTGGACGAGCTGGTGGGGACGGTGTCGTGAGGATCTACGTTCCGGCGACCTGGCCGATGCTTCGACGCCTCGCGAAGACCGGGGAGATGCTCCCGATCGGCGGCACGGCGTTCGCGCTCACGCCCCGGCTGCGGGAGCGGTACACGGCCGGTGACGACGAGGACCTCGAGTACGCGGCGATGACGGAGGCCGCCCGGGCGTCGCTGCGGCTGCTGGCGGTGGAGCTGGGGCTCGGCGAGGATGCCACGCCGTCGCGGCGGGTGGTGGTCTCGGCCGACCTGGAGGACGTCACGCCCCGTCCGGACCTCGACGACGGCGCCGTCAGGATCGCGGGCACGGTGCCGCTGGAGAAGGTGGCCGCCGTGCACGTGGACACCGAGGACGCGGAGTACGCCGTCCGGCAGGCGGCGGGGGCGATCGACGCCGCCGATCTGGGAGACATGGACGCGGACTTCCTCGTGGGCGAGGCCGAGGACCACGAGCTGGCCTGGTACGACCCGTCGGAGATCGTCTTCCTGGTCGCCGACCCGGGTTGACGCACCCCGGCTGAGCCGAAGAGCCGATTGACCGCCCCCCGGGTGTACGACTAGGACGGACCTGGCGCCCCGGGTGGGAGGGGTGCCGCAGCGACCTCCGCGTCCCGGGGGCCGTCCGACGGGGGTTGCGATGGCGGGTACCACCGTTCCGGCTGCGACGTCCGGGCCGTCGTCCGGCGAAGGCAGCGGCGACAGGGTCGACGGCAGTGGCGGTGTCGACGGCAGCGACAGCGGGGGCAGCGCGGAGAGTGTCGAGAGCGCGGAGAGTGTCGAGAGCGCCGACAGCGCCGACAGCGCCGCCCGGGAGATCCGCGGGTACGCGATCGTCTGCGCGATCAGCGGAGTGGTCTTCGCCGCACTGGTCATCGCCTCGATGGTGCTCCTGCTGCAGGCGCCGGGCCTGTCCGATCCGGACGCGGTCTACGCGGCGTTCTACGCCGACGGCGGCGACGTCCTCGTCACCGTGGGCATGCACCTCGTGCCGTTCGCGGGGATCGCCTGGCTCTGGCACATGACCGCAACGCGCAACCTCGTCGAGGCGCATCCGGGGCCGCCGTCGAAGCTCCCGTTCGGGCTGCACCTCGCCTCGGGGATCCTGTTCGTGGCGATGATGTTCGCGAGCGCTGCGGCCGTCGGCGCCCCCGCGCTGCTCGGGGTGTTCACGACCCTCCCGCCGCCGTCCCCCGAGGTGGCCCGCTCGCTCGCCGGGGTCGGCTACGCCTTCGCGTTCATCTACGGGGTGCGGGCCGCGGGCATGTACATGATGACCATGACGTCGACGATGCGGACGACGGGCCTGCTGCCGCGCTGGCTTGTCGTCCTCGGCTACCTCGCCGCGACGTTCCTGCTGGTCAACACGACCTACCACCCGTCGACGCTGCTCGTGTTCCCGAGCTGGGTGATCGTCGTGAGCGCCACCCTGGTGTTCCGCGCCCTCCGGCGTTGACCCTGCGCGACACCGCCCTGGCCGCGTCACCGCCGCGACGCCCCGGACGGATCGTGACGTGCGGCGGACCGCCCGGGACGGAGCGACACCCGTGACCGAACCGACCGAACCGACGACACCGGTGGGCATCGACGAGATCCCCGGTCCGCGAGGTTTGCCGCTCGTGGGCAACCTGTTCGACATCGACACCCACGCGCCGTTCGACAGCATGATGGCGATGGCCAGGGAGTACGGCCCGATCCTGCGGATCGTGGTGCCGGGTGGCGGCGCCCGGATCGTCGTCAGCGGGGCCGACCTCGTCGACGAGATCTGCGACGACGCGCGCTTCGACAAGTTGGTGGGCGGGGGGCTCGCGAACCTGCGCAAGGGCGCCATCGGCGCGGGGCTGTTCACCGCGGACACCGCCGACCCGCTCTGGCACCGGGCGCACAACATCCTGCTCTCGCCGTTCAGCATGCAGAACATGCACGAGTACCTGCCGATGATGCAGGACATCGCCGACCAGCTCGTGGAGAAGTGGGAGCGGCTGAACCCCGACGACGAGGTCGACGTGCCGGCGGACATGACCCGCCTGACGCTGGACACCATCGCGCTGTGCGGTTTCGGCTACCGGTTCAACTCGTTCTACCGCGACACCCAGCACCCGTTCGTCGCCGCGATGGTGCGCACGCTCTCCGAGTCGCAGGCGCGCATGCAGCAGCTGCCGATCCAGCGGCGCCTGCGGATCCGGGCCACGCGGCAGCTGGAGGAGGACCAGCAGTACATGGCGGCGCTGGTCGACGGACTGATCCGGGAACGCCGCGCCCAGGGGGCCGCGGGTGAGACCCGCGACCTGCTCGGCCGCATGATCAACGGCGTCGATCCGAGGACCGGGGAGAAGCTGCCGGACGACAACATCCGCGCCCAGTGCATCACGTTCCTGATCGCGGGCCACGAGACCACGAGCGGCCTGCTGTCCTTCGCGATCTACTACCTGATGAAGAACCCCGACGTGCTCGCGCGGGCGCGGGCCGAGGTCGACGAGGTGCTGGGCGGTTCGCTCCAGCCGACCTACGAGCAGGTGCACCGGCTCACCTACATCGACCAGATCCTTGCCGAGTCGTTGCGGCTGTGGCCGACCGCGCCGGGGTTCAACCGCACCCCGACCGAGGACACCGTGATCGGCGGGCGCTACGCGATCCCCGCCGGCACGCCGCTCACCGTGCTGTCCGGGATGCTGCACCGTGACCGGACGATCTGGGGTGACGACGCCGAGGAGTTCAACCCGGACCACTTCGCACCGGAGCGCCGCGCCGCGCTTCCCCCCAACGCGTACAAGCCGTTCGGGACCGGGCAGCGGGCCTGCATCGGCCGGGTCTTCGCGATGCAGGAAGCCGTGCTGGTGCTCGCGATGCTCGTGCAGCGCTTCGAGTTCGTCGACGACCTGGACTACCAGCTCAAGACCAAGACGACCCTCACCATCAAGCCCGACGAGCTGCGCATCAAGGTGCGCCGCCGCGCCGACGCGCCCGTGTACCGGGAGCCGGTGCAGGCCACGCCGGCCGCGCAGGAGGCGGCGCGGCCCGTCGCCGCCACCGTCGCGCGGCACGGGACCCCGCTCGCGGTGCTCTTCGGCTCCAACCTCGGCGCCTCCGAGGCGATCGCGACGAAGCTCGCCCAGGAGGGCACCGAGCGCGGCTTCGCGGTCACCCAGGGTGCGCTCGACGAGAACATCGGCAAGCTCCCCGCGGACGGCGCGACGATCATCGTCTGCTCCTCGTACAACGGCACGCCACCGGACAACGCCGCGGACTTCTGCGGGTGGCTGACCGCCGCCGACACGCCCGCCGACGCCTGCGCCGGCGCGGCGTACACCGTCTTCGGCTGCGGCAACACCGAGTGGGCCGCGACCTACCAGGCCGTGCCGACCCTGGTGGACGCGCAGCTCGAGGCGCACGGCGCCCACCGCATCCACCCGCGCGGGGAGGGCGACCAGCGCGGCGACTTCGACTCGCAGTACCGCGCGTGGCGCAGCGGCCTGTGGACCGACCTGGTCGCGGCCCTGGACCTGCCCGCGGACATCGCCGAGCCCGCGGCGGCGGGCCCGCGCCTGACGATCACGACGACGAACCGGCAGCTGACCAACCCGGTGATCATGTCCTACGCCGCGCGGCCCGCGCTGGTCCGCGACAACCGCGAGCTCAACCGCGCCGCCAACGGGCGCTTGCCGACCCGCTCCACCCGCCACGTCGCGATCGCCCTTCCGGAGGGGGTGACCTACCGGGCGGGCGACCACCTCGGCGTGCTGCCGCGCAACAGCGTCGACCTCATCCGCCGGGTGATGGCCCGGTTCACCCTCGACGCGGGCACGTACGTGACGATCGTCCCGAACCGCGGCAACCACACCCACCTGCCGATCGACGAGCCCGCGCCGCTGCTCGGCGTGCTCGGCAGCTGCGTGGAGCTGCAGGACGTCGCGTCCCGGGCGGACATCCAGGTGCTGGCCGACCACACCGGTGACCCTCACCAGAAGGCCGCGCTGGAAGCGCTCGCGGGCGACGACCCCGAGTCGCAGGCGCACTACCGCGAACAGGTGTTCACCCCGCACCGGTCACTCATCGACCTGCTCGAGGACCACCCGGCGTGCGACCTGCCGTTCGAGGTCTACCTCGACATGCTGCCCCCGCTGCGGCCGCGGTACTACTCGATCTCCTCGTCGCCGCTGGCCGACGCGGAGGTCTGCACGATCACGACCGGCGTGCTGCGGTCACCGCTGCGCGACGGCAGCGGCCGGACGTTCCAGGGCGTCTGCTCGAACCACCTGTCCACGCTCGCGCCGCACAGCACGGTGTTCGCGTTCGTGCGCGAGCCGTCGATCCCGTTCCGGCCGCCCGCTGACCCGTCCGTCCCGATGATCATGGTCGGGGCGGGGACGGGCCTCGCGCCCTTCCGGGGCTTCCTGGAGGAGCGGGCAGCGCAGCGGGAGAACGGTGCCACCCTCGGCGAGTCGCTGCTGTTCTTCGGCTGCCGCGACCCCCAGCAGGACTACCTCTACGCCGACGAGCTGCGCGAGTTCGAGAAGACCGCGGCGCTGACCGTGCGCACGGTGTTCTCGGGCAGCCCCCAGGACGGGCGGCGCTACGTCCAGCACGAGATGGCCGCGCGCGGCGACGAGGTGTGGGACCTCATCCAGCGGGGCGCGTCGATCTTCGTGTGCGGCAACGCCAACACGATGGCGCCGGGCGTGCGGGCGGCACTCGTCGACATCCACCGCGCGCACACGGGTGGTTCCGCCGAGGACGCCCAGGCGTGGCTGGCCGACATGCGCGCCGCGGGCCGCTTCGTGGAGGACATCTGGGGCGGCTGAGAGCGTCCGGTATCCCGTGATCACCGGGAATGTGGCGGCAGCCCGGATACGGGCGTCGTGCCGCATTCCCGGCGATCATGGCCGGGGCGGCGCGCGGCAGGCTCGACGGGGGCGGCGAGGCCCGGCATCCTGATCACCGTGGGCGGCGTGGCGATGGTGTTCTCCGGGGGCGGGGCGCCTGCCGCGTACTTCGGGGCGGGTGTGGTCCGCGCCGTCGAGGAGGCCGGGCTGCGGCCACGGATCTTCTCGGGCGTGTCGGCGGGGGCGGTCAACGCCGCGGCGCTCGCCGTCGGGATGGACGCGGCGGCACTCGCGGCGATGTGGCGGGGGATCCGCTGGTCCGACGTCGCCCGCTGGCGCACCGACGTGTACCGGCTGCCGAAGATCGAGAACATGCTGCGCGGTGCGCCGCACCTGCTGGACTGGGCGCTGGGCTCCGTCGGGTGGACCGCGTTGCTGGACAGCTCGCCCGCCCGGACGGCGCTGCGGGAGCGGCTCGGCGGCCCCGAGCTGCCCGTCGCGGACGGGCGCACGCTCGTCGTGTCGGCCGTGGACGTCGCGACGGGGGAGGTGCTGCGGTTCGGCAGCAGGCCTGCGCCGCGGCCCGGCTCGGCGATCCTCCCGGGGCCGCTCACCGTCGAGCACCTGCTGGCCAGCGCCGCGGTGCCGGTGGCCTTCCCGCCGGTGGAGATCGACGGGCGGCTGCTCGTGGACGCGGGCACGGTGGCCAACACGCCGCTCGCGCCGGTGATGGACTACGAGCCGGACGCCGTCGTGGTGGTCTCCGGCAGTGGCGGGACGCGCCCCGCGCCGCCGCCCGCGTCGCTCGGCGAGACGATCGGGCTGCTCGTGGACAACCTGGCCCACTTCGCGCTGCGCGCGGACCTGGAGCACGCCGCCACGGTGAACGAGCTGGCGCGGGCCGGGGCCACCGACCGCCGCGACGTGCCGATGGTGCTGGTCGAGCCACGCCGTCTCGCGTTCTCCGCCGGCTCGTTCTTCCGGTTCACGGAAGCGGACGCGGACCGGATCATGGGCTTCGGCCACGAGCGCGGCGCGGAGGCGCTCGCCGCGTGGATGCGTGCGGAGGTGGACCGTGGGGCCCTCGGAGCACCGTGACGTCGTCGCCGCGCAGGCGCGGTCGGTCGCCAGGGCCTGGTCCCCGCCCGGCGCCCCGCCGAGCTGGTGGCTGACCGCGGAGACGTTCGCCACCATCGCCGAGGACGACGTCCTGCTCGACCTCGCCACCGCGATCCCGCCGGACCGGCTCCCGGCACTGCTGCTCTCCGCTGCCCTGCGGCGGCGGATCGACGAGCTGCGGCCCCGGCCGCTGACCGCCTACTACCCGGTCCCGGGCGGGTCGCAGCCACCGCGCGACGGCGGCTTCCGGCCCGCGCTGCACGCGTTCGCCCTGGCCGAGGCGCAGGCGATCGGCGCGCTGTGCGCCGGGCACCGCTACCAGATGAACGAGGTGGGCCGCTGCCTCGACGTGCTGCCCGCGCTCGCGGAGGCGGCCGCGTCGGACCCGAGGCCGCTCGCGCTCGTCGATCTCGGCACCGGGGCGGGGCTGGGGCTGCACCTCGACCGGTACGCCTACCGCTACGCGCTGCCCGACGGCACCGAGCGCGTCGCGGGCGATCCCGGCTCGCCGGTGCGGCTGTCCTGCACCGTGCGCTCCGGGAGGCCGCCGGTGCCTGCCGCGCTGCGGATCACCCACCGTGTCGGCGTCGACGCCGAACCGCTGGACGTGACCGATCCGGCCACCGCCGCCTGGCTCACCGCGTGCGTCCCGCCCGAGGTGGGCGCGGTGACCCGGTTCGCCGCCGCGCTCGACCTGGTGCTCGACCTGGCCCGTGCCCCGGTGCTCGGCGCGGCTTTCGATCCGGCGGTCGGCCCGGTGCTCGATCCTCCGCTCGGCCCGGTGCTCGATCCGGCTCCCGCTCAGCCCGTGCCCGCCGTGCGCGGCGACCTGGTCGACGCGCTGCCCGGTGTCGTCGCGGAGATCCCCGCGGACACCCTGCTGTGCCTGGTCGACACCTACGTCCACGTGTTCTTGCCGCCGGACCGGCTGGCCCGCTTTCACGCTCTCGTCGACGAGATCGGTCGCGAGCGCGACCTGGTGTGGATCTCGGTCGACCCCCTCGTGCCACTGGGTCCGGCGGCGGATGCGTCCGTCCAGGGCATGGCGGTCCCCGCGGCGTGGGTGCGGGACAACCGCGAGGGTGGGGTGTTCGGCGTCGTCGGACAGGTGAGCGTGCGGGACGGGCGGCGCACCGGCGCCGTCCTCGGGCGGGCGCACCCGGGATCGGCCTGGCTGGAGTGGCTCGTCGGGTGACCCCGGCGCTCGTTTCTGTGTGCGACCGATCGCACGTGTGTTCGACGGCCCGCCCGTGTTCGACGGTGCCCGCGCGCGGTGGTGCTCCGGTCGCCACCCGGCGGGCTCGCGCATACCCCGTGGGGCTCGCACAGCCTCGGCGAGGCTCGCACAGACCCCGGGGTGCTCGCACACATGGTCGGCGGTGTGTGCCAGCGCCCGCGGCTGTGTGTGCCAGCGCCCGCGGCTGTGTGCGACCGCTCGCACATGTGCTCCATGGCCTGCGCGGATGCGCCGGCCCGCCCGTGTGTTCGACGGCCCGCACCTGTGTTCGGCGGCCCGCACGCGTGTTCGGCGGTGCTCGCGCGCTGTGTGCTCCGGTCGGCGCCCGGCGGTGCTCGCACAGACCCCGTGGTGCTCGCACACACCCGGCGGGGCTCGCATACCCCCCATGGTGGTCGCACAGCCTCGGCGGGGCTCGCACAGACCACGTGGTGGTCGCACACGCGGTCGGCGGTGTGTGCCAGCGCCCGCGGCTGTGTGCGACCGCTCGCACATGTGTTCCATGGCCTGCGCGGATGCGCCGGCCCGCCCGTGTGTTCGACGGCCCGCCCGTGTTCGACGGTGCCCGCGCGCGGTGGTGCTCCGGTCGCCACCCGGTGTCAACGACGGCCGAAAACTGACCCCGTTGCGACGGCCGCTCGAATCCACCCTGGAACCCACGCGCCGACTGGGGGTCAGTTTCATGCGCCGTCGACACCCGGCGGGCTCGCACAGACCCCGGGTGCTCGCACAGCCTCGGCGGTGCTCGCACACACCCCGTGGTGCTCGCACAGCCTCGGCGAGGTTCACACAGACCCCGGGGTGCTCGCACACGCGGTCGGCGGTGTGTGCCAGCACCCGCGGCTGTGTGCGACCGCTCGCACATGTGTTCCGGCGACGCGCCGGTGCGTCCGCCGGTCGCCCACCCCGGACGTCGTGCCCACCCCGGACGTCGTGCCCACTCCGGACGTCGCGCCCGCCCCGTATGTCGTGCCCCCGACTCCAGCCGCGGCCGATCAGCCGGGCAGCTCCTCGCACACCGCCGGGAGCCCCGGGGTGACCGGTGCGAGACCCAGCCGGGCCGCCATCCACGGCAACGAGGCCCGCAGCGACGCGCTCCACACGTCGAACGTGTGACCCCCGCCCGGGACGACCACCAGGCAGGTCTCGATGCCGGCGCGGCGGGCCAGCGGCGCGAGGATCTGCGCCGCGGCCAGCGGCAGCGGATCGTCCGAGCCGGCCTGGAACCACCCGCCCATCCCGGGCACGCCGGGCCCGGGATCGGCGAGCAGCAGCTGCGGCTGGTGGGCGTCGTAGGCGGACTGGGAGCCCCCGAAGAGCGTCGTGACGGTGGCGGCGTCCGGGTCGTCGTTGGTGTCGCCGACGCGCGGCCCGAGCAGGCCCCCGAAGTCGCCGAACGTGCCGAACAGGGCGGGGTGGCGCAGCGCGAGCATGATCGCGCACATGCCGCCCTCGGACAGGCCCGCGATCGCCCACGTCCCCGGCCCCGGGGGATGGGTGGCGAACGTGGCGACGACCGCAGCGGGCACGTCCTCGGTCAGGTAGGTCTCGATGTTGCCGCGCGGGCTGTTCACGCACTCCGTGTCGTTGACGTCGCTGCCGTTGACGTCAGGCATGACGAGCACGGGCGCGGCCCCGCCGTGCGCCGCGGCGAAGGCGTCGGCCGTGGCCGCGGCGTCCCCGCCCTCGGTCCAGTCCGTCGGGCCACCGGGGATGCCGTGCAGCAGCAGGATCACCGGCAGCTGCGGGCGCGGCCTCGCAAACCAGGCAGGCGGCAGGTACACCTGCGCCTGCCGCCCGACGAAGCCCGACGCGGTGCCGGGGATCGTCACGGGCACCACCACGCCCGCCGCGGGGACGCGGCCCTCGTCGGCGTCCGCGGCGGCCAGCGTGGTCTCGTCCGAGACCGCGCCGCCCAGTGCCTCGCCCAGCGTCGGGAAGTAGGCGTAGTAGGCGTTGACGGCCGCGCCGGCGTTGAGCATCAGCAGGATCATCGTGAGCGCCGCGGCGACGGCGCGGCGCAGGGCCGAGCCGCTCCGGAGCGCGACGACGGCGAACCCGACGCACCCCAGGGCGAGCACCAGGAGCAGCGTGCGAACCGGCCACCAGGCCACGATCGGCAGGCTCGCGATGGGGTCGATGGGCGGCATCATAGGCCCGTGACGATGATCGCGGCAGGACTCGCCCTACTCGCGGCGTTGCTGTTCGCGATCGCCTCCGCCGTGCAGCAGAACACCGCCGCCGAGGTGCCCGACGACGTCGCGGGCGGGCTCGGGCTCATCCGCGTGCTCGTGCGCAGGCCGTGGTGGTGGATCGGCACGCTGAGCGACGTCGGTGGCTACGTCGCGCAGGCTGCGGCGCTCGCCGTCGGGTCGTTGGTGCTGGTGCAGCCGCTGCTGGTGACCACGCTGCTCTTCGCGCTCCCGCTCGGGGCCCGCTGGTCCGGGCGGGCACTGCGGCCCGCGGACCGGGCGTGGGCGGTGCTGCTCGCCGCCTCGCTCGCCGTGTTCGTCGCGGTGGGGGAACCCACGGCGGGTGCGGACCGGGCTCCGCTCGAGGCGTGGCTGCCGACGGCGGCCGTCCTCGGCGCGGTGCTCGTGGCCTGCCTGGTGGGCGCTGCGGTGTCGAAGAGGCAGCGCCGCGGCACCGTCCGGGCGTTCCTGCTCGCCGTCGCCACCGGGGTGCTCTACGGGATCACCGCGGCGCTCACCAAGGGCGTGGTCACCGAGCTGGACGGCGGGATCCTCCGGCTGCTCGCCACCTGGGAGACCTACGCGCTCGCGGTCGTCGCCGTCAGCGGGACGCTGCTGCAGCAGTCCGCCTTCCAGGCAGGCGACCTGGCCGCGTCGCTGCCCGCGATCACGGTCGGCGAGCCGGTGGTCGGTGTCGCGATCGGGCTCACGGTGCTGGGCGAGCAGCTGCAGGCCGACGGCGTGGAGTGGCTGGTGATCGCGCTGGCCGTCGGGCTCGCGGTGACGGCCACGGTGGCGCTCGCCCGCGCCACCGCGCGGGAGGCGGCACCCTCAGGCGAGGGTCTCCACGCCGGGTGAGGATTCGGCGCGGCGGGTGAGGAACGCCTGCACGAACGGCGGCAGCGACAGCACCACGACGGCCAGCGCGAGCAGCAGCACGTAGACCGCGGTGTCGCCGGTCTTGAGCTGGCTGGGCGGCACGAACCCGAGCACGAACGAGAACACGCACCCCACCAGGCCGATCCCGCCGACCAGCCACACACCCGGCAGGCCGCCGGGGATGCGGTAGGGCCGCGGGGTGTCCGGCTCGGTGTAGCGCAGCTGGATCACCGACGCGAACATCAGCGCGTACATCACGATGATGATCTGCGCGGTGACCGCCGACAGCATCCAGTACGAGGTGCTCACGCTCGGCACGAACAGGAACAGCAGCGCGAAGATCGAGCCCCCCACGCCCTGCACGACCAGGAGCGGCACCGGGACGTCGTGGCGGTTGACGCGGGCGAACCGGGCCGGGGCGAGCCCCTCCTTGGCCACGGCGGCCACGCCCTTGGCCGGGCCGAGGATCCACGGCGCGAGGTGCGCGACCCCGCCGAGCGCCACGATCAGCGCGAGCGGGGCGAGCAGCCACTCCAGCGAGAGCTTCGCCAGCACGCTCGAGAACAGCTCCATCGTGCCGGAGACGAGGCTGATCTCCTGCTGCGGCAGCACGAACGCCATGAACAGCGACCCGAGCACCGAGAACGCCACGGTGATCACCACCGCGAGCAGGATCGCCCGGGGCACGACGCGGCCGGGATCGCGGGTCTCGCGCGCGTGGAAGCCCGCCATCTCCATGCCGGTGAACAGCAGGATGATCCCGCCGAGGAACGCGAGGTTGCCCCATGCCAGGTCGGGGACCAGCGCCCCCGCCGAGAACGGGATCTGTGACGGGTTGCCCTGCGCGAGGTAGGCCGCACCGAGGACGACGACGAGCACGGCGGGAAGGATCGAGCCCGCCACCGTCCCGATCGAACCGATCGCCGACGACGCCCGCACCCCGCCGAGGCTCGCGAGGGTGGTGCCCCAGAAGAACGTCAGCATCACGGACACCAGGAACACGTTGTCGTTCGCCAGGCGGGGGTCGATCGCGTATGCCAGCGACGCCGCGATGAACGACAGCACCGTCGGGAACCAGGCGATGTTCTCCGCGTAGTCGCACCACACCGCGAGGAAGCCGGCGCGCCCGCCGAAGGCCTGCTTGACCCAGGCGTAGACGCCGCCCTCGCGCGGCCACGCCGTGCCCAGCTCGGCCGCCGCCATCGAGATCGGCACCAGGAACACCAGCACCGACAGCGCGAACAGCAGCAGCATCGCCCAGCCGTACTCGGCCATCACCGGCAGGTTGCGGGCGCTGACGATCGACGCGACGTTGATCATCGCCAGGGCGAGGATCCCGAGCTTGGCGGTCACCGGGCGCCCACTGCCTGCAGGGCGGGGGCGAGGGCCGCCTGCACCGTCGAGTCGCCGGAGCCGCGCACGGAGACGGTCGTGTCGCCCAGTGTCCACACAGCGCCGCTGCCGCGGGGGCGGTTCAGGACCTCGAACCTGCGGGCGGCGGCATCGCGGTCCGACGCGGTCTCGAACTGGTCCACGACGACGGTCGCGGTGTCGCTCGCGCACCCCGTACCGGCCGGGGCGAGGACGTACGTGCGGCTCGCCAGGGCCCCGGGGGCGAGCGGGTCCGCGGCGACCGACGTGCTGCAGACGGTGAGCCCCGCCGTGGTGAACGCCCCTTCGACCTGGGCGAAGGACCCTGCTCCCGGCTCCGAGCGTTCGTGCGACGCCCACGACACCAGCACCAGGACGACGGCGAGCGCCGCGCCGGCCACCCCGAGCGCGACGAACGCGACGACGCCGCGCCCCTCAGCGCGCGTCGTCCCGGTGCCCGTCGTCCCGGTGCTCGTCGTCCCGCTGCCCTGCCCCGCGCGGCCGTCCTCGACGCCGGACCCGGCGCCCTCCCCGGTGCTCTGCTCCTCCACGGCGCCCTCCGGTCGCGGCTGGCTGATCACGATAGGGGCGTCCGGGAGCCGGGGGCCAGCGCCCGAACGGATCATCGCCGGGTCGGCCCGCCACCGGCCGGGCCGGATGCGGTCCGTCATGCGACCCGCCCGGTTGGAGCCGCGGCCGGCCCTGCCGAAGCGCTCCGGGCGTGCGGCCGGCCGGCGCGTTCGCCGTCGCCATCCCGGTGGCGCCGGTGTCCCGGCACGCGGCGATCCTGTGCTGGCTGCTCGCGATGGTGCCGGTCGGACGCCCGACCCGCCGGATCGCCGACGCCCGCGCCGCGTGAGCCGGTCAGGGGGCCCTCGGCCGGCGGACGGCGCTGTGGCCCGCGCGGTCGGTGTCGTCGCCGCGCGGCGGGTCCGGGGGGCCGCCGGGATCCGGCCTGCCGGGAGTCGACGCGCGGGTGCGAGGCGCGGGTGCGGGCACCCGGCGGACCCGCCCGCCGCGCACCCGCCCGTCCCGTGTGCCCGGCTGTTCCATGGGGAGATCGTCACGACCGCGTGGGAGCGGGGCCAAGAGACCTGGGTCGCGTCGTGCTACTGGACCCGGACCCGACGGGCTGAGCCGAACGGTCTAACGGGCGAGGTAGCGGGCCACGGCGAGCACGCGGCGGTGGTCGTCCCCGTGCGGGGCGAGCCCCAGCTGGTCGTAGATGAGCGACACGTGGTGCACGACCGCCTTCTCCGTGATGCGCAGGCTACGCGCGATGGCGGCGTTCGAACGGCCCTCGGCGATGAGGGCCAGCACCTCGCCCTGCCGCGCGGTGAGCCGGTCCAGCGCGGTGTCGTCGTGGCGGGCCGCGTCGAACATCGCCGCGACGACCTCGGGGTCCAGCGCAGTGCCACCCTCGCCGACCCGCGCCACGTCGCGGCAGAAGCTCGCGGCGTTCGCCACCCGTTGCTTGAGCAGGTAGCCCACCCCGGACGAGCCGGTGTCGAGCAGCTCCTGGGCGTAGCGGCGCTGGACGTACTGGGAGAGCACGACCACGGCCGTCCCCGGCGCCGCGCGCCGGATCGTGATCGCCGCGTGCAGGCCGTCGTCGGCGCGCCCGGGGGGCATCCGGATGTCGGTGACGACGAGGTCGGGCGCCGTGTCCGCGACGATCCGGACGAGCTCGGGCGCCGCCCCCGCCGATCCGACGATCTCGTGCCCTGCGCCCTCGAGCAGCAGCGCGAGACCCTCGCGCAGCAGCGCCTCGTCGTCCGCGATCACGATCCGCACGGCAGCTCCACCACCAGCCGGGTGCCCTCACCGGGGCGGCTGTCGACCGCCAACCGGCCGCCGAGCACGTCCACCCGGTCCGCGATCCCCCGCAGCCCGGAGCCGCCGCCCGGCCGGGCCCCGCCGACGCCGTCGTCGCCGACCTCCAGGTGCAGGATCCCGTCGCGGCGGGCCACCCGCACCCGCACGACGGTGGCACACGCGTGCTTGACGACGTTGGTGAGCGCCTCGGCCACCACGAAGTAGCCGGTGTGCTCGACCGGCCGGGGCAGCGTGAAGCCGACTTCGGGCAGGTCGAGGTGGGTGCGCAGCGGGGCGCGCAGAGTGAGGTCCTCGATCGCGGCCACCAGCCCCCGTTCGAGCAGCAGCGCGGGCATGATGCCGTGCACGAGGCCGGGCAGCTCCGCGATGGCGCCCTCCAGGTCCTCGCCGAGCGTCGCGAGATCGCTGCGCACGCCGGCGGGTGTCGCGCGGTCCGTGGCGATCCGCCCGGCCTGCAGGGCGAGGACGACGAGCCGGGCCTGCAGGCCGTCGTGCAGGTCCCGGGCGATCCGCCTGCGTTCGCGGTCGGCGGACGTGACGATCCGCGCGCGGGACTCGCGCAGCGCCTCCCGCCCGGCGAGCAGCTGCACGGTGAGCCGTTCCCGCTCGATCGCCAGCGCGACGACGCGGCCGGCCGCGCGCACGATCTCGGGATCGGCGTGCAGCGTCGCGTCGTAGGCGATGGCGCCGACGGTCTCGCCGCCCAGCACCACCTCGACCGCGGCCCGGCCCGACCCCGGGCGCGGCAGCGCGACGGGCGTGCCCGCGGCGTCGACGTGCGTCTGCAGCTCCGGCAGCCAGAACAGCAGCTCCAGGGAGGGGTCGCCGAGGGTGCTGCCGAGCGCCTCGCGCAGGTGCGGGCGCCCCCCGTCGCCGGTGCCGAGCCAGGCGCCGAGCTCGCCGATCTCGCCGGTGCGGGCGAAGCCGCCGCGCATCACCCCCGCGAGGAACGCGAACGGCACGCCCGCTACCACCGCGAGCTGGGCGGCGAACAGCCCGATCGGTCCGAGGCCGAGCGCTGGCGCCAGGTTCGCGCTGGCGACGAGGAACAGGATGGTGAACGTCCCGTACCCGCAGACCGCGGCGAGGGTGCGGCGCTGCGCCCGGTCCGCCGCGCGCAGACGCGACACCAGCACCACGGCGGAGGTCACCAGGACGACCATTCCGGCCGCGCTCTGCACGCCGTTCGCCGCCGCCACGAGGTCGGGCCGGACCGCGGCGACGACGGGGGCGGGCAGGGTCGGATCACCACCGGCCAGGAGCTGGGGGATCTGGGCGCCGACCGCCACCACGTACGCGGCGGTGGCCAGGACCCGGCTGGCCCGGTCCGGCAGCCGGCCCGACGGGAACGCGAGCAGCAGGTGCAGCAGCACCGCGATGGGCAGATCCGCGGCGAGGTAGCCGACCGCGACCAAGGCGGGTACGCCGGTGTTGCCCGCCGCCGCCGCGAGCAGCGTGACGCCGCACAGGCACAGCAGCGCACCGGTGAGGTTGCCCGGCCTGCGCCGCCAGGCCAGGATCCCGGCGGCCACGTATCCGACGGCCACGGCGGCGCAGCTCACGAACACCCACAGCGGCGTCACCCCCGCGGCGGCGAACAGCGAGATCTCCGTACCGGCCATCCCGATCACGAGCAGCGCGACGAGGCCCAGCGCCGGGTCGAGCGTCCGTGCGGGCGACGGGGGCGTCCGGTCGGGGGTGCCCATGGGGCCCGGATGGTCCACCACCGGGAGGACCTGCGTCCAGTATCGGCGGGGAGTCAGCTCACTGGCGGCGCGACGGGCGCCACGCGAAGCTGTTCCCGCCGCCCGCCCGCTCCGGTGGCCTACGGTGTGCAGGGGGTGCGCGATGGCCGTCGAACAGGCGACTCGGTGGTCGACGCGCGTGCGGCGGCGGTGGTGGTCGTCGCGCTGGCGCTGCTGGTCACCGGATGCGGGTCGGGCGGCCTCCCGAGCCGGAGCCCGGGCGCGCTGATCAAGGCCTACGAGCGCTGCGAGGTCGCCGTGCCGTCGTCGGCGCTGTGACGATCCTCTGGGCGGACACGCTGCCCCCGTGGCCACGAGCGGGGTCGTGATCGGCGACGCGGCACGATGTGCCCATGTCACGACGGACGCGCTCCCCTGACGACCGGGCGCTGTGGGTGTCGATGTGGGTCTCGGCGGGCTTCGCGGCGGTCTCGCTGGTCTGGGGGCTCGCGGTGGGGTCGTCGGCGATCGTGTTCGACGGCCTGTACTCGTGCGCGAGCGTCGTGCTCACCCTGGGTGCGGTGGTGGCGCTGCGCACGGCCCGGCGCGGTGCGGACGACCGCTACCCGTGGGGCCGGGAGGCGTGGGAGCCGGTCACCGTCGTGATGAAGGCGGCGGCGCTCGCGGCGCTGTGCGTGTACGCGCTGGTCGAGGCCATCGGGGTGCTGCTGCGCGGCGGCCGGGAGATCGCCACGGGATGGGCGCTGCTCTACGCGGTGCTCGCGACGACGGGCGGCGTGGTGGTGTCGATCTACCTGCGCCGCCGCGCCCGGGAGGGCTCGGACATCCTGCGGGCGGAGTCCGCCGAATGGACCGGCGACACCCTGCTCAGCTTCGGGGTCCTCGCAGGCTTCGCGCTGGCGTTCGTGCTGCAGCGCACGGGGCGCGACGACCTCGCCCGGCTCGTGGACCCGGCGATGGTCGCGATCATCTGCGCGATCTACCTGTGGGTGCCGCTGCGGATGGTCCGCGGCGGGTTCCGGGAGGTGCTCGCGATGGCGCCGGACCCGGCCGTGCTCGACCCGCTGCGGGCGCAGGTGGCCGCGGTCGCGGCGGAGTACGGGTTCGCCGAGACGTTCCTGCGGGCGTCCAAGGTGGGCGGGCGGCTGGACGTGGAGGTCGACTTCGTCGTGGCCGAGGACTCCCGGGCCCGCGACGTGACGGCCTTCGACGGGGTGCGCGAGCAGCTCTGGGAGCGGCTCACCCCACTGGGGCACCGCCTGTCGATGTCGGTGGGGTTCACCGCGGACCGCCGCTGGGTGGCCTGAGAACGGGCCGCCGCCGTCACCGACCGGGGTGCCCGGCGGGCCGAACGGCCCTGTCTCCTGCAGCCGTTCGGCTGCCGACGGGGCGTCCGTTGCTCGGTAGCGTCCGGATCAAGCGGGAACGGGGGCGGCGATGGCCGAGCGGACGGCGGGTCGGACGGCAGGCGACACGGGTGGGCAGGCGGGGGACACGCCGCGGACGGCCCGGACGGGCAACGTGTTCCTCGGCTTCCTGCCGTGGATCGTGTTCGCGGTCGTCTCCGGCCCGTCGACGTGGGCGTGGGCGTCCGGCATCGCGCTGGTGATCAGCGTCGTCCAGGCCGTGCCCGAGTACCGGCGCACCCGCGAGATCAACGTCCTCACCGCGGCGGGGGTGGCGTTCTTCGCCGTCCTCACCCTGCTCGCGCTCGTGCTGGACCGGTCCTCCCTGCAGTGGGTGGAGGATCGGGCCCAGTTCCTGTCCGCACTGGTCCTGGCGCTCGTGGCGTTCGGGTCGCTCGCCGCGGGCAGGCCGTTCACCGAGTACTACGCCCGCCAGCAGGTGCCGCGGATGTTCTGGGGCAGCCCGCGGTTCAAGCGGGTCAACCGGGTGATCACCGCGGTGTGGGGCGCCGCCTTCGCGCTCACGGCGCTGTGCGATCTCGCCGTCCTCGCCGGCGGGCCGTCCTGGCTGTTCAACTGGGTGCTGCCGATCGTGCTGCTCGTCGGCGCGGTGGTGTTCACCAACCGCTACCCCGACAGCGTCCGCCCGCAGCCGCCCGCTCCCGTGGACGAGGCCTCCGACCCGCACCTGAGCGGCGTGTTCGCCCCGGTGCGCACCGAGAGCCAGGCCGCGGACCTGGAGGTGGTCGGCGAGCTGCCGTCCGAGATGGACGGGCTCTACCTGCGCAACGGCCCCAACCCGCGCTTCACCCCGCTCGGCTCCTACCTGTACCCGATCGAGGGTGACGGGATGGTGCACGGGCTGTGGGTGAGCGACGGGCGCGCCCGCTACGCCAACCGGTTCGTCCGCACGCCGGCGCTCATGGCCGAGGAGAAGGCCGGCAAGGCGCTGTGGGGCGGGTTCGCGACCGGCTACCTGCCGGACGCCTCGCAGGTCGGGCCCGACCTCGCCGGCACGTTCCGGGAGATGCCCGACATCAACGTCGTGCGCCACGGCGGCCGGCTGCTGGCCCTCGCCGAGGCCGCGCCGCCGTTCGCGCTGACACCCGAGCTGGCGACGATCGGGCGGGAGACGTTCGGCGGTGCGCTGCCCGCGGGGATGACCGCGCATCCGAAGGTCGATCCGGAGACCGGCGAGATGGCGGTGTTCTGCTACGGGCTGGAGGCGCCGTTCCTCACCTGGTCCATGATCGGCCCGGACGGCGTCCCGACCCGCCTGCCCACCGTGGTCGAGGGGGTCGACGCACCGATCATGATCCACGACATGGCGCTCACCCGGCGCTTCCTCGTCGTGGTGCTCGCCCCGTTCTACTTCGATATGGCCGCGGCCGTCGCGGGCGGCTCGATGCTGAAATGGAAGCCGGAGGACGGCACCCGGATCGCGCTCATCCCGCGCGACGGCGGGCCGATCCGGTGGGCGCGCGACGAGGCGTTCTGGACCTGGCACAGCGCCAACGCCTACGACGACGGGGACGACCCGGACGCCCCGGTGGTGCTGGACTTCGTGCAGTGGACCCGCCCGACCGGCTTCAGCCGCGCGAGCGACGCCCCGGTCCGCGGGGGTCTGGCCCGCGCACGGATCGACCCCGCGCGCGGTTCGCTGACGAGGGACTGGCTCGCCGACACCGCGGGGGTGGAGTTCCCCCGGGTCGACGACCGCCGCATCGGCACCCCGCACGGCACGATCGCCGTCGGTGCCACCACGGGGAACCAGAAGCCCGTCGCGGGCGACCACGACGCCGTCCTGTGGCTCGACGCGCGCACCGGCTCCGTGACGCGCTGGGACGCCCCGGAGTTCGCCGTCGGCGAGCCCGTGTTCGTCCCGCGGCCGGGCGACCCCGACGAGAGCCACGGCTGGTGGGTCACCTTCGCCACGGACCGCCGCGACGACGTGAGCTGGTTCCTCGTCATCCCCGCTGGGGACCCGGCGTCCGGGCCGGTCGCGCGCGTGCGCATCCCGACGCGGGTGCCGCTGGGGCTGCACGGGGCGTGGTTGCCGACGCAGGAGTAGGCGTCCCGGCCTCGCAGGGGTGGTGCGCCGGTTCGTGGGGTGTGGGGGGTTCTTCGCAGGGGTGGCGCGGTTCGCGGGGCCTGACCGGGGTTCGTCGCAGGGGTGGCGCGCGGTTCGCGGGGCCTGCCGGGGTTCTTCGCAGGGGTGGCGCGCGGTTCGCGGGGCCTGCCGGGGTTCTTCGCAGGGGTGGCGCGCGGTTCGCGGGGCCTGCCGGGGTTCCTCGCAGAGGTGGCGCGCGCTTCGCAGGGCCTGCAGCGTCTGCGAGGCGTGTCGGAGCCCTGCGAGGTGCAGGGAACCCCTGCGCGACAGGGTGAAGGCCCGACGCCGACCACCCCACCACCACGGGCACCGTCGCCGTCAACGCCATCCTGCCGCCCGTCGCGGCGTACGCCGGCGGGGATCACCACGCCGGAGAGCAGGTGACCGCGCTGCGCGCGCCGACCGGCCCGTCCTGCCGGAGCGCGCGGGTGTGGCGGGCGGCCCAGCAGCCGCGAACGGCCCGAATGGGAACACCTACTTCCCGTACGTGCCGTTCGCGCGGCTCTCGGGTGGGCTCGCGGCTCTCGGGTGGGACTCGCGCCGCGCCGGCCGGGACTCGCGCCGCGCCGGCCGGGCCTTGCGCGGCTCGGCCGGGACTCGCGCTGCCCAGCCGGGGCCGGGCCCCCGCTCGGCAGGCGGCTCCCGCGCGGCTTGGGCGGCCTTGCGCGGCTCGGCCGGGACTCGCGCCGCCCCGCCAGGGCCGGGCCCCACCGCACCGGCGCCGGCGCCGGCCCACCGAACCGGGCACGGCGCTCAGGCGATGCGCGCGCCGCCCGCCGCGCCCGCTGCCGGCGGCGCGGACGGCGACGTCACCCCGCCGACGGCCTTGGGCACCAGAAGCTCGCCGATCCCCGGGATCGCGAGGAAGCCCTCCGCCCCCGCGTAGAGCAGCCCGACCCGGGCGAGGTCGCTGCGGCGGCGGAAGGCGAGCACCCGCGGCAGCCACTCGGGGTCGAACTTGGCGTTGAAGTCGCGCAGCGACTTGATCTGGAAGAACGGGTTGAGCGCCGACACCACGCGCCGCGCCTGCCGCTGCGTCCACGTGAACGGGATGTCGTCGGCGAACAGCCTCCCCCACACGGCGAAGTTCATGGACAGCCGCACCACTCCGCGCTCGCGCAGCGCCGTAGCGGTGGACGCGATGAGGAACTCCGTCATGCCGTTGGGCGCGTCCGGGTCGTGGCGCATGAGGTCGAGGGTGTAGCCGAAGCCGACGCCGTCGGCGCCGTAGGCGGGTACCAGCCGCAGGAATCCGCCGGGCCTGCCCTCCGGGTCGAGCGCGACGCAGAGCAGGAACTCCGGGTTCGCCCCCTCGCCGCGCACATCCTGCGAGAGCGACATCGTGAACCCGCGCTCGGGGGCCTTGCCGCGCCAGCGGGCGCTGATCGCGTTGAGCTGGTCGACCAGGGTCGCCGGCGCGTTGGACTCGGTGACGAGCTGGAACGAGTAGCGCCGCCCGACCCTGCGGACGGCCGCCCGCAGCTGCTTGTGCGCCGAGCCGTCCAGGGTGAACCGGTCGCAGCGGATGATCGCCTCGTCGCCGAGGTAGAGCTCGCGGAACCCGCGCGCGGCGTAGAGCGGCATGTCGGCCTCCCGGATGGCGAGGAAGGCCGGGTTCCAGGCCCGCTGGTCGCACATGGCGAGGAACTCGTCGAGCAGCCGCGGGATGGCCGCGCGCGCGCCGATCGGGTCGCCCGAGACCAGCGCGTAGCCGCCGAGGTAGGTGTAGGCGAGCATCGCCGAACCGTCGGGGGAGCCGTCGGAGGAGCCGTCCGAGGAGAAGAAGAAGCTCTTGTCGTCGCGCAGCGCGAAGTAGGCCAGGGTGTCCCAGCCGTGGCGGTGCACGAGGTCCTCGGCGCGCTGCCAGTCCGCTGCGGTGTGCGGGTGGCGGGCGGCCAGCGGGCGGTAGAGCAGGATCGCGAACACGACGAGCCCGGTGATCCCGAGCGCGAGCAGCGCGGCGGGGAAGAACAGCGCGAAGAACCGGTGCTCGTAGACGTACGGGCCGTCCACGCCGACCAGCCCGCCGAGCACCGTGACCAGCGCCCCGCCGAAGGTCAGCTCGGGGGAGAGCGAGCGGCGTTCCAGGTAGAGGCTGATCAGCCCGAACGCGAAGACGGCGACGAGGTAGACGGGCACGAATCGGGCCAGCCGCAGCAGCGACGGCGGATCGACCGGGGCGGCGAAGCGGTCCCGCATCGCCACCAGCGCGATCACCATCCCGACGCAGTAGACGACCGCGACCGGGTGCGGGCCCTTGACCAGGTGCGCGACGGCGCCGACGGCGAACAGCGCCACGGCCACCCGCCAGGCCGCGCGCTTGTGCTTGGCGAGCTGGTCTGCGAGCTGGATGAGCAGCAGGCCCACGATCACCGACACGACGTGCCCGGCGACGCCGAACCAGAGGGGGCCGAAGTCGACCACCGCGGGCTCCACCCGCGGGTGCACCCCGGGCAGCAGGGCCAGGAGCTGCAGTACCCCGCCGAGCCCGGTCAGCGTGGCGAGCAGGCGCACCGGCCAGCGCGAGCGCTCCGGGTGCGCGGGCGGGGCCACGACGACCGGCCCGACCCCGGCGGCGACCGAGGGCGCCGCACCGATGTCGGTGACCGTCGCCCCGGCCGTGGCGGCACGCCCGTCGACCGCGGGCACCGACGGCGTCGGCGGCAGCACCGGGCGCGGCGCGCTGCTGGGCCCGCCGCCAGGGGGCAGGGTGAACTCGGGGCGCAGCGTCGGGAAGAGGATCACCTCGCGGATCGACTCCGCCCCGGCCAGGAGCATCACCAGCCGGTCGATGCCGATGCCGAGCCCGCCGGTGCACGGCATCCCGTGCTCCAGCGCCCGGATGTAGTCCAGGTCGACGTCGCCAGCCTCGGGGTCGCCGCCCGCCTTGGCCCGCGCCTCGGCCTCGAACGCGGCGAGCTGCTGCGCCGGGTCGTTCTGCTCGGAGTAGGCGTTGCACAGCTCGAACCCGGCGACGATCAGCTCGAATCGTTCCACGTACGCGGGGTCGTCGCGGTGCACGCGGGCCAGCGGCGAGACCTCGCGCGGGTAGTCGATGCAGAACACCGGCCCGACGACGTCGTGCTGGACCAGCTCGTCGTAGACCTCCTTCATCAGCCGCCCGGCGCCCCAGCTGCGCTCGTAGGGCAGCTTCAGCCGGTCCAGCACGGCGCGGGCCTCGTCGACCGGCATCGCCGGATGCATGACGGCGCCGGTCTTCTCCTCGATCATCTCGGCGAAGCGCTTGCGCGGGAACGGCGTCGTCAGGTCGATCTCGTGGCCGCCGTAGCGGACCGTCGTGCGCCCGCCGAGGGCGTCGCGGACGCACCGCGCGATCATCCCCTCGGTCAGGTCCATCATGTCGTGGTAGTCGGCGTAGGCCTGGTACGCCTCGAGCATCGTGAACTCGGGGTTGTGCCGGGTGTCCACTCCCTCGTTGCGGAACACCCGCCCGATCTCGAACACCCGCTCCATGCCGCCCACGATCAGCCGCTTGAGGTGCAGCTCCAGCGCGATCCGCAGGTACATGTCGATGTCGAGCGCGTTGTGGTGGGTGACGAACGGGCGCGCCGACGCCCCGCCCTGGATGCTCTGCAGCACCGGGCCCTCCACCTCGGTGAACCCCTGCTCCTCCAGGTGGTGGCGGACGGCGCGGACGGCGGCGTGGCGGATCCGGAAGATCTCCCGGGTGCGCGCGTTGGCCTCCAGGTCGACGTAGCGCTGCCGGTAGCGGGTCTCGACGTCGGTGAGCCCGAGGTGCTTGTCCGGCTGCGGCAGCAGCGCCTTCGCGAGTTCCGCGAACGACCCGACGCGCACCGACAGCTCGCCCCGGCGCGTCGTCATCACGACGCCCTCGACGCCCACCCAGTCCCCGCGCTCGCAGGCGTCGAAGTCGCGGTGCACCTCCTCGCCGACGACCGCGGTGTCGACGAACAGCTGGATGTCGCCGGTCCGGTCGCGCAGCTGCGCGAACGTCAGCCCACCGTGGCGGCGCACGAGCGTCAGGCGGCCCGCGATACGGACCCGGTCGTCGGTCACGGTGTCCGCCGCGAGCCCGTCGTGCGCCTCGCGGATCAGTGCCACGGAGTGGTCGGTGGGATACCGGTACGGGTAGTGCCCGGCAGGGCGCCCCCGCACGTCCTCGACCTCACGCAGGCGTGGCGCCCGCCCGTCCCCCCGGTGATCAGCGGTCACCGGGTCACTCTAGGTTCGACCGACCGTGCCGAACAGCCGTCCGGCCGGGTCGTCGGGATCCGGCTCCGGATCGACGGCTCCGCGCAGCCGGTCCAGATCACCCGCGAGCACGTACAGCCAGCCCCAGGCGTCGATCACCCGCAGCGCGTCCTGGGGATCCTGCCAGTACGGCGCGGCCGGCGGGTGCTCCGCGGGCGGCGCCGTGGAGCCGGGGCCGGGGACGGTGACCGTCTCGAGCGCGTCCGCGACCGCGTGGAGGTCGCGGGCCATGTCCCGCGCGGTGGCGGTGAGCGTCGCGGCGACGTCGGGCCACGGCACGGGCCCGGGCTGCTGGCGGCGGCCCAGCAGCAGGTCGGACTCGTCGACGAACCGGTGGGCGATGCCGAGCACCGTGAGCCAGTCCACCTGGGAGCCCGATCCAGGGTGTGCCTCGGTGCGGTACTGGGCGTGCGTGGCGTCGAGCAGCACCAGCAGGCGCGTCGTCTGCGAGGGGACGTCGGGCTCGGGCCGCCCGACGAGGAGCGTGACGGTCCGCAGGACGTCGTGCGCCCCCGAGCGCAGCACGTCCGCCGCGGTGCGGCGCAGCTCACCGGCCCCACCCCGCGGCCACACCGCCGCACCGATGAGCGCGCCGATCAGCCCGCCGAGCACGACGTCGAGCAGGCGGGTCTCGGCCAGCCGCCACGTCGAAGGCGCGAGCTGGGCGAACAGCACCGTGACCAGCACGGTGAACCCGGCCTGCCCGGCGGCGGGCCCGAGCAGGGGGCCGGCCGCCAGCCCGGCGAGCATGATCAGTGGCAGCGTCCACACGTACACGTCGGTGTGCACGCCGACGACGGTGACGAGCACGCCCGCGGCGATCGCCCCCACCAGGACCCCCACGAACGCGGGCCGCAGCGCCGCCCGGCTCGTGACCAGCGAGGTGCGCATCAGCGTGAGCGTCGCGAGCAGCACCCAGAACCCGTGGCTCACGATGGGCAGCTCGGCCACCACCCGCGCCGCGGCGAGCCCGACGCCAAGGCGCGCGGCGTTCTGGAAGTGCACCGAGTGCACGTTCAGGTGCACGCGCAGGCGCCGCCACCACCGCTGGGCGGGGGAGATCGTCAGGTAGGTGAACGTGGCGGGTGCGATCTCGCCGCGCAGGACGGCCTGCGGGGTCGGGGCGCCGGTGGCGGCCCGGACGGCGACGACGAGGATGCGGGTCGCGTGGGCGATCATCACCGCGCCCGTGCCCCGCCGCAGGTCCCGCTGGGCGACGGCGGCCGCGTCCGTGGTGATCGCCTCGACCCGCATCGCGAGGAACGCGTCGAGCCGCGCCTCCAGCGGGTCGAGCTCGGGTGGCGGCCCGGTGCCGCGCAACGCGGGCGGGAGGGCCCGCAGTGCGTCCGCGACGGCGGCGAGCAGGTCCCTGATGACGGGCTGCAGCGGACCGCCCGGCAGCGCCGTGAGCCGCGTCAACCGTGCCGAGACGGCGCGCAGCGCCGCCGCCGCGATCGTCAGGCTGCGGTCGCGCACGCCCGGACCCACCGGACGCTCCGCGATCGGGACGCGGCTCAGACGCAGCTCGGGATGGGGGTCCGGCGGGGGCGGCAGGCCTGCCGCGGCGGCGTCGAAGCGGGGCTGGAGCGACTCCACCGCCTCCGCGAGCCGGTCCGGGAACCCGCGGGGTGTGGGGGCGGGCCACAGCACCCGGTCCGCGACGACGAGCACGAGCACGCCGAGCGTCAGCCCGGCGAGCCGCGCGGGCAGGGAGGCCGGGTCGTAGGGCGGGAAGCAGGCGAGGATGTAGGACAGGTGCAGGCCGTTCGCGACGCCCGCCACCCGCGGCCCCGCCACGGACGTGTACGCGACGACGAAGCCGACCACGAGCATCCCGGCCGCGGCGGCCCACACGTTCCCGGCCAGCGCCGTCCCGAGGGCGACCAGGGCGAGCCCCACGGGCAGCGCTGCGAGCATCAGGCGGGTGCGCTCCCGGGGCGACCCGGTGACGTCGGAGAGCACCCCGAGCGCGATGGCCCCGAACACCGCGTAGAGCGCGACGGTCTGGTCGCTCACCAGGAACCGGGCGCCGAGGAACGCCACGCTGCTCGCGACCGTCACGCGGGCGGCCCGGCGCACTGCGGCGAGGTCAGGGTCGCGCCGCCGCAGCGCGGCCCACACCCCGGCGAGCACGTCGGTCATGGCACCCCCCTGGCGAGACCCACCGTGGCGCACGCCGTGGCCGGTGTCCATGATCGACACTGATCGACACTGATCGACACTGATCGACGCCGCTCGGCACCCCGGCGATCGATGGCTGCACTCAGGACCTGGATCCCTGGGCGGGCCGGCCCGCGGCTGCCATCCTCGGCGCATGTCTGCTCGCGGCGAGCGCAGCCGGATGGGCGGGTCGCTGCGGCTCGCCGTCGCCGCGCTCGTCGTGGCCTTCGCGGTGCTGATCGGGATCGAGGCCGTCCTGGTGCTCGACGCGGGCCACGGCTGGCCCCAGCTCGGCTTCCCGCTGTGCGCGGCGGTCTACCTGGCCGCGGGCGCGGTGGCATGGTGGCGCAGGCCGAGCAACCGGATGGGGCCGCTGATCGTGCTCGGCGCGCTCGCCTGGACGGTCGCCGGTCTGGTGAACACGTCGGTGGCCGGGCTGATCGTGATCGGGACGATCGCCGCCACCGCCCCGCTCGCGGTCGTCGTCCACCTGCTGCACGCCTACCCGACCGGGCGGCTCGGGGGGCCGTCGCGGGTCGTGGTGGCCGCAGGCTGGGTGGTCAGCCTCGTGCTGCAGGCGCCGCAGTACCTGTGGACGCCCGAGCCGCCGCCGCACGACCTGCTGGCGCTCGCCGACCGGCCGGACCTGGCTGCGCTCGGAGCGACGGTGCAGAGCCTGGGCGGCGCCGCCGTCGTCGTCGCGACGGCGGTGATCCTGGGTGGGCGGCTGCGCCGGGCGGATCCCCCGCAGCGGCGGGTGCTCCTGCCGCTGTACGGCTACGGGATCGCGGCCGTGCTGTTCATCCCGCTGAGCGGATCGCTCGTGGCCATGCCCGCGGAGACCCGCGTCACCCTCCAGCTGGTCGTGCTCGCCGGGGTGCCGGTGGCCTTCGTGGCCGGGATCCTGCGCGGCGGGTTCGCCCGCACCGGTGAGGTCGAGGAGCTCGCCGCCTGGCTGGGCGCGTCCGGCGCGGACCGGCCGGCGCTGGGTGAGGCGCTGGCCCGCGCCCTGGGCGACGACTCGCTCGAGGTGGTGTTCTGGGTGCCCGAGCGCGGGACCTACGTCGACGCCGCCGGGGCGCCGCTGGCCCTGCCCGGGGAAGGGGCGCACCGCGCCGCCGTCGAGGTGGACCTCGCGGGCAGGCGGGTCGGCGCGATCGTCTACGACGCCGGGGTGATCGGCGAGCACGAGCTGGTCCGCTCCGCGGGCCGGGTGATGGCGCTCGCGCTCGATCGGGAGCGGCTCACCGCCGCCCTGCGGGCAGGCGAGGACGCCCTGCGCCGCTCCCGGGCGCGCATCGTGGAGGCGGGCGACCGGGAACGCCGCAAGATCGCCCAGGACCTGCACGACGGCCTGCAGGTCCGGCTGGTCCTGCTCGCGCTGCAGGCCCAGCAGCTCGCCGCGCGCGACGACGCCGGCCCGGTGAGGGACGCGGCCACGGCGCTGCGCGCCGGTATCGACGACGCGGCCGGGGAGCTGCGCGGCCTCGTGCACGAGGTCATGCCCGCGGCGCTCGTCGAGCGGGGGCTCGCGGCCGCCACCGAGGACCTCGTCGACCGCGTCCCGCTGCCGACGCAGCTGGACCTGGGTGTCGGGGACGGGACGCTGCCCGCCGCGGTCGAGAGCACCGCGTACTTCGTCGTCGCGGAGGGGCTCGCGAACGCGCTCAAGCACGCCGGGGCGCGGCGGCTCCTCGTGCGGGTCCGGCACGAGGGCGCGGTCCTGCGCGTCGAGGTGGGGGACGACGGCGTCGGCGGCGCGGGTCTCCACGGCGGGTCGGGCCTGCGCGGCCTCGCCGACCGCGTCGACACCCTCGGCGGGCGGATCGAGGTCGTGAGCCCCGAGGGAGCCGGGACCCGGCTCGTCGTGGAGCTGCCGTGCGGATCGTGATCGGCGAGGACGAGGCGCTCCTGCGCCGGGGGCTCACCCACGTGCTGGAACACGCGGGGCACGAGGTCGTCGGCACCGCGGCCGACGCGGCCGAGCTCGTACGCCACACCGAGGAGCGCGACCCGGACCTGGTGATCACCGACATCCGCATGCCGCCGGGGCACACCGACGAGGGGCTGGTCGCGGCACTGCACATCCACCGCACCCGCCCGCGGACGGCGATCGTGCTGCTCTCGCAGCACGTACAGCGCCGCTACGCCCTCGAGCTGCTCATGGAGCGCCCGAGCGGGATCGGTTACCTGCTCAAGCAGCGGATCGCGGACGTCTCGACCTTCTGCGCCGACCTCGAACGGATCCGCGCGGGTGCGACCGTGCTCGATCCCGAGGTGGTGACCCTGGTGGTCGCCCGGGCCCGCCACACCGGGTTCGACGACGCCCTGGACCGGCTCACCCCCCGTCAGCACGAGGTGCTCGCGCTCATGGCCTCCGGGCGCAGCAACGCGGCGATCGCGCGGCGGCTCTCGATCACGGAGAAGGCCGTGGTCGGCCACGTCTCGCACATCTACGACCTGCTGGGCCTGCCGCCCGACGAGGACGACCACCGTCGCGTGCTGGCCGTGGTGCGCCACCTCTCCCGCGGGCAGAACCGGACCTGAGTCCCTTGTCCCCGCTCGCCCCGACCGGGACGCTCGTCCGCGCACCCGGGCGGCCCCGGGCCGGCTCCCCGCACGTGAGACCGCCCGCCGTGACCGTCCGAAAGGTCGTGCCAGCCGTGCCAGCCGAGCCCGCCGTCTCTGTCACCGCCGTCTCTCTCACCGCCGTCCGGCGCCGCCGCCCGCTCGCCCTCGCCGCCACCGTGGCCGCGAGCGCCCTCCTCCTCGCGGCGTGCACCTCCGCAGGGACACCCCCGCCTGCCGCCGCGCCACCCGCCCCGGCGAGCGCGCCCGCCCCGGCCGAGGACCCGCTGGCCGGGATCACCGTCCCGGACGCCTACACCTCGGTCACCGTGACCCCGCTCAGCAGCGCGGTCATGCCCTTCCCCGGCTCGGACGGCCGGTACCACCTCGCCTACGACCTGGAGCTGACCAACGCCTCGGCGGTCCCGGCCACGATCACCCGCATCGACGTGGTGGACGCGGCGAACACGTCGCGCGTGGTCGCGTCCTTCTCCGGCCCGGACCTGGTGCAGCGCATGCGCGGGCTCCCGTCGGCGCCCACCACGGACGCGGGGATCCCCGCCCAGGCGTCGAAGATCGCGTTCGTCGACTTCGCACTGGACGATCAGGCCGCCGTGCCCAGGGCCGTGCTCCACCACCTGTGGGCCGACGCCGCGCCCAGCCCCGCGGTGCGCGCCCCCGCTCCCGTCGACTACCTCGTCGCCCCGCTGTCCACCTCGGCCGGCCCGCCCCGGGTGATCGGGCCGCCGGTGAAGGGTGAGCGCTGGGTGGCGCTCAACGGCTGCTGCCTGCCGGGCTTCCCGCACCGCAGCTCGCTCGCGCCGCTCAACGGGGAGCTGGTCAACGGCCAGCGCTTCGCCATCGACTGGAAGCAGCTCGATGCACAGGGCCGGTTCTACGAGGGCGACCGGACCCGCAACGAGAGCTACGTCGACTACGGCTCGGAGATCATCGCCGTCGCGGACGGCACGATCACGAGCATCCTCGACACCCTCGACGCCAACAGCCCCGGCGTGCTGCCGGCCAACGACCCCGTGCTCGGCCCGCAGATCACGGTGCAGACCGTGGACGGCAACCACATCATCCAGGACCTCGGCGGCGGCACGTACGCCTTCTACGC
The DNA here is from genome assembly GCF_050246655.1 of Pseudonocardia sp. Lineage (GTDB taxonomy): Bacteria > Actinomycetota > Actinomycetes > Mycobacteriales > Pseudonocardiaceae > Pseudonocardia. The sequence goes on from NZ_JBFWVQ010000027.1 coordinate 37,587, forward strand.
CCACCTGGAGAAGGGCAGCCTCCTCGTCAAGCCCGGCGACACGGTCACCCGGGGACAGGTCATCGCGAAGCTCGGCAACACCGGCAACGCCAACGCCTCGCACATGCACTTCCAGCTGATGGACGGCCCGTCGGCGCTCGGCGCGGACGGCGTGCCCTACGTCATCGACCGCTTCGCCCTGCGCGGCTACCTCGACGTGGAGCTGATCGCCGACGCCGACGACTACCTGAGCGGGCAGTTCCCCCTCGGCGGGGAGCCGCAGCCGCACACCGACCAGCTGCCGCTCGCGTGGGCGATAGTGGACTTCCCGGCGTGACCCGCCACGTCCGTCGGGTCGCCCCGGCCGCCGCCCTCGCCGCCGCCGTGCTCATCGCGGGATGTGCCCCGTCCGGGCAGGCGCCCGCGGCGAGCGCAGCGCCGGAGCCGGGCCCGCCCGCCTACGTCGAACCCGTCCTGACGCCCGTGGTCGGCTCGGTGCTGTACCCGCCGGTGCCGTTCACCGGCGAGGACGGCCGCACGCACCTCGTCCACGAGGTGATCCTCACCAACTACACGCCCGGCACGGTGAGCGTCGACAAGGTCGACGTGCTCGACCAGGACGGGAAGGTGATCCACACCCTCACGGGTGCCGACCTGGCCGCCCGGGTGCTGCCGACGAGCGGCAAGCAGTACGTCAACCAGCTCGCCGCCGGCCAGAACGCGGCGGTGTTCCTGCACGTCGCGCTGGACGGGACGGCGCCGGCGTCACTGGTGCACGAGGTGACCGTGAGCGTGGCGGGCACGCCCATGGTGGAGCGGCTCGGTGCCACACCCGTGACGCATCGGCGGCTCCCGGTGCTCGGCCCGCCGCTGAAGGGCGAGGGCTACGTCGCCGCGGACGGCTGCTGCGACGCGGTGCGCCACACCCGCGCGATCCTGCCCGTCAACGGGGGGTCCTACCTGGCCCAGCGCTACGCGATCGACTACGAGCAGGTGGATGCGGACCAGCGGATCTACGTCGGGGACCGCCTCGATCCGCGCAGCTACCACATCTTCGGCGACGAGGCCCTCGCCGTCGCGGACGCCACGGTCGTGGAGACGATGGACGGCCTGTCCGAGCAGGTGCCCGGCACCTACCCGTCGGGCATCCCGATCACTGAGGCGGACGGCAACTTCGTCGTCCTCGACATCGGCGACGGCTTCTACGTCAACTACGCCCACCTGCAGCCGGGGTCGGTGCGCGTGAAGCGGGGCGACACCGTCCGCAAGGGCGACGTGCTCGGCCTGGTCGGCAACACCGGCAACTCGGTGGCCCCGCACCTGCACCTGCACGTGATGGACGCGCCGTCGGCGATCGTGGCCCAGGGCTTGCCGTACCTCATCGACTCCTTCACGGTGACCGGGCGCTCCGCGAGCACCGCGGCGTTCGACGCCGCGGAGGCCGAGGGCATCCCGCTCGCGACGCTGCCCGGGTTCTCGCCCACCGACCACGCGAACCAGATGGTGCTCGACCAGGCCGTCGTGACGTTCGGGGGCTGAGACCTGGCCGCGGGCCGGGCCCGACCTCGCGGTGGCCGGCACCCACCCCGCGGCGCTGGCACAGACCCCGCGGCGCTGGCACCCACCCCGCGGCGCTGGCAGAGACCCCGGGGTGCTGGCACACACCTCTCGGCGCTGGCACACACCTCTCGGCGCTGGCACACATGGTGGGCGGTGTGCGCGGGCGTCGTGGGGTGTGTGCGGCCGCTCGCGCATGTGTGCGACCGCGTGGGGCGCAGTTCGGGGTGGGCGTCGCCGCGTCTGCCCGTCGCCGTGTCTGCCCGTCGTGCTCGTGCGCGCCTCCGGGTGCTGGCACACACGCTCGAGTGCCGGCACGTGCCTCCGGGTGCGTGGCACCGACGCCGCGGCGCTCGCACAGACCTCGGGGTGCTGGCACAGACCTCGGGGTGCTGGCACACATGGTGGGCGGTGTGCGCGGGCGTCGTGGGGTGTGCGGGCGCTCGCGCATGTGTGCGACCGCGTGGGGCGCAGTTCGGGGTGGGCGTCGCCGCGTCTGCCCGTCGCCGTGTCTGCCCGTCGTGCTCGCGCGTCCGGGTGCTGGCACACACGCTCGAGTGCCGGCACGTGCCTCCGGGTGCTGGCACCGACGCCGCGGCGCTGGCACAGACCTCGGGGTGCTGGCACACACGGTGGGCGGTGTGCGCGGGCGTCGTGGGGTGTGTGCGGGCGCTCGCGCATGTGTGCGACCGGGCGGGTGGGCGGTGTGTGCATGCGTCGCGGGGTGTGTTCCACGGCGCACCGGGGGTGGCTCAGCACGGCACCGGGGGTGGCTCAGCACGGCACCGGGGGTGGCACGGCACAGGGGTGGCTCAGCACGGCACCGGGGGTGGCCCGGGCCGGGCCGGGCCGACCCGGCCCGGCCGACCCGGCCCGCACCGCGAGCTCAGCCCGTCAGCGGCAGCTCCACCGTCGCGACCGTGCCGTGTGGGACGGCCGGGGCGAGCGTGAGGCGGCCCCCCGCGGCGGCCGCCCGCAACTGGTGCGACCGCAGCCCGATGTGCCCGTCGCGGAGGCTGTCGGCCAGCGCCCCGTCGGCGATCCCGCGGCCGTCGTCGGCGACCTCCAGGCGCGCGGTGGCGCCGTCGCGGGCCAGCGCGACCCGCGCGGTCCCGGCGGCGGCGTGGCGGGTGACGTTGCCGAGCAGCTCGCGGGCGGCGGAGAACAGCAGCGTGTCCTGCGACGTGCGCAGGTCAGCAGGCCAGTCCCGCAGCGCCACCTCGACGGCGACCCCCCGCGTCGACGCCGCCAGGTCACGCAGCGCCCGTGCGAGCCCCGCCTGGTGCAGGACGGCCGGGTGCAGCTCGCTCACCGTCGAGCGCAGCAGCCGCGACGACTCGGCCAGGGCGTGCTCCAGGCGTTCGACGGCGTCGGGAAGGGGGTCGGGATCGCGCAGCTCGTCGAGGTCCTGGCGGGCGGCGAGGACGTACTGCAGGGCGCCGTCGTGCAGCTGCTCGGACAGCGTCCGGCGCTCGCGCTCCTCGGTGCGCACCAGTTCGTCGAGCAGCGCCGTCCGCTCGCCGAGCAGCCCGCTGATCGCCGCGAGCCGCGAGCGCTGGATGCGGGAGAGCCCGACGCAGGCCGTCCCGACCCCGGCCAGCACTAGGGTGTGCAACGCGATCGACGCCCACGGCTCCTCGTTGGCGGACCGGGTGGCGATGCTCGCGGCGAGCGACACCAGCACCGTCGGGACGACGACGGCGGCGCAGACGCGCGGCCGCAGATCCGTCGCGGCGAGCACCGGGATCAGGAAGAAACCGTTGATCAGGACGTCCGCGGTCCAGCTCTGCTGCGCCTCCAGGCCGGTGGCGAGCGTCAGCGCGGCGAGCACGGCGAGGTCGACGAACAGTGCGAGCCACGCCATGCGTTCCGCCGCACGGCCACCGCGGTGGATCCACACCGCGATCCCCACCGCCCACAGCGCGTAGGCGCCGACGAGGGCGTAGCCAGCGGCGGCACCCCGGGTCGGCGGGACGACCGTCATCGTCAGGCCGACGAACACCACCAGCACGGCCCGCACGACAAGCTGCAGCCGCACGCCGCGCCGGGTGTGCGCACGCACGGCCTCGTCGAGCCCGGCCGGGTCGGGCCCGGCCCTTCCGGGATCGAGCGTCACGCCGTCCATCGTCGTACCCCCTGCGTCGCGGCGTCCCTATCCTGGAGCGACTGCTGGATCGCGAGCGCTGTGCCCGACGCCGGAAGGAGCTCATGATGCCCGGCTCCCGGGTGCGGGTCGTCATCGCCGACGACCACCCGTTCTTCCGGGACGGGGTGAGCCGCGGCCTGGTCCGCAGCGGCCTGGTGGAGGTCGTCGCCGAGGCGGCGGACGGCCACGAGGCGCTCGCGGCGATCCGCGCCGAGCGGCCCGCGGTGGCGCTCGTGGACTACCAGATGTCCGGTGTCGACGGCGTCGGCGTGGTGCACGCGGTGGTGCGTGACGGGTTGCCCACGCGGGTGCTGCTGCTGTCGGCGTTCACCGACAGCGCGATCGTCTACCAGGCGCTGCAGGAGGGCGCGGCGGGCTACCTGTCGAAGGAGGCCCGCCGCGGCGAGATCGTGCAGGCCGTGCTGGAGGTGGCTCGCGGCGGGACGGTGGTCCCGGCGGAGCTCGCGGCGGGCCTCGCCGGCGAGATCCGGCGGCGGGCCGAGCAGGCCGGACCCGTGCTGAGCGAGCGGGAGCGGCAGGTGCTCGCGGCGTTCGCCAGGGGTCTGTCGATCCCGCAGGTGGCGGCCGAGCTGGTCATCGGCGTCAGCACGGTGAAGACCCACACCCAGCGGCTCTACGAGAAGCTGGGTGTCGGGGACCGGGCGGCGGCGGTGGCCGAGGCGATGCGCCGGGGCCTTCTCGAATGACCGACCCGCTGTCGGCCGATCGCCCGACAGCGACGTTCCCCTGATCCGTCGGCTGATCACCCGATCCCGCGGGAAGTCCTTTTCCGGCATATTTCTCGGTGGGCGCAGAAAGCGCCGAGCAAGGCCAGGAGAACACGATTCTCCGCCACCGAGAAGGAGCAATTGACATGCCTTGGATCGCCACCGCAACGGCCGTTTCGGCGATCGTCGCCGGCGGGCTCTTCGGGCTGGCCGGGACCGCGGACGCCAGCGGGACCAACGCTGTGATCAAGCAGCCAACCTGGTCGTACACCAGCCCGTCCACCGACTCCGTCCGGGTGCAGGCGCTGCACCAGGGCGAGCGGGTCGAGGCCCTGTGCCTCACCGAGGGCCAGGAGCGCAACGGCAATTTCAACTGGTTCCGCATCAAGGGTTCGGAAAGCGACGGATACGTCCACCGCGACGCGATTTCCGCGCCGACCACGCTGCCGCACTGCTGAGCGGGACGTCATGTCGACGAATCGTGACGCCACCGTCGCCACGCGCATGCGGCGCGTTCTCGGCCGCCGTCGGACCCGCCGGGGCCGGGACGGCATCCCGAGCGGGCCAGCGCCGCGGCGGTTCGGCGACGCCTACCGCTGGCCGGACGGCACGTGGACGCAGTCCGGCTGACCCGCCCGCCCGCTGTGCCGGGGAGAACGCCGCGGAGAACGCCGGGGAGAACGCCGAGAACGCCAAGAACGCCGGGGAGAACACCGGGACAACGCCGAGGAGGTCGTCGTGAGTGCCGCACCCGCGGCCCGGGTCACCCCCAACCTCCTCGGCATCGCCACCGGCATCGCCGCGTCGGCAGGGACGTGGGCGGCCGCCCACCACCTCGGCGCGGCGCCCTCCTGGCCCGCGACCGCGCTCTACCTGCCCGCCGGCCTCGCCTGGGCGACGCTGGCCGTCGCCTGGGCCCGGCCGGTGCTGCGCCGCCGTCGCGGCCTGGCCGCCGAGCTCGGTGACCCCGGGCGCGCGCCGTACCTGTGCCTGCTGCCGATCGGAGCGACGAGCGTCGCCGCGGGGCTGGGCCTGGCGGGCCCGGCGGCCGTCTGCGCGATGCTCACCGTGCTGGTCGGCGCGCTGGTGCTCGCCCGGCCGGGCGGCCGGCCGCGGCTGCGTGACCTGCACCCCGGCCACCTCCTGCCGGCCGTCGTGGGTCCGCTGTTCGCCGCGACGACCCTCGCCCACGCCGGGTTCCCCGGCCCGGCCCGGATCGGCCTCGGTGCGGGCCTGGCCTGCTGGGTGGTGTTGGGCCCGCTGGTCGTGCTGCGGTCGACCCGTCATCCGCTGCCGCCTGCGCTGATGCCCGCGCGGGCGCTGGAGATCGCCCCGCCGGTGCTCGCCGGCAGCGCCCATCTCGCGCTCACCGGCGGGCGCATCGACGCGTTCGGGGCCGTCCTGCTCGTGGCGGTCCTCGCGGCGCTCGCACAGCAGTGCCTCCTGGCACGCCGCTACCGGCGGGCCGGGTTCGGACCGGCGAGCTGGGCGTTCGCGTTCCCCTACGCGGCGACGGCCGGCTACCTGCTGCACTGGGTGGTGCTGCTGCCCGCCTTCGCGGCAGGTGCGGCCACCGCGACGCTGCTCGCGGCCGTCACCGCGCTGCTCGGCCTGCTCGCGGTGCGCACCGCGCTCGCCCTGCGCGGGGGGACGTTCCCGGCGGCCGCGGCGCCGCAGCGTCCCCGGACGGCCCGGACCTGCGGCGGATCGGCGGTGCTCGTGGGACCGGGCCACCCGGACCCGACCGGATCGACCCGGATCGGCCCGGCGGTCGCCCCCAGTAGCCGCGATCGGGCAGGCTCGGCCCCGTGCCGGACGGTCCGGCCGGGAGGGAGGCCGGCGTGGCGGCGGTCGTGGGCCTCGTCGCGGCCTTCTGCGCGGCGGTGTCCAACAGCGCCGCAGGCCTGCTGGAGGCCGCGGGCGGGCGGCGGGCGGCCGGGGCCCGCCGCCTGCTGTCCCAGCCGCTGTACCTGGTCGGGCTCGGGGTGGACGTCCTGGGGTTCGCGCTCACCGTGCTGGCGCTGCGCTACCTACCGGTGTTCGCGGTACAGGCCGTGCTCGCCGGGTCGATCGCGATCACCGCCCTCGCCGCGCACCGCCTCTACGCCCAGCCGCTGCATCGCGCGGACCGGCTCGCGATCGCCGCCTGCGTCGGCGGGTTGACCGTCGTCGCCGCGAGTGCGGGCACCGACGCGGAGCCGACGGCGCGCGTCGGGATCATCCTGCTGGGCACGTCGCTGGTGCTGGCCGCGGTGGCCGTCCCCGCGTGGCGGGCGGCCCGGCCCGTGCCGTGCGCGGTCGTCGCCGGGCTGGGTTTCGGCGGCGTGGCGCTCGCCGTGCGTGCGCTGCACCTGAGCCCCAGCCTGGCCCAGGACCTGACGACGCTGCCGGCCGAGCCGTCCGCCTACGCGTTCGCCGTCTTCGCCGCACTCGGCGTGGCCACCTACACCCGCGCGCTCACCCGCGGCGACGTCGCCACGGTGACGGGCGTGCTCGTCGTGACCGAGGCGGTGGTGCCGGGCCTGGCGGGCGTCGTGCTGCTCGGCGACACCGTGCGCCCGGGCTGGGCGTGGCCGTGCGCGGTCGGGCTGCTGCTCGCGGTCGGCGGCGCTGCGGTGCTCAGCCGCTCCGACGCGACCCGCCCGGCTCCCGCGTCACCAGGCCACCAGCGGCCGGCTCGGGACTGAAGGGATCGCGGTCGGCGGGCTCGGGCGGCAGCGCGAACAGGTCGACGAGCCGGTCCAGGCGGGTCTCGCGGGCGGCCGGGAAGCGGGCGTGGCTGCGGGCGAGCTTCTCCGGGTCGTAGCGGCGGGCCCACCGTGAGCGGGGCCGGGCCAGGCGCAGCGCCGCCACGAACGCCACCAGGGGCACGAACATCCCGACGACGGCCAGGACGACCCTCCCCTTCAGGAGAGCTACCCCCACGAACGCGGCGTTCAGCAGGACCGAGACCGCGACCGTCGCCTCGCCGTCGGCGTCGAACTCGTCGAACGGGTTCGCCCCGATCAGCAGGAGCGCGCCGATCACCGTCGCGAGCATCACCGCGTCGACGGAGGTACGCCCCTCCGCGGACCAGTAGACGTCCTCGAGGTGCAGCCACAGCGCGAACTCGTCGAGCGTCAGCGCGGCGCCCACGCCGAAGAGGACCGCGAGCACCTCCACCCACGGCGATTCCGGACGGTAGGTGAAGGCGGCCGTCCCCGTGAGGAGCAGCAGGAAGATCCCGTAGACCTGGTGGTGCACGTGCACGCCGCCGACCGTGGTGTCCCGGAACGGCCCTCGACCGGCCCGGATGGCGCGGGTGACCAGGCGCGTCGCGAGGAACGTCACCAGGAACGCCACCAGCATGCAGGCCACCAGCACGTGCCGGTCGGCCACGCTCCACCCCACCATCGCCCACCCCCGTGTGTGCAGGCCCCGATGCTCCACCGGGGTCGCTCCGTGCGGAAGTGCTGGACGGGACGGCGCCGGTGCGGCCAGACTCCCCGCCGGGGAGAACGATCAGGAAGGGGGGCCAGATGGGCTACTACGAGGAGACCGGCCCTCCGCCGGTCGACGCGGCGCGGCTGTGGTCGGGAGGTCTCGCCACCGCCGTCATCGCCGCGTTGATCGCCTTGGTCGGCGTGCTCGTCGCCCGCACGATCGCGCAGCTGGCGCTCTACTCGCCGCGCGAGGCCGGGGCGTTCGGGGACTCCGACACGCTGCTGCTGTGCGCGGCCGCGGCCGCCGCGGCCCTCGTCGCCACCGGCCTGGCCCACCTGCTGCTGCTGTCCACCCCGCAGCCGATGTCGTACTTCGGCTGGATCGTCGGGCTGGTCACCACGGCCGCGGTGGTTGTCCCGTTCCTCGCCGACCCGTTCGGCATCGCGTTGGCGAAGAGCATCATCCACCTCGTCCTCGGTGTCGCCATCGGCAGCCTCGTCTCCGGGGCCGCGGCCAGCGCGACGCGCGGTCGCCGCCGGTCCCCGGGCCGGTTCGAGATCGACAACACCTGACGTCACCCGTGGATCTCACCAGCAGTATCGACACGCTGCTGGCCGTCGCGGTCGTCGGCGCCCTCGCGCCGCTGATCCTCGCCCTGCTGCCGGGACCGCGGATCCCGCAGGTCGTGCTCCTGCTGATCGGCGGCATGATCATCGGCCCGCAGGGGTTCCAGTTCGGCACCCCCGAGAGCATCCAGTTCCTCGCCGACGTCGGGATCGGCTTCGTGTTCCTCCTCGCGGGCTACGAGGTCGACGTCCGCCTCTTCCGCCAGCACGAGGGCCGCTCCGCCCTGCTGTCCTGGGTGATCAGCCTCGCGCTCGCGATCGGCGCGGTGGCCGCGCTGGTGTCGGTGGGCTTCGTGCGCGACTTCGTGCCCGTCGCGCTCGCGCTCACCACCACCGCGCTGGGCACGCTGCTGCCGATCCTGCGCGAGAACGACATGTTGCGCGGCGGGCTCGGCCGTCACCTGCTCGCGAGCGGTGCGGTCGGCGAGCTCCTGCCGATCCTCGGTATCGCCATCTTCCTCGGGGTCGCCAACCGGCTCGTCGCGCTCGCGTCGCTGGCCGGGGTGGTCGTGCTCGCGCTGCTGCTGTCGGCCGCCTCCCGGCTGCTGCGCAGTCGGCGGATCTCGGACCTCCTGGCGGGCCTGCAGCACGAGACCAACCAGATCACGGTGCGCCTCACGGTGCTGCTGCTCGTGCTCCTCCTCGCGACGACGAACACCTTCCACCTCGACGCCGTCCTCGGCGCGTTCGCCGCCGGGCTGGTGCTGCGGCGCTGGTCGGGGCCGGCCGCACCGGTGCTCGAGGGGAAGATGGACGCCATCGCGTACGGCTTCTTCGTCCCGATCTTCTTCGTCTACTCCGGCATGGTGCTCGACCTGCAGTCCATCGCCGAGAACCCGCTACGGGTGCTGGCCTTCTTCGGCCTGATCGTCGCGATCCGCGGGTTGCCCACGCTGCTGGTGTACCGCGGCACGCTGGACCGGCGCGAGCGCGTGGAGATGCTGCTCATCACCTCCACGACGCTGCCGCTGCTCGTCGCGCTCACCGAGATCGGCAGACGCAACGGCCTCATGCTGCCCGAGAACGCCGCCGCCCTCGTCGGGGCGGGGATGCTCACGGTGCTGCTGCTGCCCGCCGTGGCCGTCGCGGTGCACCGGCGGGGCCTGCCCGAGTCGGGGCAGCTTTTGGACCCGGCCGACCGGGTCGCCGAGGCGGATCCGGGTGGCGACGGGGCCGGGGGTCCGCCGCGCCCGCCCGGCCCCGGCTGAACCGGGGCCTGCCGGACCCGATCAGCCGCCGTCCGGGGTCGTCGTGGGATCGTCGGGCACGGTCACCGGTGGCGTCACCGGTTCCGTCGGGGTGATGGTCACCGTCGTCGTCGGCGTCGTGACCGTCGTCGTCACGGTCGTCGTCACGGTGGTGGTCGGCGGCGGGGTGGGCGGCGGGGCCACCGTGGTGTTCACCGGGCGGCTGAGCGCCGCCGTCTGGTTCGCGGCGTTCGCCGCCGTCAGCGTGACGACGTGCTCGGCTCCGTCGCACGGCACCGGGATCTTGCCGGCACCGGTCACGGGGAAGCCCGCGGCGGCCGGCAGGGGCTGCCCGTCGACCGAGAAGCTCACGGCGGTCGCGTTCTGGGTCGCCCAGGCGGCCGCCACCAGCAGCGGCTGCCCGCCCGTGCAGGTCACGTTCTCGAGGATCTGGAACGCCGAGACGTCCGGCGCCCCCGGCGGCGGCGGAGTGGGCTGCTGCGTGTTGACGTAGACGGTCCGCTTCACGCTCGCGGTGCCGTCCTTCGCGGTCAGGGTGACCGCGTGCGACTTCCCGTCGCACGGCACCGGCAGCTCCGCCGTGCCGCTCACCGGGTAGCCCGCCGCGTTCGGCAACGCCGTGCCGTTCACGGCGAAACTCACCGATGTGGCGTCCTTGGTCGTCCACGCGGCCGGGACGGACGCCGTGCCGCCCGGGCAGTCGAACTCCGCGATCATGTGGAACGAGGTGATGACGGGATCCGGGGTCGCGTTCCCCGCAGGTGCGGCGGCCGGCGTCGGGGTGGGCGAGGGGTGCGCCAGCGCCCAGGTGATCATCACTGCGATCAGCACGATCGCCGCCATGACGGCGGCGAGCACGATCCGTCCGTTGCGGGTCACCGGCGGCCCCTCTCGATCGACATCACCGAAGTCGGCGCAGGCGCAGATCCGCTACGTCCCCGGACAAAGTTCCGCCGGACAGACTAGTGTCAGTAGCCCGGATCGCGCAGCGCGACCAGGACGCGTCGCAGCGCCGCGAGCCGTGCGGGCCGCAGCTCCCCCCGCTCGACGAGGCCGTCCAGGGCGCACTCGGGATCCGCGGGAGGGCCGAGGTGGCCGCAGCCGCGCGGGCAGTCCTCGATCGCGGCGGAGAGGTCGCCGAACGCCGCGATCACGTCGTCGGGGGTGACGTGCGCGAGCCCGAAGGAGCGCACGCCGGGCGTGTCGACGATCCAGCCGTGCTCCGGCCCGGGCAGCGGCAGCGCGATCGCCGCGGTGGTGGTGTGCCGCCCCTTGCCGATCGCGGACACTGCGCCGACCGCGCGGTCCGCTTCGGGCAGCAGCGCGTTCACGAGCGTGGACTTGCCGACCCCGGAGTGCCCGATCAGCGCCGAGACCTTCCCGGCGAGCCGCGCCGCGAGCACGTCGCCGCCCACGATCGCGCCCTGGCCGAAGCGCGTGACCACCACGGGCAGGTCCAGGTCGGCGTACTGCGCCGCGAACGGTGCCGGATCGGCCAGGTCGGCCTTCGTGAGGCACAGCAGCGGGCTGAGCCCGCCGGCGTAGGCGGCGACGAGGCAGCGGTCGACGAAACCGGTGCGCGGCGCCGGGTCCGCGAGCGCCGTGACGATCACGAGCTGCTCGGCGTTCGCCACGACGATCCGCTCGAAGGGGTCGGTGTCGTCGGCGGTCCGGCGCAGGACGCTGGAGCGCTCCTCCACCCGCACGATCCGGGCGAGCGTGTCGGGGGCGCCGGAGAGGTCGCCCACCAGCCCCACCCGGTCCCCGACGACGATGGGTGTGCGGCCCAGCTCACGGGCCCGCATCGCCGTCACCGGCGCGCGGTCCGGGTCGCCGTCCGGAGCGCACGTCCAGCGCCCGCGGTCCACGACCGTCACCATCGCGGGCTGCGCGTCGGCATGGTCGGGGCGGCGCTTGCTGCGCGGGCGGCTGCCCCGGCGGCCGGGCCGCACCCGGACGTCGGACTCGTCGTACTCGCGGGCCCTCACGTGCCGAGGAGTTCCGCCCAGCGACCGGGGAAGTCCGGGATCGTCTTCGACGTGCACGCGACGTCGTCCACGACGACGCCGGGCACCACCAGCCCGACCAGCGCTCCCGCGGTGGCCATCCGGTGGTCGGCATAGGCCTGCCACGGGCCGCCGTGCAGCGGCGCGGGCCGGATCTCCAGCCCGTCCTCCGTCTCGGTGACGTCGCCGCCCAGGCCGGTGAGCTCGGTCGCGAGCGCGGCGATCCGGTCCGTCTCGTGGCCGCGGATGTGCGCCACCCCGCGGATCCGCGACGGCGTGGCGGCGCACGCGGCGAGCGCCGCCACCGTCGGCGTCAGCTCGCTGGCGTCGCGCAGGTCCACGTCCACGCCACGCAGCCCGCCGGTGCCCCGCACCGTCATGCCCGCGGGGCCGGGGGAGACCTCCGCGCCGGCCTGCGCGAGGACGTCCAGGAACTCCGTGCCCGGCTGGACGGAGCCCGCAGGCCAGCCCGCGACCGTCACCTCGCCGCCGGTGAGCGCGGCCGCGGCGAGGAACACCGAGGCGTTGGACAGGTCCGGCTCCACCGCCCACGTCCGCGGTGCGACGGGCCCGGGCAGCACCCGCCAGGTGTTCGGCTCCGCGTCGTCCACCGTGACGCCGGCTTCCCGCAGCATCGCGACCGTCATCGCGATGTGCGGCAGCGACGGCACCGGCGTGCCGGTGGAGGCACGGTGGCGCACCGTGACGCCCTTGTCGTAGCGGGCCCCCGAGAGCAGCAGGCCCGACACGAACTGCGACGACGCCGAGGCATCGATCACCACCTCGCCGCCGGGCAGCGTCCCGCACCCGCGCAGCGTGAACGGCAGCGCGTCCCCGTCGACGCGGGCGCCGAGCGAGCGCAGCGCGTCCAGCACCGTGCGCATCGGGCGCTCCCGGGCGCGGGCGTCGCCGTCGAAGAGGACGGGGCCGTCCGCGAGCGCCGCCGCGGGCGGGACGAACCGCATCACGGTGCCGGCCAGGCCGCAGTCCACGGTGCCGCCGCCGGCGAACCCGGCGTGCACGGCGACCGCCACGTCCTCACCGTCGACACCGCCGACACCGCCGACACCGCCGACACCGCCGACACCGCCGACACCGCCGACGTCCACGGGCACGCCGAGCGCCCGCAGCGCGCCGACCATCAAGGCTGTGTCACGGGTCGCGGGCGCACCCGACACCCGCGCTGGGCCGCCGGACAGCGCCGCGAGGAGCAGCGCGCGGTTCGTCACCGACTTCGACCCGGGCACCGACACGGTGCCGCGGACGGGGGCCGCGGCGTGCGGGGCGGGCCAGGGGCGCTCCATCGGCTGAGGGCTCACGCCGCCCATGATTCCCCACCCGGCGGCGGGTGACGTCCCGGCCACGCGGGCGGTGGAAGGATGGGGGCATGTGCGGTCGCTATGCCTCGATCAAGGCCCCCGCCGACCTCGCCGACGAGTTCCGGGCCGTGGACGCCACCGCAGGCGGGGCGACGCAGGACTACAACGTCGCGCCGACCAAGCAGGTCGTCGCGGTCGTCGAGCGCCACCCTCGGGACGAGGACGGTACCCCTGACCCGGACCACACCGAGCGGACCCTGCGCATGATGCGCTGGGGTCTCGTCCCCTCCTGGGCGAAGGACGCCAAGGGCGGCGCCCGGATGATCAACGCGCGGGTCGAGAGCGCGCGGGAGAAGCCCGCGTTCCGCCGGGCGATGGCGTCGCGGCGCTGCCTGATCCCGGCCGCGGGCTGGTACGAGTGGCAGCGCGGGCCCGAACACAAGCAGCCGTACTACACCAGCTACGCCGACGGGGCGTCGCTCGCGATGGCGGGCCTGTGGGAGTACTGGAAGCGCGACGAGGACCCGGAGTTCCCGGACGGGCTGGTCACCTGCGCGGTGCTCACCACCGACGCCGTCGGCGCGCTCGCCCAGGTGCACGACCGGATGCCGCTCGTCCTGCCGCCCGACGCGTGGGACGCCTGGCTGGACCCGGACCGCCCCGCCACGGACGACGCGGTGGCCGCGCTGCTCGCCCCGCCGTCGCCGGAGCTGGTGGCCCACTTCGAGCTGCGGGCGGTGTCCTCCGCGGTGAACAGCGTCCGCAACAACGGGCCCGAGCTGCTGGAACCGCTCGCGGAGGCCGACGTCGCCGAGCCGCTGCAGCTGGACCTGCTCGCCGGGCCGAACCCGTCGTGACGGGCCGTGGCGTCGCGGGCGCACGGGGTGGCGGGGCCGCGGTGGCCGGCGCGGTGGTGTCGACGGTGTCGACGGTGTCGACCGTGTCGACCGCCGCTGCAGGCCCGGCCCCCGCCGCCGGTCCCGCCGCCGATCCCACCGCGGCCGACACCGACCCGGTGGTGCGCGAGGTCGCCACCCCGCACGGTCCCGCCCGCATCACCGTCCGGCGTCCGCAGCCCGGGGCGGGCGGCCACAGCCGCGTCCGGGCCGCGCTGCTGCTGGGCCACGGCGCGGGTGGCGGCCTCGCCGCGCCGGACCTCGTCGCCGCGACGGAGGAGGCCCTCGCCGCGGGCCTGCTCGTCGTCGGGGTCGAGCAGCCCTACCGCGTGGCGGGGCGGCGCAACGTCGCCCCGACCGACCAGCTCGACGCCGCGTGGCTCGCGGTCGTGGCCGACGTCCGCGCGTCGCTCCACGACGGCCCGCTGGTGTTCGGTGGCCGGAGCTCAGGGGCGCGCGTCGCGTGCCGGACCGCCGGCCCCGGGGGTGCGGTGGCCGTCCTCTGCCTGGCGTTCCCGCTGCACCCGCCCGGCCGTCCCGAGCGGACGCGATTGCCCGAACTGGCCGCACCCGAGGTCCCGGTCCTGGTCGTGCAGGGCGCCCGGGACGCCTTCGGGGTTCCCGAGGCCGCCCCCGGCCGCGAGCTGGTGCTGCTGCGTGGCGACCACTCGCTGAAGGCGGACCGCCCGCTGCTGCGCGCCACCGTCGCGCAGTGGCTCGCCCGCGTCGTCCCCGCAGGCTGATCCACCCGCCGACCCCCGCGAGTTGCGCATCCTGCGGCCGCGAGTTGCGGGTCCCGCGGCCGCGAGTTGCGGGTTTCGCCGTGCCGAGTGTGCGTTCAGGCCGGTCGTGCGCTGCCGGGGTGCACGGCCGTCGTGGCCGGTCGCCGTGGCCGGCCACGAGGCCGGCAGGCCCACCTGCCGCGGCAGCCGACCCTCAGGTGCCCGCCGCGATCGGTGCCACCGTCGCGGCCGTGAGCCGCACCAGCTCCGCGGGCGCGAGCTCCACCTCGAGCCCGCGCCGTCCCGCCGAGCAGAACACGGTGTCGAACCCGGTCGCGGAGGCGTCCACCACCACCGGCAGCCGCTTGCGCTGCCCCAGCGGCGAGATGCCGCCCGCCACGTAGCCCGTCGCCCGCTCGGCGGCGGCGACCTCGGCCATCCGCGCCCGCTTGCCCCCGACGGCGGCGGCGATCGCCTTGAGATCCAGCGTCGCCGACACCGGGACCACGCCGACGGTGAGCTTCCCGTCGACCTCCGTGACCAGCGTCTTGAACACCCGCGCCGGGTCCAGCCCGAGCAGCTCCGCGGCCTCCGGCCCGTAGGCCTGGCCCGCGCCGTGGGTGTAGGAATGGATCCGGTGGGCGACCTTCTGCCGCGCGAGCAGTGCCGTCGCGGGGGTGCCCTGTCCTGCCACGCACGTCACCCTAGGTGAGGGAATCGGGGCTCCCGCGCCGGTGTTGGTCCAAACGTGACACAGGCACTCATGGAGCGTCCGGCGCGCCGCCCGGGCGGGCGGCGCGTACGCTCGAACGGTCCCGCCATCGCGGCCGTCCCCGACGGCCCGTCCCGTCCCGAGAGGAGCGCGGTGCCCGGCACCTCGGTGACCACCGGCACGAGGGCTCCCCTGGAGGAGTCCGTGTCCCACCCCGTGTCAGACCCCGTGTCCGGCTCCGCCCTCGACGGCGAGGCCACGAACGAGGGGGCAGGCTCCGAGACGGCGGCCGTGGCCGACACCGGCGTACCCGAGAGCGAGACGCCGGCCGAGCGGGCCGCGCGGTTCGAGCGCGACGCGATGCCGCTGATCGACCAGCTCTACGGCGCCGCGCTGCGGATGACCCGCAACCCGGCCGACGCCGAGGACCTCGTCCAGGAGACCTTCCTCAAGGCCTACGCTGCGTTCGCGACGTTCCGCGCCGGCACCAACCTCAAGGCGTGGCTGTACCGGATCCTCACCAACACCTACATCAACGGCTACCGCCG
Organism: Pseudonocardia sp.; assembly: GCF_050246655.1. GTDB lineage: Bacteria > Actinomycetota > Actinomycetes > Mycobacteriales > Pseudonocardiaceae > Pseudonocardia. The sequence continues at coordinate 53,457 of NZ_JBFWVQ010000027.1, forward strand.
CCGTCAGCGCCAGCCCCTGCAGCAGCCGACCGAGGAGATCACGGACTGGCAGATCGCCCAGGCCGGCGAGCACACGTCGCAGGGACTGCCCTCGGCCGAGCTGGAGGCGCTGGACCGGCTGCCGGACGACGACGTCAAGGCGGCGCTGCAGCAGCTGCCGGACGACTTCCGCATGGCGGTGTATCTCGCCGACGTCGAGGGCTTCGCCTACAAGGAGATCGCCGAGATCATGGGAACCCCGATCGGTACCGTGATGTCGCGGCTGCACCGCGGCCGCCGCCAGCTGCGCGAGCTGCTCACCGACACCGCCCGGGAGCGCGGGTTCCTGCGGGGTGCCGAGGCTCGCTCCGCCGTCGCTCCGCGTGGTGAGCAGGAGGTGTCGTCGTGAGCTGCGGAGACCCCCACGAGACGGACTGCTCCGAGGTGCTCGCCCAGGTGTGGCTGTTCCTGGATCACGAGTGCGACCAGGAGCGGCGCGCGTTGCTCGCCAGGCATCTCGACGAGTGCAGTCCGTGCCTGGCCCAGTACGGGATCGACGAGGCGGTGAAGCGGCTGCTCGCCAGCCGCTGCGGCGGGGAGCTCGCGCCTGCGGAGTTCAAGGAGCGGCTGCGCCGCCAGATCCGCGTGGCGGTGATGCAGCAGGCGCAGGTGACGGTGGAGTCGGGCCCGGAGGGCACCACCGTCGAGGTGCGCACGACGGAGGTGCGGGCGACCCGGGTGGAGCGTCGCTCCTGACCTCCGGGCCCGTGGCGGCTGCTCAGGTGTTGGGCCGCTTGCCGTGGTTGGCGCCGTTCTTCCTCCTGGCACGCTTCTTGCGTCCGCGCTTGGACATCACTGACCTCCTCGTTGCATCGCAGGTTGGCGTCGAGTGTCGCACCCGCCTCGAAGCGGTCCGCGCGGCGGTCGGGACGTGGGAGTATCGGAGTCGATGACGACCCTGAGCGATCTCCTCGCGGCCCACACCCGCCTTCCGGCAGGCGCTGTGCAGCACCTGCAGCGGGTGGTGGCGGAGTGGCAGCTGCTCGCCGACATGTCGTTCGCGGACTTCCTGCTGTGGGTGCCGGTGTCCGCCGACGCGGCCCGCCCGGAGGAGTTCCTGTGTGTGGCACAGGTGCGCCCGACGACGGCGCCGACGGCCTACCACGAGGACCGGGTCGGCAAGCGCGTCAGTAGCGAGGAGCACCCGCAGCTGCGCCGGGCGGTCATCGAGAGCCGGATTTTCCGGATCGAGGAGCCGCGCTGGCACGGCGGGGTGCCGGTGCGCCGCGAGACCGTCCCCGTGCGCTGGGACGGACACGTGGTGGCGGTGCTGTCGCGGGACACGAACCTGGGGATGCCACGCATGCCCAGCCCACTGGAGATCGCCTACCTCGGCAGCGCGGCGGACCTGTGCCAGATGATCGCGGACGGCACGTTCCCGCCGCCCGCGGAGGCCGCCGTCGTGGACACGAGCCCGCGCGCCGGTGACGGCCTGATCCGGTTGGACGCGGGCGGCAACGTCTCCTACGCGAGCCCGAACGCGTCCTCGGCCTTCCACCGCCTCGGGCACGCCAGCGACCTCGTGGGCGCATCGCTCGCGGCGGCCACGCGAGCGCTGCTCACCGATCCCTTCGACGCGGCCGAGGTGGGCGCGCTGATCGGAGCGGCGCTCGCCGGTCGCGCGTCACCCCGCACCGAGATCCGGGCGCGCGGTGCCGTGATGCTGGTACGGGCGCTGCCGATGCGCCCACGCGGGGACGCGGCCGGCGCGCTGGTGCTGGTGCGCGACGTCACGGACCTGCGGCGCCGGGACCAGGCGCTGCTCAGCAAGGACGCCACGATCCGCGAGATCCATCACCGCGTGAAGAACAGCCTGCAGACCGTGGCGGCGCTGCTGCGGCTGCAGGCGCGTCGCACGACGATCCCGGAAGCCCGTCGGGTGCTCGCCGAATGCGTGCGCCGGGTCAACTCGATCGCGCTGGTGCACGAGAGCCTGTCCGTGTCGCTGGCGGACCGGGTGGACGTCGACGAGCTGGTGGACAAGGTCCTCCCGGCGATCGGGGACGGTGCCACCGCGGACGCCCGTTCCAAGGTGCGCCGGGACGGCAGCTTCGGCACGCTCCCGGCCCAGCTCGCCACGCCGCTGGTGCTGGTGCTCACCGAGCTGGTGCACAACGCGCTGGCCCATGCGTTCGAGCCGGGACGTTCCGGCGAGGTGGTGGTGACGGCGGTGCGTTCGGGCGAGGGCCTGGACGTCACGGTCGCCGACGACGGCCGCGGCCTGCCGCCGGGCTTCTCTCTGGAGAAAGCCGACGGCCTGGGGTTGCAGATCGTCCAGACGCTGTGCAGCTCCGAACTCGACTCGCATCTGCGGATCTCGGACCGGCCCGAGGGCGGTACGCTCGCCGCGCTGCGCCTACCCGTCGTCTCCAGCTGAGCGACGGGCGGCCGGGTCGGCCTGTGCCATGTGTGCGGGTCCGATCCGTGCGGACCGGACCCGCGAGGGGAGTCGTCGGGCGTGGGGCCGCCCGAGCTGTGTCGAATGTCTCAGGCGGAGTGTGCCCGCGCGCGGGTGTTGCGCCGCTTGAGCGCGCGGCGCTCGTCCTCGCTCATGCCACCCCACACACCCGCGTCCTGGCCGCTCTCCAGCGCCCACGTCAGGCACTCGGTGACCACGGGGCAGCGGCGGCACACCGTCTTGGCTTCGGCGATCTGCAGCAGGGCCGGGCCGCTCGTCCCCACCGGGAAGAACAGCTCGGGGTCCTCGTCGCGGCAGATTGCGCGGTGACGCCAGTCCATGGTTGCTCTGCTCCTCGTGCGTGCGCGATCGGGGTCGCGCCGATCGGTCATCTCACTCTATACGCGCTTGT
>NZ_JBFWVQ010000028.1:0-56017 GCF_050246655.1 Pseudonocardia sp.
GGGGAACCGTCAAGGTCGTCGATCAGGGTGACCGTTGTCTGCTTCGCCACGGCGGGGCCTTTCGAGATCGTAGGGCGGGCACCACTCACCGTTCCGCAGAACGGGATCGCGGATCCGCCCGGATGAAGGAGTCGACCATTTCGACGAAGCCGACCCTAATCGATGCCCCGTACATTGTCGAACCCGGGGTGGGTCGTGTCCACCGATGGAACGCTGCCGAAACGGAACAATCCGGCGAGCGGAATCCGCAGGCCACCCCGCCGAGCCGGATCCGAAGCGGGCACCGATACTCCGGCCGAACCCACTTCCGTCCACCAGTCGCGCAGTTCCGGGCGGACGGCCAGGTCCACGCGTTCACCCGGGCGGGGGACGACGAGCCGGATCCCCGCGGCGTCCCCGGCCGCGACGACCCGTTCCACGGGCTCGGACCAGCCGTGGAATGCGAGGTTGAACGTCGCCCAGTGCACCGGCAGCAGGACGTCGCCGCGCAGGTCCGCATGCGCGCGCACCGTCTGCTCGGGGTCCATGTGCACGTCCGGCCAGTGATGGCTGTAGGCCCCGACGGGCAGCAGCACGAGGTCGAACGGGCCCAGCTCGGCCCCGGTGCGTGCGAACGCGGGGGTGTAGCCGGTGTCGCCGCCGAAGTAGACGCGGCTGCGCGGGCCCAGGATCGCCCAGGACGACCAGAGCGTCATGTTGCGGACCAGTGCCCGTCCCGAGAAGTGGCGCGCCTGGGCGCAGTGCAGGGCGAGCCCCGCGATCTCCACGCGCGCGCCCCAGTCCAGCTCCACGACCCGCTCCCCGGGCACACCCCACCGGCGCAGGTGCGCCCCGAGACCCAGCGGGACCACGAACACCGCTCCGGTCCCGCGGGCCAGCGCCCGGACGGTGGGCAGGTCCAGGTGGTCGTAGTGGTCGTGGGAGAGCAGGACGGCGTCCACCGGCGGCAGCGCGGACAGCGCGACGGGCGCCGCGTGCAGGCGCCGCGGGCCCACCCGCCGCGACGGTGAGGCCCGCTCACCCCACATCGGGTCGACGAGCACGCGGCGGCCGTCGATCTCGATCAGCGCGCTGGAGTGCCCGAACCAGGTGACGGCCAGCGGGGCCGCGCGCGCCGGGACGTGCACCGGGGCCAGCGGCACCGGGCCTGCAGGGGTGCCGATCTCGCCGCGGGCGAGCAGCGCACGCAGGATCGTCCGGGTGTCGCTGCCGCCGGTGGGCGGCTCGGTGTTGTGGAAGAACCCGTCCCGCTGGTGCGCGGATCCGTCCGCCGCCGCCCGCAACGCGCCGCGGCGGGCGCCGATCGCCGTGGGCACTCCCGCCGCCGCCCGCGCCAGGCTCGCCGCCCCGGCGACCGCTGCGACCGCCACCCCCAGGGCCGCGACCCGGCCCGGCGTCCACACCACGGGGCAGACGCTACGCCGCGGGCACGGTCACCGCTCCAACCCGCCCCGTTTCACGAGCTGGCCGACGATGACATTGCGCTGGATCTCGTTCGTGCCCTCGCCGACGATCATCAACGGAGCGTCGCGGAAGTAGCGCTCCACGTCGAACTCGGTGGAGTAGCCGTAGCCGCCGTGAATGCGTACGGCGTCCAGGGCGATCTGCATCGCCGTCTCGGAGGCGAACAGCTTCGCCATTCCGGCCTCGAGGTCGCAGCGCAGCCCCGCCTCCGCCTTCTCGGCCGCATGCAGGATGAGCTGGCGGGCGGCTGTGAGCTTCGTCGCCATGTCCGCCAGATAGTTGCCGATCGACTGGTGCTGCCAGATCGGGCGCCCGAAGCTCTCCCGTTCCTGCGCATAGCGGAATGCGTCGTCGAACGCCGCCCGGCCCACGCCCAGGGCGCGGGCGGCGACCTGGATGCGCCCGGTCTCCAGGCCCGTCATCATCTGCGCGAATCCGCTGCCCTCGACGCCGCCCAGCAGCGCGGACAGCGGGATGCGGTAGCCGTCGAAGTGCAGCTCGCAGCTCTCGACACCCTTGTAGCCGAGCTTGGGCAGGTCCCGGGACACGGTGAACCCGGGGCCCGGCTCGATGAGCAGGATGCTGATCCCGCGGTGGGGTGGGTCCGCCGCGGGGTCGGTGCGGCACAGCAGGGCGGTGAGCCGTGAGCGCCGCGCGTTGGTGATCCAGGTCTTGGCGCCGTTGATCACGTAGTGGTCGCCGTCCCGCTGGGCCGTCGTCGTCATCGCCTGCAGGTCGGACCCGCCGCCGGGTTCGGTGAGTGCCATCGTCGCGCGGACCTCCCCGGTGGCCATCCGCGGCAGCCAGCGGTCCTTCTGCTCGTCGGTGCCGAACGCGAGTAGCAGCTTCGCCACGACGGTGTGCCCGCCCATGGCACCCGCGAGGCTCATCCACCCCCGCGCCAGCTCCGCCGTGACGAGCGCGTAGCAGGGCATCGAGACCGGTGCCTCGCCCCACGGCTGCGGGATCGCGAGCCCGAAGATCCCCAGCTGCTTCATCTGGTCGATGAGCTTCTCCGGGTAGGTGTCCGCGTGCTCCAGCTCGCGGGCGGTCGGCCGGACCTCCCGGTCGACGAACTCCCGCACGGTCGCGACGACGGCCTGTTCCTCGGTGCTGAGGGTCACGGGCCCGAGCCTAGGTCCGGCTCCGCTGCCCGGCCTGCCGACCGGTGGGACGGCTTGCGGGCGATGGCTTGCGGGCGATGGCTTGCGGGCGATGGCTTGCGGGCGATGGCTTGCGGGCGATGACAAGGCCCTGCGGGATCCTCGCCGCCGCACAGGTCGGCTCGGGCGCCCTGACCAGGCGGGCGGTCATGTCGAACCCCCCATCGACGAGCAAGGCGACGACGGCGTCGGGTTGCAGGCGGTGGAAGTCGAGCGACACGTCGTGGCCGAAGGCCTCGTCGAGGTGCAGGGTGTCGTCGCCGACCTGGAAGGCCAGCAGCAGGTAGCCGCCCGGTCGGATCACGCGGTGGAACTCGCCGATCACCCGCGCCCGCCGGTCGGCGGGGACGTGGATGAGCGAGTACCAGGCGACGATCCCGGCCAGGCTCGCGTCCGCGGTGTCGAGCGCGCCCATCTCCGCGACGTCGAAGCCGATCCCGGGATGGTCGCGACGGGCGAGCTCGACCATGGCCGGTGACAGGTCGATCCCGCGCACGGCGAGCCCGAGCCGGTGCAGCAGGGCGGCGACGCGGCCCGGTCCGCAGCCCGCGTCGACCACCGGCCCGTCGGGGTGGTCGCGCAGAACGAGCTCCGCGAAGCCGCCGAGCAGCGCCCGGTCCAGCGGAGAGTCGTCGAGCGCGGTGCGGAAGAGCTGCGCGTAGCCCTCGGCCATGACGTCGTAGCTGGATCGTGTCGCGGTCAGGTCCGCTGCGCCGGTCACGGCGGGCAGGCTACGAGGCCCGCGCACCGTCGGTCCGCGCACCGTCAGTCCGGCAGCGACACCGCGATCTCGCCGCCGAGCGAGAAGCCCTCGGCGAGCTGCAGGTCGTGGCCGCTCCAGAAGCGGCCGGGGTCGTACCAGTTCGGCGAGCGGTCGCGGGTGAGCAGCCCCATCTCCTCGTAGGTGATGGCGACGACCTCCGCGCAGTACGCGGTCTCCAGCGTCGGCCCGTCCGGCTCCGGCTCCATGGACGGCCCGGACGGCTCCGACGGCCCGGACGGCTCGGGGTCGCGGCGCAGCAGGGCGCGCGCGGTGTCCACCGTGCTGCTCACTGTGCTGGTCACGCTGCTGCTCACGGTGCTGGTCACGGTGCTGCCCAGCGACCGCAGGCGCGGCAGCCGCCCGCGGGCCCACCGGGTCGCGAGCCGCGCCGTCGACGGGAACGGGGTGCCGTCGAGCCGCGCGATCGTGCGCAGCACCGCCTCCTCCATCTGCTCGCCCACCGGCCCGGAGAGCTGGCGCAGCCACCCGCGCTGGTGGTAGCGGCGCCCCCACTGCAGGACGGCCGCCCGCAGGTCGTGCAGCTGCACCCCGCGGTGGTGCGTGCCCGTCCAGACGTCGACGAGGGCCTTGCCCAGCTCGGCGTGCCACATCAGCGGCGGCAGGTCGTCGATCACCACGGCCATGCCGACGTGGTTGACCGGGGCGTTCGTGAGCCCCCGGATCGCCCGGTCCGCGCCACCCGACCCCCGGAAGATCCAGATGTCGCCCGTTCGGGTCAGCTCGACGGCCTCGTCCAGGGTGATCACCTGCGAGATCGTAGGGCCGTAGGCTCTCGTCCCGTGACGGGGAAGTGGTGGAAACTGCTCGGCCTCGCCGGGCTGGCTGGCGTGGCTGCGACCGGTGTGGTCGTGGCGCGCGACGAGCGCAGGCGGCGCGCCTACACCCCCGACGAGGTGCGGACGCGGCTGCACGAGCGGGCGCGGCGGGCCGGCGGGCAGGACGGGGCCGAGGACCCGGCTCAGGAGCCGTAGAGCCGGGCGGGGTCCTCGAGGCGTTCCATGAGCACGCCCGGTCCGGCGTCGGCGAACCCGTGCGGGCGGTAGAGCTCGTGGGCATCGCGGGTGGCGAGCATGAGGCGGCGCAGCCCGTACGCGCCCGCGCGCTCGGTGACGGCCCGCACGAGGGCCGTTCCGATGCCGCGGCCGCGGGCGTCGGGGAGCACGATCACGTCGGCGACCCAGCCGAAAGTGGCCCGGTCCGTGACGAGCCGGGCGAAGCCGACCATGCGCCCCGGGACCAGCGTCCGGTCGTAGGCACCGAAGCAGTCCGAGCCGGCGATCGCGGCCTCGACGACGTGGCGGGGCACGCCCGGCGACCAGTAGCTCGCGGCCAGCGCGGGATGCAGCGCGTCGACGTCGACCCGGGTCGGGTCGTCGTCGATCTCGATCCCCGGTGGCGTCATGACGGTCCTCCTGCTGTGCCGGTGCCCATCCGTGTGCCCATCCGCCTGCATACCGTGCCGCCCGGGCGTCGCACTGGCCCACACGCGGCAGGTCAACTTCGACAGTCGGTAGAATTCGGCTCGTGATCGATGTCGCGCGCCTCTTCCGGATCGTCGCCGTCGCCGAGGCCTGCTCCTGGGCGGGGCTCCTCGTCGGCATGTTCTTCAAGTACGTCGTCGTGCAGAACGAGATCGGGGTGCAGGTCTTCGGCCCGATCCACGGGGCGCTGTTCATCGCCTACCTGGTGGTCACGGTGATCGCCGCCCGCGCGCTGGGCTGGGGCCGCTGGACGGTCGCGCTCGCCGTGGTGGCGAGCGTCCCGCCGCTCGCCACGCTCTGGTTCGAGCGGTGGGCGACGCGCACCGGCCGCCTCGGCGCGGGTGAGGTCGCTACGCAATAATTCCGCGATTCGCCCAGTCGGCAGATGCGGAGGCGCCTGATGACCGCTCCTCGAGACCGGCGCGGACGCGCGTCGGACGAGACCTGGGCCTACGACCGGGGCGACGATCCGGGCGACGCCGACCGCGGGCCGGTGGTCAACACCGGCAAGCTCTGGGCGGGCGGCCTCGCCACCGCCGTCGTCGCGGCGCTGGTGGCGCTGGTCGGGGTGCTGATCGTGCGGGCGATCCTGCCGTCGTCGCGCGGTTTCGACAACGACGACGCCGTCCTGCTCTGCCTGCTCGCCGCCGCGGCCGCCCTGGCCGCGACGGGGCTCGCCCACCTGCTGCTGGTGTCCACGCCGCGGCCGCTGGCCTACCTGGGCTGGATCATCGGGCTCGTGACAGCCGCCGCGGTCGTGCTGCCGTTCACGGGCGGCGCCCCGGTCCCGGTCAAGATCGCCACGGCGGTCATCCACCTCGTGATCGGTGTCGCGATCGGGAGCCTGGTCACCGGTGCCGCGGCGGCCGCGGTCCGCCGCCCGCCCCGGTACTGAGGTGTACCGACGCTCCCGGGTGAGGTCGCCTACCGCCCGTGCGGCACGTACGTCGCGGGCACGACGCCGAGCTTGCCCTTCTGGTAGTCCTCGAAGGCCTGCATGACCTCGGCGCGGGTGTTCATGACGAACGGCCCTGCCCAGGCGACCGGCTCGCGGATGGGCTGCCCGCCCAGCACGACCACGTCCAGGCCCGCCAGCCGGGACTCCTGCACGCGGTCCGCCGCCACCGTGATCGTGTCGCCCGGACCGAAGACCGCGAGCTGGCCGGTCTTCACCGGGTGGCCGAGCGGCCCGACCGTGCCGGTGCCGGAGAGCACGTAGACCAGCGCGTTGAAGTCGCGCCGCCACGGCAGCCGCAGCTGCGCGCCGGGGGAGACCGTGGCGTGCAGCATCGCCATCGGGGTGTGGGTCGATCCGGGGCCGGTGTGGCCGGCTGTGTCGCCCGCGATGTCGCCCGCGATGAGCCGCAGCAGCGCCCCGCCGTCCGGCGTGGTGAGCAGCGTGGACGCGGACCCGCGCAGGTCCTGGTACTTCGGCTCGAGCCACTTGTCCGCGCGCGGCAGGTTCACCCACAGCTGGAGGCCGTGGAAGAGCCCGCCCGAGACGACGAGCCCCTCCGGTGGCCGCTCGATGTGCAGCAGCCCGGAACCCGCGGTCATCCACTGGGTGTCGCCGTTGGTGATCTCGCCGCCGCCGCCGTGGGAGTCCTGGTGCTCGAAGGTGCCGTCGATGATGTAGGTGACGGTCTCGAACCCGCGGTGGGGATGCCAGGACGTGCCCTTGGGCTCGCCGGGGGCGTACTCGACCTCGCCCATCTGGTCCATGTGCAGGAAGGGGTCCAGGTCGCGCATGTCCACGCCCTGGAACGCCCGGCGCACCGGGAAGCCCTCGCCCTCGAACCCGGACGGGGCGGTGGTGACCGAGCGGACCGGCCGCTCGGTGGCCGTCGCGTCCGGCGCGGGGATGCGCGGCAGCACGGTGATGTCGGGGACGGTGACGGCGGGCATCGTGGTTCCTCCGGTCGCTAGATGATTGAACGTACAACTACTAACCCTCGAACAGCGAGCCCCTTCCGCATGTTCCCGCTCCTCCCGCGGGTCCGTCTACGCTCGGGCCGGTGGCGACCGTGACGGCTGCGGCCGATCTCCTCATCGACGCGCTCGGGCGCGTCCGCGAGAACGCCCACCACGTCGTGGGCGAGCTGTCCGCGGAGCAGCTCGCCTACCGCGTCGACGGCCGGGGCAACCCGATCGGCTGGCTCGTCTGGCACCTGGCCCGGGTCGCCGACGACCATCTCAGCGAGGCGGCGGGCGTCGAGCAGCGCTGGACCGCCGCCGGCTGGGCGCAGCGGTTCGGCCGGGAACCCGACCCCGAGGACACCGGCTACGGGCACACCACCGCGCAGGTGGCGGCGTTCCGGTCGCAGGCCGCGGAACTGCACGGCTACGTCGACGCCGTGCTGGACGAGTCGGTCGCCTTCCTGCGTGGGCTCTCGGACGCCGACCTGGAGCGGATCGTCGACGAGCGGTGGGACCCGCCGGTGACGCTCGCGGTGCGGCTGGTCAGCGTCGTGGACGACGCGGCCCAGCATGTCGGCCAGGCCGCGTACGTCCGCGGGCTGCTGCCGGGCTGACCGGCGTGCCGGCGATCTCCGACCCCGCGGTCCTGCGGGAGCTGGTGGCGGCTGCACCCGTCGGCCGGCTCGCCACAGTGCGCGCCGACGGCTCCCCGCGGCTCGTGCCGATCACGTTCGCGCTGGTCGAGGACCGGATCTGCTCCGTGGTCGACGCCGTCAAGCCCAAGCGCACCCCGAAGCTGGCCCGGCTCGCCGACGTCGCCCGCGACCCGCGGGTCGGCCTGGTCGTCGACCACTACGCCGACGACTGGTCGCGGCTGTGGTGGGTGCGCGTCGACGGCACCGCCACCGTCGCCGACCCCGACGAGCAGGCGCTCGACGCGCTGGCTGCCAAGTACCCGCCCTACCGCGACCCGCGCCCGGCCGGTCCGCTGCTGGTGATCACGCCGACGCGCTGGACCGGCTGGGCGGCCACCTGACCCACCCGCGCGTCGTAGGCCTCGCGGGCCCGCGCGATCGTGCTCCGGTGGCGCACCGCCCACTCGGTGAGCCCGGAGAGGGTGTCGGACAGCTCGCGCGCGGCGTCGGTGAGGGTGTACTCGACCTTCGGCGGCACCGTCGGGTAGACGGTGCGGACCAGCAGGCCGTCCCGCTCCAGGTTGCGCAGCGTCAGCGTGAGCATCCGCCGGCTGATGCCCGGAATGCCGCGTTCCAGCTCCACGAAGCGGATCGGGCCGCGGTCGCCCGCCAGCGTGAGGATGCCGATCGCCCACTTCCCGCTCACCCGGTCGAGCACCTCGTTGAGCGGGCAGACGTGGTCCAACGCTCCTCCCCCCTCCCTGACCTGCACCGTCACATCGGTGTTCCTTCGGGACACGAAACTGCCTTCTTCCCAGCTCGGCGCATGTGACAGAGCATCTGCCCTGTTACAGATCGTGCACCAAGGATGGGAAAGAGGGAAGACGTGACCGTCGTCCAGGACCGGGGCCGCCTCCGCCTTGTGGTGCTGGCCCTGGGGCAGTTCCTCATGGCCGTCGACTTCGACATCGTGTTCGTCGCGCTGCCGAGCATCGGCCGCGCGCTCGGGTTCGCCCCGGCCGACCTGCAGTGGGTCGTCTCGGCCTACACCGTCGTCCTCGGCGGGTTCCTGCTGCTCGGCGGGCGGGCCGCGGACCGGGTCGGCAGCAGGCGCACCCTCGCGGCCGGGCTCGCCCTGTTCGGGCTCGCCTCCCTCGTGGGCGGCCTCGCCCCCACCGCGGGCGCGCTGATCGCCGCCCGGGCCGTGCAGGGCCTGGGCGCGGCGCTCGTCGTACCCGCCGGGCTCGCCCTGATCGGCACGACGTTCGCCGACGGCCCGGAGCGCAACCGCGCGTTCGCGCTGTGGGGCGTGGCAGGCGCGTCGGGCGCCGCCGTGGGCGCGCTCGCCGGCGGCGTGCTCACCGCCACCCTCGGCTGGCAGGCCGTGCTGCTCGTGAACGTGCCCGTCGCGGCCCTGCTGCTCGCCGGGACCCGCGCGTTCGAGGCCGACGGGCCCCGCGCACCCGGCGGGTTCGACGCGGTGGGCGCGGTGCTCGCGACCGCGGGTGCGTCGGCGCTGGTCCACGGCATCGTGACGCGCGGCTGGACGGCCCTCGCGGGGCTCCTGCTGCTGGCCGCGTTCGCCGCCGTCGAGCACCGCCGCGGTGCGCACGCCCTGCTGCCGACGCGGCTCGTGGCGCGCCGGGCACTCGCCGTGCCGGCCGCCGCGGTGTTCCTGTTCATGGGTGCGGTCGCGGCCGCGTTCTACCTGACGACCACGTTCCTGCAGGACGTCCTCGGCCTCGACGCGCTGGCCGCCGGGCTCGCCTTCCTGCCGATGAGCCTGCTGGCGATGCTTGGCGCGGGCGTGGCGTTCCCGCGGATCGTCGCGCGGTACGGGCCGTTCGGCGCGCTCGCCACGGGGCTCGCCGGGATGGGGGTAGGGATCGCCGGGCTGGCGCTGTCGCTTCCTGCGGGCTCGTACGCCGTCACCGCGCCGTGGCTGGCGTGGACGCTGTTCGCCGGGATCGCGTTCCCGGCGGTGTTCCGCGCCGCAGGCGCCGCCGCCGGACCGCGGGAGCAGGGCGTGGCCGCGGCCCTCGTCTCCACGGCGCAGTACGTGGGCGGGGCGGTCGGGCTCGCGGCGATCCTCGCCATCGGCGGCCTGGACCGGGCCGCCGCCGGGGACGGCCTGGTCGACGCCCTGCGCACCACCGGCCTGCTGGCCGCCTGCGTCGTCACAGCCGGTGCGGTGCTGGTGGCGGCCCTGCGCCCGCGGCGGACGCCGCAGACCGGCGACGAGCGCGCGAGGTGAACGTGAGCGGGGTCCGCCGACGGCGGAAACCCGCTCACGTCCACCTCGGCCGGGTCCGGTCGTGCCCTACAGGTTGCCGCGCCGCTCCTGCTCCCGCTCGATCGCCTCGAACAGCGCCTTGAAGTTGCCCTTCCCGAAGCCGAGCGAGCCGTGCCGCTCGATCAGCTCGAAGAACACCGTCGGCCGGTCCTGGACGGGGCGGGTGAAGATCTGCAGCAGGTAGCCGTCCTCGTCGCGGTCGGCGAGGATGCCCAGCTCGCGCAGGGTCGCCACGGGCACGCGGGTGTCGCCGACCCAGCCGGGTAGCGCGTCGTAGTAGCTGTCCGGGGTCGGCAGGAACTCCACACCCGCCGCACGCATCGCCCGCACGGCGCCGACGATGTCGCCGGTCGCGAGCGCCACGTGCTGCACCCCGGGGCCACCGTGGAACTGCAGGTACTCGTCGATCTGCGAGCGCCTGCTCCCGAGCGCGGGCTCGTTGAGGGGGAACTTCACCCGGTGGTTGCCGCTCGCCACCACCTTGCTCATCAGTGCCGAGTACTGCGTCGCGATGTCCTCGCCGACGAACTCGGCCATGTTCCGGAAGCCCATCACGCGCCGGTAGAACCCCACCCACTCGTCCATGCGGCCGAGCTCGACGTTGCCGACGCAGTGGTCCACGGCCTGGAAGAGCCGCGGGCCGGGTGCCACGAGCGGTTCACGGGCGGTGAACCCCGGGGCGAACGGTCCGCCGGAGGGAGAGGGCGAGGGAGCATCGCAGGGAGCTCCGGCGACCGAGGAGCGGACCGAGTCCGGGAGCCGACCATCGACTCCGTAGCGGGAGCGGTCGACGAGCGTGTGGCGCACCGGCCCGTACGCCGCGATCGCCGCGGTCCGCAGCTCGCCGTGCGTGTCGGCGACGGTGTGCGGTTCGGCGAGCACCGCGGCGCCCTGCGCGCGGGCGTGCGCCACGGCCGCGTCCACGTCCGGGACGGCGATCGCGAGATCGACGATCCCGTCGCCGTGCGCGGCCACGTGGGCGCCCACCCAGGTGCCCGCCCGCACCTCGCCGGTGAGGACGAACCGGGCCGAGCCGGAGGTGAGCACGTACTCCGCGAGATCGGGGTGCCCGGTCTCGGGGCCGCGGTAGGCGACGACGCGCATGCCGAACGCCGTCGAGTACCAGTGCGCCGCCTGGCGGGCGTTGCCCACGGCGAAGCGGACGTGGTCCAGGCCGAGCACCGGGAACGCGTCACCGGTCGGATCGTGGGCGACCTCGCCGACGAGCGGGTCGAGCAGCACATCGGTCATGCCGACGAGTAGACGGAGAGCTGTTCATTCTGGCAACCTCTAACACATCTGCTATGCAGAATGCGCACTGAGATCCCGATGAAGGGGGTCCGGATGTCCACCTCGACCACCTCGCTCGACGCCCTGGACGTCCGGCTGATCGCCCTGCTCACCGAGCACCCGCGCGCCGGCGTGCTGGAGCTGTCCCGGCTCGCCCGGGTCGCCCGCCCGACCGTCGGGGCCCGCCTGGAACGCCTCGAACAGGCGGGCGTGATCACGGGATACGGCCCGGACGTCGACCTCACCGCGGCCGGCTTCCCGGTGCACGCGATCGTGTCGCTGGAGATCGCCCAGGGGGCGATCGACCAGGTCGCCGCCGAGCTGGACGCCATCCCCGGGGTGCTCTCCGCGCACGCCACCACCGGGAGCGCGGACGTGGTCTGCCAGGTCGCCGCCGCGTCCCACGCGGACCTGCACGCCACGCTGCTGCGGATCGACCGCTCGTCCGCGGTCATGCGCTCCACCAGCGTCGTCGTGCTCACCGAGGTGGTGGCGCCGCGGGTGCTGCCGCTGCTGCGCTCCGCACCCCTGCCCGTGCCGAGCCGCGCGCCCGCCTACCGGGTCAAGGAAGAGAGCTGAGGAACCGCGCGACCGCAGCGTCCGTCTCCTCGGGGCGTTCGAGGTGGGGGGAGTGGCCGCAGTCCAGCAGCACCACCTCGACCGGGCCGCGCGCGTGCTCGCGCACCGACTCGACGTGGGCCACCGTGCCGTACGGGTCGGCGGTGCCCTGCACGGCGAGCACCGGGCAGGTGATCCCGGCCAGCCGTGGCCGGATGTCCCAGGTCCGGAAGGCGGGGTGCAGCCAGACGTCGTTCCAGTTGCGGAACACGACGTCCGGGTCGCGGTGGTGGCGGGCGATCCGCTCCCGTAGGCCGTCCGCGTACGCGCCCCGGGTGGCCTCGATCTCGCGCAGTCCTGCCTCCTCCACGAAGGTGTGCGGCGCGAGCACCACCAGCCCCGGGAGGTCGTACGCCGCGGCGTGCAGCAGCGCGATCGAGGCGCCGTCGCTGTGGCCCACCAGGATCGGCCGCTCCAGGCCGAGCGCGGCGCACAGCGCGGGGACGACGTCGGTGGCCTCGCTCTCCATGAACCCGGGCCCGCGCGGCGCGGACGGCGGGTCGGACCAGCCGTGGCCCAGCCGCGAGAACGCCACCGCGCGCCGACCGGTCGCCGCCGCGATCCGGTGGTGGAAGCCCCGCCACAACCCGACCGAGCCCAGCCCCTCGTGCAGGAACAGCAGCGGCGCGCGCCCGGTCTCACCCGGGACGTCCTCGTAGGAGTGGACGGCCCCGTCGATCCGGACGGTGGGCAGGTCGGTCACGCGCCGATGTTAACGATCGCTCACGCGTCGAGCAGGGCGACCAGCCTCTTCGGCGCCACCGTCCGGTAGGCGTCGACGACCAGCTCGCCGATCTCGTCCCAGTCCACGTCCGGCACGTCCAGGTAGACGCCGACCCAACCGCGCCCACCGACGTAGGGCGGCCGGAAGAACCGCCCGGGCGCCGACGCCACCAGTTCCTCCTGGGCGCCCGGTGGGGCGGCACACCAGAACGCGAGCCGGTCGTCGTGGTGGTGATCGGCGAACGTCGCGAACGTCTTGCGGACGAACCAGGTCGGCTCGCCGTGGCTGATCTTCTCCGTCGCCTCGGGCAGCGCCAGGCAGAGCGCGCGCAGGCGCTCCAGCGGCGTCGTCACGAGACCTTGGACCGGTAGGTGCCGACGCTCCACACGTTGCCCTCGGGGTCGCGCACGGCGTACTCGCGGGAGCCGTACGGCTGGTCGGTGAGCGGCATGACGACCTCGGCGCCCGCGGCGACGGCCCGGTCGTGGTGGGCGTCCGCGTCCTCGACGGCGATGTAGAGCACGGCCCGGCCCGTGTCGAAGGTGTCGCCCCCGCGGCGCGTGCCGATCATGACGACACCGTCGTCGTGGGCGAGCTCGGCGTGCTGGACGACACCGTCGTCGGCGTGCACGGCCAGCTCGGCGAGGCCGAGGGCGGCGGTGAGGAAGCGGATCGCGGCGGCAGCGTCGTCGTAGCGCAGGGTCGGGTAGATGCTCATGAGGGCGACCGTAGGACCAGGTCAGCGCGCTCGTCTTGGACGAATGGGTCGATCCGGTCCGGCGTGAACCGCGTCGGTGGGCAGCCTGCCAGCGCCCGGAACTCGCGGACGAGGTGGCTCTGGTCGGCGTGGCCGGTGAGCGCCGCGACGTCGGCGACGGTGCGGCCACCGGCGGCCAGCAGGTCCGCGGCGTGGCGGAACCGCAGCACCCGCGCCGCCGTCTTCGGGCCGAGACCGACCTGGACGGTGAACCGCCGCAGCAGCCGCCGCCTGCTCCAGCCGACCTCCGCCGCCAGCGCCGCGATCCCCACCCGGCCGCGCGTGCGCGTGAGCAGGTGCCATGCCCTGGCCACCTCCGGATCCGGCCGGGTGCGGCTCGCCGCCGCGAGCGCGAGCAGCGTCTCGTCCACCCGGGCGAAGCGGGCGGGCCAGCCGTCGTCCGCGGCCAGCCGGTCCGGCAGCCGTCGCAGCGGGTCGACGCCCAGCTCGTCCAGGGCTGGGGTGAGGTTCGTGAGTTCGGCGAGCGGGCGCCCGAGCAGGACGTGCGCGCCGAGCGGGGTGAGATCGACCTGCACCCCGGCCTGGTCGCCGGTGAACTCGGTGACCACCACCGCGTCGTGCATCCCGGCGAGGAACGACCGGCGCACGACCGGACCCGCCGGGCCGTGCAGCCGCAGGGGCGGGTCCAGCCCGAGGATCAGCGTGCAGGTGGCGGTGGGGGCCTGGCGGCGGCGCAGGGGCGCGGCGCTGTGCTCGCGGTACCCCCCGTAGCGCGCGACGAGGCCCGCGAGCGCCGGATGTGGGCGCGCGGGGACGTACTCGTCGGGCTCGGGCACGGGCCCAGGGTGGCACGGGCCGGGGTGGCGCGTCAGGTCTCCCGGATGATCTCGACGACGGCCTTGCCGCGGACGCGCCCGTCGCGCAGGCGGGCCATCGCCGTGGCCGTCGCGGTGAGCGGATAGGTCTCCTCGACGTAGGGCACGACCCGGCCGGACGCGAGCAGGTCTGCGAGCGTCTCCAGGTCGCGGCGGTTCTCGGGGCTCACGAACGACCGCAGCCGGTGCCGGACGAACGGCGAGAGCAGCAGTGCCCGAAGCGTCCGGTCGAGGCCGCCCATCCAGCGCCCGCCGGTCTCGGAGCCGACGATGACGAGCGTGCCCTCGCGCGTGAGCAGCCGGCGCAGCGCGCGCAGCGACCGGTGCCCGCCGTTGTCGATCACGACGTCGAAGCGGCCCGTCACGTCCTCGCGCGAGTGGTCGACCACCGCGTCCGCTCCGACGGCCCGGACGACGTCCAGCTTCGCGGTGCTGGCCGTACCGGTCACCCGCGCTCCGTCGGCCTTCGCGATCTGCACCGCGAAGGAGCCGACCCCGCCGGACGCGCCGAGCACGAGCACCTCCTGCCCGGCGCGCACCTCGCCGTGGCGGCGGACGGCCTGCAGCGCGGTGAGTCCGGAGATCGGCGTCGCAGCGGCCTGCACCGGTGTCACCCCGGGCGGCCGGGGGACCAGCAGGTCCGCCCGGGCCGTCGCGTACTCCGCGAACGCGCCCTCCGCGATGCCGAACACCTCGTCGCCCGTCCGCAGGTGCGCGACGTCCTGGCCGGTCGCGACGACGCGTCCGGCCAGCTCACGTCCGCGCACCGGGTCGCGCGGGGCGGTGACCCCGAAGCCCGCGAACCGGACGGGGTAGGGCACGCCTGCCATGAGGTGCCAGGCGCCGCGGTCCAGTCCGGCGGCCTGCACCTGCACCAGCACCTCGCCGGGGCCCGGGACCGGCCGGGGCACCTGCACGACCCGCAGAACCTCCTCGGCCTCCCCGTAGCGGTCCTGCACCACCGCCGTCATCGACACCTGGGTCTCCTTACGTTGTAAGCTTATGTTGTAAGGTTGCGGCCGCGCGGTCGGGTTGTCAAGTCGTCGGGGTGAAGGAGGGGACCGGTGCCGGAACGGGAACCGCTCAGCCGGGAACGGATCGTGCGCGCCGCGGTGACGCTCGCCGACGCGGCGGGCCTGCCCGCGCTCACGATGCGCAGGCTGGGCGAGGCGCTCGGCGTCGAGGCGATGTCGCTGTACCGCTACGTGAGCGGCAAGGACGACCTGCTCGACGGGATGGTGGACGCCGTGTTCACCGAGATCGACCTGCCCGCGGGCCCGGACTGGCGGGCCGCGATGCGGAAGCGTGCGGAGTCGGTGCGCGTGGTGCTCGGCCGCCACCGCTGGGCCATCGGGCTCCTGGAGTCACGCCGCGCGCCAGGGCCCGCGACCTTGCGCCACCACGACGCCGTGCTCGGTGTGCTGCGCGGTGCCGGGTTCGGCCCGGCCGGGGCCGCCCACGCGTACGCACTGATCGACAGCTACGTCTACGGGTTCGCCCTGCAGGAGGCGAGCCTGCCGCTGCGGGACGGCGAGGGGACGGCCGAGTTCGCCCGCGAGATGGCCGCCGCGATCGACCCGGACCGCTATCCCCACCTGACGTGGCTCACCGTCGAGCACGTCCTGCAGCCCGGCTACGCCTTCGGCGACGAGTTCGCCTGGGGTCTGGACCTGGTGCTGGACGGGCTCGACCGCCGCGCCCGGCCCGACGCGTGACGGCCCGGCGCTACCCCGCGATCCATACCGTCTTCGCGTTCACGAACGACCGCGGCCCATAGTCCGAGAGCTCCCGGCCGTAGCCGGAGTTCTTCGCCCCGCCGAACGGCACCTCGGGCGTCGACTCGGTGGCCTTGTTGATGTAGATCATCCCCGTCTCGATCTCGGTGACGAACCGCTCCTGCTCCGCCTCGTCGGCCGTCCAGGCGCTGCCGCCGAGCGCGAACGGGGAGTCGTTGGCGATGCGGACGGCGTCGTCGACGTCGCGGGCGCGGAAGATCAGCGCGACCGGCCCGAAGAACTCCTCGTGGTGGGCGGGGGAGCCCTCGGGGATGTCGGCGAGGACGGTGGGCGGGTAGTAGAAGCCGGGCCCGGGCAGCGGCTTGCCGCCGGTGACGAGCCGCGCGCCCGCGGCGACGGAGTCGCGCACCTGCCGGTCGATGGTCTCCACGGCGTCCGCGTTGACCAGCGGCCCGAGCTGCGTGCCCTCGTCGATCGGGTCGCCGATCGTCATCGCATCGAGCTTCGCGACCAGCTTGCGCTCGAACTCGTCCGCGACCGCCTCGTGCACGACGAACCGCTTGGCGTTGATGCAGGACTGGGCGTTGTTGAGCATCCGCGAGGCGACGGCGTTGTCGACGGCGACGTCGAGGTCGACCGACGGCATGACGACGAACGCGTCGGACCCGCCGAGCTCCAGCACGCTGGGCTTGATGGCCTTGCCCGCCGCGGCCGCGACCGCCCGGCCTGCCGGCTCGCTGCCGGTGAGCGTGACGGCCCGCACGCGGTCGTCGGCGATGATCGACGCGACGGGCCCCGAGCCGATCAGGAGCGTCTGGAAGACGCCGTCGGGGAAGCCGGCCTCGGCGAACACGTCCTCGATGGCCAGGGCGCACTGCGGCACGTTCGACGCGTGCTTGAGCAGGCCGACGTTGCCGGCCATCAGGGCCGGCGCGGCGAACCGGAACACCTGCCAGTACGGGAAGTTCCAGGGCATGACGGCCAGCACGGGCCCGAGCGGCTCGTGGCGGGTGAACACCCGGGCGCCCTCGACCGGGTGCGGCACGTCGGCCAGTTGCGCCTGCGTGTGCTCGGCGTAGTACCGGCAGCCCTTGGCGCACTTGGCGACCTCGGCCTTCGCCGAGGCGAGGGTCTTGCCCATCTCCACGGTGGCGTGCCGGGCGAGCTCCTCGGCCCGCGCGTCGAGGACGTCCGCGGCCCGGCGCATCCAGCCCGCCCGCTCGGCGAACGTCGTGTGCCGGTAGCTGCGGAACGCCTCCGCGGCCCGTTGGAGCCGCTCCTCGATCTGCTCGCCGGTGAGGGGCTCGAAGGTGCGGATCTCTTCCCCGGTGGCCGGGTTCACGCTCGCGATGCTCACCTCGTGGACGCTACCCCTCGCCGGCGGCCGTCAACCCCGTCTCGGACGGCCCGGGCGCCTGCTCGGGACGGGGGGCCACACGGATCCGGGCGACCCTGCGGCCGTCCATCTCGGTGACCGTGAAGCGGTTGTCGAGCGCGTCGATCGCGTCGCCGACGGCGGGGACGCGCCCGAGGGCGGCCTGGACGAACCCGGCCAGGGTCTCGAAAGGGCCGTCGGGCAGCCGCAGACCGGTGCGCTCCTCCACGTCGTCCCGGTTGAGCAGGCCGTCCAGCTCGGTGGCGTCACGGCGGCTCTCGTCGGGGTCGTACTCGTCCTCGATCTCCCCGACGATCTCCTCGAGGACGTCCTCCATCGTGACGATGCCCGCCGTGCCGCCGTACTCGTCGACGACGACGGCGAGGTGGACGCGCTCGGCGCGCATCTGCGACAGCGCGGAGAGCACCGGCAGGCTGCCGGGAAGCATGGACGCCGGGCGCGCGACGTCGCCGACTGTCTCCGGGTGGGTCCCGTTGCCCTCCACCATGCCCGCACGCTCGAGCGCGGCCGTGAGCAGGTCCCGCACGTGGACGACGCCGACGACGTCGTCGACGGTCTCGCCGGTGACCGGGTAGCGGGAGTGGGGGCGCGAGACGGTGTGGCGGGCCGCCTCGGCCAGCAGCATGTCGGCGTCGAGGAACTCCACCTCGGTGCGGGGGATCAGCACGGCGGCGAGCTGGCGGTCCGCGGCGCCGAAGACATCGCCGAGGACCCGGCGCTCCTCGGCGTCGAGATCGCCGTGGCCCGCGACGAGGTCGCGCAGCTCCTCTTCCGACACCTCGTCGCCGCGGCCCTTCGGATCCAGCCCCAGCGCCCGCACGACGAGGTTCGTCGACTGGGACAGCAGCCAGATCAGGGGCCGCGACAGGCGGGCGACCCGGTCCAGGACGGGGGCCACGGCCAGGGCGACGGCCTCGGCCTTCTGCAGCGCGAGCCGCTTGGGCACGAGCTCCCCGAGCACCAGTGACAGGTAGGAGACGAAGGCCGTGACGGCGATGAACGCCACGGTGGCGGCGATCCCGGCCGGCACGCCCCAACCGGTGAGGACCCCCGCGAGCGGCTCGGTCAGGGTCGAGCCGCCGTACGCCGCCGAGAAGAACCCGGCGACGGTGACGCCGATCTGGACGGCGGCGAGGAACGTCGTCGAGTCCCGGCGCAGCGCGGCGACGCGCTCGCCGCGCCGCCCGGTGGTGGCCAGGCGCTCGGCCTGCGCCTCCCGCAGCGACACCACCGCGAGCTCCGAGGCCGAGAAGAAGCCCCCGATCAGCACGAACAGCAGCACGAGGCCGAGGTTCAGCAGTACGCCGTCCATCCGCCCAGGCTTCCCCAGCGCGCCCGGGTGCCAGACGGCGGGGTCGCCGGCCGCGGCGGTCGTCGCCGTGGCGGCGCGGATGGGCCAGGATGGGGCTCCCGCCCGCCCGCCACCAGCCCCGGGACCGCCGTGACCGCATCGCCCGCTCCGGACACCGCCTCCGAGACGCTCGTCCTCGCCGACGTCGGCACCGACGTCGAGCGTGCCCTCGTGAGGGACTGGGTCCGCGACACCGGCGTGCGCGCCGACGGCGTACTGCCCGCCGCCGGGTCGGCCATCGCCGGACCTCTGGATGCGGCCGCGCCGGACGCCGACGTCCTCGCGGTGCGTGTCGCCTGGCTGCCGCGGGAACGCAACGGCCAGCGCCGGGTGCGCGTCACGGACCTGCTCTCGCTGGTGGACCCCCGCCGCCCGCCCGCCCGCGCGCAGGCCCGCATCGCGCGCCGCGAGCCGGACCGGGCGGTGGTGGTCGTCGCGGAACCGGCGAGCGTGGGCGAGCTGCGGGAGCGGTTCGCCGGGCACGGGGCGGGCGGTTTCGGCGACTTCGTGGCCCGCCAGGCGCGGCTGGCGCTGGACCGCGCCGAGCGCGCGCTGGTCGGCGGGCGCTACAAGGTTCCGAAGCGGATCGTCGAGGACATCCGGGCGAGCGCGCAGTTCCGCGCCGGCGTCGCCGAGCTCGCGGCCCGGCTGGGCCGCACGCCCGACGACATCGCGGCCGCGGCGGGCGAGGACCTGGACGCGCTCGTGGCCTCGATGAGCCCGCTGGCGGTCGACATGCTCTCCGGGGTGCTGCGCCCGCTGCACTCCCGGGCGTGGAAGGTGGAGGTGGAGACCTCCGGCCTTGCCGAGCTGCGCGAGCTCAACCGCGGCTACCCGCTGGTGTTCCTGCCCAGCCACCGCTCCTACGCCGACCCGCTGCTGCTCGCGGACGTCCTCGCCGAGCACGACTTCCCCCGCAACCACGTCCTCGGCGGGGACAACCTGCGGTTCTGGCCGCTCGCGCCGCTGGCCAAGCGCGCGGGGATCGTGTTCATCCGGCGCAGCTTCGGCGACGACGAGGTCTACAAGTTCGCCGTCCGCGAGTACTTCGGGTTCCTGCTGGCCAAGCGGTTCAACCTGGAGTGGTACATGGAGGGCGGCCGCTCGCGCACCGGAAAGCTGCGCCCGCCGCGCTACGGGCTGCTGGCGAACGTCGCGGAGGCGCTGGACCGGGGTCGCGCGCAGGACGCGTACCTGGTGCCCGTGTCGATCACCTACGACCAGCTGCGCGAGGTGGCGGCGATGGCCGCCGAGCAGCGGGGCGCGGCGAAGAAGGGCGAGGGGCTGTCCTGGCTCGCGTCCTACGCCCGGGCGCAGCTGTCCCCGATCGGTACCGCATACGTGCGGTTCGGGCTGCCGATCTCGCTGCGTGGTGCGCTGGAACCGGGGCTGGAGTCCGGGCCGGGCACCGAGGGCCCGGACGGGCGGCGGCTCGCGCTGCAGAAGGCGGCCTTCGAGGTGGCGGTCGGGATCAACGCGGTGACCCCGGTGATCGCGACGTCGCTGGTGACACTCACGCTGCTCGGGGTGCGCGACCGCGCGCTGACGCTGCCGCAGGTGGCGCGGGTGCTGCGCCCGGTGCGCGAGTACGTCCTGGAACGTGGCCTGCCGCACGCCACCGAGCTGCTCGACACGGAGGAGGGCCTGCGGCGGGTGCTCGCGGAGCTCACCGCGGAGCGGGTCGTCACGACCTACACCGGGGGCGAGGAGGCGGTGTTCGCGATCGAGCGCGGCCAGCACCTCGTGGCCGCCTTCTACCGCAACTCCTCGATCCACCACTTCGTGAACCGGGCGATCGCGGAGCTGATGCTGCTCTGCCCGCCCGCCGAGCGCGCGGCCGAGGCGGCCCGGCTGCGGGACCTGCTCAAGTTCGAGTTCTTCTTCCCGGACCGCGCCACCCACGCCGAGCAGCTCGCCGCCGAGCTCACCCGCCTCGGCGCGGACGGCGCCGGGCCCGAGGGCCGGGTGCTGCTGGAGAAGGCCGGCTTCCTCATCGCGCACCGCGTGCTGCGCTCGTTCCTGGACGCCCAGCTCGTCGTCGCCAGCAGGCTCGTGTCGCTCGGGGACCGCCCACCGGGCCCGGAGAAGGAGTTCCTCGACGCCACGGCCGGGCTCGGCCAGCAGCTGCTGCTGCAGGGCAGGCTGCACGGGCCCGAGTCGCTGTCGCGGGAGCTGTTCGCGTCGGCGCTGAAGCTGGCCGACAACCAGGGCCTGCTCGACGGGGCCGACCTCGCCGCCCGGCGGGCGCGGTTCGCCGAGCGGGTCGAGGACGTCGTCGCGCGCGTGACCACGATCGACGAGATCGACGCGGCGACCCGACAGGAGGCGGCCGGTGTCGAACCGTGAACGTGACGGGCGGTGGACGGAGGACCGGCTGGTCGCCGACGTCGAGCAGGGCCCCCAGGGGCCGCAGGTCGGCGCATTCTTCGACTTCGACGGCACCCTGATCGACGGCTACTCGTTCGGGACCTTCGCCCGCCACCACCTGCGCTCGATGCACGTCACCCCGGGCGATGTCGGCCGGCTGCTGCTCATCGGGATGCGCGGGGTCACCACCGAGGCCGACTTCGAGCAGTTCTTCGTGCTCGGCATGCGCGCCTGGACCGGGCGCAGCGAGGACGAGCTGGGCGAGCTGGGGGAGCGGCTGTTCGTGCAGGGCATCGCCCGCTCGCTCTACCCGGAGGCGTGGCGGCTGGTGGAGGCGCACCGCCGGGCCGGGCACACCGTGGTGCTGGCCTCGTCGGCCACCCGCTTCCAGGTGGAGCCCGCAGCGCGGGCGATGGGCGTCGAGCACATCCTCGTGACACCCGTCGGGTTCGAGAACGGAATCTGCACCGGGCGCCCCGGCGGGCCGCCGCTGTGGCGGGCGGGCAAGGCGGCCGCCGTGCGCGAGTTCGCCCCGGTCCACGGCATCGACCTCGCGGCGAGCTACGCCTACTCCAACGGCGACGAGGACGTCCCGTTCCTGGAGGCGGTCGGGCGTCCGCGCGCGCTGAACCCCGGCCGCGGACTCGCCGCCCGGGCCCGCGCCCGGGGCTGGCCGATCGCGCGCTTCCGCTCCCGCAACCACACGGGCGTGACCGACGTGGTGCGCACCGTCGCCGGGGTCGGCGGGATGCTCGGCGGGTTCGGTGCGGGGCTCGTCACCGGGCTCGTCACCGGGGGCTCGCGCCGCGACGGTGTCGATCTCGGGATCACGCTCGCGGGCGACCTCGGCGCGGCGCTCGCCGGCGTGCACGTCGACGTCCAGGGCGCGGAGCACCTCGCAGCGCGCCCTGCCGTGATCGTGTTCAACCACCAGAGCCAGCTCGACGTCCTCGTGCTGGCGAAGCTGCTGCGCGGCGGGTTCACCGGGGTCGCGAAGAAGGAGCTCGCGAGCATGCCGGGCTTCGGCCTGGCGTTTCGGCTCATGGACGTCGCGTTCGTGGACCGCGCGGACGGCGCCAAGGCCCGCTTGGCCCTCGAACCCGCCGTGCAACGGCTGCGCGAGGGGATCTCGCTGGTCATCGCGCCGGAGGGCACCCGGTCGGCCACCCCCGCGCTGGGCCCGTTCAAGAAGGGCGCGTTCCACGTCGCGATGCAGGCGGGCGTGCCGATCCTGCCCGTCGTGATCCGCAACGCGGGCGAGCTGATGTGGCGCGACTCGTCGACCATCCGGCCCGGCACCGTGCAGGTGCGGGTGCTGGCGCCGGTGCCCACCGACGGCTGGACGGTCGCGACACTGGACGACCACGTCGCGGACGTCCGCGCCAGGTTCGTCGACGCGCTCGCGCAGTGGCGGCCGACGGTGCACGAGGTGCGGGTCGCCACCGGCCCGGCGGGCCCCGTGCCGGACGCACCGCTGGACTGGGGCACGGCCCCGGAGATGAACCCGCTGGAGACGGCGATGTGGCGCGCCGAGGACGCCGATCCCCGGCTGCGGGCCAACGCCACGATGCTGGAGCTGCTCGACACGGCCCCGGACTGGGAGCGCTTCCGGGCCGCGCACGAGTGGGCGTCGCGGATGGTGCCGCGGATGCGCCAGAAGGTGGTCGAGCCCGCGCTCGGGGTCGGGGCGCCCGCGTGGGTCACGGTCGCCTCCCTGGACCTGGACGCGCACGTCCACCACCGGACGCTGCCCGCGCCCGGGTCGCAGCGCCAGATGCTGGACGCTGCGGCCGAGTTCGCCATGGCGCCGCTGGACCGCGACCGCCCGCCGTGGCGCGCGCTGCTGGTGGACGGCCTGGAGGGCGGGGGTGCCGCGTACGTGACGGTGATCCACCACAGCGCCACGGATGCTCTCGGCTGGCTGCAGCTGATCTCGAAGCTGCATCGCGACCATCCGGAACCGGACCCGGCGCGTCCCGAGCCGCCCGTCCCCGATGCCGGGTTCGCGGTGCCCTCCGCGCTGCTCACCGGCCAGGTCTCCCGCACGGTCACCGCCGCGCCAGGGGAGGTCCTGCGCCAGGGGGCCGGGCTGCTCGGCTCGCTGGCCCATCCCCTCGCGACCCTGTCCCGGGCCGCCGCGGCCGTCCGGACCGTCGGCGGGGCCGCCGTCGCACCGTCGGGGTCGCCGCTGCTGGCCGCGCGCGGGGGTCCCTGGCGCTTCGACGTGCTCGACCTCCCGCTCGCCGCGCTGCGTGCCGGGGCGAAGGCGGTGGGCGGCTCGGTCAACGACGGCCTCCTCGCCGCCGTGATCGGCGGGTTCCGCCGCTACCACGAGCTGCTCGGGGCCGAAGCCGGCGATCTCCCGATCGGCTTCCCGATCAGCCTGCGCCGCGAGGACGACCCGCAGGGCGGCAACCGGTTCACCGGGGCCCGGCTCGTCGGGTCGATGGCGGAGAAGGACCCCGTCGAACGGATCCGGGTCGTGCGCGAGTTCGTGCTCTCGGCGCGGGCGAACCCGGACGTCCTCGGGCTCCTGGGACCGGTCATGGAGTGGCTGCCCGCGCCGGTCGTCGGTGCGGTGTCCGGGCGGCTGTCGTCGGCCAACGACGTCCAGGTCTCGAACGTCCCCGGCCTGCCCCGCGAGGTCTACATGGCTGGGGCGCGGATCACCCGCATGTACCCGTTCGGCCCGCTCCCGGGTTGTGCGGTGATGCTCACGCTGCTCTCGCACGCCGGGACGGCCTGCATCGGCATCAACTCCGACGGCGCCGCGGTCACCGAGCCGGACGAGCTGGTGGCGTGCCTGGCCGAGGGTCTGGCGGAGATCGTCGCGCTGGCCTGACGGACGGGCTCACGCCCCGGCGAGCTCGGTGAAGTACGTGTCGATCTGCTCGGGACTCAGGGTCTGTTCGACGACCGTGAGTGCCGCGCCGCGGATGCCGGCGTCGTCGCCGAGCCTCGACTGCTCGAGCGTGAGGATCCGCGCGGACGAGGGCAGTGCGTCGGAGTAGATCGCCTCGTGCATCCCCGCGAGGAACTGGTCGCCCGCGTCGACGAGGTAGCCCCACACGGACACGACGTCGGGGTTGATCAGGTTGATCGCGGCCGCGACCACGCGGCCGATCTGGACACCGGCGTCGCGGACGGCCTGGATCGCGTCGACGCTGCCCTGGTTGGCCAGCAGCGTGACGTCGCGGGCGGCGTGGGCGTCGTGTCCTTTGGCGCGCAGCTCGTCGGCGAGGACGGCGCCGCCGGCCACGGTGTTCAGGCATCCCCTGCTCCCGCAGGCGCACGGTCGCCGCGCCCCGGGCACCTTCGTGTGGCCGAGCTCGCCGAACAGGCCCCCCGCGCCCCGGACCACCCGGCCGTCGACGACGAGCCCGGCGGCGATGACCGTGCCGACCTTGAGGCACAGCAGCGACGTGGAGTCCGGCCAGGAGCTGCGGTGCTCGCCCAGCGCGAGGTAGTTGACGTCGCGGTCGGTGTACACCGGGCAGCCGAAGTGCTCGCGGAGCAGGGTCGTCATCTCCTCCGGGTGCCACGGTGACGCCGCGGCGCGGGCGCCGGTGCGCGCGACGATCTCGATGTCGCCGGGGACGCCGACGGCGATGCCGTGGATCCGCCGGTCCGCCGTGCCGCTCTCGCGCAGGCCCGCGTCGAACTGCTCCCGGAGCATCGTCGCGACCGCACGGGAGCCCTCGGCGACGTCGAGATGCACCTGGTTGATCCACAGCACCTCGCCGGCGAGGTCGGTGACGGCGGCGAACGTGCCGCTCATCCCGACCTGCGCGGCGAGGGTCACCCCTGCCTGCTGGTTGAACGACAGGACGCTGGCGGGCCTGCCGCGGCCCGCGGACGTCTCGCCGCTCGTGACGACGAGGCCGTGCTGCATCAGCAGGTCGAGGCGTTCGGTGACGGTCGAGCGGGCCACGCCCATCGAGGCGGCGAGCTCGGTGGTCGTGAGCGCCACACCGCGGCGCACCAGGTCCAGGACCTCGCCGGTCCGCGCGACGCGCGGCGACGTCGTCCTCGGGGCGGGCGTCGCGAGGGCGAGCCGGCCTGCGCGGCGCGGGCTCGGGCCGGACACATCCGGTACGCGGAGGTTCACGCGGCCCACTATACGTCGGCGCGCGCTGCTTCAGTAGCCGGTTGACATCGATGGCCGACGTCTTTACGTTGTTCATCGGCATAAATGAGTGGCGCCGGTCACGGCGCAGGTCCCAGCGAAGGTGGTCAGACCAATGGGGTTCGGAAGGGACGAGGTGCTGCGGCGACTGCGCGCTCAGGTGGCGGCCGGGCGGGCGATCGTCGGTGCCGGGGCGGGCACCGGGATCTCCGCGAAGTTCATCGAGCGCGGCGGCGCCGATCTGATCGTCATCTACAACTCGGGCCGCTTCCGGATGGCGGGCCACAGCTCCATGTGCGGCCTGCTCGCACTCGGCGACGCGAACCAGATCGTCATGGAGATGGGCGAGCGCGAGATCCTCCCGGTCGTCACCGACACCCCGGTCGTCGCGGGGATCAACGGCACCGATCCCACCCGCCGGATGCCGGCGCTGCTCGGCGCGGTCCGCGACGCCGGCTTCTCCGGCGTCAACAACTTCCCGACCGTGGGGCTCTTCGACGGCCGGATCCGCCAGGAGCTCGAGGCGTCCGGGCTCGGCTTCGAGCGCGAGGTCGAGATGATCCGGATCGCGCACGGGCTGGGCCTGTTCACGATCGTCTACGTGTTCACCCCGGAGGAGGCCAAGGCGATGGTCGCCGTCGGCGCCGACGTCGTGATCGCGCACATGGGGCTGACGGTCGGCGGCAGCAACGGCATGGACACCGAGGGTGCCTTCAGCCTGGACGACTCGTGCGCACGGGTCCGGGCCATCGCCGGGGCGGCACTGGGGGAGAACCCGGACGTGCTCGTGCTCTGCCATGGCGGCCCGATCGCGACCCCGGCCGACGCCGCGTACGTCATCGCACGCACCGACGCCGTCGGTTTCGTCGGAGCGTCGAGCATGGAGCGCCTCCCCGTCGAGGTCGCGCTCGCCGACACGACCGCCGAGTTCAAGAACATCCGGATCGCCTGAGCAGCGGAGGCCACGATGCAGATCCACCTGCAGGACACCTACGACTGGGCCGCCGTGGGGGAGAGCCTGTCCGGCACCGTCACCCTCGTCACGGGCGGGGCGCGCGGTACCGGACGGCTCGCGGCACTGAACCTGCTGCGGCTCGGCGGGCGCGTCGCCGTCGTCGACGTCGCCGCCGAGCGCGTCACCGAGGTGGCGCGCGAGTTCGACGAGGTGTTCCCGGACCGGTCGCTCGGCCTCGTCGGGGACTGCACCGACCGCGCCGACATGCAGCGCGTGGCGGCCGAGACCGCGGCCCGGTTCGGGTCGCTCACCCGCCTCGTCCACTGCGCGGGCGCCTACCGGGCACAGCGGCCCACGCTGGACGTCGACCCCGACGAGTGGGACCTCATCGTCGACTCCAACCTCAAGGGCGCCTTCCTCGCCTACCAGGCCGTCGTCCCGCACATGCAGCGGGCGGGCGGCGGCGCGATCGTCGCCCTCTCCTCCCTGGCGGGACGGACGTCGAGCCCGTTCCTCGGGTGCCACTACTCGGCGGCCAAGGCCGGCGTGCTGGGGCTGACCCGCCACATCGCCAAGGAGTTCGGCCCGGACAACATCCGGGCCAACTCGATCTGCCCCGGCGGGATCGTCGGCGACCGCATGAACGACCTGCTCACCGAGCTGCACCGCGAGCAGGACCTGGTGGAGCTCGCCAAGCAGACCCCGCTCGGGCGCAACGTCCACGAGCAGGACGTGGTCGGCGCGATCCTCTTCCTGCTCTCGGACCTGTCCCGGTTCGTCACCGGGACGACGCTCGACGTCAACGGCGGAATCCTCACCATCTGACCTGATCGGAGCCGGGAGCAATGGCTGCCACCGTCGCGCTGCTCGCCGCCCTCGACACGAAGGCGGACGACGCGGCTTTCCTCCGGGCCCGGCTGCGGGCGCACGGCCACGACGTCACGGTGATCGACGTCGGCGTGCTGGGCGCGCCCGGGCTCGACCCCGACATCGACCGTTCGACGGTCGCCGCGCGCGGCGGCGTCGAGCTCGCGCAGCTGCGGGAGCGCCGCGACCGCTCGACCGCCGTGGCCACGATGGCCGCCGGCGCGGCCGCCGTCGTCGCCGAGCTCGTCGGCGCGGGCCGGGCGGACGCCGTGCTGGCCATCGGCGGCGGCGCCGGGACGACCATCGGCTCCGCCGCGATGCGGGCCCTGCCCCTCGGCCTGCCCAAGGTCATCCTGACGACGGTCTCGTCCGGCGACACCGCGGGCTACGTCGGCACCTCGGACATCGTGCTCTTCCCGTCGCTGGTCGATGTCGCCGGGATCAACCGGATCAGCGCCGTCACCTACGCCCGCGCGGCCGACGCGCTGTCGGGGATGGTGAGCGGTGCCCGCGACGGCGGGCAGCAGGTCCCGGACCGCCCGCTCGTCGCGGCGACGATGTTCGGGGTCACCACCGCCTGTGTGATGCGGGCCAAGGAGCGCCTCGAGGCGGCCGGGTGCGAGGTCCTCGTGTTCCACGCGACCGGGACAGGCGGTCGCACGATGGAGCGGCTGGTCGCCGAGGGTCTCGTCGACGCGGTCCTGGACCTCACCACGACCGAGTGGGCCGACGAGATCGTCGGCGGGATCCTCGGCGCAGGCCCCCACCGGCTGGAGGCGGCGGCCCGCGCCGGGATCCCGCAGGTCGTCTCCCTCGGCGCGACGGACATGGCCAACTTCGGCCCGCCGGCATCCGTCCCGCGCGAGTACGCGGACCGGGTGCTCTACCGGCACAACGCGGAGAACACGCTCCTGCGGGTCGACGCCCACGAGGCCGGGCGCATCGGGCGGGCCATCGCCGGGAAGCTCAACGCCGCCACGGGCCCGGCCACCGTCCTGATCCCCACCCGGGGCGTCTCCGCCCTCGACGTCGACGGCGGCCCGTTCGACGACCCCGAGGCCCGCGCGGCCCTCGCCGCCGCGCTGCTCGCCGACCTCGACCCCGACGTCGTCCGGGTCGAGGAGCTCGACCTGCACCTCAACGACCCCGAGTTCGCCGACCTCGCCGCATCCCGCGTGCTCGCCCAGATCGAGGAGAAGACCATGCTGCCCCGCCACACGACCGGAGCGGCGCGATGACCGCGGGCGAGCTGCGGGTCGCGCTCGTCGGACCCGGCCGGATCGCCACCGCCCACCTCGAGGCCATCGCCGCGGCCGCCGACCTCGCCACCCTCGTCTCGGTGGCCGGGCTGCCGCACGAGCGCGCCCGCACCGAGGAGCTGGCCACCCGCTACGGCGCCGAGCGGGCCGACCACGACGCCGCCGCGGTGCTCGACGCCGACGACATCGACGCCGTCGTGCTGACCGTGCCCAACCACGTCCACGCGACCCTCGCGGCTCCCCTGCTCGCGAGCGGCAAGCACCTGCTCGTCGAGAAGCCGCTGGCCACCACCGTCGCGGACATCGATCTGATGATCGACGCCGCCGAGCGGCACGACCGGATCCTCATGGCCGCGCAGTGCCGGCGGTTCTTCCGTGGCGCGCAGGTCGCGAAGGAGCGGCTCGTCGAGCTCGGTGGCCCGGTCAGCCTCGTCCAGCTGCTCGGCGTCTACGCCGACGGTCTCGCCACGGACTGGTGGCGCTCCGCCGCCGACGTCGGCGGGCTCGCCCTCGGGCTGAACGGCCCGCACGTGGTCGACACGATGCTCTGGCTGGTCGGTGCGCCGCCGACCCGCGTCTATGCGCGGACCCGCCGGCTGCGCGAGCACTGGGAGGGCGAGGACGAGGCCGTCGTCGTCGTCGACTTCGCCGACGGCAGTCTCGGTACGGGCTACCTGTCGTTGAACGCCCGCCAGCCGTTCAACGACCGGTGGATCCACGGGCCGGCCGGGAGCATGCGCCTTGCCGACGACCGCAACCTCTGGATCGGTGGCGAGCCGGTCGTGCAGGAGGAGGTGCGGCCGTACCTGCACGGCGACCCGTCGTTCGAGCGGCAGTTCCGCGAGTTCGCCGACGCCGTGATCACCAAGCGCGAGCCGCAGGCGTCCGCGCGGGAGGTCCGGCCCGTGACGGCCGTCCTGGAGGCGGCGCTTGCCTCCCAGCGGACCGGTGGGCCGGTGGAGCTGCGGTCCGAGGAGGCGACGGCGTGACCGTCGAGGACAGCACCCGCCAGGTCCCGGTCGCGACCCCGCACGGGCTGCGCCGGATCGTCACCGCCAGCGCGGCCGGGATGACGCTCGAGGCCTACGACTTCCTGCTCTACGGCGCGGCCGCCGCGCTGGTGTTCAACCACCTCTTCTTCCCCAGCGAGGACCCCCTGATCGGCACGATGCTCGCGTTCCTCAGCTACGCGCTGGGCTTCTTCGCCCGGCCCCTCGGCGGGATCGTCTTCGGCCACTTCGGCGATCGCATCGGGCGCAAGCCGCTGCTCATCGTGAGCCTCGTCCTCATGGGGGTCGCGACCTTCGCGATCGGCCTCCTCCCGACCTACGCGAGCATCGGCGCCTGGGCGGCCGTCCTGCTGTGCCTGCTCCGGTTGATCCAGGGCTTCGCGCTGGGCGGGGAGTGGGGCGGGGCGATGCTGCTGGTCGCAGAGCACGTCCCGGGCCGCCGCCGCGGCGCCTGGACAGCGGTCGCCGAGGCGGGCATCCCGTTGGGCAACCTGATGGCGACCGGGGTCCTCGCGCTGCTCGCCCTGCTGCTCACCGACGAGGCGTTCCTCAGCTGGGGCTGGCGGATCCCGTTCCTGCTCTCGGCAGTGCTGCTGGTCGTCGGCTTCTGGGTGCGCCGCAGGGTCGAGGACGCGCCGCTGTTCCTCGCCGCCCGGCAGGAGGCACCGGAGTCCCGCGCGCTGCCGGTGCTGGAGGTGCTGCAGCGCTTCCCGCGCCAGGTGCTGATCTGCTCGGCCGCCCGGCTGACCGAGAACATCGTCTACTACGTCGTCACCGCCTTCGTGATCGTCTACGTCGTCGAGCACAACGGCGGGGACAAGGCGGTGGTGCTCTCGGCCCTGGTCGTCGCCAACCTGGTGCAGATCGCCGCGACGCCCGCCTTCGGCGCGCTGTCCGACCGGCTCGGCCGTCGCCCGGTGCTGCTGCTCGGCGCCGTCGGCACCGCCGGGTGGGCGTACGCGTTCTTCGCGCTGCTGGACACCCGCGACACCGTCTGGATCGCCGTCGCGATGATCGGCGGGCTCGTCTTCCACTCGGCGCTCTACGGACCTCAGGCGGCCTTCTTCGCCGAGCAGTTCGACACGCGGGTCCGCTACAGCGGCATGTCGCTGTCCGCGCAGCTGCCCACGCTCGTCGGCGGCTCGATCGCGCCCTTCGTCGCGACGGCGCTGCTCGTGGCGTTCGGCACCGGCACTGCAGTCGCCACGTACGTCGCGATCGCGGCCGTCGTGACGACGGTGGCCGTCGCACTCGCCCGCGAGACCCATCTGCGGGACCTCTCCCGTCCCTTCGCGGCTGACGCCGCCCGCTGACCGGACCGGTATCCGACCATCGAGGTGAGGACCAGATCATGACCGGACGACTCGAAGGCAAGGTCGCGCTCGTCTCGGGCGCCGCCCGCGGCCAGGGCCGATCGCACGCCGTGCGGCTGGCCGAGGAGGGCGCCGACATCGTCGCCTTCGACGCCTGCCGCCAGCTCGACACCGTCGAGTACCCGCTGAGCACCCCGGAGGACCTGAAGGAGACGGTCCGGCTGGTCGAGCAGCTCGACCGGCGGGTCCTCGCCACCGAGGCCGACGTGCGGGACTCGGACGCGGTCGGGGCGCTGGTCGCCGAGGCCGTCGACCGCTTCGGCCGGCTCGACGTCGTCTGCGCGAACGCGGCCGTCACGGGCTTCGTCGACGACACCTGGTCGATCACCGACGAGCAGTGGGACCAGATGATCGGGATCAACCTGACCGGCGTGTTCCGGACGGTGCGCGCCGCGGCCCCGGCGATGATCGAGGCGGGCAACGGCGGCTCGATCGTCATCACCAGTTCGAGCGCTGGCACCAAGGGGATGGTGAACCTCGGCCACTACTGCGCCGCGAAGCACGGGGTCGTCGGGCTGATGCGCACGCTCGCCAACGAGCTCGCACCCCACTGGATCCGCGTGAACAGCCTGCACCCCACGGGGGTGAACACGCCGTTCATCAACAACGACCACATCCGCGGGTTCATCGAGGCCAACCCCTCCTGGGCGGCCAACATGCAGAACGCGCTGCCGGTCGACCAGGTGGAGCCCGTCGACATCTCGAACGCCGTCGTCTGGCTCGCCTCCGACGAGGCCCGCTACGTCACGGGCGTCTCGCTGCCGATCGACGCGGGCTTCGCCCAGCGCTGACGGGCCCTCGCGGCCCGGCACGCCGGTACAGCCATGTCCCTATTACGTCGATTTCTGCCTGAAAGACGTCGAATGTCGATCTATATAGAGGGAAGGAAGCGCATGGATGTCCCGCACGCGGACGAGCTGTTCATCGGGAGCCGATGGGTCGCGCCCCGGTCGACGGAGCGCGCCGACGTGGTGTCGCCGTTCACCGCCGAGGTGGTCACGACGCTCCCGCGCCCGGTCGTCGCCGATGCCGAGATCGCGGTCACCGAGGCCGCAGCCGCCTTCGACGGCTGGCACGGGCTGCCGTTCGAGGAGCGGCACGCCGTCGTCGGCCGGTTCTGCGCCGCGCTCGACAAGCGGGTCGACGAGATCAGCAGGCTCTGGGCGCTCGAGGCCGGCATGCCGCTGCGCAACGGCACGGAGCTGACCGCCGCCGCCTCCACGTTCTGGAACCGGGCACTGGCGCAGTCCCTGACCGCGCCGTGGGTCGAGGTGCGGCGCACCGACCTGGGTGACGTCGAGGTCCGGCACGAGGCGATCGGTCCCACGGTCGGGATCGTGGCCTTCAACGGGCCGCACATGCAGTTCGCGCTCGCCATCGTCCCGGCGCTGCTCGCGGGCAACACGATGATCGTCAAGCTGCCTCCGGAGAACCGGCTGCTCGGCTACCTGTTCGCCGACGCGGCCGACGCCGCGGGCTTTCCCGCCGGCGTGCTGAGCATCCTCGCGGGGGACGCCGACGTCAGCCGGTACCTGGTCGAGCACCCGGCGATCGACGCGGTGCACTTCACGGGCGGCACCGAGGTCGGGACCTCGGTGATGCACGCCTGCGCCGACCGCGTCGCGAACGTCGTGCTCGAGCTGGGCGGCAAGTCCGCGGCGATCGTCGCCGCGGACGCCGACCTGTCCCTGACCGTCCCGGCGCTCGTGGACGCCATGGCGATGTACAGCGGGCAGATCTGCGTCGCGATGACCCGGATCCTCGTCGCCCGCGAGATCCACGACGAGGTCGTCGCGCGGCTGGTCGCAGGGCTGCGGGCACTGAGGATCGGGGACCCGGCAGATCCCGCGACGCAGTGGGGGCCGCTGGCCGCCGAGCGGTTCCGCGAACGCGCCGAAGGCTACGTCGAGCGCGCGCGGCGAGCCGGCGCGACCGTCGTCCACGGGGGTGGGCGCCCGGCCGGGTTCGGCGGCTACTTCCTCGAACCGACCCTGCTCACCGGCGTGACCAACGACATGGAGGTGGCCCGCAACGAGATCTTCGGGCCCGTGTTCTGCGTCATCGCGTTCGACACGATCGACGAGGCGGTCGCCCTCGCCAACGACTCCCGCTATGGGCTCTCCGGATCCGTGTTCACCACCAGCGCCGAGACGGGCCTCTCCGTCGCGCGCAGGGTGCGCTCCGGCGTGTTCGTCATCAACGCCACCTTCCCCTGCCTGGCCGCGCCGTTCGGCGGCATGAAGCAGTCCGGGTTCGGCCGCGAAGGCGGCCCCGAAGGCCTCTTTGCCCTGACCCAGATGAAGGCCGTGACGCTGCCCGCCGCCTGACGGCCCGCCGCCCGCGGCAGTGACCCCCTCTTCGATCCCTCTTCGATGACGAGTGAGGTACGACATGAGCGAGACCCGCAAGCCCGGTTCTGCCCGCAGTTCTGCCCGGTCCCTCCGCAGCGCGGCGCCCGGCCTGCTCGCCGCCTTGCTGCTCGCGGCAGGCCTCACCGCCTGCTCGCAGGGGGCGGGTGGTGGCGCGGCCGCAGCGACCTGCGATCCGACCCCCTACGACGCGGCGATCTCGGCCTACGCCGGAGGCGGCGTGCTCGCCAAGGGGCCCTACGGTGAGACGTCGCCCGACTGGACGTCGATCGCACTCTCCGACGACGAGATCGCGAAGGTCAGGGCGATGGGCGCGACGGCGGCCGTCGTCATGCACTTCTCCGGGGACAGCTGGAGCAACGCCCAGGTCGCCGGCATACGGTCGGAGCTCGACAAGCTCGGGATCCGCATCGTCGCGCAGACCGACGCCCAGGCCGACCCGGCCAAGCAGTTCTCCGACGTCGAGACCGCGCTCGCGGCCGGTCCGGACGTGATGCTCTCGATCCCGTCTCTGGACCCCACCGCGCTCGCGCCCGCGTTCCGCAAGGCCGCCGACCAGGACGTCAAGCTCGTCTTCCTGGAGAACCCGGCCAAGGACTTCCGGCCCGGCACCGACTACGTGTCCGTCGTGGCCACGGACAACTACGGCGCGGGCGTGATCAACGCCCACCAGATGGCCCGCAGCCTCTGCGGATCCGGCGCCGTCGGCGTCATCCGCCACGCGGCGCAGGCGCCGACCAACGTCCTGCGGGCGCAGGGCTTCACCGAGACCCTCACCGCGGAGTACCCCGCCATCACCGTCGCCGAGGACAAGGGCCTGCTCGGTCCCGACTGGAAGGGTGAGGGCAGCTCCACCGTCAACGCCTGGCTGACCAAGCATCCGGACCTCGCCGGCGTCTGGTGCTGGTTCGACGCCCCGTGCGAGGGCGCGATCGACGCCGCGCGGTCCTCCGGCCGCGCCGGCCTGGCGGTCACCACCGTCGACCTCGGCAACAACGTGGCCATCGACATGGCACGGCGCGAGTACGTCACGGGCATCGCGGCGGCCCAGCCCTACCAGCAGGGCGTCGTCGAGGCCCGCCTCGCCGCGTACGGCCTGCTCGGCAAGCAGGCGCCGCCCTTCGTCGCGCTCCCGGCGCTGCCCGTCGATGCGGACAACCTGCTCGACTCGTGGACCACCGTCTACCAGGCCGATCCGCCCGCGGACCTGACCACGGCGATGGGCCCGGGCTGATGCGGTCCGGGCCGGGCGCACCAGCGCCCCTGGCCGTCGAGATGCGCGGCATCCGCAAGTCGTTCGGCAAGGTCGAGGTGCTGCGCGGCGTCGACCTGGACGTCCGCCGCGGCGAGGTGCACGCCCTCCTCGGCGGCAACGGCGCCGGCAAGTCGACGCTGATGAAGATCCTGCGGGGGGTCCACCAGCCGGACGGCGGCGAGATCGTCCTGGACGGCGCCGCGGTGCGGCTGCGGACGCCGTCCGACGCCACGGCGGCCGGGATCGGCATGGTCTTCCAGGAGTTCAGCCTCGTGCCGACGATGACGGTCGCGCAGAACGTCTTCCTGGGCCGCGAGCCCCGCCGGTGGGGTGTGATCGACGACCGCCGCCTCGTCCGCGACACCGCCGACGTGCTGGACCGCATGGGCGTGCGGCTCGACCCGCGGGCGACCGTCGGGTCCCTGCCGGTCGGGTACCGGCAGCTGACGGAGATCGCCAAGGCGCTGAGCCAGCTGGCGCGCACGCTGATCCTCGACGAGCCGACCGCGAGCCTGCCCTACAGCGAGGTGGAGCGGCTCTTCGAGCTGGTGGAACGCCTGGTCGAGCTGGACATGGCGATCGTCTACATCAGCCACCGGATGGCGGAGATCGCGCGCGTCGCCGACCGGATGAGCGTCATCCGGGAGGGCAGGCGCGTCCTGTCCGACGACGTGTCGGCGGTCCCGCCCCGGCAGGTCGCGGAGGCGATCGTCGGGCGGGAGATCCTGCACCTCGCCGATCGGGACGCCGGCCGGGGTGCCGGCCGCCCGGACCGTGCCGTGCGACCTCACCGGGACACCCCGGCGCTGTCGGTACGTGGCCTGTGCGCGGGGGACCGGCTCGCGGACGTCTCCTTCGACCTCCGCCGCGGCGAGGTGCTCGGCCTCGCCGGCCTCATCGGCAGCGGCCGGACCGAGCTGGCCCGGTGCCTGTTCGGCGTGGACCGCGTCGATGCCGGGACGATCGAGCTGGACGGGACGCCGTTTCGTCCCGCCGATCCGTGCGCGGCCATCGCCGCCGGGCTCGTACTGCTGCCGGAGTCGCGTCAGCAGCAGGGGCTCGTCCTGCAGCACACGGTCGACCGGAACATCCTGCTGCCGAGCCTGCGCAGGCTCGGCCGGGGACCCTTCGTCGACGACGGTCGCGGGCGTTCGGTGTGCGAGGCGCTGATCGCGGCTCTCGACATCCGGGGGGTGCACCGCGCACAGCCGGTCGGCCGGCTCTCCGGGGGCAACCAGCAGAAGGTCGCGCTCGCGAAGTGGCTGGCCCTGCGCGAGAGCGGGCCGGCGCCGAGGGTGCTGATCCTCGACGAGCCGACCGTCGGGGTCGACATCGCCACCAAGACCGACATCATGCACCTGATCATGGATCTCGCCGAGGCGGGCACCGCGGTCCTCGTGATCTCCTCCGAGCTCGAGGAACTGCTGGCGGTCGCCGACCGCGTGCTCGTCCTGCGGTCCGGCCGCGTCACCGCGGACCTGCCCCGCCGTGACATCGCCGACGAGGAATCGCTGCAGCTCGCCGTCCAAGGAGCCTGACATGTCCCTGCGCGACAGCACGATCTCCGGCCGGACGACCGGCCCGGAGCCCGGGACGGACCCGTCCCCGGGGGACGGCGCCGCCGCCGGGTCGTGGACCGCGCGGTTCGACTGGCGCGAGCACGCGATCTACATCGGCTTCGTCGTGGTCTTCCTCCTGTTCGCCGTCACCCTCGGCGACGACGGGTTCCTCACCGCGACGAACCTGCTCAACATCGTCCGGCAGACCGCGGTGATCGCGGTCATGGCGGTCGCGGTCACCTTCGTGATCGCCGCGGCGCAGATCGACCTGTCCGTCGGGTCGGTGGCGGGGCTCTCGAGCGTCGTCACGGCGCTGACGCTGTCCGCGACCGGCGACGTCGTGCTCGGCGTCCTCGCCGGCATCGGGGTCGGTCTGTGCGTGGGGGTGGTCAACGGCGGGCTGGTCGCCTACGCGGGCATCCCGTCGTTCCTCGTGACCCTCGCGATGCTCGGCATCGCCGCGGGCATCGCCCAGTGGATCTCCGGCTTCCAGCCCGTCCCGATCCTCGACCGCACCTTCACCACCTACTTCGGCTCCGGGGACTTCGGCCCGATCCCGTCGCTTCTCGTCTGGGCTGCGGTCTTCGTCGTCGGCGGCGTGGTCGTGATGAACAAGACGGCGTTCGGCCGCCAGGTCCTCGCCACGGGCGGCAACGCGGTGGCCGCGGCATTCAGCGGGGTCCGGGTCAGGCGCGTCACCTTCGCGGTGCTCGTGATCTCCGCGGTGGTCGCGAGCATTGCCGGGATGCTGTACGCGGGGCGACTCCAGTCCGGCCGCTTCCAGTGGGGGACCGGGGACGAGCTCTCGGTGATCGCGGCGGTCGTCCTGGGTGGGACGAGCCTGTTCGGCGGGACCGGCCGGATCGTCGGCTCGGTCGTGGGCGCCGTGTTCGTCGGATTGATCAACAACGGCTTGATCCTGGCCGGTCTCGACGTCAGCCAGCAGATCATCATCCAGGGCGTGATCATCATCATCGCCGTGGCGCTCACCCGGCAGCGGTAGCGTGCCGCCTGGCAGGATCGCCGCATGCCCGCGCTTCCGCTCGACGGGATCGTCGTCGTGTCGTGCGAGCAGGCGGTGGCGGCGCCGTTCGCCACCCGCCAGCTCGCCGACCTCGGCGCTCGGGTGATCAAGGTGGAGCGCCCCGACGGGGGCGACTTCGCCCGCGGCTACGACGAGGCAGTCAAGGGGTTGTCGAGCCACTTCGTGTGGCTGAACCGCTCCAAGGAGAGCCTCGCGCTGGACCTCAAGGCCGACCGGGGCGCGGTGATGGGGCCGCTGCTGGAACGGGCCGACGTCTTCGTGCAGAACTTCGCACCGGGGGCCGCCGAGCGGCTCGGGCTGGGCCACGAGGCGCTGCGGGAACGCCATCCGCGGCTGATCACCTGCTCGATCTCGGGCTACGGCCCGTCCGGCCCGTACCGCGACGCCAAGGCCTACGACCTGCTCATCCAGTCCGAGGCGGGGCTCGTCGCCGTCACCGGCACCCCGGAGGCCCCCGCCAAGGCGGGGATCCCGGCGGCGGACATCGGGGCGGGCATGTACGCGTTCTCCGCGGTCCTCGCGGCCCTCTACGACCGCGAGCGGACGGGCGCGGGGACGCACCTGGAGATCAGCCTGTTCGACGCGCTGGTCGAGTGGATGGGCTTCCCGCTCTACTACACCGGCTACGGCGGCACCCCGCCCCCGCGCACCGGGACGAGCCACTCCGCGATCGCCCCCTACGGCACCTTCACCGCGGGCGACGGCACCGAGGTCGTGCTCGCGATCCAGAACGAGCGCGAGTGGGCGGCGTTCTGCTCGGGCGTGCTGGAGCGGCCGCAGGTGACGACGGACCCCCGCTTCGACACCGGCGCCCACCGGGTGGCGAACCGGCCCGCCCTGCACGCCGTGATCGGCGCGGTGCTGGACGGGCTGACCGGCGAGGAGCTCCTGGGGCGGCTCGCCGCCGCGGGGATCGCGCACGGCCGCCGCCGGGAGGTCGCCGAGGTGCTCGAGCACCCCCAGCTGGCCGGCCGGTGGACGACCGCGGGCTCACCCGCGGGGGAGCTGCGGGCGCTGCCGCCGCCGATCGGGTTCCCCGGCAGGCCTGCCCGGATGGACCCGGTGCCCGCCCTCGGGGAGCACACGGACGCGATCCTCGGCTGGCTGGCCGCCCCGGGGTGACCGTCGAGAACGACCTTACGCAGCCCCGAACGCCTTGTTGATCAGCACAACGTCGTTCTCGACGGGGCCAGCCCCAGCAGGTCCAGCAGCTCGCGGTGGTCGTCGATCACGTGGTCGGGCACGGTGTCCCCCCAGGTGTCCCGCCCCTGACCGGAGCGCAACAGCACCGCCCGCATCCCGGCCGACTGGGCCCCGTGCACGTCGCGGTACATGTCGTTGCCCACGTAGAGCGCGTGCTCGGGCGCCACCTCCAGCTCGGCCAGCGCGAGCCGGAAGAGCCGCCCGTCCGGCTTGCGGAACCCGTGGTCGCCGGACACGACGATCGGGTCGAAGAGCTCCAGCAGGCCCACGTGCTGCAGCTCGGCCCGCGCCCAGGCGCTCTGCGCGTCGGTGACGACGGCCAGCGGGAACCGCGCGGCCAGCTCGTCGAGCACCTCGCGCACCCCCGGGTAGAGCCGCAGCCGGCGCCGGGACACGCCCCGGTAGGTCTCGGCCAGCAGCAACGGCAGCTGCGCCCGCTTTCCGGCGGGCAGCGACCGGGTGTAGTCCGTGGCGTGCTCGTCGACGATCCGGGCCCAGATCGCGACGGCGTCGAACTCGGGATGCTCCTCCCCGCTCGCGGCCCGTTGCTGGTCGAGGTAGGCGTGGTAGAGGTCGCGCACCCGCCCGCGGCGCACGTCGATGCCCTGGTAGGTCAGCAGGTGCCCGACCGCGCGGTGGACGGCCTCGTCGTGCTCGTCGGTGAGGATGTCGACGAGCGTGCCGTTGACGTCGAAGACGATCGCGCGGATGTCGTCCATGGGCCCCGTTCGGTCAGGGTGTGCGCAGGAGTTCCTTGGCCTGCGCGACCAGTCTGGCGCGGTACGGCGGATCGACGTAGTCGTTGCGCGCGATCCGCAGCAGGTTCGCCGCCATGTGGAACGGGACGCGCGCGGTGACGGACGCGAACGCGGCCTCCCGGTGGGGGAAGTGGCAGCAGTACTCCCACAGGAAGTGGCCGATGAATGGCTCGGCGCCCTCCCGGCGGCCGGTGGCACGCAGGAACGCGTGCTGCAGCTCACCCGCGACCCGCCCCACGTCGAACACGCGGTCCCCGCGGCGCATCCGCTCCAGGTCGATGGCGCCGACGTCGAGCCCGTCGCCGAAGAGGAAGTTGGCCGGGGTGGCGTCACCGTGCAGCCACACCTGCCGGTCGGTCCACATCCGCGGACGCAGGCTCCACAGCTGCCCCAGCCACCCGATCTCGTCGACGTCCCAGGCGCCGAGGCGGCCCGCCGACCGCAGGGCGTCGAGGAGGCGGTCGAGGTAGCCGAGGTCGGTGCCGAAGTCGACGTGGGCGCCGTTCGCGGTGCGGTTGTGCTGGGTGGCCAGGTAGAAGGCCAGCGAGGTGAGCCTGCGGTACAGGTGGTCGTGCTCGCCGCGCAGCGCCCGGGCGATCGCGCTGCAGAGCGACTCACCGCCGTAGTACTCGAGCACGAGCACGCAGTTGATGTCGCGCTCCAGCCCCAGCGGCCGCACGACGTGGTGCGGCGATCCGACCAGGTGGTAGCGGCGCAGCGTCTCGTAGCTCGCGAACTCCTTGCCGGCCTTCGACGCGGCCCGGTCGCGGTCCCACCCGAAACGGCGGCCGAAGAACTTGCCGACCAGGCGCGTGCCGCTGGCGCGCTCCTCGTAGCCGTAGACCTCGTTGCTGCCGCGCATCCGGAACGCGCGGAACCCGGCCGGGTGCTCGACGCCGAGCCGCTCGACCACGATCCGCGACAGCAGCCCGTGCAGCGGGTCCTGGCGCGAGACCCTGCCGACGTAGTGCCCGTCCAACCGTCCTCCGAACGACCGAGACGGCCATTGAACCGGACGTCGCCGTGCCGACGTCGGCGGTTCACCGGGAGTTCACAGCTGCGCCACGCCATCGACGCGTGCGCCGGCCCGGCTGCCTACGCTCGGCGCCATGGACGATCGGCTCGGGCGCCGCGTGTGGGCGCTGTTCACCCCCTACCGCACCACACTCGTGGTGATCGTCGTGGCGGTCTTGGCGAGCAGCGGCCTCGGCATCATCACGCCGTTCCTCACCCAGGCCGCGTTCGACCGGGCGCTCTTCCCCGTGGACGGCTCGCCGGTCGACCTGCAGCTCCTGTGCTGGCTGGTGGCCGGGATGGTGGTGATACCGATCGTCGCGTCGCTGATCGGGGTGTTCCAGACCTGGCAGACGACGCTGCTCGGCAACCGCGTGATGGCCGACCTGCGCGGGCGGCTGTTCGAGCACCTCCAGCGCATGGACCTGTCGTTCTTCACCGCCACCCGCACCGGCGCGATCCAGTCCCGGCTCGCGAACGACGTCGGCGGGGTGCAGTCGGTGCTCTCGGAGACGGCGAGCTCGATCCTCGGCAACGTCGTCACGGTGGCGGCGGCGCTCGTGGCGATGCTGCTGCTGTCCTGGCAGCTCACCCTCGTCGCAGTCGTGCTGATGCCGGTGTTCGTGCTGCTCCAGACCCGGGTCGGCCGGGTGCGCCAGCGCATCGCCGGGCGCACCCAGGAGTCGCTCTCGGACATGACGGCGATCACCGAGGAGTCGCTGTCCGTCTCGGGCGTGCTGCTCGCGAAGGTGTTCAACCGGCAGGCCTACGAGATCGAGCGCTACCGCGCCGAGAACGCCCGCCAGGTCGGGCTGCAGGTGCGCCAGGCGATGACGGGGCAGTCCTTCTTCGCCGTCGTCATGACGTTCATGAACGTCACCCCGGCCCTGGTGTACCTGGTCGCGGGGTTCCTCATCGCGGCGGGCACCGGCGTGAGCGCGGGCACGATCGTCGCGTTCACGACGCTGCAGGGCCGGCTGATCTTCCCGACCGTCAACCTGCTGCGGGTCGGGCTGGACGTCCAGACCTCGCTCGCGCTGTTCCGGCGGATCTTCGAGTATCTCGACCTGAAGCCGCGGATCGTGGACGCCCCGGACGCGCGGGTGCTGCCGTCGAGCCCCGAGCCGGGGCGCGTGGAGCTCGACGGGGTGTGGTTCGCGTACCCGTCCGACTCCGGGGGAGAGCCCGCGTGGGCGGTGCGGGACGTGTCGTTCGTCGTCGAGCCGGGGCAGCTCGCGGCGATCGTCGGCCCGAGCGGGTCGGGCAAGACCACCCTGTCCTACCTCGTCCCGCGCCTCTACGACGTGGACCGGG
This sequence comes from Pseudonocardia sp., assembly GCF_050246655.1. Taxonomy (GTDB): domain Bacteria; phylum Actinomycetota; class Actinomycetes; order Mycobacteriales; family Pseudonocardiaceae; genus Pseudonocardia. The sequence continues at coordinate 40,920 of NZ_JBFWVQ010000028.1, forward strand.
GGCGCGTGCTCATCGACGGACAGGACGTCCGCGAACTCACCCAGGCGTCGGTGGCCGACGCCATCGGGATGGTCACGCAGGACACCTACATGCTGCACGCGACGATCGCGGACAACCTCCGCTACGCCAAGCCGGACGCCACCGACGCCGAGCTGGAGGCGGCCGCCCGGGCGGCCAACATCCACGACCGCATCCTGAGCTTCGCCGAGGGCTACGACACCGTCGTCGGGGAGCGCGGCTACCGGCTCTCCGGCGGGGAGAAGCAACGCCTGGCGATCGCGCGGGTGCTGCTCTCCGACCCGCGGATCCTCATCCTCGACGAAGCCACCAGCGCCCTGGACACGACCAGCGAGCGCCTGGTCCAGGAGGCCCTGGAGAACGCGACCAGCCGCCGTACCACGATCGCCATCGCGCACCGGCTGTCCACCGTCCTCGGCGCCGACGTGATCCTCGCCGTCGACGAGGGCCGGATCGTGGAGCGCGGCACGCACGCCGAGCTGCTCGCCCGCGGGGGCCTCTACGCGCGGCTCTACACCGAGCAGTTCGCGGGTGGCGCCGTCGAGGCGCGGTGCGCGGACGGTGTGCTGTTCCGCGACGGGTCCACCGTCTGCGACCAGCACCGGCGGGCGGGGGCGGTGCCGGCACCGGTGGCGTGACGGGGGCGGTGGTTGTCGCGTTCGGCGCGAGCCGGGGCGGGTGGCGGCGGCGCGGCCGGTGTGCGGGCCGCGGCGGCACGGGCCGCCGGGCGCGGTGTCGCTGGGGCCCTGGCGCCGCCGCGGGCTTTCGGGTGTTGCCACGGGCTCTCTGGTGCCACTGGCTTCCTGCTGCCGCGGGCTCTCTGGTGTCGCCGCCGGGCCGCCTGCCGTCGGGCTGTCGCGGGCAGCCCGGCGTCGGGCCACCCCGGTGCAGTGTCGCCGCGGGCCCCTTGGCGCCCGCGTGCCGCCTGCCGTCGGGCTGACGCGGGCCGCCCGCCCGCCGCCGCCTGCCGCGGGCCCTGAGCGGGGCGTTCCGCCCGCCGCCGTCGCGTTCCGCCCGTCGAGCCGCCCGGTGCGGTCGCCGCGGAGCCCTTGGCGCCGCCGCGTGCCCTGAGCGCGGTGTTCCGCCCGGCGCCGTCGCGTGCCGCCTGCCTCGGCGTGCTCCGCCCGCCGCCGTGTGCCGCGGTCCTGAGCCTTGCGCGCCGGCGCCTGCCGCCGCGGGCCCTGAGCGCCGCCTCGCAGGGCTCGAACACGCCTCGCAGATACTGCGGCTCCTGCGAGGCGTGTCCGTTCTCTGCGAGGCGCGGCGCGGGGGTCTGCGAGGCGCGGTGTAGGCGTGTGTGGGGTGCGATCCCGGCGGTGGCGACGACCGTTCGTCCGGCGGGCTGCCGCCGCGCGGGCCGGTGGCGGCTTCGCAGGGTTCGCGTGCGCCTCGCAGAGGCTGCGGCCCCTGCGAGGCGTGCCCGTTCTCTGCGAGGCGCGGCGCGGGGGTCTGCGAGGCGCGGTGTAGGCGTGTGTGGGGTGCGATCCCGGTGGTGGCGACGACCGTTCGTCCGGCGGGCTGCCGCCGCGCGGGCCGGTGGCGGCTTCGCAGGGTTCGCGTGCGCCTCGCAGAGGCTGCGGCCCCTGCGAGGCGTGCCCGTTCTCTGCGAGGCGGGCGCAGCTCCTGCGACGGCGTGCACCAGACCTGCGAGGCGGGCGTGACTCTGCGAGGCGGGCGCGACCCCGCAAGGCGGGCGCGACCTCTGTAAGGCGGGCGCAACCCCTGCGAGGCGCGGCGTGTGCGAGCCCGACGCCGATGACGACCCCGCCCCGGACGCCGCGCGACCCCCTGCAAGGACGCCCCCCGCCAGCCGGTTATCCACCTCGCGCCGGGTTGTCCACAGCTCGCGAAACGGGTCTGGCGTCCCCGCCCCGCCCGCTCCCATGATCGAGCCATGATGATCGTGACGGTGACCGCGACCGCGGCCTTCACGGTGGCCGGGGCCCTCGCGGGCGCCGCTGCCCGGCGGCTCGTGGGGCACTTGCCCAGGGGTGCGCCGGTCAAGCCGCCGGGATGCGAGCTGGCCGTCGCCGTGCTCTGGGGAGGAGCTGGCGGGTTGTGGGTGGGCGGTGCGCTGCCCGGGATCTGGCTGCCGGCGTTGCTCGGGCTGGGCTGGCTCGCCGCCGCGCTCGGCGCGGTCGACCTCGTCAGAAGGCGGCTGCCGGACGCGCTCACGCTCCCCGCGCTTCCGGCCGCGCTGCTGCTCGTCCTCCCGCTCGGGGGCGCCGCGGTGCTGCGCGGCCTCGCCGGAGCGGGCCTCGCCGTGGGCGCGCACGCCGCGGTCCGGTGGTGCGCGCCCCGGGCGATCGGGGGCGGGGACGTCAAGCTCGCCGGGCCGTTGGGCGCCGTGCTGGCCGCAGGTTCGCTCGCCGCCCTCGTCCCGGCGGCGGTGCTGGCGGCCGCGCTGACCGCCGTGCTCGGCTCGCTCGCGGCGATCTCCGGGCGGGCCCGCCGCGACGGCGGCGTCCCCCACGGACCGTCGATGCTGCTCGCGGCGTGGGTGGTGACGCTCGGCACAGCGCTGGGCGGCGCGGGCCCGGGTCTAGGCTGATCGGCCGGGAGCGGGTGGAAGGAAGGTCGTCGTGTTGCGCTGGATCACCGCCGGGGAGTCGCACGGCCCGGCCCTGGTGGCCGTCCTCGAGGGCATGGTCGCCGGGGTGGAGATCACCACGAAGGAGCTGGCCGCCGAGCTGGCCCGCCGCCGTCTCGGCTACGGACGGGGTGCGCGGATGAAGTTCGAGGCGGACGAGCTGGAGGTCATCGGCGGGGTCCGGCACGGGCGCACCCAGGGTGGACCGGTGGCCGTCCGGATCGGCAACACGGAGTGGCCCAAGTGGGAGACGGTGATGGCGGCCGATCCGGTCGACCCCGCGCTGATCGAGAACCGCGCCCGCAACGCCCCGCTCACACGCCCGCGTCCCGGCCATGCCGATCTCGCCGGCATGACGAAGTACGGGTTCGACGACGCCCGCCCCGTGCTCGAGCGGGCGAGCGCCAGGGAGACCGCCGCTCGGGTGGTCCTCGGCACCGTCGCGAAGGCGTTCCTCGCCCAGGCGTTGGGCGTGTCCGTGCTCTCCCACGTGGTCTCGTTGGGTGCGGCGGAGGCCCCGGAGGACGAGCTGCCGGGCCCGGGCGACCTGGATCGCGTCGACGCGAGCCCGGTCCGCGCGTACTCGGACGCCGCCACCGCGGCGATGGTGGCCGAGGTGGACGCTGCGCAGTCCGACGGCGACACGCTCGGCGGTGTCGTCGAGGTGATCGCCTACGGGTTGCCGGTGGGGTTGGGCTCGTACGTGCAGTCGGACCGGCGCCTGGACGCGCGGCTCGCGGGGGCGCTGATGGGCATCCAGGCGATGAAGGGTGTGGAGATCGGCGACGGGTTCCGCACGGCCCGGCGTCGCGGCAGCGCCGCACACGACGAGATGGTCCCCGGCGAGGACGGGGTCGAACGCCTGTCGAACCGCGCGGGCGGCATCGAGGGCGGCATGACCAACGGCGAGCCCGTCCGCGTGCGGGTGGCGATGAAGCCGATCTCCACCGTCCCTCGCGCCCTGCGCACCGTGGACGTCGCCACCGGGGGGCCGGCGCAGGCCATCCACCAGCGCTCGGACGTGTGTGCGGTGCCCGCGGCGGGCGTCGTCGCCGAGGCGATGGTCGCCCTCGTCCTGGCCCAAGCCGCGCTGGAGAAGTTCGGCGGAGACTCGCTGGCCGAGACGCGCCGCAACCTCACGGCGTACCGGGACGCCACGCGATGACCGCTGGGAAACGCCCGCGCCTGGTCCTCGTCGGGCCACCGGGCGCGGGGAAGACCACGGTCGGGAAGGTGGTGGCACGTCGGCTCGGGCTGGAGTTCACCGACGTCGACGCGCTGATCGTGGAGCGGGCGGGCAAGCCGATCTCGGACATCTTCACGCAGGACGGCGAGCCGGCGTTCCGCGCGCTGGAGCGCGAGGTCGTCGCGGAGGCCCTCGGCACGACGAGCGGTGTGCTCGCGCTCGGCGGCGGGTCGGTGCTGGCGGCGGAGACCCGGGAGCGGCTGCGGGGCCACGAGGTCGTCTACCTGACGGTCGGGCTGGCGGACGGGCTGCGCCGCACCGGCATTTCGACGGCCCGGCCGCTGCTCGTGGGCGTCAACCCGCGAGCGACGTTCCGGGCGTTGCTGGAGGCCCGCACACCGCTCTACCGCGAGGTCGCGACGATCGAGATCGACACGGTGCGTCGCAACACCAACCAGGTCGCCCGCGCCGTCCTGGAGGCGCTGGGCGCGGCAGACCCGGAGGCGCCCCGCTCCGCGGAGGACGACCTTCCCGGCGAGGCCGACGTGCCGCCGGAGGAGGGCGAGCCGATCGAGATCACGACGACGGCCGGTCCGGCGCACGGTGGGCGCCCCGCGGGGTCGGCGGGCCTGTGATCGGCCTCTACAGTCGGCGACCATGAGCACACCGGTGACGGTCGAGGTGGCGGCGGAGCGGCCGTACGAGGTGGTGATCGGGCGGGGCGTGCGCGAGCGGCTCACCGACACGGTGACCCGCACGGGGGCGCGCACGGCGTTGCTGGTGCACCAGCCGGTGCTCGCGGACGCCGTCGAGGAGGCGCGGCTCGCGCTGGAGTCTGCGGGCGTCGAGGCGCACCGCATCGAGGTTCCCGATGCCGAAGAAGGCAAGTCTCTCGCGGTCGCGGGGTTCTGCTGGGAGGTGTGCGGCACCGCCGGGCTGGGCCGCGGGGACGTGATCGTCGGGTTCGGCGGGGGCGCGGTCACCGATCTCGCCGGGTTCGTCGCCGCCACCTGGATGCGGGGCGTGCGGGTGGTGCACGTGCCCACCACGCTGCTCGGGATGGTGGACGCCGCCGTCGGCGGCAAGACCGGCATCAACACCGCGGCGGGCAAGAACCTCGTGGGCGCGTTCTACGAGCCGTCCGCGGTGCTGGTCGATCTCGCCACACTGGACACGCTGCCCGGCCCGGAGCTGGTCGCGGGGATGGCCGAGGTCGTGAAGGTGGGGTTCATCGCCGATCCGGTGATCATCGACCTCGTCGAGGCGGGGCCGGCGGCGGCGCTGGATCCGGCGGGGGAGGTGCTGCCGGAGCTGGTGCGCCGAGCGATCCAGGTGAAGGCGGACGTCGTGTCCGCCGACCTGCGGGAGTCGCACCTGCGGGAGGTCCTCAACTACGGGCACACCCTCGGCCACGCGATCGAGCGCCGCGAGGAGTACCGCTGGCGGCACGGTGCTGCGGTGAGCGTCGGGCTGGTCTTCGCCGCCGAGCTGGCGCGGGTCGCGGGGCGGCTGGACGACACCACCGCGGACCGCCACCGGGCCGTGCTGGAGTCACTCGGGCTGCCCGTCTCCTACGAGGCGGGTGCACTGGACGAGCTCGTGGAGGCGATGCACGGGGACAAGAAGGCGCGCTCGGGCAAGCTGCGGTTCGTCGTACTGGACGGTCTGGCGAAGCCGGCGCGGCTGGAGGCGCCGGAGCCGGAGCTGCTGGAGCGCGCGTACGCCGCGGTCGGCACGAGAGGTACGGCGTGAGCCGGGCCGTCCTCGTCCTCAACGGGCCGAACCTGGGCAGGCTCGGCAAGCGGGAGCCGACGATGTACGGCTTCGGTACCTATGCCGAGCTGGTCGAGCGGTGCGAACGCACAGGCGCGGAGCTGGGCCTCGCGGTCGAGGTGCGCCAGACCGACCACGAGGGCGAGCTGATCGGCTGGCTGCACACCGCGGCGGACGACGGCGTGCCCGTGGTGCTCAACGCCGGCGCGTGGACGCACACCTCGGTGGCGGTGCGCGACGCGTGCGCGCAGCTCACCGCGCCGCTGCTGGAGGTGCACATCAGCAACGTGCACAAGCGTGAGGAGTTCCGCCACCACTCCTACATCAGCGGCGTCGCGGACGGGGTGCTCGTCGGTCTGGGGCTGCGCGGCTACGAGCTCGCTCTGCGCTTCATCGCCGACGAGTTGCCCGATGAGAAGGTGCCGCCCCCGTCCTAGGCTCGGGGCATGCCCCCCAGTGCAGCCCACCGGGCCCGACGCGACGCCCTGCGCGCCCTGCTCGCCGATCCGGGCGAGGTGGACGCGCTGCTTGTCACGGACCTGGTGAACGTCCGCTACCTCACCGGGTTCACGGGCTCGAACGCCTGCCTGCTGGTCGCGTCGGACGGCCGGGACGTGTTCTGCACGGACGGCAGGTACACGCTCCAGGCGGCGGCCGAGGCACCGGACCTGCCGGCCGTGATCGATCGCGCGGGTGCCAGGACGCTCGTGACGACGGCGGCGGGGCGGGGTGTCGGGCGGCTGGGCTTCGAGTCGGACGCGGTGACGGTCGACGCCCACTCTGAGCTGGTCGACGAGCTCGCCCGCGCGGGTGGGTCGACGGCGCTGCACCGGGCGCCCGGCCTCGTGCAGCGCCTGCGCGAGGTGAAGGACGCCGACGAGGTCGCCACGCTCCGTCGCGCCTGTGCGGTCGCGGACGAGGCGTTCGCCGACCTGGTCGCCGCGGACGGCGTGCGGCCCGGGCGCACCGAGCGGGACGTGGCGCTGGACCTGGAGGCCCGGATGCGCGCCCTGGGTGCCACCGCCCCGGCGTTCGAGTCGATCGTGGCGGCGGGTGCGAACGCCGCGATCCCGCACCACCGGCCGTCGGGGGCCCCGCTGCGCCGTGGTGACCTCGTCACCCTCGACTTCGGTGCCCTCGTCGAGGGCTACCACTCCGACATGACCCGCACGGTCGTGCTCGGCCCAGCGGCGGCGTGGCAGCGGGAGCTGTACGCGCTGGTCGCGGCGGCGCAGGTGGCCGGGTGCGCGGCCCTGCGGCCCGGCGCCGACGTCGTCGCGGTGGACGCGGCCGCGCGCGACGTCGTGGTCGCGGCGGGGGAGGGTGAGAACTTCCCGCACGGGCTGGGGCACGGGGTCGGCCTGCGCATCCACGAGGCGCCGGGCCTCGGGCCCGCGGGCTCGGGCACGCTGGCCGCGGGCATGACCGTGACCGTCGAGCCCGGGGTGTACCTGGAGGGCCGCGGCGGCGTCCGGATCGAGGACACGCTGCTCGTGACGGGCGGGACGGCCGAGGCGCTGAGCCGGACGACGCGGGAGCTGCTGGAACTGTGAGTGGGCCCCGAGGGAGCCGGAGGCTGCGGCCGGGGCCGCCTCGGCCGCCGGGGCGCCGGGGTGGACCGGTATCCTGGGCTGCAGCACGGCGGTGCCGCCTGATCGGCCGCCGCCCTCCGGCCGAACCCCAGGCGCGCTCCCGGCACGGGCCCGCGCCCGCACTCTCGACACCAGGAGATCCACGCGTGGCGACCACGAACGACCTGAAGAACGGTCTGGTGCTCAACCTCGACGGCCAGCTGTGGTCGGTCACGGAGTTCCAGCACGTCAAGCCCGGGAAGGGTGGCGCCTTCGTGCGCACGACCCTCAAGAACGTGCTCACCGGCAAGGTCGTGGACAAGACGTTCAACGCCGGCACGAAGGTCGACACGGCCACCGTCGACCGCCGCGACATGACGTTCCTCTACCGGGACGGCACGGACTTCGTCTTCATGGACGGCGACACCTACGACCAGATCCCGGTCCCGGAGGCCACGGTCGGCGGCGCGGCGGACTACCTGCTGGAGAACCAGGTCGCGATGGTGGCCTCCCACGAGGGCGTGCCGCTCTACGTCGAGCTGCCCGCCTCCGTCGAGCTGGTGATCAGCCACACGGACCCGGGCCTGCAGGGCGACCGCTCCACCGGCGGGACCAAGCCCGCCACGCTGGAGACAGGCGCGGAGATCCAGGTGCCGCTGTTCGTCGAGACGGGCACGAAGGTCAAGGTGGACACCCGCGACGGTCGCTACCTGGGCCGCGTGTCGGGCTGATGATCAGGGCGCGCACGAGGGCACGCAAGCGCGCGCTGGACATCCTCTTCGAGTCCGAGGCGCGCGGCGAGGATCCGCTCGCGGTGCTCACCCAGCGTCGCGAGACCGACGACGCGCCGCCCGTCTCGGACTACGCCGCACTCCTCGTCGAGGGGGTGGTGGCCCATCAGACGCGCATCGACCAGCTGCTCGCGGAGCACTCCGAGGGCTGGACGGTGGCGCGGATGCCGGCGGTCGATCGCATGCTGCTGCGGATCGGGGTGTTCGAGCTGCTGTGGGTGGACGAGATCGACGACCCGGTGGCGATCACCGAGGCCGTGGAGCTGGCCCGCACGCTGTCCACGGACGACTCGCCGCGGTTCCTCAACGGCGTGCTCGGCGGGATCGCCGACATCGCGGACCAGCTGCGCGCCGCCCGCTGACGGTCATCGCAGCAGGCTCGTCGCGAGCCCGGTGAGCGCCTCGACGGTGGCGTCGAACGACAGCTCGCCGTGGGTGCGCAGCTCCACGAACGACTCCACGCTCGTGATCATGTGCAGCGCGGCGGTGGCCGCGTGCGGGGCGAGGCCGGCGCGCAGCTCCTCCGCCGCGTCGAGCCTCGCCACGAGGCCTTCGAGCGACGTGCGCTGATCGGCGCGCTGGTCGTCGACGAGCGCCACCGCGCCGGGCTCCAGCTCCGTGACGGCCTTGAGCGTGAGCAGGATGTGTCCCTGCCGCTCCCAGAGCACGCACGAGGCCCGCACCACGGCCGTGACGGCGGTGCGCGGCTCGTCGACGACGATCGCCTCGCGGATGCCGCGCATCTCCGGCCCGCCCGAGCAGCGGGTGGCGAGGGCCTCGAGGACGCCCAGCTTGGAGCCGAAGCGCCCGAACACGGTCGCGCGGGCCACCCCGGCGCGGCGGGCGAGCTCGGCGACGCTCGCCCGGTGGAACTCGCCCTCGCCGATCATCTCCTCGGCGGCGTCCAGGACGCGTTGCTCCGTGGCTCTCGATCCGGCGTTCGGCGCGCCGGGGCGGACGTAGGGGCGGACGGCCATGGCCCCGACCCTAGCGGACTCTGAGTCCAGACGTGTAGTCTGGACTCATGGTCCAGACCCTGAGTCGCGCCCGTGAGCTGCCCGCTGCCGTGCGCGAGGCCGTCGAGACCTGGCGCGACGAGGCGGACGCCCTCCGCCGCCTTCCCGACCCGCTGATCGAGGCCCTGCGGTCCGCGGGCGCCTTCCGCCTCACCACCCCGCGCGAGTACGGCGGCGCCGAGCTCGGCCTCACCGACACGGTCGCGGTGCTGGAGGAGCTGGCCCGCATCGACGGCCCGGTCGCCTGGAACGTCTGGAACGGCAACACGGGCTTCGCGGCGGCACTGCTGTCCGAGGCCGGGGCCGACCGCGTCTGGGGCGGCGACCCCGTTCAGCGGGCCGACCCGGTGGTCGTCAACTCGGCCCGCCCCACCGGCCGTGCCGTCCCGGTCAAGGGCGGGTACGCGCTAACCGGCCGGTGGGACCTGGTGAGCGGCATCGACTCCGCGAACTGGGTGGCCCTGTTCGGGATGGTCGAGGCCGCGCAGCCGGACGTGCGGGTGTTCTTCCTGCCGCGGTCGGCGGTCGGCGTGCTCGACACCTGGCAGGTCACCGGCATGCGCGGCACCGGCAGCAACTCGGTCGTCGTCGACGGCGCCGTCGTGCCCTCCGAGCTCGTCGTGAGCCCGTTCGCGCCGTCGCGCATCGACCGGCCGCTCTACCGCATCCCGGCGTTCACGAACGCCTCCACGGGCTGCGCCGCCGTCGTGCTCGGCATCGCCCGTGCGGGGCTGGACGCGCTGGTGGAACTCGCCACGGACAAGCTGACCGACAACGGGGCGACGCTCGCGCACCGGGCGCATGCCCAGGCCGCGATCGCGGGTGCGGACGCGGCGCTGCGGGCAGCGAGCCTGCTGCTGCGCACCTGCGCGGCCGAGATCGACGCGGCCGTCCTCGACGGGACGGGAGGCCCGGACGGCTCGGTGACGCCCGCGCTGCGCGGCGCGATCCGGGCGGCGATGTGCCACGCCGCCCAGACCTCCCGCGACGTCCTCACCCGCGCGTACGTGCTGGGCAGCTCGTCGTCGCTCTCCGTCGGCAGCCGCCTGGAGCGGGCCTTCCGCGACGGCATGGTCGCCGCGCAGCACGGCCTGCTCGCCGCGACGATGCTCGAACCGGCGGGCAGGATCCAGCTCGGCATCGACGTGGGCGTCCCGATCTACTGAACGCTCACCCGACCTCGACCGGCAGCGCCGCGTCGGCCGTCCATTCCGACAGCGAGCCGTCGTACACCGCCAGCTCCGTGCCGTCGACGACGTAGGCCGCGAACGCCGGGAGGGTGGCCGCGACACCGCCGCCGCAGTAGGTGACGGTCCGGTCGCCCGTCAGGAGGCCGGCCGCCTCCAGCGCCGCGCCGAGGGCGGGCCGGTCGAGAAAGCGGCCGGTCGCCGGGTCGAGCAGCGTGAAGAACGGCAGGTTCGTGCTGCCCGGGATGCGCCCGCGCCGCGAGTAGGGCGAGACCTCGACCTCGCCGCGGTAGGTCGCCGGGTCCAGCGTGTTCACGACGACACCGCCCTCCTCGCTGAGCTTCCGGACCTCCTCGGTGTCGGCGATCAGCTCGGGCCGTGGGCGGGCGGTGAACGTCGAGGGTCGCGGCGTCACCGATCCGGACTCGACGAGGTGCCCGGCGGCCTTCCAGGCGGAGAGCCCGCCGTCGAGGACGGACACCGCGTCGTGGCCGAACACCCGCAGCAGCCACCACACCCGGGTGGCCCAGGCGTTGGTGGCGGTGTCGTAGACGACGACGTGGGTGCCGTCGCCGATCCCGAGCCGGCCTGCCGCCTCGGCGAACCGCTGCGGGCTCGGCAGGGTGAAGGCGAACCGGCCGCCGGGGTCGGAGAGGGCGTTCGGGACGTCGGCGAACACGGCTCCGGGCAGGTGCTCGGCGAGGTACCCGTCCTGGTCGGGGCTGACGGTGTAGGGCTCGCCCTCGGCGGTCACGGCGAGGCGGGTGGTGGCGTCGAGGACGACGATCTCGGCGCCGTCGGCGTCGGAGGCGAGGGCGGCGGCGAGCTCGTCGGCGGACACGAGCGGGGGCAGGGTCGCGGGCATGCGGTCTCCTCAGGGGATAGGGGCTGGATGGGGGCACAGCGCGGATCGGCGCGCGGCGGCGCCCTCCCGGGCCGGGCCCGGGAGGTGGGAGGGGCGGATCAGCCCAGACAGCCGGAGGCGTGCACCCGCATCAGGTCGACGGAGCGTCGACGCACGAGCGGGACGAGGGGCACGGTCCCGACACTAGGCGCGGGCGGCGCCGGGCGACAACCGTTCACCAGCACGCCTGCCAGTCGCCAGGACGATCTGGTCGCGGGTCGATCGGCCCCCGCACGACGCCCGAGCGCGACGTCAGCGGGGTTCGCGCCTGCCGCCACCCCGCTGACGTCGTGCTCGGCCGTCCCTGCCGGACCCGAACGGCGCCGGACCGCGCCGACGTCACGGGAGCGACGCCCGCATCCGGGTGGCGTGGCGCCGCTCCGGCGCGGTGGGGGCGAGCCGCTCGGCCTCGGCGTAGGCCGCGCGGGCGGCCTGCACGGACCCCAGCATGCGGTGGACCTCCGCGAGGGCCAACGGCAGCCGGTGCGACCCGGTGAGGCGTGGATCGGCGGCGAGGTCCTCCAGCAGCGGGAGGGCCGCAGCGGGCCCGTCGGCGTGGGCGACCGCCACCGCCCGGTTCAGCAGGACGGCGGGGGAGGACGTCAGCGTGGCGAGCTGGTCGTAGAGGGTGCGGATCGCAGGCCAGTCCGTGGCATCCCAGCTCGGCGCCGTGGAGTGTTCGGCAGCGACGGCGGCCTGGAACAGGTAGGCGGCGTCGGCCGCCGTGACCTCGGGATGGGCGCTCGCCAGGTCCAGCCACCGCATGCCCTCGGTGATGCGGGAGGCGTCCCAGCGCGTCCGGTCCTGGTCGGCCAGCACGACGACCTCGCCGTCCGCGTCGAGGCGCGCCGGGCGGCGGGCGTCCTGCAGCAGGAGCAGGGCGAGCAGCGCCTGCGCACCGGGGTGGCCCGGCAGCAGCTCCACGACGAGCCGCGTCAGCCGGACGGCCTCGTCGCAGAGATCGTGGCGGATGAGGGTGTCGCCAGCCGTGGCGGCGTAGCCCTCGGTGTAGGTGAGATACACGCAGTCGAGCACCGACGGCAGCCGCTCGCCGAGCAGCTCCGGCGGCGGGACCCGCAGCGGGATCCGGGCGTCACGGATCTTGGACTTGGCCCGGTGGATCCGGCGCGCGACCGCGTCCTCGCCCCGCAGCAGCGCCCTGGCGATCTCGGGGACCCGCAGCCCGCACACCAGCCGCAGCGCCAGCTCGACGTGGACCTCCCGGGCGAGCGCCGGATGGCAGCACGTGAACAGCAGCCGCAGCTGGTCGTCGACGACCGGGTGCAGGACCGGCGGCGTGGCCTCCAGGGCGGCGACCATGCCGTCGCGGAGGGCCCGGGCCGACTCCTCCTCGCGGACCGCCCGGCCCGCCTCCCTGCGGAGCACGTCGAGGGCGCGGTTGCGCGCGGTGGTCGTGATCCACGCACCCGGCCGCTCCGGCACCCCGTGCAGGGGCCAGCGCACCACGGCGACGGCGAAGGCTTCCTGGACGGCGTCCTCGGCCCGGCCCACGTCGCCGGTGAGCCGGGCCACGGTGGCGACCGCCGCGCCCGCCTCGGCCCGGAAGGCGGCGACCACCGCGTCGGCGGTGGTCGCCGCGCCGTTGCCGTTCACATGCCCAGGTCCGCGAGGTTCACGATCGGCCGCAGCTCGACGGCGCCCCCGTCGGGGAGGGGGATGGCGCGGGCGAGCGCCTCGGCCTCCTCGGGCGTGCCCTGCACGACGTAGAACCCGCCGGCGACCGCGACGTCGGGGTCGTACGGCCCGTCCGTGACGACGAGCTCGCCCTCGCGCGTCCGCACCGTCGTCGCGCTGGTGGTGGGGTGGACGACGGCGATGCGGACCAGCCGGTCCCGGTGGGCCTCGACGAACGCCGCGTGGTCCGCGTCCGTGTCGCCCCAGCCGGTGGCGACCGTGCCGGCTGTGCCTCCGGGGCGGTGCAGCGTGGCCAGCCAGAGGTCCGGGAGCATCTCACCCTCGGACCGCAGCGTCTCCGACGCCACCATCGGCCGGATCTCCGAGCCCCCGTGGGTGGCCGTGGTCGCCGGGATGCGGCGCGCCAGCGCGATCACCGCGTCGAGGTCGTCGGCCTCGAGGACGTAGTAGCCGCCGAGCGCCTCGGTGGTCTCGGCGAAGGGGCCGTCGGTGATCGTGACGGCGGCGCCGTCGTGGCGGATGGTGCGGGCGCGCTCGGTGAGGTGGAGCGCGGCGCCGCCGCGGATCGCGCCCGCCGCGGCCTCGTCGAACGCGGTGTAGGCGGCCAGCTCGGCGTCGAACTCGGGGGTGCCGGGCTCGGCCGCGGTCTTCTCGTCGCCGTACAGCAGGACCAGGTAGTGCACGCGTGCCTCCTCGGGTCGGGGAGGTGACCCCTCACCTCCTACCACCCCGACGAACGGGGCGCGCCCGATCGGACACGGTGCCGGCCGCTCACTCCCGTCCGGCGGGGCGGGCGTCCGGCGGCAGGACGCCCCAGTCGATCAGCTGGTCGGTGAGCTCGCCGGGGGAGGTGTCGTAGATGATCGCGAGCGAGCGGAGGTCCTCGGCGCGGATCGAGAGCACCTTGCCGTTGTAGTCGCCGCGCTGGCTCTGGATCGCCGCGGCGTACCGGGCGAGCGGGCCGACCTTGTCGGCGGGCAGCTGCTGGAGCCGCTCCAGGTTGATCACGATCTTCGTGGCGGGTTCGGAGCCGGACGGCACCCGGCCCTCGGGCAGCAGCTCGGCGACCGGGACGCCGTAGAAGTCGGCGAGCTCGGCGAGCTTCTGGACGGTGACCGCGCGGTCGCCGCGCTCGTAGGAGCCCACCACGACCGCCTTCCAGCGACCGCCGGACTTCTGCTCGACGCCGTGCAGCGACAGTCCCTGCTGCTGACGGATGGCGCGGAGCTTCCCGCCGAGCGCCTTGGCGTAGTCGCCCATGGTGGCGATCTCCTCACGTGCTGGTCGCCGGCCCCGGTCCGGCGGCGTCAGTGCTGTCAATCCTGGTGTCGAACGGCGTGCTGGGTGGAACGTCGTGTGATCGGGCGTGGATCGGAATGCGGCCGTACGGTCGCGACGGTCGGCCCGGCGGTCCCGTGGCGCTGCCCCCCGCACAGTGCGGCCACCCGGGAACCGTGTCGATCAATACGGAGAGTAATCATGCGCTGACGAGGCTGTCGCGGTCAAGATGCGCACCCCGTTCCGGAGTCGTCACAGCCTGAGAACACCCGAACGGCTGATCGACATCCTGCCACGGTCGGCCCGATGGGCGGCCTGTCTGCCGGATCACCTCGCCGGACGGCCCGTGGGTCGCGCTGGTACGGTCTCGGCGCGGCGGTGCCGTTCCGCGGGCCGCCTCACCGGTTCCTTTAAGCCCGTCCCGTGAGGCGGGGAAGGAGTGGTCCGTGGCGAACGACCGCCGCGGGGACCACGTCGGCGCGAGCCCTCCCGGCAGGGAGCTGCTCAGCGCGGCGGACGTCACCCGCATCATCGCGCGTATCGCGCACCAGATCATCGAGAAGACCGCGGACGCGGGCCCGCCCGTGCTCGTCGGGGTCCCCACCCGCGGCGCGCTGCTGGCCCGGCGGCTCGCGACGGCGATCGCGGAGTTCTCCGGTGTCGAGCCCGAGGTGGGCATCGTCGACCCGACGCCCTACCGCGACGACCTGCGCCGCAAGCCCGCCCGCCCGCTCGAGCCGACCTCCATGCCCGAGGGCGGCGTCGACGACCGGCTCGTCGTGCTCGTCGACGACGTCCTCTATTCCGGACGGACGACCCGCGCCGCGCTCGACGCCCTCGGCGACCACGGTCGCCCCCGCGCGGTGCAGCTCGCGGTGCTGGTCGACCGCGGCCACCGGGAGCTGCCGATCCGCGCGGACTACGTCGGCAAGAACGTCCCGACGTCGCGCAGCGAGCAGATCCTCGTGCTGCTCGCGGAGATCGACGGCCGGGACGGCGTGCTGATCGAGCGTCTGCTCGAGCAGGGAGGCGGGGAGGTGGAGGGCGAGTGAGCATCGCAGCGAGCGTCAGCGAGCGAGGAGCGGAGCGAGCCTGGAACCGACCCGGGGGGACGGAGGTGGAGGGCGA
>NZ_JBFWVQ010000029.1:0-34104 GCF_050246655.1 Pseudonocardia sp.
GCGCTCCCGCTGGTGACTCGCCGCCGGACGCGGCTGTGGCTGTGGCTGCGGCTGCGGCTGCGGCTGCACGGTCCCGCCCGGTGCGCGCGAACGGCCCATACGGGACGACCTATTTCCCATCTGGGCCGTTCGCGCGACGGTGGTTGCCCATCTGGGCCGTTCGCGCGGCGGTGGTTGCCCATCTGGGCCGTTCGCGCGGCCCCACAGCCGCGCGCCGCTACGGCCCCCCGGGCACCTCGGCCTGGCGCCGCAGGAGCCGCAGGACCAGGCGCAGGGGCGCCCAGTCCGCACGGCCGCGGCGGGTCCGCGCGTAGGCCCGCAGGACGACGCCGGGCTCGCGCAGCGGGAGCAGCGCGACCCCGGGCAGCAGCGGGTGGTCTGCGGGGAGCAGCCCGACACCGAGGCCCGCGAGGACGAGGTCCTGCACCAGGTCGAGATCGTCGGCGCGGTGCGTCACGGCCGGGACGAACCCGGCCATCGAGGCGAGCGTCCGGACGACGGTCTCGTCCGCGGTGCTGCGGGAGTTGACGATCCAGTCGTGCCCGCGGAAGCGCCCGACGACCTCCAGCGCGCCACCGCCGGCCGGCTTGTCCGCGGGCACCGCGAGCCCCCACGGCACCGACCACAGCCGCACGGCCGGGCCGGCCGCGTCCGGGGGCGCGGGCGCGAGGTCGTAGTCGTAGGTCAGCGCCAGGTCGATCCGGTCCTCCGCGAGCAGGCCGAGCGCCTCCCCCGGTTCGTGCTCGTGGATCTGCACCGACACCGCGGGGTGCCGCGCGGCGAGCTCGGACGTCAGCGGCACGAGCGACCGGCGGATCGCCGTGGCGAACCCGGCGACGCGGACGGTTCCGGCGGGCTCGACGTCCGGGTCGAGGTCGCGGCGGGCGGCGTCCACGGCGGCGAGGATCGTCGCCGCGTGCTCGGCGAGCCGCCTGCCCGACGGGGTCAGCCGCACCCGCCGCCCGTCCGGTTCGACCAGGGCCGTCCCGGCCTCGCGGGCGAGCACCGCGAGCTGCTGGGACACCGTCGAGGTGGTCAGGTGCATCTCCTCGGCCACCGCGCGCATCGACCCCAACCGGGCGAGTTCCAGCAGCAGGCGCAACCGGCGCGTCTCCATGGTTCGTCATCATCGAACGGTTTGTGCGAAAACAACACGTGGACGCGGACGTTGCGCGCCCCTCTACTGGAGGCATGACGCTCGTGACCACCGCTGCGCCCGCCACCGATGCGAGGCGGGGTGCGCTCCTCGCCGCCGCCTCGATGGTGTGCGTGCAGCTCGGGCTCGCCGCGTCCGTCGGCCTCGTCGGCCCGCTCAGCCCGTTGGAGGTGTCGTGGCTGCGGCTCGCCTGGGCGGGGCTGCTGTTCCTGGTGCTCGTCCGCCCGCAGCGCGTGCCCGCGCGGACCCTCGCCGCCTGCGTCGTGCTGGGCGTGCTCACCGCTGGCGTCACGATGTTCTTCCTCGCCGCCGCGGCGCGCCTGCCGCTGGGTACCGCCAGCGCGCTGGAGTTCCTCGGTCCGCTCGGGGTCGCCGTGACCCGCGGGCGGGGCCCCGGCCGGTTCACCTTCCCCGCCCTCGCCGGTGCCGGGGTGCTGCTGCTGACCGAGCCGTGGACCGGCACGGTCGACGGCCTCGGCGTCGTGTTCGCCCTCGCCGCCGCGGCGTGCTGGGCGGGCTACATCGTGTTCACCCAGCGCGTCGGCGACGAGGTGACGGGCGTGCGCGGGCTCGCGATCTCCCTGCCGGTGGCGGGCCTGGTGGCGACGGGTGTCCTCGCCCTCGCGGAGGGGACGTCCGCGGTCGGGCACCTCACCCCGGAGCTGCTGATCGTCGGGCTCGGCCTGGCGCTCCTGCTGCCGGTCGTGCCGTTCACGCTGGAACTGCTGGCGCTGCGCAGGCTCACCACCGCCGCGTTCGGCACCCTCATGAGCCTCGAGCCCGCCATCGCGACCGCCGTCGGCCTCGCCGCGCTCGGCCAGGTGCCGGGCCTGCTCGCCGTGCTCGGGATCGGCCTTGTCGTCGCCGCCGGGATCGGCGCCGAGCGCACCGGGGGGCGCCCGTCAGTCGCAGCGGGCGAGGTGGCGGACCTCGCACGCGACGATCTCCGACCCGAGCGTGCCCATGAGGGCCACGAACGCGGTGAGCAGCACGAGGGCCACGACGACGTTCGGCACGATCACCGCACCGCCCACCCGCCGCGCGAGCACCGGCGCGATCGCGACGACCGCCCCCGCGAGCAGGAGCAGCACCAGCGTGGCGAGCACGACGAGCTCGAACGCGCCGGTGGATCCCGTCGGCCGCAGCCAGTGCAGGACCGGCCCGACGCCGTGCGCGACGAGCGCGTTCATCACCAGGAAGGGGACGGCGCACGCGGCGCCGAGCGCCGCGGCGACCCAGGTCCGCGTGACGCCCATCCGCGCAGGCTAGGGCCGCACGCGCCGGCGCGGCAACGGCCTGTCGCCCGGTCGGCCAGCGCGGGTCCCCGGTCCCGGTGACCACGTAGCCTCGGCGTCCATGGCCCCGCAGCTGACGGCGCCGGCCGAGCGTGCCGCCGCCTCGTTCCTCGCCGCGAACATGGAGCTCCGCGCGGAGGGCCGCACGCCCGGCGGAACCGTCGACGCCGACGACGGCTGGTTCGCCCGCTACCTCGACGTGCTGCGCCGCGACGTCGAGGACCCGGAACCGGGCAGGGTCCCCCAGACGACGCTGTGGTGGTGCGACGGCGACGCGTTCCTCGGTCGGCTCTCGATCCGCCACCGCCTCACCCCTGCGCTGCGCCGCCACGGCGGCCACATCGGCTACGACGTGCGGCCGTCCGCGCGCAGGCGCGGGCACGCGACGGCGATGCTGCGGGCCGCCCTGCCACTGGCGGCGGGCCTGGGGATCGAGCATGCCCTGGTGACCTGCGACCCGGGCAACGTCGCGTCGCGGAAGGTCATCGAGGCCGCGGGCGGGATCCGGCTGGACGAGCCGGGCCCCGAGCTGCGCTTCTGGGTCCCGACCTGCCCCCGATGATCGCCACGAGTGTGACCGGAGGCTCGTATCCGGGGCCACTGTCACACTCCCGGTGAATCATGCGCTCCGGTCCAGCGCCGCCCGGATCTCCGCGACGCACGCCAGCGGTCGCGTCGTCAGGTCGTGCCAGGTGAACCGCAGCACCAGCCAGCCCGCGGCGAGCAGCGCGTTGCCCTTGCGCCGGTCGGCACGGAACCGGTCCACGTCGGCGTGCGACGCCCACCCGTCCACCTCCACCGCGATCCGTGCCCGCACGAACGCACCGTCGATCAGGTGTCGATCAGGTACGGCCCGGCGGCGTACCCCGCGACCCAGCCGCCGATGCCGCGGCCCGCAGCACCCTGTGGAGCAGGCGCTCGGCGGCCGAGTCCGCCCGGTCGGCGCAGACCGCGAGCAGCACCGCCATCCGGGCGGAACCGGCGCAGCCCAACGCGCGGCAGTACGCGTCGTACACCGCCGGGAACCCGACATGGCGCTGCAACGCCCGGTCGAGGAATGCGGACCCGTCCGGCAGGTCGACCGCGTGTCCAGCACGGTCCGCGGCAGCGCCGTCACCGGGACGCCGCGCAGCCGGGTGACGTCGCGGCGATCGAGGTCGCGGCGGCGCACCACGACCCCCGGACGGCGAGGCGCTGCGCGAGCCCGCAGGACCGTCAACCCGACCCGGTCGAGCGCAGCGAGCAGGCCGTGCCAGCAGGCGGCCGCCGGGCCGTCGACCCAGGCCGGGTCGCCCAGCCAGAGCGCGGCGGCCCGGACGCGGGCCTCGGCGGTGAGCCGGTGCCCGCCCACGAGGTAGACGGCAGGGTGCAGGCGCCGCCACCCGTCGACCGCTGCCCGCCGGTGCAGCGTGGCAGGCGCCATCCCGCAGGCGACGGCCTGGCGAGGGTGATCACACCCGCCTGGGGGCCCTCGATCCACTCGAGAATGCCTCGATCAGCGTCGCGTCCTCCATGATCAGCATGTGCCCCGCTAGCGCGGACGGGATCTGGTTGAGCACCGGGTCCTGGTGCAGGGCGGTGGCGTCGCCACCGATCGGGAAGATCACCGTGAGGTCGGCGCTGAGCTGCTCGATCTGCTCGCGGGCCAGCTCGATGGAGAAGCTCTCCCCGGCCTGGGCCTGGATCTCCGGCGTGTTGACGAACCCGAGGCTCTCCGTGAAGTCGACGCGCGAGTCGCCCCGTACGTAGGCGCCGTAGCGGTCGCCGAAGTACGCGCCGACCACCACGGTCTTCCCGGCGAACTCCGGGTTCGCCGCGGCGGCGTCGGCGAAGGCCTTGTCCACCTCGGCGATCAGCTTCGCCCCTTCGTCCGGCTTCCCGAGCGCCGCCGAGACCATCTCCATCTGCTGCTGCCAGGTGGTGCCGTAGGCCACCACCCCGGGCGGCGCCGAGACCGTCGGGGCGATCTTGGAGAGCTCGTCGTGCTTCTGCGCGCTGTTGTCCGAGCGGGTGTTGAGGATGAGGTCCGGCTCCAGCGACGAGATCTGCTCGTAGCTCAGCTCCAGGGTGCCCAGGATGGTCGGGGGCGTGGTGAACAGGTCGGCCGCCCACGGGCCGACGCCCGTGCCGCCGAAGCCCATCCAGTCGCTGACGGCGACAGGCTGGACGCCGAGTGCGAGCGCGGCCTCGGCGTCCGACCAGCCCAGCGCCACCACCCGCTGCGGGTTCGCCGGCGTCGTGACCGGGCCGAACATCGCGCCGACCAGGATCCCGAGGACGGTGCGGGGGACCCGTTCGAGGCGGACGAAGAGGTGGTCGTTGTTCGTGGGATCGAAGCCGGCGAACGACCCACCACGGTGCCGACCGGGATCGACTTCGCACCGATCATGACGCTGGCCACGCACACGACCACGAGTGCGGCGGCGGCCACGAGCAGGCCCGCCGCTCGCCAGCCCCGGTACAGCCCCCTCGGGGCGGTCTCGGCGCGCGGAATCTCACTGACCGTCACGGTCGGCCGCCATGGTCCTCCCCGATCCGGGTGGTCGATCCGATGGATTAGGTTCGCCTAAGCTAAACACACCGGCCCCGGTCGGCAAGCCGACACCGCGATCACACCCGGATCGGGCCCGTCAGCGTGGTCTGATCGAACCCCCGGCGGCGCCCGCACCGGACGGCGTTGGCGCCGGCCCCGGCGCGGCGACGGCCGCCACCACCGCCAGGATCGCGAGCCCCGCCGCCCAGCTCGCGACGACGTCGGAGAGCCGGTGCTGGCCGAGGAACACCTCTGCGGCCCCGTTGAGCACCACGACCACCGCGACGGCCACGGGCGCCGCCCACCGTGCCCAGCGCGGGAACCCGGGCCACAGCAGGAGCAGCGCCGTCCCGCCGACGACGACGGCCGTCACTCCCGGCCCCGACGGCCAGCGCGGCCCCGGGATGCGGTAGCCGAGGTGGCCCGCCACCCCGCCCTGGTAGGTGAGGAGCTTCCCGCCCGCCACGACGGCGGCGACCAGCACGAGCGCCGCGGCAGCGACCAGCAGCGGCGTCCACGAGCGGGCGCGCCACGCGAGTGCGGCGGCGAGCAGCAGCAGCGCCGCGCCACCGCCGAGCGACGGGGTGGCGTCGGAGATCAGGTTGGCGGTGCTGCCCCACCAGAACTTGTCGTGGGCGAGCGCGAGGGCCCAGGCCGCGTCGTCGAAGCGGTTGGACACCGGGCCGTGCAGGAGCAGGACCGCGACGACGGCGGTGAGCACCGCGGCGCCCGCCGCGCCGAGACGCGCGGCGATCAGGACGTCACCGGCGTGCGGTCCAGGTCGGGCTCCAGGTAGATGAGCCGGGCCTCGGGCACAGCAGCACGCACCCGGGCCTCGGCGTCGTCGATGGCGCGGGCGACCTCCACCAGCGGGGCACCCGAGCGCAGCGCGATCTTCGCGGCGATGAGCAGCTCCTCGGGGCCGATGTACTGCGTCCTGATGTGGATGACCCGCTCGACGGGCCCCTGCTCCAGGCTCGTGACGATCCTCTCCAGCACCGGCGCGGCGGCGCCCTCGCCGATGAGCAGGCTCTTCATCTCGATGATGAGGATGATCGCGATGGCCCCGAGCAGGGCACCGATGCACAGCGTGCCGACGGCGTCCCACACGATGTCGCCCGTGAGCATCGTGAGGCCCACCCCCATGAGGGCGAACAGGAGCCCGATGAGAGCACCGAAGTCCTCCAGCAGGACGACCGGCAGCTCGGGCACCTTGGACTGGCGGATGAACTGCCACCACGAGGCCTCGCCCTTGAGCGGGGTCGACTCCTGCACGGCGGTGCGGAAGGAGAACGCCTCCAGCGCGACCGCGACCACCAGGATCGCCACCGCCACCAGCGGGGACGTGAGCTCCTCGTCCGACTCCAGCTTGTGGATGCCCTCGTAGATCGCGAACACCGACCCGAGGCTGAACAGCAGCAGCGCCACGACGAACGAGTAGAAGTAGCGGTCCCGTCCGTAGCCGAACGGGTGCTGGGGCGTGGCCGCGCGCCGGGCGGTGCGGCCGCCGAGCAGCAGCAGACCCTGGTTGGACGTGTCCGCCACCGAGTGCACGGACTCGGCGAGCATGGACGACGACCCGGTGATCAGGTAGCCGACGAACTTCGCGAGCGCGATGCCCGCATTGGCCAGCAGGGCCGCGATGATGGCCCTGGTCCCACCGCCTGCCGACACGACCCCTCCCCCGGACGACCGGGCGCACCCTACCGTGGGTTACAGCCCGTCCGCCGCGAGGAAGAGCTGGGTGGACGTGCCCCGCGGCCACACCGTGACGCCACGGTCCGAGGCGGGCAGCCACATCGCCGCGCCGCGCCGCAGCTCCAGCTCGGCGCCGCCCGCGTGCACGCAGGCGTAGCCGTCGGTGCACAGGAGGATGCGGGCGCCGCCGTCGGGCACGGGCAGGGGACGGTCCGCCGCGCCGTGGTAGCGGCGCAGCCGGAACTCGTGCGCCGGCGTGTCGTAGCAGCTCCACGGCCCGTCCGGGTGCCCGGTGAGGACCGGGGGCGCTGGCGCGGCGAAGTCCAGGACCCGGGCCAGCTCAGGCACGTCGACGTGCTTGGGCGTGAGCCCGCCGCGCAGCACGTTGTCCGAGTTGGCCATGATCTCGATGCCCGCCCCGGCGAGGTAGGCGTGCAGGACGCCCGCCGGCAGGTAGAGGGCCTCCCCTGGCGCCAGCTCGACGCGGTTGAGCAGCAGCGCGGCGAGCACGCCCGCGTCGCCCGGGTAGCGCTCCGAGAGCTCCAGCAGCGAGCGGGCCACCCCCTGCCACGGCGAGCCGGAGTCCGCGGCGAGGTGAACCGCGCCCTCCTGCACGGCGGTCACGAGGACGTCCAGCATGGACTGCGGGAGGGTGATCCAGGTGGTGAACAGCGCCCGCAGGCCTCCGTCGTCGGGCTGCCCGGCGAGCAGCTCGACGTGCGGGGCGAGCACGTCCACGTCCAGCGCGCGCAGCAGCTCGACGGTGGCGGTGGGCTCGCGGAACCCGACGAGCGCCTGGAACGGGGTGAGCGCGCAGATCAGCTCCGGCTTGTGGCTCGGGTCGCGGTAGTTGCGCTCCGGCGCGTCCACGGGGATGCCCGCGGCGTTCTCGCGGGCGAAGCCGTCCGCGGCCTGGCGCGCGCTCGGGTGGGCCTGCAGGCTCAACGGCTCGTCGGCGGCCAGGACCTTCAGCAGGAACGGCAGCCGTCCGTGCCAGCGGGCGGCACCGTCCTCGCCGAGGGCGGCCTCCGGGTCCGCCGACACCTCCTCCAGCAGCGAGCGGCCCCCGCGGACCAGCCGGGACGGGTCCGCCGGGTGCGCACCGCACCACAGCTCGGCCTGCGGATGCGGTGCCGGGCTCGGCACGCCGAGCAGCTCCGCGATCACCGTGCGCGAGCCCCAGGCATAGGGCCGGACCGGGTTCTCCAGCAGATCCACGATCTTCCCACCACTCCTCGGGGGGTCTCGTCGGTCAGGCGGGCTCGATGGTGCGCGTGGCCAGGCCCAGGTAGGCGGCGGCGGCGTCGAACCGCGACGCGAGCAGCGCCGCCCGGAGCAGTGTGGCGTGGCGGGTGCCGCGCGGGACCTCCTCGACCGGGTGGAGGACGTCCGCGGACGGCCAGGTGCGGCCGGTGCGGCGCACGACCGTCTGACCCGGGTCCTCCTCCTCCGTGGCGAGCAGCACGAGCCGCGGCGGTGGCGCCCCGGCGTCGTCGTCGCCGTCCTCGAACGGGTCGTGGAACACGTCGCGGGTCGCCGCGGCGCGGTCCAGGGCGCGCCGCAGCCCGGTGGCGAGCGCGGCGCGGGCCGCGTCGTCGGCGTACGCGACCACCCCCGCGTGGGTGGCGAGCGCACCCGCGGCGTGCGCGGCGACGGCCGCGGCCGGTGCGTCCGTCCCCCACAGCAGCGGGGTGTGCTCGGCCAGCCGCAGCGCGAGGGTCTTCGCCGGGTTCATGAACGGCTCGTGGCCAGGCTGGTTGCGCTCGGCCTCGAGGTCGAGGGTGTCGGCGACGGCGTCCATGCCCAGCTCCAGCGGGAGCAGGCCGAGCGCGGCGGCCGTGACCAGCCCGACGGCGAGCGCCCGCGCCAGGTCCAGCCCCGGCGGCACCGGGATCCGCTGCTCCACGAGCCGCACGCGGCCCGCTCCCGCGGCGACGACCGGGCCGTCCGACGGCGCGGAGAGCACCACCTCCGCTCCCCGGCCGACCGCGCGGGCCACCGCCTCGGCCAGCTCGGCGTCCGCCCCGTCCGCCGTGTGCGCGACGACGACGTCCAGCGGTCCGACCCAGCTCGGAGCGGACGGGACCGTCACGACCGGGACCGGGCACGCCGGGCCGAGCAGCGCGGTGAGGATCCCCGCCGCGGGGACGGACGCGCCGGGCCGGGCGAGCAGCACCAGCGCCCGCGGGTGCATCCCGGCCAGCCCGGCGATCCCGGCCTCGGCGGCGCTCTCGGCGACCGACCGCACCTGGGCTCCCGCGGTGGCCGCGGCCCGCAGCACGCCCCCCGTGTCGAGCGCCGCCAGCGCGCGGGGATCCGCCAGCAGTGTGTCGTCGAGCATCGGGGTGGTCACGACCCACCGGAGGCCGGCGGGAGGGCCTCGTCGAGCAGGAGCACGGGGATGCCGTCCACGACGGGGTAACTGCGACCGCAGGAGGTGCAGGTGAGGACGTCCGCACCCGGATCGGTCGGGGTGCCGGCGCGCAGCGGCGCGTGGTCGTCCGACGGGCAGGCGAGGATCTCCACCAGCACGGGGTCCAGCTCTACGGCCACGATCCTCCTCCGGTTCGCGGGTCGGGTGTGTGCTCCACCCTATTCCCGTACGACCGCGAGCACCTCGTCGCGCAGGGCGGCGACCGCCGCCGCGTCCGCCGCCTCCACGTTGAGCCGCAGGAGTGGCTCGGTGTTGGAGGGGCGGAGGTTGAACCACGAGCCGTCCGCGAGGGTCACGGTGAGGCCGTCCAGCTCGTCGCACTCGGCGTCCGCCCAGTGCGTGCGCACCGCGGCGATCCGCTCGGCCGCGTCCGCGACGATGGAGTTGATCTCGCCGGACGCGGCGTAGCGCTCGTAGGCCGCCATCAGCTGCGACAGCGGCTCGACGGTACCGCCGAGCGCGGCGAGCACGTGCAGGGCGGCGAGCATCCCGGAGTCGGCGCGCCAGAAGTCGCGGAAGTAGTAGTGCGCGGAGTGCTCGCCACCGAACACCGCACCCGTCTCGGCCATCGTCTGCTTGATGAACGAGTGCCCCACGCGCGTGCGCACCGGCGTGCCACCGCGCTCGGTGACGATCTCGGGCACCGCGCGCGAGGTGATGAGGTTGTGGATGACCGTCGCGCCGGGGTACCTGGCGAGCTCGCGGGTGGCGACGAGTGCGGTGATCGCGGACGGGCTCACCGGCTCCCCGCGCTCGTCCACGACGAAGCAGCGGTCCGCATCGCCGTCGAAGGCGAGTCCGAGGTCGGCCCCCTCGGCCACGACGGCGCGCTGGAGGTCGACGAGGTTGGCCGGGTCGAGCGGGTTCGCCTCGTGGTGGGGGAACGTCCCGTCCAGCTCGAAGTACAGCGGCACCACCTCCAGCGGGGCACCCAGCACCGCGGGCACCGTGTGCCCGGCCATCCCGTTGCCGGCGTCCACGACCACCCGCAGCGGCCGCACGCTCGTGAGGTCCACCAGCCCGCGCAGGTAGGCGGCGTAGTCGGCCAGCACCTCCGAGTTGGGCGCCGCCGACTCCGTGCCGCCGCCCGGCCCCTGCGGCACCCCCGCCTCGACGGCCTCGCGGATCGCCGCGAGCCCCGTGTCCTGTCCGATCGGCGCCGCACCGGCCCGGCACAGCTTGATGCCGTTGTACCTCGCCGGGTTGTGGCTCGCGGTGAACATCGCGCCCGGCGCGTCCCACGTCCCGGAGGCGAAGTAGAGCATGTCGGTGCTGGCCAGGCCGATGTGGACGACGTCGAGGCCCTGCGCCGTCACGCCGCCGGCGAACGCCCTGACGAGTGCCGG
Source organism: Pseudonocardia sp. (assembly GCF_050246655.1). Classification (GTDB taxonomy): domain Bacteria; phylum Actinomycetota; class Actinomycetes; order Mycobacteriales; family Pseudonocardiaceae; genus Pseudonocardia. The sequence goes on from NZ_JBFWVQ010000029.1 coordinate 10,463, forward strand.
GGAGCTGTCGCGCATGTCGTGGCCGATCACGACGCGATCCGCGCCCTCGGTGTGCAGCAGGCGGGCGAGCGCCGCGCCGATCGCCGCCACCACGGCGGTGTCGAGCTGCTCACCGACGACGCCGCGGACGTCGTACGCCTTGATGATCGTGGACAGGTCGGTCACGGGTGCCGACCCTAGCCAGCACCCGTGACGCGTCACCGAGTGACCGTGCCGGCCGCATCGACCGGGTCGACCGGGTCACGCCCGGCTAGGCCCGCGGCTCACCCGCGCACGCGCTGCACGAGCACCGCGACGACGTAGGCGATCCCGCCCGCTGCGCCCAGCCAGGCGTAGGGCATGCCGTCCTCGCCGCGGGCGATCTCGACGATGAACGCCCCGAGGACGAGCGCGATCACGACCATGCCCGCGAACGCGGTGGCGCGCAGGTCGATCGCGGAGATGCGCTCGTCGCGGTGGTCGAGCAGGCCGCGGACGGTCTCGCTGCGGCGGGCCGCGAGGACGAACCCGACGGACAGCGCGAGCATGATCGCGAGGCCGGTGAGGCCGAAGGTGAGGTTGCCCGCGGCCCATCCGGCGGCGAGGTAGGCCACCCCGATGAGCACGCCGACCGCAGGGGTGATCCAGCGGGTGGCGTCAGGTCGCGTGGTCTGCTTCTCGGTCGGCTTCTCGGTCGGCATGAAAGAGCTCCTCCACGGTGGTCTCGAAGAACCGGGCGAGGGCGATGGCGAGTGCGAGCGACGGGGTGTAGCGGTCCGACTCGATCGAGTTGATGGTCTGCCGGGACACCCCCATCGCCGCGGCCAGCGCCGCCTGGGACAGGCCGCGGCCGGTGCGCAGGACTCGGACGTCGTTACGCACCGGGCCCGGCCGCGATGTCAAGCGCGCTTGTCATCCTCCGAGCGTGCGTCGCTCCGAGCGAGATGTCAAGCGAACTTGTCAGGCAGCTCCGGTCAGTCCGCGGAGCCCGGGAGGACGCGCAGGTGCGGGCGGCGGCTCGGGGCGTTCGGCTCGGCGGGCTCGCAACGGCCCTCACGGACGGCCTCGGCCAGTGCCGTGAGGTCGTCGTGCACCGCACGGGGCGCGACGAACTCGCCTTCGAAGCGGACGACCTCCCAGCCACGGGGGGCGGTCAGCCGGTGGGCGTGGCCGGTGCACAGGTCGTAGGAGTGGGGCTCGGCCTGGGTCGCCAGCGGCCCGACGACAGCCGTGGAGTCGGCGTACACGTAGGTCAAGGTGGCCACGGCAAGCTCGGTGCACCCGGATCGTGAACACCGCCGCACGCTCAGCACCGCGCGACTCTATCTCCTCGCGCCCACGGCCCCCGGACGCGACGCGCGGACGAGTGGGGCGACCGCCCGTACGGTGTCGCGCGGTGACGGCCGGACGGCTTCGGCACCGCCCGTCGCGCCGCCCGCGACGACACCGCGACCGGCGCCGTAAGCTCTCCTGCGTGACCCTCGCCGAGCGCTGCGCACCACATCGCGCCCGCCGCTCGCCCCGCCGCCGCGACCGCCGCGGGCGGGGCCTGCGCGGGCTGCTCTACCCGGCGTCCACGCCCGCCACCACCACCCGGGCCGAGCGGTTCGACCAGATGGTCCTGGAGGCGCTGGAGCCGATCGAGCAGCGATGGGGCGCCGAACTCACGGAGCTGGACCTGGCGGTGGACGACGTCCCGGAGGTCACCGAGACCTCGCCGGACGAGGTCGTGTGGGGCACCGGCGTGCTCTCCGACGTCGGGGTGCCGCTGGCGCAGCTCGTCCCGGCCGGTGTGGACCCGGAGGGCATGCCCTCGCGGGCCCGCATCGTGCTCTACCGGCGGCCCCTCGAGGCACGGGCGCGCGGCGGCGCCGATCTCGCCGACCTGCTGCACGAAGTGCTCGTCGAGCAGGTGGCCGAGTACCTCAACCTCGACCCGGACGCCATCGACGGCGGCGACACGACCGGGCGCTGAGCCCCCGGCTCAGACCGCCTCGCGACGTAGCCTGCGACGCTCCCGCTCCGAGAGCCCGCCCCAGATCCCGAAGCGCTCGTCGTGCGCGAGGGCGTACTCGAGGCACTCGGCGCGCACGTCGCAACCCGCGCAGATGCGCTTCGCCTCGCGGGTCGAGCCGCCCTTCTCCGGGAAGAACGCCTCGGGATCGGTCTGGGCGCACAGCGCCCGCTCCTGCCAGTCCTGCTCCTCATTGTCGTCCGTGTGCAGGCCTTCGGCCGGGAAGGCCTCCAGATCCGCCCCCATCGTCTCCGGTGTGCTCGCCCCCGACAGCGGAACCAACGTCAACCTGACCGATCCCGTGCTCACCCCGACCACCTCCCCAAGTGGTGATGTCACGCGCGGCGCTCGCTGCGAACGGAACCGCCACGATCGACGCCGCTTCGAATGACACCGGTGTAAGTACATCGTGGTGACTCAGCGGGCGCAAGTCGCTGCTTCCGTCCGGGTGACGGGGCGCACCCGGACGTGGGTCCACCGCCCGCGTGGCACGGCGCATGAGCCCGGAGGGTGACCCGGACGGCCCACCATCCCGGCACGGGGTGGGCCCGGCGCCGACGACCGTGCAGATGAGAGGCTGGATGACCATGAGGACCCGCGTCAGCCCGTGGTTCGCGCTCATGGTGGCCGTCGCGGTGCTGGGCGGCGTCCTCGCCGCCGTCGGCACCGAGGCCGCCGTGCAGGGCTCGACGGCGGTGCTCACCACGGGTGTCGTGCTGCTCGTGCTCGGCGGCTGGGCCGTGTCGCTGTGCCTGCACGAGTTCGGCCACGCCGTCGTCGCGTACCGCGGCGGCGACACCGCCGTGCGCGACAAGGGCTACCTCACCCTCGACATCCGCCGATACACCGATGTCGGGCTGTCGTTCGTGCTGCCCCTCTTCTTCCTGCTGCTCGGCGGCATCCCGCTGCCCGGCGGCGCGGTGTGGATCAACCACGGCGCGATCCGCTCGAAGGCGGTGCTGAGCCTGATGTCGCTCGCCGGACCGCTCGCCAACCTCGCCGTCGGCGTCGTGCTCACGGCATCGGTGGCGTTCGTGCCCATGCCGCTGGGCCTCGCGATCGGGTTGTCCTGCCTCGCGCTCATCCAGGTGCTCGCGTTCGTGCTCAACATCCTTCCGGTGCCGGGCCTGGACGGGTTCGGCGTCGTCGAGCCGCACCTGTCGCGCGAGACGCAGGCGTTCGCCGCGAGGATCCGGCCGTGGGCGCCGCTGGTGCTGTTCCTGCTGATCGTCGGCCTGCCCGGGGTGGCGCAGATCTTCTTCGACCTCGCCACGTTCGTCTTCGGCCTGATCGGGGGCGACACCGTCGCCGCCGGGCAGGGCTACCGGCTGCTGTTCTTCTGGCGCTGAAGGAGCGCCACCATCTCGGGGACGGTATCCGAGTCGTCGGGCAGCGCGTCGAGCGGCCACCAGCGCAGGTCGAGCGACTCGTCGCTGATCCGCGGCACCGCCCCGGCGGGCGCGCGCACCAGGTAGCGGACGTCGAGGTGGCGCGTCGGGACGCCGAGCGAGCACGTCACGGGATGGACGTCGACGTGCAGCGGCTCGGGGTCGATCTCGAGCCCGGTCAGGCCCGACTCCTCGGTGGCCTCGCGCAGTGCGGCCGCGCAGAGCGTCGCGTCGCCGGGCTCGCAGTGGCCACCGAGCTGCACCCACCGGCCGACGCGCGGATGCAGCGTGAGCAGCGTCCACGTGCCGCCCGCGTCCAGCACGAGCGCCGACGCCGTCAGGTGGCCGGGGACGCAGGAGCGGTCGCACGCGTCGTCCGGTCGGGCGTCGAGGAAGGCGAGCAGGGCGTGGCGCAGCGCCTCCTGGCCGGGGGTGGGGGCGTGCCAGGCCCGCAGCTCGGCGGCCGCGGCGGCGGGGGCTACCACGGGTGGTGCCCCCGTGCGGTGATCGCTGATTCCGTGACATGGCGTGCATCCGTGCAGCTCATGTCACGGATCCGGCGATCACGGCACGGGTGAGCGGTCACCACTCGACGAACCCGTCACCCGGCTCCCGCGGCACGCGGGGCTCCAGCGGCTCCCGCGGCACCCCGACGGCGACCGCGCCGAGCGGCTCCCAGTCCGCCGGCAGGTCCAGCACGGCCCGCACCACGTCCGGCGCGAAGATCGTCGACCCGACCCAGCACGAGGCGAGGCCCTCGGCCGCCAGCGCCACCAGCAGCGACTGCACCGCCGCGCCCCCGGCGACGGTGAACATGACCCGCTCGGCGGCGTTGCGCGTGTCGTCGGGGTAGGTGTGCATGCCGTCGCCGGTGCGGAACGCGAGCACCAGCTCCGGGGCGCGACGCAGGAGGTCGCCACGGCGCAGGCGGCGCGCGACCTCCTCCCCGGGGCGGGCGTCGGCCTCCAGGTCCGCCCGCCAGCGGTCGCGCATCGCGTCCAGCAGGGCGGTGCGGCGCGGCTCGCGCACCCAGCCGAACCGGAACGGCGTGCTGTGGTGCGGAGCGGGGGCGGTGAGTGCGGTGCGGACAGCACGGCGCAACGCGTCCGGGTCGACGGGCTCGTCGGCGAAGTCGCGGGTGCTGCGGCGCAGCAGGACGGCCTCCCGGTGTCCTCGGGCGAGCCCCTGCGCGAGCGCCTCGTCGGTGCCCAGCCAGAAGAGGTCCTCGTCGAGAGGGCGGACGAGGTCGCGGCCCGCCGAGCCGTCGTCGACCGGGGCGAGCCCGCGCACCACCGCCACCGGAACGGCGCCCAGCTTGCCCTTCACCAGGTCGCCCGCGGCGGCCAGCTCGTCGGCCACGGCGACCTCGGTGACCAGCAGCTCGTTGCCCTCGGCGTCGACCGCGCCGCCGTAGCGGTGCAGGACCGTGAGCCCGGACGCACCGATCGCGACGTCGGTCTGCCCCACCCGCCACGTCCGCCCGAGGGTGTCGGTGACGAGGACGGCCACGTGCACGCCGAGGAGGGCCTTGAGCTCGGCGCGCAGCCGCCCGGCGCTCGCGTCCGGGTCCTCCGGCAGCAGCGCGAGCTCGTCGCGGCGCACGTTGGAGCCGTCCACCCCGGCGGCGGCCTGCACGATGCCGAGCGGGTTCGCCACGATCAGCGTGCGGCCCCGGCGGGCGACGAACCGCTCGGTCTGCGCGTCGACGAGGGCACGGCGGGCGGCGTCACGCTCGTCCGGGTCGAGCGGGGCGGCGACGAGCCTGCCCTCGATCTTGGAGAACACCTTGCTCGTCACCACCAGGACGTCGCCGTCGGCGAGCCACGGGGCGGCGGCGGCGAGGGCGGCGGCGAGGTCGTCGCCGGGGCGGAAGTCGGGCAGGCCGGTGACGGGCCGGATCTCGATCGCTCCCGGGGCCGCGTGGTCGGTGTGCCCGGGGGGCGGCTCAGCCAACGCCGACCCCGCACAGGTCGAGGGCCTCGCGGGCCATCGCCGCCGTCGCGTCCACGTCCGTCATGAGCAGCGGGACGGCCCGGACCGCGATCCCGGGGACCTCGGCGGCGTCGCCGGTGTGGACGAGCCAGCCGTCGAGGATCCCGCCGTCGCGCCGCGCCCCGTAATGGGCGGCCACCGCCTCCGCGGTGGTCGCGACGCCGATCGCCGCCAGGCAGGCGTCCGCCATCCCCCGCAGCGGGCGCCCGCCCACGATCGGCGAGAGCCCGACGACCCGGGCCGGGGTGGCGCGCAGGGCGTCGCGCACCCCGGGGATCTCCAGGATCGTGCCGATGCTCACCACCGGGTTGGACGGCGCGAGCAGCACGGCGTCCGCCTGCTCGATCGCGGCGCGGGCGGCGGGCAGCACGCTCGCCTGCTCCGCACCGACGGAGACGAACCGCTCGGCGGGCAGCGCCGCCTTGTGCCGCACCCACCACTCCTGGAAGTGGATCGCGCGGCGGGCCTGCGGGCCGGTGTCCGGATCGGGGACGACGACGTGGGTCTCCACGCGGTCGTCGCTCGCCGGGAGCAGCGTGACGCCGGGCTGCCAGCGGTGCGCGAGTGCCGCCGTGACGTCGGCGAGCGTGTATCCCGCGCGCAGCATCCGGGTGCGGACGAGGTGGGTGGCGATGTCGCGGTCGCCCAGCCCGAACCAGGTGGGTTCGGCGCCGTAGGCCGCGAGCTCCTCCGCGACCGTCCACGTCTCGGCGCGGCGGCCCCAGCCACGCTCGGGGTCGATGCCGCCGCCGAGGGTGTAGAGGCACGTGTCGAGGTCGGGGCAGATCCGCAGGCCGTGCAGCCACAGGTCGTCACCGACGTTCACCACGGCCGTGACCTCGACCCCCGGCAACTCCCGCAGCCCGAGCAGGAACCGGGCGCCCCCGACCCCGCCCACCAGCACCGTCACTCTCACGATCGCCGAGCCTACGTCGCGCGTGGGAGTGGGCCGGGCACCCGGCCACCCCGACCCCGCGAACGGCCCGTACGGGAGCTAGGACTTCCCGTTCGTGCCGTTCGCGCGGATCCAGGGCGGCGGGTCAGGCGTCGCGGCGGCGGGTCACGACCACGGCCAGCGCCAGCACCACCAGCGCGAGGAGCGCGGCGTACCCCAGCGCGGGCCACGGACCGAACAGCTCCCGCTCCCCGAAGAAGGACCGCGCCGGGTTCGGCTCCACGACGCCGACGGTGAGGAAGCGGGTGAGGTTCGTGAACGGCAGCCACGGCGTGACCGCCGGACCGACCACCGGCAGGACCGACACCACGCCCTCGCCCACGGTCATGAGGACCAGCAGGAGGGTGAGTGCGCCGCCGCCGTGACGCAGCAGGACCCCCGTGCCGACGCCGAAGACCGCGACGACGGCGTACACCAGGGCGACGCCCGCGACGGCCCGCCAGTGCGCGCCGGAGGCGAGGGCGAGGTCGGCGTGCGGCGCGAGCAGGCGGGCCAGGCCCCAGGCCGGGAACGCCGCGACCAGGCCGATCGCGGCGGACGCTGCGGCCACCACGACGGCCTTGGCGAGGATGGACGACGTCCGGTCCGGCGCCGCGAGGAAGCCGGTGCGGACGGTGCCGAAGCGGTACTCGCCGGTCGCCGCCAGCACGGCGAGCACGGCGACGACCATCATCGGCAGCGCCCCGAGGCCGCCGATCGACGCCCACACGGGGCCGTCGCCCGGTTCGTGGACGGCCGCGACCAGGGCCGTCGGACCGACCAGCAGGGCGACGGCCACCACGGCGCACCACCAGGGCGAACGCGTGGACGCGAGCGTGATGCGCTCGGCCGCGAGCAGCCGGCCGAACCGGCGCAGTGTGCCCGCGGGCAGGGGCACGCTCGACGGCCGGCTCGGCGCGGCGGCGTCCGGCCTGGCGGCGTCCGGTGTCGCCACCGGACCCGCGACCGGACCCGCGCCCGGCCCGGCCCCCGCGCTCGGTGCCGCCACCGCGGCCGGCCCGGCGCCCACCACGGCAGCCGTCTGCGCTCGGGCCTCGGGCACCGTCGCCGTCACGACGCCACCGCCACGTACTCCGCCTGCTCCCCGGTCAGCTCCATGAACGCCTCCTCGAGCGACGCCTGCCGCACCACCAGCTCGCACAGCGCGATCCCGTGCCGCGCCGCGACGTCCCCCACCTGTTCGGCGCTCGCCCCGGGCACCTCGACGGTGGTGTCGCCGGGCAGCGCCCGCACGTCGAGCCCCGCCGCCGTGAGCGCCGCCGTGAGCGCCGCGGACCGGGTCGCACGCACCCGCACCACCGCGCCCGTCCCCACGATCTGCGCGGTCGGGCCCTGCGCGACGAGCCGCCCCCGCCCGATCACGACGAGCTCGGCCGCCGTCACGGCCATCTCGGCGAGCAGGTGACTGGACACGAGCACCGTCCGGCCCTCGGCAGCGAGCCGCTGCAGGAGCAGGCGCACCCAGGCGATCCCGGCCGGGTCCAGCCCGTTCACGGGCTCGTCGAGGACCAGTACCTCCGGGTCGCCGAGGAGCGCGGCGGCGAGCCCCAACCGCTGGCGCATGCCCAGCGAGAAGGTGCCGACCCGCGCTCGGGCCACCGGGGTGAGCCCGACGAGGTCGAGCACCTCCGCCACCCGCGTCACCGGCAGGCCGCCCGCCGCTGCGAGCCACCGCAGGTGCGAGCGGGCCGAGCGGCGGGGATGCACCCAGCCCGCGTCCAGCAGCGCCCCGACCGTCCGCAGCGGATGCTCCAGCTCGGCGTAGGCGCGGCCGCCGAGGCGGGCCGTCCCGGCCGTCGGGTGGTCCAGCCCGAGCAGCATGCGCATCGTCGTGGACTTGCCCGAGCCGTTGGGTCCGAGGAAGCCGGTGACGACCCCGGCCCGGACGGTCACGGTGAGGTCGTCGACGGCGACGGTGGCGCCGAAGCGCTTCGTGAGCCCCGTGAGCTCGATCGTGGTCACGCGTCCGTTCCTTCCGTGGTCGTGCAGCGGATGCCCTCGGCGGGCAGGGTGAGATCGACGAGGTAGTCGGCCGCGACGTCGTCCACGCAGGACCAGCCGAGCCCCACCGCGCCGTGTCGGGTGCCCTCGACGGTGAGCAGGCGCGCGTCGAGCGCGTCCGCGAGCGCCACCCCGGCGGAGTAAGGCGTGGCCGGGTCGCCGGTGGTGGACACGACGAGCACCGTGGGCAACGCGTCGGCGTGCGGGACGTGGCGGCTGCTGGTCGGCGGCACCGGCCACAGGCCGCAGACGTCCAGCGCACCGACGACGGGCGTGCCGGGGTCGGCGAACGGGGCGGCCGCCGCGAGCCGCTGGGAGAAGGCCGCGGCCTCGGCGCGGTCGGTGATCCGCTCGTCGTCGGCGCAGCGGACGACCGTGAGCACGTCGGTGTCCAGCTCGTAGTACGCGTCGGCGAGCGCGAGCAGGGCCGCGCCGTCGCCGCTCTTCAGGTCCGCGAGGCCGTCGGTCAGGGCGGGCCAGCCGCGCGGGTCGTAGAGCGCGCTGATCACGGCGGTGACCGCGTCGTTGTACCCCAGCGTCCGGCCGTTCGACGCGGGGACGGGCGCGGTCACGAGCGGGCGGGTGAGCTGCTGGAAGACGGCCGTGGCAGCCGCCGGGTCCGTGCCGAGCGGGCATTCCGCTGCCGTCGCGCAGTCCGCCGCGTAGACCTCGAACGCGGCCTGGAACCCGGCGAGCTGCGCGACGGTCTCGTCGTCGCTGGGCTGGGCCGGGTCGACGGCGCCGTCGAGCACGAGCGCTCGCACGTTGCCGGGGAACATCTCGGCGTAGGTGGAGCCGATGAGGGTGCCGTAGGAGTAGCCGAGGTAGGTGAGCCGGCGGTCGCCGAGGGCGGCGCGCAGGACGTCGAGGTCGCGGGCGACGTCGCGGGTGCCGGAGTTGGCGAGCACGTCCAGCCCGCCGGAGCGCTCGGTGCACGCGGCGATGTAGTCGCGGGTCTCGGCCTCGGCCTGGGCGACGCCCGCGGGCGACGGGTCGACGTCGAGGTCGGCCCGGTAGGCCAGCGCGGCGGCGTCGGTGAGGCAGTCCAGCTTCGGCGTGCTGGCGCCGATGCCGCGCGGGTCGAAACCGACGAGGTCGAACGGGCCGTCGCCGAACGTCCCGGCCAGGTAGGCCGCCAGCTGCGTGCCGGAGCCACCGGGGCCGCCGGGGTTGACGACGAGCGAACCGATCTTGTGCTGGTCCGTGGCATGGCGCAGGACCGCGATCTGCGCGGTGCGCCCGTCCGGCGCGGCGTAGTCCAGCGGCACCTCCAGCCGGGCGCATTCCAGCGCCGGATCGGCGTAGACCTCGCCGTCGGCCGCGGAGATGGCGAACGAGTCGCAGGAGCCCCAGTCGAGCTGCTGGGTGTAGAAGCGCTCCAGGCCCGCGGGAACCGGCCCGATGCCGGCCTCGCTCGGGGCGGGCGCGCAGGCCGCGAGGCCGAACGTGCAGAGCGCGGCGGCAGCGCAGGCTGCCCACCGCGCGGACGGACGGGACATGGTCGCTCCTCCCCGGAGGCCGCGCGGTCGAGCACCGGCGCCGGGTTCTGAGGATGCGGGCCCGCGGTGGGGCAGGCGCAGTTGCCGCGGAGTGACAGTTTCCTTACCCGGCTGCTCCCTGGGGCCGGGTCGCCGCGGGCGGCCGGCGGCGTGGGACGGCCGCGACCACCGGTGGCCGAGTGTGCACTCGGACAACCGTCGCCACGACGGAACGCACGCTCGGTGCGACCCGCATCCGCCGAGTGCCCGTCCACGGCCCTACGGTGCGGCCATGCCGGCATCAGGAGTGGACAGACGGATCGGCCCCGAGCACGGCCGCCTGGTCGTGCACACGTCGCGGGAAGGCCTCGCGGCGCACGCGGGGCACGACCTCGCCATCGAGCTGACCCGGTGGTCCGGTCGGCTGCGGTTCGGGATCGACCCGGCGGCGACCGAGCTGGCCGTGACCGTCGACATGGGGTCGATGCGCATCGCCGGCGCGACCGGTGGGATCACGCCGCTGTCGGAGCGGGAGAAGGACGAGATCCTCCGCAACGCCGGCAAGATCCTTGCGGTCGCTCGGTACCCCGAGGCGACGTTCGCCGGAAAGAAGATCAGCGATGACGCGGTCGCAGGCACGTTGACCCTGCTCGGCCGGCCGCACGAGCTCCGGCTCGCGTACCAGGTGGACGGCGACCGCTACCGGGCGTCGGGGGTCGTCCGGCAGGCCGACTACGGCATCAAGCCGTTCAGCGCCTTGTTCGGTGCGCTCAAGCTGGCCGACGCCGTACGGGTCGAGGCCGAGCTGGACCTGTCGTCCCGGTCCTGACGTCAGTGCTGTCGACACGTTCGGGCCGCGGCGGTGTCGCGACCGTCCCTCCGGCGCACGTGGTGGATCTGACGCCGGGACATCGGGCCCGCACGGCCGCGACCGGACGACGAGGCAGCATGTACCGACCGGAGGAGGAGCGGTGGAGGTACTGGCCGGGCGGATCCTGCTGCATCCGACGGACCCCGAACGAAGCCTCGCGTTCTACCGCGACGTGCTCGGCCTGGCGATCTACCGGGAGTTCACCGGCGGGACCGTGTTCTTCCTCGGCTCCGGATTCCTCGAGCTGTCCGGCCGGGCCGCCACTCCCGCGGGCGATGCCGTCGCGCTCTGGGTGCAGGTGCGCGACCTCACCGCCGCGCACCGCACGCTCGTCGAACGTGGCGCCACGGTGGTGCGCGGCCCGCGCCGCGAGCCGTGGGGGCTCGACGAGATGTGGGTCGTGGACCCGGACGGCGTCCGGATCGCCGTCGTCGAGGTCCCACCCGAGCATCCGCTGCGGCGGGACAACCGCTGACCGACCCTGGCCTTGAAGCCCCACCGACCCGGCATGCAGTCCCGACCGTCGCTCAGCGCTGGGCCCGCCGGTCCGAGTGTCCGAGATCGCGCTCCGGCGCGACCCGGTCCCGGACCAGCTGCTTGAGCCGGCTGAGCTCCGGGAACCCGCCCTGCTCGGCCCGGTCCCAGATCTGATCATCGTCGATCGAGATCCGGAACACCCCGCCCGTCGCCGGCACCAGCGCCACCTCGGCGAGCTCGGCCTCGAACGTCATCAGCAGCTCCTGCGCCATCCAGGCCGCTCGAAGCAGCCACCGGCACTGGGTGCAGTACTTGATCTCCAGGCGGGGGCCGCCACGGTCATGAGCCACCGGTGGATTCTGTCCTGTCCTCCGACTCCGTCCGGACGGCCCACCACGGCACGTGCGACTACCCGGAGACCGAGACGGCCGCCGGCGTCCTGGAACTCGCCGCAGGCCGGGAGACCGGCTTGATGTGGGCGAAGGCGCTGCGGGCGTTCCAGGTGGGGAAGGCTCGTACGAGCCACGTGGGGCCGTGGAGCTGGATGCGGCGGTCGCGGGTGGCCTCGGCCCAGGTGAGCCGGCCGGCGTGCCACGTGACGAAGGCTTCGGCTTCCGCCGTGATGTAGAGGTCCTCGTCGAGACCCGGGTAGGTCTTGCAGATCTCGGTGTCCCCGTGCTCGATCAGCAGCCAGTAACGCTCGCGGCGGGTTCCGCCGGTGAAGTCGAAGCGGATCACGACACGGTGATCCGGGAGCATGTCCTGGCGGAGCGCGTTGCACATCGACCAGAGGGCGACGAAGGGGTCGAGGTGCTCCGGTGCGATCTCGAGCCACGCAGCACCCCATTCGCCGAGCGACGCGCAGACCTTGAACAGGTCGTTCCCCGCGGGAGTGAGCCCGTAGTTCCGCCCGTGCCCGTCCGGCTTCGGCACCGACTCGACGATGCCGAACCGATCGAGCAGCTTGAGCCGCTGCGAGAGCAGGGTGCGGGAGAGCCCGGGCGCGCCCTCGAGGATCTCGCTGAAGCTCCGGCAGCCCAGGTGGAGATTTCGGATGATCAACGGCGTCCAGCGCTCGGCGAAGATCTCCGCGCCACGGGCGATGGGGCAGTACTGGCCGTAGGACCTCACAACGGCAGTCTCATCGCCCCGACGGGTCCCGTGAAGTACAGATTGCTGACTTCACGGCCGCACGCGGCGGTGATGCGATCGGGTCGTCCGAGATCGGAGGCCGGCGGCGGCAGCGGTCTTTGAGCATGTCGGCCGCGTCGAGCGAGGAGGCGACCGCGATGGAGATCGACGGATTCCGGGGCCGGTTGGTCACCGAGGACGATATCGGGTACGACGGCGCACGGGCCGTGTGGAACGGCGCCGTCGACCGGCGCCCCCGGCTGATCGCCCGATGCGGCGGGACCGCCGACGTGGCCGCGGCCGTGCGCTTCGCCCGCGATCAGGACCTGGAGATCGCGGTCCGGGGCGGAGGTCACAACGTGGCCGGCACCGCGGTGTGCGACGGCGGGATCGTCATCGACCTGTCGGCGATGCGAGCGGTGTGGGTGGACCCCGTGGGCCGCACGGCGCGGGTGCAGGGTGGTGCACTGTGGGGCGACGTCGACCATGAGACGCAGGCCCACGGTCTGGCCACCACCGGCGGCATCGTGGGCCATACCGGCGTCGCGGGGCTCACCCTCGGCGGTGGCATCGGGTTCCTGATGCGCAAGTACGGGCTCACCGTCGACAATCTGGTGTCCGCCGAGGTGGTCACCGCCGATGGCGGGATCGTGCGCGCATCCGCCCACGAGCATCCCGATCTGTTCTGGGCATTGCGCGGCGGCGGCGGCAACTTCGGCGTCGTGACCACGTTCCAGCTCACGCTGCACCCCGTCGGTCCCACCGTGACGGCGGGCCCCGTCTTCTGGGCTGCCGAGGACACCACCGAGGTGCTGCGGTTCTACCGGGACTTCACCGCCGACGCGCCCGAGGAGCTCGGCACCGTCGTGCGGCTCGGCACCGTCCCACCGCTGCCGGTGATCCCCGAGGACCTGCACTATCGGCCGGCCATGGCGGTTGCCAGCTGCTATGCCGGCGCTGTCGACGACGGTGCGCACGCGGTGCGCGCGCTGCGCCGGTTCGGGACACCGCTTGTGGACCTGATCGGGCCCACCCCGTACGCCGAACACCAGGGCGGTCTCGACGACACCGTCCCGCACGGATGGCACTACTACTGGAAGGCGACCGATCTCGCCGGTCTCTCCGACGAGGTCATCGACGTCGTCGCCGAGCACGCGTACCGGGCACGCTCACCGCGGACGTACGCAGCGATGTTCCACATGGGTGGCGCGGTCGCCCGCGTCCCGGGTGACGCCACCGCCTATGCCGGTCGCGAGGTGTCCCACAACATCATCATCGACGCGGTGTGGCTCCCGGAGGAGTCCGGCGAGCTCGCCGGCGCCGAGAGGGCCTGGGCGCGGGGATTCCTGCATGCGCTCGCGCCGCACCGCGCCGGCGGTGTCTACGTCAACTTCCTCGACGCCGACGACCGCGCCGATCGCGTCCGGGAGGCCTACCCCGATCACCTCTACCGGCGGCTCGCCGAGGTCAAGGCCAAGTACGACCCCGACAACGCCTTCCACCACAACAAGAACATCCGCCCTGCATGAGCGGGGCTGCTGCCCGCAGCGCGCGACGCGGACGGTCAGGCCCGCGGCACCGCCCGCTCGGCACGTACCGCTCCGGGCTCCGCGCCGGACGACGTCACGAAACCGAGCCGGCGCAGCGCCGCGACGGCCGCGGCGTTGGCGACGGTCGTGTGCGCGACGACGGTGCGGCCAGCAGCCAGGTCGAGCGCCAGCCGCAGCGCCGCCGCGCCCACGCCGCGTCCACGGGCCGACCGGACGAGCCACATCCCGACCTCCACCCGCGAGTTGCGCATCTCATCAGGCCGCGTGCTGCGTTCCGCCGGCCCGTTCTCCTGCGAGTTGCGCATCTCATCAGGCCGCGTTGGTGATTCCGCCGGGTCCGCGACCGGCGTGAGCCGCACCGCCCCGACGACGGCGCCGCCGGCGACCACCGCCCACGTCTCGCGGTGGGGCCGCGGCGCGAGGTGGTGGTCGCGCAGCCAGGCGAGCCGCTCGGCCGTCCAGCCCGCACCCAGCGGCGGCGTGACCTCGTCGGGGTCCGCGTCGGCGAGCGCGGCCGCCACGAGGGCGTCCAGCGTGGGTTCGTCGAAGGGCACCAGCGTGACGTCCACGCCGGGCAGCGTGCCTCACATGGCCCGGTAGTCGCGCGGGGAATACCGCGGCCCGAACCGCGGACGCCGCAAACCCGACAGCTCCACGTACCGCACCGCGCGCGCCCGCTGCGGCGCGTACGGCGCCAGCACCGCCAGCATCCCCGTGTCGTCGAGCGGGCGGCCGACCAGCGCGTATCCCACCAGCGTGGGGATGTGGAAGTCGCCGAAGCTGACGGCGTCCGCGTCGGCCCACGCCCGCTGGGCGACCTCCGCGGCCGTCCACACCCCGATCCCCGGGATGCGGCGCAGCAGCTTCCGCCCGTCGTCCCCGCCCAGCTCGACGGCGTGCTCCAACCGCGCCGCGACCGCCGCGCACGCCAGGATCGCGCGACGGCGCGCGGAGTCGACTCCCGCGCGGTGCCACTCCCAGTCCGGGATCGTCCGGACCTGCGTGGCCGTCGGCGGCACCCGCATGCCGGCCGGTGCCGGCCCCGGCGCCGGTTCCCCGAACCGGTGGCACAGCTCCCGCCAGGAGCGTCGCGCCTCGACGCCCGTGACCTGCTGCTCCAGCACGGCCGCCACCAGCACGTCCCACACCCGTCGCGTCGCCCCGAACCGCAGGCCCGGGTGCCGCCGCGCCGCTTCGGCCACCAGCGGATGGTGGGCGACGAACGCCGACGGGTCGTCGTCCGCGCCGAGCAGCGAGGCCAGCCCGTCCAGCACCCACCGCGCCCCCGGCCCCCACGCCGCCGCGACGACGACGCCGTCCGCGCGGCGGGAGACCCGCAGCGTCGCCGCCCCGTCCGGGGTGGTGGACGTGCGCCAGATCGCGGCGCCGTCCGCGGTCGAGCGCCAGGTCGGGTCGCCCCGGCCGCGACGCAGCGGGGCGAGACTCCCGGCCAGGTCCAGCAGGAACGGCGGGCGCCACTCCCGGTGGAGCGGTTCAGCCATCACGCATCGGAGGAGAACCGCACCGACCCGTCCGGGAGCACCGTGTCCGGCCACACCCGCATGCCCCCGCGAAGCTCGCAGCCCGCGCCGACGCGCACGCGGTCGCCGAGCACGCAGTCCAGGACCGCCGCGCCGTCGCCGACGACCGACCCGGCACCGACGATCGCGGCCTCGACCCGCGCCCCCGCGCCGACGACCGCGCCGTCGAACAGCACCGATCCCGTGACCGTCGCGCCGGGCCCGATCCGCGCGCCGCACCCGACCGTGGAGCCGCCGTCCACGACCGCGTCCGCGGCGATCTCCGCGCCGTCCAGCACCAGGACCTCGCCCGTGGGACCCGGCAGCGCCGGGGACGGCGCGATGCCGCGCACGAGGTCGGCCGAGCCCCGGATCAGGTCGAACGGGGTGCCCATGTCGCGCCAGTACGCCGAGTCCACGTACGCCTGGATCCGGGCGCCGGACGCCAGCAGGCCCGGAAACGTCTCCCGCTCCACCGACACCGGGCGGCCCCGCGGGATCGTGTCGATCACCTGGCGGCGGAAGACGTAGCAGCCGGCGTTGATCTGGTCCGTCGGTGGATTCGGTGTCTTCTCCAGGAACGCCATGACCCGGCCCGTCTCGTCCGTGGGCACGCAGCCGAACGCCCGCGGATCGGGCACCCGCACCAGGTGCAGCGTGACGTCGGCCTCCGCCTTGCGGTGCGTCTCGACGACGGCCCGAAGGTCCGTGCCCGCGAGGACGTCGCCGTTGAAGACCAGGACGTGCTCGGCGGTGAGGTGCTCCGCGACGTTCGCGATGCCGCCGCCCGTGCCGAGCGGCTCGGTCTCGACGACGTAGGTGAGCTGCAGGTCCAGGTCCGCGCCGTCCCCGAAATGCGCCGAGAACGTCTCGGCGAGATAGCTGGTGCCCAGCACGACCCGGCGCACCCCGGCGGCGCGGATCCGCGAGAGCAGGTGTGCGAGGAACGGCACACCCGCGGTGGGCAGCATCGGCTTCGGCGCGGAGAGGGTGAGCGGGCGCAGGCGCGTGCCCTTGCCCCCGACGAGCACCACGGCCTCGACCGTGTCCATACCGTCCATCACGGCGTCCTTCCTGGAGTGGTCACGGGTGGCGCTCCGGTGCGCGCAGGGCGAGCCGCGCCGCCGGCCGGGCGAGCCCGGGGAGGTGGGAGAGCACGTAGCGGCGGCCCGCATCCGCTCTGCTGGTCGGTGCGCGGGCCGGGGCCGTTACCCCCACCGACGGGACCGTGACCGAAAGCCAGCCCGCCCTGGCGAGGCGTTCACCCAGGTCGACCGCGTCGTACGGCGGCGGATGGCGCGCGTCCGGACCGTCCACGGACTCCCAGGCGGCGCGGCGCAGGAGCAGGCAGGTTGTCGCGAGCCACCCCACCGGGCCCTCCCGGCGCGGGGCGGGCACGAACGGCCGGCGGCGCAACACGTCCGCGACCGTCGGGAGCTCGAACGCCGAGGGGCGCACCGCCCCGTCCGGCAACCGCAGCTCGGGGGCGAGGGCGCCCGCGCGGGGGTGGCGGGCGGCCACGGTGAGGAGCGCGTCGAGGGTGCCGTCCGGCCACTCGACGCCCGGGTCGGTGACGGCGATCCAGCCGGCCGGGCATCCCCCGGGACGGCCCAGCTCGGCGACGGCGCGGTTCACCGCCGCGGCGTGCGGGAGGGCCTCGCGCATCCTCAGGACGCGGACGCCCGCCCGCCGCTCGGCCCGTTCGGGTGCCCCGTCGGTGGAGCCGAGATCGGCGACCAGCACGGGCACCGTGCACTCCGAGGCGGCCTCCAGCGAGTCGAGGAGCCGCGCCAGCGTATCGCCCGCGTCGCACGTCACCGTGACGACCGCCGCAGCCGACCGGCGGTCCGACTCGGTTCCCACCCGGCCGACCCTAGCCCGAGCGGCCGACACGCCCGCCCGGCCGGGTGCGCGGCCCGGCCCCCTCGGGCGGGCGGCCCGGCCCCACCCCCCGCTGCGCGAACGGCACGAACGGGAAGACCTACCTCCCCAACGGGCCGTTCGCGAGGGGCCGCGGACGGCCGCACAGGCACACCTCAGCGGCGCCGCCACCACGCGACGGCGCCGACGACCGCGCCGACGACCGCGGCGGCGGCCGCGGCGGCGGCCAACCCGGCCGCCACGGACGCCACGGACGCCGCCGCGCGACCCGTACCTCCGGGCGCGGCGTCCACGACCCCGGCAGGCTCGTCGAGCAGCGTCACCGTCCCCGCACCGCCGTCGACGTGCACCCGCTCGCCGTCCGCGATCCGGCGGGTGGCCACCCCGGTGCCGAGGACGGCCGGGATCCCGTACTCGCGGGCGACGATCGAGCCGTGCGACAGCGGCCCGCCGATGTCGGTCACCACGGCCGCTGCCCGCGCGAACAGCGGTGTCCAGGCCGGCGTCGTGATGGTCGCGACGAGGACGTCCCCCGGGACGAACCGGGCGAAGTCCGCGGGGCCCGCGACCACCCGCGCGGGACCGGTGACGCTCCCCGCGCTCGCCGGGACGCCGCGCAGGACCGGGCCGGCCTGGGTGCTGCTCGGGGCCGGCATCATGCTGTCGAACATCCGCAGCCACGTGGAGTGGGGCAGCATCTGCGGGGGTGCGACGCGCCGCCGTCCCCGCCAGAGCGCACGCCGGTCGGCGACGGCCGCGCCGTGGTCCGGGAGCGAGCGCCCGCCCGCGTCCCACGCCCGCACCAGCTCGCGCAGCTCGGCCGCCCGCAGCCAGTGGACGTCCTCGGCCGCGCCGATCGCGCCCGCCGCGACCAGCCGCCGACCGAGCTCGCGCAGCATCCGGCGGATCAGCGGCCACCCGAGCCCGACGTCGGCCAGGGCGTCCTCGCGCACCGGCGCGGCCGCCTGGGCCGCCGCGAGGAGGCGGTCGAACACCGCGCGGCGCAGCGGGTCCAGCCGCGCCCGGACGGCGGCGGTGGCCTCGGCGCGGCGGGCCGCGGCGCGCCGCTGGCGCTCGTGCGGGTCCGCGCCTGCGCCGGTCGAGCCGTCGAGGAAGAAGCGCACCGTGTCGAGCAGGGGTGCGGGGATCGTCGGCCGGGACGGGCTCGGCGACGTCGAGGTTGTACACCGTGTGCCCGTAGCGGTCCAGGTGATCCTGGAACCGGGCCTGCCACTGCGGGTCCTCGGGGATCCCCCCGTCGCGCAGCACGGCGGCGAGTGCGGGCCGTCCACGGGCCCAGGTCGCGAGGTCGTACAGCGACTTCTCGGCGCGGATCGGGGTGCTGTCGAATCCGAGCAGGAACGCCGCGGCGGGCGGGTCCCCCGCCCGCCGGACGGCGGCGTCGTAGAAGCGGGTGAACCCGATCTCGGTCGTCACGGCGATCGGGATGATCGTCTGCACCGACGTGTAGTAGACGCAGCCCTCCTCGAGCAGCGCGACGGCCTCGTCCAACAGGTCGCCCGCCGGGAGGCCCGTGAGGTCGCGGCGCGCCCGCCGCTCGACGGCGCTCGCGTAGCGGGGGCGCGCGACCGTCCGCCAGCGCTCGACGGCGCCGCGCATCAGCGGGAGCGCGCGGGGCGTGGCGGCCGTCATCCGCACCATCCCGGAGCGGGTGTAGTGGTAGTAGGCGTAGCCGTTGATCGTCGGGAGGCCGACGTCGCCGTCGCGCAGCACGTCGCGGCCGAGCCCCTCGGCGAACAGCCGGCGCAGGGAGCGCTCGACCGCCGGGTCGACCAGGTCGGCGAACAGCGGCGACAGCGGGTTCGGCAGCTGCTCGACGATGCTCGCCCGCACGTACATCCCGGTGGGGTCCTCCACCGGCCACTCGGTGGGCGGCGGCGCCTCCGGCTCCGGCAGCGCGGTGATCGGCCGCGCCTGCACCAGCAGGAACGCCCCGTCCGCGCGCGCCCACTCGACGTCCTGGGGGCAGCCGAAGTGGCCCTGCACCCGCGCGCCGAGGCGGGCGAGCACGGCGGCCTGCGCGTCGTCGAGGACGGGGGCGCGTCGCCGCTCCAGGGGCACCGGCGCCTCGGCGGTGCCCCTGCCGGTGGCGACGGTCATGACGGCCTTGTCCGCCGTGCTGCGCGACCGCACCCGGCCTGCCCCGTCGACCACCAGGTCGTCCGTGCCGACGGTGCCGCCGACCACCGACTCCCCCAGCCCCCAGGCCGCGGAGATCACGGTCTCGTCGCGGCACCCGGTGGCCGGGTTGGCCGTGAACATCACGCCGGCCGCGTCGGCGTCCACCATCTCCTGGACGACGACGGCGAGGCTCACCGTCTGCGGGTCGACCTCCTGCCGCTTCCGGTACGCGACGGCGCGGTCCGTCCACAGCGACGCCCAGCACCGGCGCACCGCATCCACCAGCGCGTCCTCGCCCCGGACGTCGAGGATCGTCTCCTGCTGTCCGGCGAAGCTCGCGCCGGGCAGGTCCTCCGCGGTGGCCGAGGAGCGCACGGCGACCGGACCGCCGCCGAGCCTCCGGTAGGCCGCGAGCAGCTCGCTGCGCACGTCGTCGGGCAGCTCGGCCTTCTCGACCGCCGCTCGCGCCGACCCCGGATCGTCGCGCGGGACGCCGGCGGTGGCGGCGTCGAAGGCCGCGGTGGTGAGCACGAACCCGGGCGGTACGGGCAGGCCGGCGCGGACCAGCTCGCCGAGGTTCGCACCCTTGCCGCCCGCGCGGGGCAGGTCCGCGGCGCCCAGATCGCCGAGCGAGACGGTGTACATGACCCCGGTATACGCCGATCAGTCGGCTCAGTCGTCGTAGGGATCCTCCCCGTCCGCCTCTGCGATGTCGCGCTCCACCGATTCGTCCCCGCGGTCCTGTGCGAGCACCAGGTACTCGCGGGCTTCGTCGGGACGGCCGTCGGCGAGCAGGAACCGCCCGAGCGTCGCCGCCCAGCCGGGTTCCCGGGCGGCCGCGGCGGCCCGCAGCTCGTCCTCGGCTGCCGCCGGATCACCGCGGACGTCGAGCAGGAAGCTCGCGTACGCCGTGTGGCCGCGGACGGCGCCGAGATCGATGGCCCGCTTGTAGAGGTCCTCCGCCTCGCCCTCGCGGCCCTGGGCGACGCGGACGTCGGCGAGCGCGGTGAAGGTGTCGGGGCGGGAATCGGCGAGGTGGCGCTGCGCTGCCCGCTCGGCCTGCAGCACCTCACCCGCCTCCAGCAGCACGGACGACAGGTTCGCGCCGGCCTGGGGGTCGCCCTGCTCGGCGGCGTCGGTGAGCAGGCGGACGGCCTCGACCAGCTGGTCGTGGTCGCGCAGCAGGATCGCGAGGTCGTTCGCTGCCGCGATCTCCCCGGCGGCCACGGCGGTGCGGAACGCCTCCTCGGCGTCCTCGGCGTCCCCGATCTCGGCGAGCGCCACCCCCAACCGCCCGGCGTAGTGGACCGCTCCCTGCTCGACGAGCGGCCCGAGCCAGTCCACGACGCAGTGCCAGTGCCCGGACTCGAGGTAGGCGCGGATGAGCAGGTCGGGGCCGTCGGGCTCGCCCGCGGCGACCGCCCGGCGCAGCACCTCGACCGCGGCCTCCGGGTCCCCGTCGCCCAGGAACGCTCTGCCCTGCGTCGACAGCGGACCCACCGCGCCACCCCCCTCGTCCGGGCGATCCCAGGATCGCACCGCGGCCGCGCTCCCGCGATCCGCCGTCGGCGGCTACGCCCGGGTGCGCGCGGGGTAGTTCGCGATCACGCGCCGGTAGGCCCGCCTGCGCACCGCCTCGGGCACGAGCCGGTACCCGCCGCGGACGACGACGTTGCGCACGTACTGCGCGGGCGTGGTGAACCCGATCTCGCGGAACCGCCGCTGGAGCCCGAGCTCGGCCCGCAGCTGCCGCCACCCGCCGCGGCGCGCGTAGGCCCCCGCACCCACCCGGTACCCGACGAGCGGCTCGGCGACGTTGGCCACACGCGCCCCGGCGAGGATCATCTTCGCCCAGAGCAGGTAGTCCTCCATCACCGCGAAGTCGCCGTAGCCGCCGACCGCGCGCACCAGCTCCCGCCGGTAGACGACCGTCGGGTGGTTGAACGGATCGGCGAACCGGGCGCGGGCGACGATGTCTGCCGGATCGGTGGGTGGCGTGCGCCGTCCGACGACGTCGTCCAGTCCGGTGCCGATCTCCAGCAGACCGGAACCCACGAGGTCCGCGGATTCCATGAGCGGCAGCTGGACGGCGAAGCGGTGCGGCAGGGAGATGTCGTCGGCGTCCATGCGCGCGACGAGATCGTGGCGGCAGGCCTCCAGCCCGGCGTCCAGGGCGGGCCCCAGGCCGAGGTTGCGCGGCAGCTCCAGCACCTTCACCGGGACGGGGCCGGTGGCCGCGAGCGAGTCCAGGGTCTCCTGCAGGGACGCACCGACGGGGCCGTCCCGGACGATCACGACCTCGTCGGGCCGTCGGGTCTGCCCATCTACTGTGGACACGAACGCGGCACGGAGACGATCCGGGCGATCCCCCGCCCACACGGGCAGCAGCAGCGAGAGCACCGCCGTCCCCCTTTCGTGCCAAATCGGCCGCGGCTGTCCCCGATCCGGGCGACTCTTCGCGACACGCGCGCCGTCGAGCCTCGGCACGGACCGCCGAGATGCGACACCCTAGGCGCCGTCGGCCGTCGGACACACCGGCGGGTGAGGGGGGTGCACGGGGTGCGTCGGGACGAGCGGCGGCGGGTCATCGCCGCGCGGGTGCGCACCGCGCTGGCGGTGGCCTCCGCGCTCGTCTTCGCGCTGACCGGTGGCGGGTACGCGCTCTACAGCGACGTGACCGCCGGGATCACCACCACCGATGTCATCGCGGGCGGCACCGGCGGGGAGCAGAACATCCTGCTCGTCGGCGTGGACAGCCGCACGGACGCCAAGGGCGACCCGCTGCCTCCGGAGATCGTGCGCGAGCTGCGCGCGGGCAACGACGACGTCCTCAACACCGACACGATCATCCTGCTGCACCTGCCCGAGGACGGCGGCCCCGGCGTCGCCTTCTCGATCCCGCGCGACTCCTACGTCTCCATTCCCGACCAGGGGCCCGACAAGATCAACTCAGCGTACCCGGCGGCCAAGGCCCGCGCGGTGCGGGAGCTCGTCGAGGCGGGCGAGGTGGACAGGGCCGCGATCGACGCCGAGGCCGCCCGCCAGGGCCGCAGCGCTCTCATCGACGCCGTGGAGAACCTCACCGGGCTCACCGTCGACCACTACGCCGAAATCAACCTGCTCGGGTTCTACACCCTCACCAGGGCCATCGGCGGCGTGGAGGTGTGCCTCAACCGGGCCGTGGACGAGCCGCTGTCCGGGGCGCGCTTCCCCGCCGGTCGCCAGACGATCTCCGGGGCCGACGCGCTGTCGTTCGTCCGCCAGCGCCACGGGCTGCGCCTGGGCGACCTGTCCCGGATCAGGCGCCAGCAGGTGTTCCTCGCCGCGATCGTGGACAAGGTGCTCTCCGCCGGCACCCTGCGCGACCCCGAGCGGCTCGCCGGGCTCGTCGAGGTGGCGCAGCAGTCGCTCGTCATCGACGAGGGCTGGGACGTGCTGGAGTTCGCGCAGCGCGCCGCGGGCCTCGCGCGCGGCGACCTCGACTTCGTCACCATCCCCACGAAGGGCCAGGAGAGCAACGACCGCGGTGACGTCGTCGTGGTCGACAGCCACGACGTCCGCCGGTTCGTCGAGGAGACGATCGACGAGCTGGCGGCGGCGACCGAGGCCGTCGCCGCGGAGGGCCCGCCGTCCGGCCAGTGGGTCGTGGACGTGCGCAACGCCTCGACCGCGCCCGGGATCGCGAGCCTCGTCTCGGACCGGATGGAGGCGCTCGGCTACGCGGGCGGCGACGTCGGCAACACGCGGCTCGCGATCACCTCGAAGGTCCGCTGGTCCGGGCCGGACGACTCCGGGGCGACGGCGGTCGCGGCCCAGCTCGGCGGCATGCCGGTGGAGCACCACGGTGCCGTGCCCGCGGGGCACGTGGAGGTGGTGCTGGGCAGCGACTTCAGCCGGTCCGTGCTCGCCGCGCCGCTGCCGCCGAGGCCGAAGCGGACGGACGGGGGTGGGGCCGCTGGGGGCACGTCCGCTGAGGGCACGTCCGCGGGGGGTACATCCGCTGGGGGCACGTCCGCGGGGGCCCCTTCGGCGGGCGACGTCACCGTGGGTGCCGTCCCCTGCGTCGACTGACCCGCGAGTTGCGCATCCCACCCCCGCGAGTTGCGCAATCCATCAGGGCGAGTGGCGCAATCCACCCCGCGAGTTGCGCATCCCACCCCCGCGAGTTGCGCAATCCATCAGGGCGAGTGGCGCAATCCACCCCGCGAGTTGCGCATCCCACCCCCGCGAGTTGCGCGATCCGTCCGCCGGCACCGACCGGAT
>NZ_JBFWVQ010000029.1:34204-55965 GCF_050246655.1 Pseudonocardia sp.
CCCGCGAGTTGCGCATCCCACCCCCGCGAGTTGCGCAATCCATCAGGGCGAGTGGCGCAATCCACCCCGCGAGTTGCGCATCCCACCCCCGCGAGTTGCGCGATCCGTCCGCCGGCACCGACCGGATAGCGTGATCGCGTGAGCCTCACCGCCGCCCTGCTGGACCCGCTCCTCGCCGGCCCCGGCGCCGCCCGACCGCTCGTCACCTACTACGACGACGCGACGGGCGAGCGCATCGAGCTCTCGGCCGTCACCACCGCGAACTGGGCGGCGAAGGCTGCGAACCTCCTGCGCGACGACTGCGACGTCGAGCCGGGCACCCGGGTCGGGATCCTGCTGCCCGCCCACTGGCAGACGGCCGCGGTCCTGCTCGCGGCGTGGTCCTGCGGGGCCGAGGTCGCCGCCCCCGACGGCACCGGACCCGCCGCGGACTGGCTGCTCACCGACGCCGCGAACCTGCGCACGGCCCTGGACGCCGATCCGGCGGGCGGGATCGTCGCGCTGTCGCTGGACCCGTTCGGCAAGGGCCTCGGCGATCTCCCGCCGGGTGTCGTGGACTTCGCGACGGAGGTGCGCGCGCACGGCGACGAGTTCGTGCCCTGGGAGCCCGTCGCGGACCGCGCGCTCGCGCTCGACGGCGAGCCGGTCGGGGTCGTGCTCGCGCAGGCCCGGCAGCGGGCGGCCGAGCTGGGCATCGGCACAGGCGACCGGGTGCTCTCCACGCTGGCCTGGGACACCGTCCCCGGTCTGCGCGACGGCCTGCTCGCGGTCCTCGCCGCCGGGGCGTCGCTCGTGCAGTGCCGCCACCCCGACCCGTCCCGGCTGGACGCCCGCGCCGCGGCCGAGAAGGTGACCCACCGGTTGGCGTAAGCCCGGCCGGGCCGAGCGGCGCCTGCGGACCGCGCGACGGTCAACCTGACGGCGTCGCACCGTCCCGGAACGCGGCGGCGTGATCGGCCACCCAGTCCCGGAAGGACCGCACCGACCCGAGGACGTCCGCCACGGTAGAGGTGACGTACGCCGGCCTGCCCATCGTCGCGCCCCACGCGGCGAGCAGCATGTCCACGACCGGGCGCGGCCAGCTTCCCTCCGTCTCGGTGCGGAACTCGTCCGGCGACAGCTCCTCGAACGGGATCCGGCGCCCCACGACGTCGCCGATGATGCCGACCTGCTCGGCCTGGCTGAGCGACTCGGGACCGGTGAGGACGTAGTCGCCGCCGGCGTGCCCGTCCTCGTACAGAGCCCGCGCCGCGACGGCCGCCACGTCCCGATCGTCGACGGGGGCCGTCTCGGCAGCGCCGTAGGGCCACCGGACGACACCGTCGGAGCGGATCGCGCTCGCCCACCAGAACACCGCGTTCGACGCGAACATCCCCGGGCGGATGATCGTCGACTCGAGCCCGGCGGCCGCGATGAGCCGCTCGATGTCGTCGTGGAGCCTCGCGAGGGGGTTCGACTGCCGGAAGAACGGATGCGGGGTCCGGTGCGGTGAGGAGAGGAGGACGACGCGTCGTACGGAGGTCGCGAGGCGCTCGATCACCGCTGGGGCGGTCGCCGGCGGGGCGGTCCAGACGAGGAAGACGACGCCGGCACCGCGTATCGCCGCGTCGAGCGATTCGGGCACCGTGAGATCGCCGGTGACGACCTCGACATCCGCCGGCAGCGTCGTCGCTGCCTCGGGGCGGCGAGTGAGGGCGCGGACGGGGACGCCCGCGTCGAGGAGCCGGTCGACGACGCCGCGGCCGACCCTGCCGGTCGCACCGGTGACGAGCACCGTCCGCGTCACGAGGACCTCGACGGCCGTGGGAGGTGCATGGTGCGCACCTTGCCAGCGTCGGGGGAACGTGGCGCAGCCGGTGCCCGGCCCGGCTACTTGAGCAGCGCCCGCGCCATGACGACGCGCTGGATCTGGTTGGTGCCCTCGTAGATCTGGGTGATCTTCGCGTCGCGCATCATCCGCTCGACCGGGAAGTCCTTGGTGTACCCCGCGCCGCCGAGCAGCTGGACCGCGTCCGTCGTCACCGACATCGCCGTGTCCGACGCCAGGCACTTGGCCGCCGACGAGATGAACCCGAGGTCCGGCTCGTGCCGCTCGGCCCGCGACGCCGCCACGTAGACGAGCTGGCGGGCGGCCTCCACCTTCATCGCCATGTCGGCAACCATGAACTGCAGGCCCTGGAAGTCCGCGATCGCCCGGCCGAACTGGCGGCGCTGCTTGACGTAGTCGATCGCGACGTCCAGGGCGCCCTGCGCGATCCCGACGGCCTGGGCGCCGATGGTGGGTCGGGTGTGGTCGAGCGTGCGCAGTGCGGTCTTGAAGCCGGTGCCGGGCTCGCCGATGATCCGGTCCGCCGGAATGGTGCAGTTCTCGAAGTAGATCTCACGCGTGGGCGAACCGTTGATGCCGAGCTTGCGCTCCTTCGGCCCGACGACGAACCCCGGGTCGTCAGCGTGCACCACGAACGCCGAGATGCCGTTGGCCTTGCGCTCCGGATCCGTGACGGCCATGACCGTGTACCAGGCGGACTCGCCGGCGTTGGAGATCCAGCACTTCGTGCCGTTGAGCACCCAGTGGTCGCCGTCGAGACGCGCGCGGGTCTTCATCGACGCGGCGTCGGAGCCGGCCTCGCGCTCCGACAGCGCGTAGCTGATCATGGCCTCACCGGCGGCGATGGACGGCAGGACCGTGCGCTTGAGCTCGTCGGAACCGGCCAGCAGGATCGGGGTGAGCCCGAGCCCGTTCACGCCCGGGATCAGCGAGGACGACGCGCAGACCCGTGCGACCTCCTCCAGCACGATGCACCCGGCGAGCTCGTCCGCACCCTCACCGCCGTACTCCTCGGGGATGATCACGGCGTGGAACCCGGCCTTGGTCAGGGCCTCCCGGGCCTCGACCGGATAGCGGCCCTGCTCGTCGACCTCGGCCGCGTGCGGGGCGATCTCCTTCTCAGCGAGGTCGCGCACCGCCTCACGCAGCGCCTGGTGCTCGTCGCTGAGCCGGTACGCGTCGAAATCCGGGTTCATGCACCTCATGTTAACGGCACTGAGTGCCACAGAACAAGGTTACTGTTACCCTCAGTGCCGTGACTGAGCCCACCACCCGCCGCGGCCGCTCACCCGAGGGGCGGGCCGGGATGCGGCGCGACCTGACCCGCGCGGCCGTCGAGCTGTTCACCTCGAAGGGGTACGACGAGACGACCGTCGACGACATCACCGCCGCCGCCGGGGTCGCCCGCCGCACCTTCTTCCGGTACTTCCCGAGCAAGGAGGACGCGATCTCCCCCGACCACGACGCGGCACTCGAACGCGTCGCGGAGGTGTTCGAGGCGGCGCACCCCGGCGAGCCGACGGCGTCGCTGGTGCTGCGGGCGGGCGAGACGGTGCTCGACATGTACGCGGAGGATCCGGAGCTGTCGGTACGCCGGTTCCGGCTGACGGCGCAGGTCCCCGCGCTGCGCGACCGGGAGTCGGCGAGCGTGGACCGCTACCGGCGGCTGTTCACCCGCCACCTGCGGCGGCGGTTCGCCGGGCAGCCGGACGGCGAGCTGCGGGCGGCCGTGGTCGCCGCGTCGGTGGTCGCGGCGCACAACCTCGCGCTGCGTGCGTGGCTGGCCGGTGGCGCGCCCGCCGACGGGCTACCCGGCTGCCGCGCGACGTTCCACCGGGTCGTGGACCTGCTCCCGCCGGAGCCGGGCGAGGGCAAGGGCCTCGACGGGCTCGACGAGGTGGCCGAGCGGTTGGAACGGGTGGTCGGGCGGTTGGAGCGGACGGCCGCGGGCTGACGGAATGCGGAACTCGGCGCGATGGGATCCGCAACTCGCGGCGGGCAAGACCGCAACTCGGGGCGATGGGATCCGCAACTCGCGGCGGCGGGATGCGCAACTCGGGGCGGTGGGATGCGCAACTCGCGGGGCGACCCCGGACAGGCGTGACCCCCGGGCCGCACCGTAGGTGCGCAGCCGAGCTGGACGGGGCTCGGACCCGGGGGTCACGGGCGACTGCCTGGAACTCGCCGGCACCACAACCGGCTTCCACTGCGGTCGGAGATGTCCACGTGGTGCTAGCGGACAGCCACCTCACATGTCCAATAGCCAATCAACGTTGGACCACCTCCTCTCCTGTGTGCCGCCACACTACGTCCGGCGCACGGCAGCTCGCCAGGAGTATTCAGGCCCGCGCCACCCGCTCGCGCAGCGCTGCATCCTTGGCCAGCACGGACCGTTCGAGATCGGCCTGGAACTCACCCATGCGGGCGAGCAAGGCGGGATCCCCGGCGGCCAGGATGCGTACGGCCAATAACCCGGCGTTGCGGGCACCGCCGACGGCGACGGTCGCGACGGGCACACCGGCGGGCATCTGCACGATCGACAGCAGCGAATCCAGGCCGTCCAGCTTCGCCAGCGGCACGGGCACGCCGATCACGGGAAGCGGCGTGGCGGCCGCGACCATCCCGGGCAGGTGCGCGGCACCCCCTGCCCCCGCGACGATCACGCGCAGGCCGCGGCCCGCCGCGTCGCGGGCGTAGTCCAGCATCCGCTGCGGGGTGCGGTGTGCCGAGTACACGCCGACCTCGTGCGGCACGCCGAACTCCGCGAGCGCCTCGGCGGCCGCGGACATCACCGGCCAGTCCGAGTCGCTGCCCATGATCACGCCGACGATCGGGTCACCCACGCCCGCACCTCGTTTCCTCGCTGGTCTGCCCTCGCGCCGTACCCGAGTTCGCCGTACCCGGCCTCACGCCGCGGCCCCCTGCAGAGATCACACGCACCTCGCAGAGGCCACATACGCCTCGCAGGGGCCGCAGCATCTGCGAGGCGTGCCTCGGCTCTGCGAGGCGCGCCGAGAACCTCTGCGAGGCACACCGGAACCCTGCGAGGTTGCGCCGAGACCCTGCGAGGTTGCGCCGAGACCCTGCGAGGTTGCGCCGCGCCGACGCCGCGCCGACGCCGCGCCGACGACCGACATCACCACCCGACCGCCACCACGCCACCCGCCGACCCCCGGCGCCACCCGCACGACCCCCGGCCCCACCGACCGTCACCGCCCCACCCCGGCCCGCGCGACCCGCGCCACCTCCGGCGACCACCCGTCCGCCCAGCGCGCCTGCGACAGCCACGTCGCCGCCAGCACCGCGCGGCGCCGCACCTCGTCGAGCTCCGCACCCAGCGCCGTCACGTGACCCACCTTCCGCGCCGGTCGCGCGGCCTTGCCGTACAGGTGCACCTTCACGTCCGGGAACCGGGCGAGGAGGTGGTGCACCCGCTCGTCCACCGACATCTCCGGCTCGACGGCCGCCCCCAGCACGTTCGCCATGACGACGGCGGGGGCGGTGGTCCCGGTGGCGCCGAGCGGGTAGTCGAGGACCGCGCGCAGGTGCTGCTCGAACTGCGACGTCCGCGAGCCCTCGATGGTCCAGTGCCCGGAGTTGTGCGGACGCATGGCGAGCTCGTTCACCACCATCCCGGAGGGTGTGTCGAACAGCTCGACCGCCAGCAGGCCGGTGACGCCGAGCGAGTCCGCGACCCCCAGCGCCAGCTCCTGCGCCGCGACCGCGTCGGCGGCCGCGAGCCCCGGCGCGGGCGCGAGTACCTCGACGCACTGGCCGTCGGCCTGCACCGTCTCGACCACCGGCCACGCCGCGGCCTGCCCGTACGGCGAGCGCGCCACCTGGACGGCCAGCTCGCGGCGCATCGCGACCGCCTGCTCGACCATCAGCGGGACACCGGACTCCAGCACCGGCGCGGCGTCGGAGGCGGCGGAGAGCATCCACACCCCCCGCCCGTCGTACCCGCCGCGGACGGCCTTGAGCACCACCGGCCAGCCGTGCTCGGCACCGAACCGGGCCACGTCCTCGACCGACGCCACCGGCGCGAAGGCCGGCACCGCGATGCCGAGACCACGAAGCCGGCGGCGCATCACGAGCTTGTCCTGGGCGTGCAGCAGCGCGTCGGGCTCGGGGTGCAGGCCGACGCCGTCCGCAGCGAGCGCGCGCAGGACCTCCTGGGGCACCTGTTCGTGGTCGAACGTGACCGCGGCGCATCCGGCGGCGAACGCGCGGACGGCGGCGAGGTCCTCGGGCCGGCCGAGGTGGACGTCCGGGGTGACGAGTGCGGCGGGCTCGTCCGCGCGCACGGCGAGCACCCGCAGCGTCTGACCGAGCGCGATCGCGGCCTGCTGGGTCATGCGGGCCAGCTGACCCGCGCCGACCATCCCGACCGTCGGGAGCCCCGCCACCTGCGAATCACGCACCGGCGAAGCCTACGGTGGGCGACACCACGCTCCCCGGCCCGGCCGCCGGATGGGCCCTCTGGCACGATCGCCCGGGTGGTGGTGGTGGAGACGGTGCTCGCGGCGATTCCCGAGCCGTACCGCACGGTGGCCATCCGGCACCGGGAGCTGGTGAAGTTCGCCCTGGTCGGCGGCACGACCTGGGTGATCGACACGCTGGTGTTCATCCTGCTGAAGAGCAGCGTGCTGGTGGAGAAGCCGGTCACGGCGAAGGTCATCGCGGTGCTGATGGCGACGATCGTGTCGTACGTGCTGAACCGCGAATGGTCGTTCCGGACGCGCGGCGGGCGGGAGCGCCACCACGAGGCGGCACTGTTCTTCCTGATCAGCGGGGTCGGAATCGCGGTCTACACCGCACCGCTGGCGATCTCGCGCTACCTGCTGCACCTGCAGGTGCCGGAGGTGAGCCTCCTCACCCAGGAGGTCGCGGACTTCGTCAGCGGCCAGATCATCGGCGTGCTGCTGGGCATGGCGTTTCGCTGGTGGGGCTTCCGCCGGTTCGTGTTCCCGGACCGCGACGTGCGCCGGCAGGTGCCGGTCGGGTAGGGCTCAGCGGGGTCCGGACGGCCGCAGCGGCACGACGGCGTTGTTCGGCCGCACGGCCGGCAGGAAGATCGTGAAGACGGCCGGGCGGGGTCGCGACAACTCCAGCCGCCCACCGTCCGCCTCCACCAGGGCCCGCGCGAGCGCCAACCCCAACCCCGTCGACGAGCGGCCGGACACGCCACGCTCGAAGATGTGCGGGACGAGCTCGTCCGGCACGCCCGCACCGTGGTCGGACACCTCGACCACCAGGCTCGACTCCCCCGCCCGCGCGCTCACCGTCACCGTGCCCGCGCCGTGGCGCAGGGCGTTGTCCACCAGGGCCCCGACCGCCTCCCGCAGCCGCGCCGGCGTCACCCTGGCCGTGAGCCCTTCGGGCACCCGCACCTTGACCGACCGCCCCGCGGCCTTCAGCGCGGGCCGCCACTCGTCCGCCACTGCCTGCACCCCGGCACGCAGGTCGACCGGCTCGGCCCCGGCCGCACGCGCTGCACGCGCCGCCTCCAGGAGCTCGTCGAGCACCGCCCCGAGCCGCTCCGTCTGCTCCAGCGCGGCCGTGGCCTCCTCCCGGGCACTCGGATCCGGGTGCGAGGCCAGCTCGTCCAGGCGCAGCTGCAGCGCCGTGAGCCGGCTGCGCAGCTGGTGGGACACGTCGCCGACGAGCGTCCGCTCCCGCTGCACCAGCTCCGCGAGCGCGGCGGCCGAGGTGTCCAGGACGTCCGAGACCCGGTCCAGCTCCGGGATGTCGTGACGGGCCGGGGCGCGGCGGAAGTCGCCCGCGCCCAGCCGCGCCGCCCGGTCCGCCACGTCGCGCAGCGGCTCGGCGAGGCGGCGCGCCGTCAGGTTCGCGACGATCCCGCCCACGACCACCGACGCCACCGCCAGCAGCAGCACGACCACCGTCACCTGGATCTGCTCGGCCCGCATCACCGAGCGCGGCGACGACATCGTGATCGCCCCGCCCGGCCCGAACGCCAGCCGCTCGCTCACCGGGTCCGGGCCCGGATCCACCCCCAGCACCCGCACGATCCGGTCGTTCGACTCCAGGACGAGCTGGCCGCCCGCCGGGATCGCGAGCTCGAGCGCGCCGTCGTCGATGCCCTCGAAGGCAGGCGTCCCGTCCAGGCTCGACGCCACCTGATCCAGCCGCGAGATGAGGTCGGCGCGCGTGAAGTCCTCGACCAGCCGCCACGTCGTGATCGCGAGCGGCCCGCCGAGCACGAGCGCCGTGATCGCGACGACCAGCAGCGTCGACTGGAGGATGCGCCGCCGCACGGGGCCGCTACTCCGTGTCGGTGTTGAACCGGAACCCGACCCCGCGCACCGTCGCGATCCGCCGCTCGCCGCCGATCTTGCGGCGCAGCCAGGACATGTGCATGTCCAGGGTCTTCGACGTCTTCAGGTCCGGGTCGTTCCAGACCTCGCGCAGGATCTCCTCGCGTGTGACGACCTGGCCCGCGCGCAGCAGCAGCACCCGCAGCAGCTCGAACTCCTTGTTCGCGAGCGCTACCTCCGATCCCTCCACCAGCACCCGGCGGCCCGCCAGCTCCATCCGGACCCCCGCGACCTCGACGGTCTCGGCGCTGCGCCGCCGCAGGAGCGCCCGGACCCTGGCGAGCAGCTCGGCCAGGCGGAAGGGCTTGCCCACGTAGTCGTCGGCGCCCGCGTCCAGGCCGACCACGAAGTCGACCTCGTCGGTGCGCGCGGTGAGCATGAGGACGGGCAGGTCCGGCAGCGACGTCCGCAGTCGGCGGCACACCTCCAGGCCGTCCATGCCGGGGAGCCCGAGATCGAGGACGAGCAGGTCGACCGGGCCCTCGCGGGCGAGGTCCAGTGCGGCGACACCGTCCGCGGCGGTGAGGACGCGGTATCCCTCGCGCTGCAGGGCCCGCGACAACGGGTCCGCGATCGCGGTGTCGTCCTCGGCGAGCAGGACTGTGGTCACCCGTGCAGCTTAGGCCCGCCGCGCCCGTCGTACGGTCCTCGACCGTGACCGCCGACTTCGAGCCCGACCTCACGCTCGCCCTGCGCCTCGCGGACGCGGCCGACGCCATCACCCTCGGACGGTTCCGCGCCGCCGACCTGAAGGTGACCCGCAAGCCCGACCGCACCCCCGTCACCGATGCCGACACGGCCGCCGAGGACGCGCTGCGCGAGATCCTCGCGGTCGAGCGGCCGGACGACGCCGTGCTGGGCGAGGAACGGGGCGGTGTCGCCGCGGCCGGGCGCTGCTGGGTGCTCGACCCCATCGACGGCACCAAGAACTTCTCCCGCGGCATGCCGGTGTGGGCGAGCCTCATCGCGCTCACCGTCGACGGGACCCCGGTGGTCGGCGTCGTCAGCGCCCCCGCCCTCGACCGCCGCTGGTGGGCGGCGGCGGGGACCGGCGCCTGGACCGCGGACGTCGGCGGCGCGGTGCGGCGGATCGCGGTGTCGGGGGTCTCCGACCTCGGGGACGCCTACCTCTCCACCACCGACATGACGATCTTCGGCGACCGGCTCGGCGCGTATCTCTCCCTCGCCGAGGCGTGCTGGGAGACCCGGGCGTTCGGCGACTTCTGGCAGTACTGCCTCGTCGCCGAGGGGGCCGTCGACGTCGCGGTGGACGGCGCCGCGAACCCCTGGGACCTCGCCGCGGTCGTGACGCTCGTGCACGAGGCGGGCGGGCGGCTCACCGACCTCACCGGGGCCGACACCTGGGCGGGCGGGGACGGGCTCGCGACCAACGGCCTGCTGCACGACACCGCGCTGGCGCACGTGGGCCGGTAGCCCCGCGAGTCGGCGGAGGCCGCCGTACACCCGGACAGGTGAGCACTCCGCAGGGGCGTTCCGAGATGTGTGATCCACGCTGCGCCGAATGCGCCGTTACGCAGGTCACATGTGACCCAGGTGTGTGCTACGCCTCACCAGTTTGGTGACGTCGTGTAACAACCATTCGGTCCGGCCCGATTCACCCCATGGCTCGACCGGAGCTCCCGCGATGCGGACGCCGAAGCAGGCCGTTCGCGTCGAGGGAGCCGCCACGCTCCCCCGGCAGGCGGTGCGCGCCATGCGCGTTTGGCGTCGCCGCCAGAGACAGGCAGAGATGACGACATCCGTACTCCAGGCGCCCCGCCGCACCTCTCCGGGCGGCGCCTCTCCGAACAGGGTGCGACGGGACACACCCACTCCGCGGACGCCCACCGCCAAGCTCGTCGTCGTCGGGCAGGATCCCGACGGCGTGCGACTGGCCCTCAACGGAGTCCGCGCCGGCTACCACGTGGTCGGCCTGGACCCGGATCCCCGCCGCGTCGGCGACCTCGCGCGCGGTCGCGCGTACGTCGAGGGCGTCGACCGCGACGTCCTGGGCGACGCGCTCCGCTCCGGCCGGTACGTCCCCTCGCGCGACCCCCGCACGGCGCAGGGGTTCGCCACCGCCGTGATCATGATCCCGCCCGGCCGGTCCGCCGAGGAGGTCTCGGCCCTGCTCGGGTCGGCCACGGCCGTGCTCGCGCCGCACGTACGGCCGCGGGTCACGGTGGTGCTGGACGCGCCTGCGGGGTCGCGGGTCGATCTACGGCTCGTGACCGCGCCACTGGAGGCGGGCAGCGGCCTGCGGGCCGGGCACGACTTCGCCGTCGGGCTCAGCTCGCAACCGAGGCTGACCACGCCCGCCCGCCCGGGTCGGTACGTCGAGGCGCTGGACGAGCGCTCGCCGGCCTCGGTGTCGGCCTTCTACCGGTCGCTCACCGCTCCGGGTCCGATCCGCACCCCGCCCGCCGTGTCCCCGGCGCCCGCGCGCCCACCGGCGACGCCGCCCGCAGCGCCCCGGCGGCCCGCGGCACCCCCGGAGGTGCTGGTTCCGGCGCCCCGGGTGTCCCCCGAGGGGGCGCCGCCGCCCGCGGCCCGTCCGGCGCCAGCCCGGCGCAGCAGGGCGACCCGGTCGGCCCCCGCACCGAGCAGGGTCGCGACGGTCTCCGTGATCGTGCCCGCGCACAACGAGGAGGCGGGCATCGCCTCCACGATCGAGGGCCTGCTGGAGCAGGAGACGCCGGAGTGGCTGCACGTCTCGGCGATCGTGGTGGTGGTCAACAACTCCACCGACCGCACCGCGGAGATCGCCCGCCGCTACCCGGTGACGGTCCTCGAGATGCTCGACAACAAGCACAAGAAGTCCGGCGCGATGAACTACGCGTGGGGTCTGTGCGGCCAGGGCAGCGAGTTCGTCCTGACCATGGACGCCGACACCGTCCTGCTGCCGGACACGGTGGAGAAGATGGCGCGGGAGCTGGTCGGCAACCCCGTGCTCGGGGCGGTGTGCGCGCGGTACTGGGCGAAGCCAGGGCGCGGTCTGGTGCGCCGGCTCCAGCGGCTGGAGTACGCCCGCTACGACGACCTGCGCGACCTGCGCGGGTGGAAGGTCAACGTCGCCAGCGGCGCGGCGGCCATGTACCGCCGGGTGGCGCTGGAGAAGGTCGTCGAGCTGCGGGGCAAGCCCGAGCCGTGGGACAACGAGTCGCTCATCGAGGACTACGCGCTCACCCTCGACCTCAAGACGAAGGGCTTCCGGGTCGCCGCGGCCCGCGGGGCACACGTCTACACCGAGCCGCCCACGACGTTCCGCATGCTGTGGCGGCAGCGGCTGCGGTGGGGCCGGGGCGGCATGGACGAGTGCCTGAAGCGCGGCTGGACCCTGGCCACCCGCCGGGACATCCTCAGCTATCTGCTGTTCGCGTGGAGCGTGTTCTTCCGCTTCCTGTGGGTCACGATGCTCGTCCTCATGGTGACCTTCAACGTGCCGCTGCGGTTCGCCCTCATCGGGCTGATCCCGGTGGTGGTGATGTGGGCCGAACGCATGACGTCGGCCTGGCGCCTACCGGACCGGTCCTGGGGGGACGTGGCGCTGGTGGCCGTACTGCTCGTCGAGGACCTCTACGGCTTCTTCCTCGAGCTCTGTGCGGTGGCCGCGGCGGGGAAATGTCTTCGTGGCATACGACAGTACTGGTGAACGTGGTTCGGGGAGGGGACTGAACATGTACGTGGAGAACACCGCATTTCTCAGCAGTGCCGTCACCGGGGGAACGACCGGGGCTGCAATGGCCGCGGCCGCGGGAGTGCACGCCATCGCGCTGGTCCTGGCGCTCGTGACGGCGTTGTTCACCGTCCTGCTGCTGGTCCGTCTCGTCCGGCGCGGACTGCGCGCCGGACGCTGATCGGGGGCAGGTATGGCGCTCACCATCGACGGGCGGAGACGGTTCGTGATCACGCTCCTCCTGATGTTCGCGGGGGTGACGGTCGCCGGGGCGGCGATGTTCGTCCAGGCCGTCCAAGCGGGCGGCGCGGCGCAGGCGGAGCCGGCACTGCCGCCGGCAGCGGTTCCGGTGGCGGTCCCCCGCGCGGCGACCGGACCACTGGTCGCGCTCACCTTCGACGACGGCCCGTCCCCCGAGCGGACGCCCTACGTCCTGGACGTGCTGAAGGAGAAGGGCGTCACGGCGACGTTCTTCCTCCAGGGCAGCCACGCCGAGGAGCACCCCGACCTGGTCCGGCGGATCCGGGACGAGGGGCACGTGATCGGCAACCACTCCTACAGCCACGCGTACTTCCCCGATCTCGCTCCGGCGCAGGCGCGCGAGGAGATCGTCCGGACGAACGCGGTGCTGCAGGAGATCCTCGGCGCTCCGCCCGTCCTGTTCCGGTACCCGCACGGTGAGTCCTCGCGCGCAGGCGACGAGGTGCTGAACGAGCTCAACCTCTCCGACGACATCCTCTGGCACTGGGACTCGGCCCTGCCGGGCGACTTCGAGTGCCCGGGAGCGGCGGGGGTGCAGAAGTTCGTCACGACCGAGAGCGTTAACCAGGCCGCGATCCTGCTGCACGACGCCAACGACACCCTGGAGTGTCCGATCGAGCAGTGGAACTACCTGCCGCGGACGATCGACGCCCTGAAGGCCAAGGGGTTCGACTTCGGCGTGGTGGAGCCCACCGACCGGCCTTCCCCGGCGAACCAGGGTTCACGGATGCGCGTGGTCGTGCCGCGAACCGGACCAGGGGCCTGATGCCGGTCACCCGAACCGCACTCGTCACGGCGATGGCCGGAGTGGTGATGTCCCTGCTCGGCGCGTGCCAGTCCGCGGACCCGGTCCCGTTCGGCCTCACCGGTGCCGGCGCCGCGCTGGTGCGCGCGGCGGAGCCGGTGGCGACCGGCGGGAGTGCCTGGCGCAGCGCGATCCAGTCCCCGCACCGCCAGACCGACCGGGACGTGGGCGCCGCGGGCATCGCGAACGGCCTGCTCGCACTCTCCGACGTCACCACCGATCCCGGGGAGCGCGCCTCCTACCTCGACGCCGCACGCCAGGCCGCGGACTTCCTCGTCGCGGGCCAGGAGCGGGAGCCGGGGCGCTGGCCCGACTACCGCGATCCCGGCGACACCGCCCCGATGGCGTACACGTCGTTCGACGACGGTGCCGCCGGCATCGCCGACCTGCTGTGGACGATGTGGGAGCGCACCGGTGACCGGCGCTACCGCGACGCGGCCCTCGCCGGGATCGACTGGGTCGTCGGCCGGGCGGTCGGCGTCGACGGTGCCGACTGCCCGGAGATGTGCCGGTGGGCGTGGAGCGATCTCGGCAGCCCGTCGTTCCGCCACGGCATGGGCGAGGGCCAGGCGGGCATCGTGTACGCGCTCAGCGTCTTCGCCGAGCGGACGGGCGACCCGCGGTACGCCGAGTACGCGCGCGGCGGGGCCGCGTACCTGGAGAGCGTGCTCGACGACGACGGCGGCATGCCCGAGTCCGCCGACGAGGATCAGCGCAACACCGGCTACCTCTCCGGGGCCGCAGGCGCGGCGTTCGTGTTCCTCCGGCTGTACGTCAGCACGGGCGACGCCCACTGGCTCGAGGTCGCCCGGCGTCCGCTGGCGTTCCTCGACGAGACCGCCACGGCCGACGGGGACGGGCTCGCGTGGCCGATCATGGTGGACGTCGACGGGGAGGAGACCAACCCGCACCGCGCGACCGGCATGGAGGAGGGCGCGGCCGGCATCGGCTGGGTGTACCTGCAGGCCTACGCGATCACTGGCGAGAGCCACTTCCTCGATCAGGCGCTGGCCGCCGGACAGTGGCTGACGGAGGTGGCGCTGCAGGAGGGCGACGGGCTCGCCTGGGCGGAGTACGTCGGCAGCGAACGGGTGCACTCGGGCCTCAACAGCGGCGTGGCGGGCACCGGCTGGTTCCTGCACGACCTCGGTCTCGCCTCCGGGCAGAAGTCGTTCGGCGACGCCGCGACGAAGGCACGGCACTGGCTCGTCGCGACGGCCGTCACGGAGGGCGGCGGCTGGTCCTGGCACGGCACCCGCGTCGGCGAGGGGTGGACGTTGCCCGGCGAACCGTCCTGGCACTGGGGATCCGCCGGGGTCCTCGCCTTCTTCGCCCGGCTGAACGGCTGGGCGACCGACAGCCCCGGGATGCAGCCCGCGCTCGTCCCCCCACGACCGCCGGCGCAGTGACGCGCGCTCAGCCGCCGAGCGCGCGAACGACGCGCGACGGCGAGGGCCGCCCGAGCTGCTCCGCCATCCACGCACTGGTGGCCACCAGCGTGTCCAGATCCGCGCCGTGGGCGATGCCGAGCCCGTCCAGCATCCAGACGAGGTCCTCGGTCGCGAGGTTGCCGGTGGCCGACTCGGCGTAGGGACACCCGCCGAGCCCGCCGACGCTCGCGTCCACGGTGGTGACCCCGCGGCGCAGCGCGGCCAGGGTGTTGGCGAGAGCCTGGCCGTACGTGTCGTGGAAGTGCACGGCGATCTGCCCGATCGGCACCGCGGCGGCGACACAGGCGTCCAGCACGGCGTCGACGTGCCCGGGCGTCCCGGTGCCGATCGTGTCGCCGAGGGAGAGCTGCGCGCAGCCCATTGTCGCGAGCCGGGCCCCC
The DNA here is from genome assembly GCF_050246655.1 of Pseudonocardia sp. Taxonomy (GTDB): domain Bacteria; phylum Actinomycetota; class Actinomycetes; order Mycobacteriales; family Pseudonocardiaceae; genus Pseudonocardia. The sequence goes on from NZ_JBFWVQ010000029.1 coordinate 48,944, forward strand.
ACGGCGGCCACCTGCGCGGGGTCGACGGCGCCCTCCCACGGGTCGCCGAAGCACATCGACACGTACCCCCGTACCCGCAGCCCTTCGGCCAGCGCCCGGGTGACGACCGCGTCGAACATCGTGAACTGCTCGTCCAGGCTCGAGTTGAGGTTGCGTTTGGCGAACGTCTCCGTGGCGCTGGCGAAGATCGCGACGTGCTCGACGCCCGCCGCGAGCGCCCGGTCCAGCCCGCGTTCGTTGGGCACGAGGACGGGGTAGTCGATCCCGGGCCGGCGCTGCAGCCCGGCGAGGAGCTCCTCGGCGTCGGCGAGCTGGGGCACCCACTTCGGGTGGACGAAGCTGGTGGCCTCCAGCGTCCGCAGCCCGGCGTCGGCGAGCCGGTCCAGCAGCTCGGACTTGACCGCGACGGGCACGGTGGTCTTCTCGTTCTGCAGCCCGTCCCTGGCGCCGACCTCGTAGATGGTCACGCGCTCCGGCAGGCCCTCGGTGGGCACCGACATCGGCAGCGACCGCGTCATCGCTTCTCCCGCATCACTCGTCCGCCCCGACCGCCCCGGCGCGCAGCACCGCGTACACGCTCGCGACGTCGGGGATGTCCTCGAACTCCAGCGCCTCACCCGACAGCGACTCGATCGTGAGCGTCCCGCAGCCGAACAGCCGGTCCAGCACGCCCTGGGCGTAGCGGACGCTGTCGACGCGGTCCAGCGCGAGATCGACACCCTCCCGGGTGATGATCCCCTCGCGGACGATCACCCGCCGGTCCGTGACCACGATGTGCGTGGTGCGCCACCGGACGACGGGGACGACGGTGAGCCAGCCGACGAGCACCAGCGCCACCGCGGCGAGGACGAGCGACCACGTCAGGTCGCCGATCTGGCCCGCGAGGTACGCCGCAGCACCGACGACGACCAGGAACCACACGACCGGCCCGACCAGCATCTTCGGGTGTGGCCGGGCGTGCACGACGACGCGCTCGCCTGCGGCGAGGGCGTCGTCGGGGAAGGTCACCCGCTCACGGTAGCGGGATCAGACGGGCTCAGGCGGGTGCTGCCCGGACGTGCGTGACGTCACCCGCAGCGACGGCGCGGCGCCTGCCACCGTGCTCCACGAGCAGCAGCCTGCCGTCCCCGTCGACGTCCTCGGCGATGCCGTCGAGCACCTCCCCGCCGGGGAGCGTGATCCGGACGGGCGAGCCGAGCGTGCGGCAGGCGGCCCGGTAGTCGGTGCGCAGGCGATGGGCGTCCGGGTCGCCTCCGCTCTCGCACCAGGCGCGTTCGCGTTCGTCGAGGCGGCGCAGGATCGCGACGAGGACGTCGGCCCGGCCCGGAGCGGGATGGGCGTGCTCGGCGAGGCTCGTGGCGTCGGGCTGCCCGGGCGGGGCGGCCGTGACGTTGAGCCCGATACCGACGACCACCGCACCCGGCCCGGCGACCTCGGCGAGGACACCGGCGGCCTTGCGCCCGCCGAGGAGGAGGTCGTTGGGCCACTTGAGCCCGCACGCCCCGCCCGCGTATCCGCGGACGGCGTCGGCAAGGGCGAGCCCGGCGAGCAGCGGCAGCCAACCGAAACGGGCCGGGCCGACGCCGTCCGGCCGGAAGAGGACGCTGAACGTGAGCCCGGATCCGGGCGGCGACTCCCACGTGCGGGCGAGCCGCCCGCGGCCGGACTGCTGGTGCTCGGCGACGAGCACCGTGCGGTCCGGGGCGCCCGCGGCCGCTGCGGCGAGGAGGTCGGCGTTGGTGGAGCCGGTGCTCGCCACGATGTCGAGCCGGGCCCAGCCCGGCAGGGACGCGCGCAGGGCGTCGCCGTCCAGCGGGGTCGTCATGCCGGGCGACGCTAGCGCGACCCGCAGGCCACGGGGTCGCGAGCGCGGCGGGCGGTCGGTCAGCGTCGCCCGGTCGCGGGCGGGCGGTGCGAGCGGGCGAGTACATCGTTCCGGCGGCGGGTGCGTCAGCGGTCGAACCAGCTCGCCGCCCCCGGCCGGAACATGAACGACACCGCCGCCGCCACCAGCACGAGGCTCACGAGCGACAGCAGCGCCACGAGCGGGCCCAGGAGCCCCACGCCGAACAGCGCGATCGTGCCGCCGAGCGACAGCAGCCCCACGACGACGATCGCGGTTCCGACGACCGCCAGCACCGTGCGCGCCCAGCTCGTCCCCCGCCGCATCCGCCCCGCCAGCGCGACCACCACCACCGCCACGACGGCCGTGACGAGCACCCCGATGAACGCGCCCGCGATCAGGGTCGCGTCGCCCGCCGCCTGCGGGACGGGCGTGCCCCTGGCGACCGCGACGTCGGCCGCGATCGGCACCGACATCGCGCTCGCCAGCACCGACACCGCGGCGGCGTAGCGCCACAGCCGAAAGGACGTCTCCACCGGCGCGGGCGGCTGCTGTGACGGCTGTGCCGGCTGTGCCGGCTCTGTCGGCTCTGTCGGCTCTGTCATTGAAACCACGGCTGCGCCGCCGGCGCGAACAGCAGCCCCACCGCCCCGGCCAGCAGGACGACCTCGACGACCGTGAGCACGGTGAGGACCGCGGCCATCGGGCCCGGCACGCCCGCGACGTCCTCGCCGAACAGCCCGACCACGTCCGTCACCAGGTACACCACCCCGATCGCGGCCAGCACCCAGCGCGCCCACGACGCACCCGACCGCATCCGCACGGCGAGCACGAGCCCACCCGCCACGGTCGCCAGCACGACGGCCACGAGGGTGCCGTAGGCGGCCACCCGGCCGTCCGGCGGAGTGCCCGACGCGTCCAGCACCCGGTCGAACACGGTGAGCACGAGCAGGTTGCCCAGCACGGACGTGGCGACGACGCCGAGCCACAGCGCGAACGACGCCCGCACCTCACGCGGGGGCAGGGTGGTGACCACGCGGCGAGCATAGGTGGGCCCGCCGACAGGAAGGTGACGCACGCCGCGCCCGCGACCCGTCTGCGAGCCGTGACCTTCCGATTACGCTCCCCGCATGCGCCGATGCCAACGGAGGACGTCGTGACCGCCGCCACCGAGCCGATCCGGGACCCGTCGGGCGCTGCGGCCGACGAGCCGGACGTCCACACCACCGCGGGCAAGCTGGCCGACCTCTACCGGCGCACCGACGACGCGGTGCACGCGGGGAGCGCGCAGGCCGTCGAGCGCCAGCACGCCAAGGGCCGCCAGACCGCTCGCGAGCGCATCGACCAGCTGCTCGACCCAGGCTCGTTCGTCGAGCTCGACGCGCTCACCCGGCACCGGTCGACGAACTTCGGGATGGACGCCAAGCGCCCCCTCGGCGACGGCGTCGTCACCGGGACGGGCACGATCGACGGCCGCCCCGTGGCCGTCTTCAGCCAGGACGCCACGGTGTTCGGCGGCGCGCTCGGCGAGGTGTACGGCGAGAAGATCGTCAAGGTGATGGACCTCGCCGTCAAGATCGGCTGCCCGGTCATCGGCATCAACGACGGTGGCGGCGCCCGCATCCAGGAGGGTGTGGTCGCGCTCGGCCTCTACGGCGAGATCTTCATCCGCAACGTGCGCTCGTCCGGCGTGGTCCCGCAGATCTCGCTGATCATGGGCGCCTGCGCGGGCGGCGCGGTGTACTCCCCCGCGATCACGGACTTCACGGTCATGGTCGACAAGACCAGCCACATGTTCATCACGGGTCCGGACATCATCAAGACCGTGACCGGCGAGGACGTCGACTTCGAGGAGCTCGGCGGCGGCCGGACGCACAACACCCGCTCCGGCGTCGCGCACCACCTCGCCTCGGACGAGGCCGACGCCCTGGACTACGTCAAGGAGCTGCTGAGCTACCTGCCGTCGAACAACCTCTCCGAGCCGCCGGTGTTCGATGCTCCCGAGCCCACCGAAGGCGCGATCGCCGACGGGCTCACCGAGACCGACCTCGAGCTCGACATGATCGTCCCCGACTCGGCGAACACCCCGTACGACATGCACGAGGTCATCACCCGGGTGCTCGACGAGGGCGAGTTCCTCGAGGTCCAGGGGCTGTTCGCGCCGAACATCCTCTGCGGGTACGGCCGCATCGAGGGCCGGTCGGTGGGGGTCGTGGCCAACCAGCCGACGCAGTTCGCCGGCTGCCTCGACATCGACGCCTCCGAGAAGGCGGCCCGCTTCGTCCGCACCTGCGACGCCTTCAACATCCCCATCCTGACCTTCGTCGACGTCCCGGGCTTCCTGCCGGGCACCGAGCAGGAGTGGAACGGCATCATCCGCCGCGGTGCCAAGCTGATCTACGCGTACGCGGAGGCCACCGTCCCCAAGGTCACGGTGATCACGCGCAAGGCCTATGGCGGCGCGTACGACGTCATGGGCTCCAAGCACCTCGGCGCCGACATCAACGTCTCCTGGCCCACCGGCCAGATCGCCGTGACGGGCGCGGCGGGCGCGGTGAGCATCCTCTACCGCAAGGACCTGGCCGGGCTGTCCGGTGACGAGCTGGCCGCCCGGCGCGCGCAGCTGCAGCAGGAGTACGAGGACACCCTCTGCAACCCCTACATCGCAGCGGACCGCGGCTACATCGACGGGGTCATTCCGCCCTCGCACACCCGCGGGTACGTGGGGCGGGCGCTGCGGATGCTGGCCACGAAGCGCGAGGCGGTGCCGCCGCGCAAGCACGGGAACATCCCGCTGTGACGGCCGGCGAACCCACCCCGGAGGAGCGGCGGGCGCTCTTCCGGGTGGTGCGCGGCGAGCCGACGGACGAGGAGCTGGCGGCGCTGACGGTCGTGCTCGCGGCCGTCGCGTCCGGTGCGGGCGGGGCGGGCGGGGCGGAGAGGCCGCGGTCGCGTCCGGTGTGGGGCGACCCCGAGGCGACGCTCCGGCGGCCCCTCGCCGCGGGTCCGGGGGCGTGGCGGACGACGTACTGGCCGCGCTGACTCCTCACCGTCGCCCGAGTGACTGCAGGCGTTTCCCCGGTCGCACATACCTTGTGGTCGTCGCACACGCTGTGGGCGGTGTGTGCGATGACACGACGGTGTGTGCGACGGGCCGCACCCCGCCCGCATCCTGAGATCCCGCTTCTCCCGGAGCGAACCAGCCTCTAGTATCGAACACATGTTCGACGAGCTGTCTTCCCGCGGCTCCCGGATCACGGTTCGGTCCGCAGGGAGGCACGTCGGTGGAGGCTGTCGCGCCGGGGGGCGCATCCGGTCCTCATGCGGAGCGGCTGGCCCTGGCCCGGGGGTTGCTACGGCGGGCGGAGGAGCGCACCTCCCGGCGGGGTCCGGCGGGCCATCCGGACGAGGCCCTCGACGGTCGGATGCTGCCGGTGGCCACCCCGCTGGCGGCGCTGCTGCCGGGCGGTGGGCTGCGGCTCGGTGGCACCGTCGCGCTCGGATCGGGGCCGGGGTCCACCGCCCTCCTGCTGGCCCTGCTGGCCGAGGCGTCCGTGGACGGGGCATGGATCGGGGTGATCGGCCGTCCGGACCTCGGGATCGTCGCCGCGGCCGAGGCGGGCCTGCGGCTGGAGCGGCTCGCGCTGGTCCCCCGGCCGGGGAAGGACCTGGTGGCCGTCACTGCGGCCCTGCTGGACGGCCTGGACGTGGTCGTCACCGCCGTGCCGTCCGGGGCCGGCATGCGGGCGGCCGAGCGGCAGCGCCTCGCGGCACGTGCACGACAGCGGGGGGCGGTGCTGGTGCCGCTCGGGCCGTGGCCGGGCGCGGACGTCGAGCTGTCGTGCGTCGGGGGTCGCTGGGAGGGGCTCGACGCCGGGTTCGGGCGGCTGCGCACGCGGCGTGCCCGGGTGCGCGCCCGGGGGCGGGGCCTGCCTCCCACGGGTCGCGAGGTGGAGCTGCTGCTGCCCGGGCCGGCCGGGGGTGGGGTGGAGCCGGTGGAGGTCGGCGGGACCGGGACGCCGGGCGGAGCGTCGGGCGGCGAGTCGGACGGCCGTCCGGCGGTCGCCGGGACCCGCGACGCGGCGCCGGGCGGCGAGTCGGACGGCCGGTCGGTGACGGTCGCCGGGACCCGCGACGGGGCGCCGGGCGCAGCCGCGGGCGGCGGGCTGCCCGGCCGTCCGGCGGTCGCCGCCGGGATCCGGCTGCCCGGCCGCCCGGCGATCGTCCCCGCCTCGCCGCTGGTGCCGACCCCCACCGAACCGGCGCCGGGCGAGCGGTGGTCCCACCGCACCTGCGGGACCGCCGAGGGGCAGCCCCGCCCGGTGCGGGAGGCGGGATGACCCGGCGCTCGCACCCCGCCGGCCACCCGGGCACGCCGTGAGCAGCGAGCCGGTGCGCGTGCTCGCGCTGTGGGCACCGGACTGGCCCGTCACCGCGGCCGCGCGCGCCGCCCGCGTCCCCGTCCAGCAGCCCGCGGCGGTGGTGGCCGCCAACCGGGTCGTGGCGTGCTCCGCGCTCGCCCGTTCCCAGGGGGTGCGCCGGGGCCTGCGGCGCCGGGAGGCCCAGGCCCGCTGCCCCGAGCTGGCCGTGCTGGCCCCGGACGCCGAGCGCGACGCCCGCGCGTTCGAGCCCGTGGTCGTCGCCGTCGAGGAGCTGGCGCCGGGGGTGGAGGTCGTGCGGCCGGGATTGGTCGCGCTGCCCGCCCAGGGCCCGGCGGGCTGGTTCGGCGGGGAGCTGGTGGCGGCCGAGCGGCTGGTCGACCAGGTCGCAGCGCGCACGCACGTGGAGTGCCAGGTGGGCGTCGCGGACGGGCTCTTCGCCGCGGTGCTGGCCGCACGCCGCGGGGTGGCGGTGGAGGCCGGACACACCCCCGCCTTCCTCGCCCGGATGGAGGTGGCGGAGCTCGACCGCGACCCGGACGTCGACCGTTCCGCGCTCGTCGACCTCCTGCGCAGGCTCGGGTTGCGCAGCCTGGGTGCGTTCGCGGCGCTGGACGCCGAGGACGTGGCATCCCGGTTCGGGGCGGACGCGCTGCTCGCCCACCGGCTCGCTCGCGGGCTCGATCCGCGCCCGCCGCTGCGGCGGTGCCCGCCCGAGGAGCTCACGGTGGAGTCGGAGCTCGACCCACCGGTGGACCGCGTGGACGCCGCGGCGTTCGCCGCCCGCGGCCTGGCGGAGC
>NZ_JBFWVQ010000030.1:0-3103 GCF_050246655.1 Pseudonocardia sp.
CACGACACCCGCCGCGGGATCACCTCGTTCTACTGGACCGACGACCCCCGTTGGCTGCTCTACCTGCAGGACACCGACGGCGACGAGGACTGGCGCCTGCACCGGGTCGACCTCGACGCGCCCGACGGGCCGTCGGTCGTCCTCACCCCGATGGACCCGGGGTCGCGGGTCTTCGCCGTCGACCCGGAGACCACGGTGCCCGGCACCGTGATCGCGTGGATGAACCCCCGCCCGCTGTACGTCGACGTGTTCCGCATCGACGTCGCCACCGGGGAGACCACGCCGCTCGTCGAGCGGACCGACCCGACCGAGACCTTCCTCGTCGACCGCACCGGGCGGGCCTCGTGGTTCCTCGCCCAGGACACCGACGGCACCTACGAGATCTCCGCGGCCGACCCCACCACCGGCGAGCGGCGGCTGCTCCACCGGGTCGGCGGCCCGGAGCACCCGATGGGCGTGTTCGTCCTCCCGGCGCCCGACGGGCGCAGCGCGCTGATCGGCGACTACCAGGACCCCGGCGGCCATGTCGGCGACGACCTGCAGCTGGTGCGACTCGACCGCGACACCGGCGAACGCACCGTCGTCGCCGCCGTGGACGGACACAGCCTGGACACCCTCAGCGCAGCCGCCGACACGCTCCCACCCAGCGTGTTCACCGACCGCCGCACCGGCGAGGTCATCGCCGCCCGGTTCACCGGCGACCGGCCCCGCATCGTGCCGCTCGACCCCGGGTTCGCCGAGGTGCAGGGCGCCCTGGAGAGGCTGTCCGACGGGGTGCTCGGCTGGGTGCACTCCGACCTGGCCGGGCGACGCTTCGTCGCCACGTTCATCCACGACCGCGAGCCCGGCACGACCTGGCTCTACGACCACATGACCGGCGAGGCCCGGCTGCTGCACCGCGACCACCCGGACCCGGCAGACCTCGCGCCGATGGTCCCGGTCGGCTTCCCGGCCCGCGACGGGCTGCCGCTGCACGGCTTCCTGACCCTGCCCGTCGGCGTGGCTCCGGTGGGGCTGCCCATGGTGCTGCTGGTGCACGGCGGGCCGTGGATGCACGACACCTGGGGCCACAACAAGGCCGTCCAGTTCCTGGCCAACCGCGGCTACGCGGTGCTCCAGGTGAACTTCCGCGGCTCCACCGGCTACGGCCGCCGGCACGTCACCGCGGCGATCGGCGAGTTCGCCGGGAAGATGCACGACGACCTCATCGACGCCGTCGACTGGGCGATCGCCCGCGGCAACGCCGACCCCGACCGCCTCGCCGTCGTCGGCGGCTCCTACGGCGGCTACGCCGCGCTCGTCGGCGTCACGGTCACCCCCGAGAAGTTCGCCGCCGCCGTCGACTACGTCGGCATCTCCGACCTCGCGAACTTCCTCGCCACCCTGCCCCCGTTCGTCCGGGCGAACATGACCAACAACTGGATCGCCTACGTCGGCGACCCCGACGACCCCACCCAGCTCGCCGACATGCGGGCCCGCTCCCCCATCACGATGGTCGACAAGATCCGCACCCCGCTGCTGGTCGCCCAGGGTGCGAACGACGTCCGCGTCGTGCAGGCCGAGTCCGACAACATCGTCGCCCCGCTCCGGGCTCGCGGCGTGCCGGTGACCTACCTCGTCGCCGACGACGAGGGCCACGGCTTCGAGAACCCGGAGAACCAGGTCCTGCTGTTCCGCGCGATCGAACGCCACCTCGCCGAGCACCTCGGCGGCCGCCGCGCTGAGACGGACGCCTGATGGATGCGCTGACCGCCGAGGACGTCGCGTTCCTCGCCCGCCCCCTGCACGGCTTCTTCACCGCGGCCGCCGGGCCGCAGCCGCCGCAACCGCGGCCGGTGTGGTTCGAGCTCGCCGTCGACAGGACGCTCCAGTTCTTCACCGCGCCCGACTCGCTCAAGGTGCGCCGCCTGCGCCGCGACCCGCGCGCCTCCCTCGTCGTCGCGGCACCGGCGGACGAGCACGAACGGTGGGTGTCCGTTGCCGGCCATACCCGGATCGGGGCCGACGGCGCGCACGAGCTCGCGTCCCGCCTCGCTGCCCGCTACTGGGATCTCGACGACCCTGTCCGTGCCGACGAGCTCGCCGCGATCCTCGCCACTGACCAGGTGCGCGTCGTCCTGCACGCGGAGACCGTGCGGCGCTTCGCGTTCTGACGGAAGAACGCGAACCGTGGCCGCCGCGCCCGCGGCGTCCCCGTCACGGGGCCGTACTGCTTGTCGCCGTTGATGCGGTCATGGGAGTCCTTTCGAGTACCTGTTCGCGCCGCCGGTCGCGGGCCGGTTCATGCCGCGTCCACGTCGGACGTCGTACCGCTCCGCCCGCCCAGGTACCGGGCGAGGTGGCGCTCGACGGCCCGGTAGAACCGGAGCCGGTTCTCCTCGTTCTCGAAGCCGTGGCCCTCGTCCTCGGCGAGCAGGTACTCCACCGGGACCCCGCGCTCGCGCAGCGAGGCCACGATGCGGTCGGACTGTGCCTGCGGCACACGGACGTCGTTGGCGCCCTGGGCGACCAGCAGCGGGGTCCGGATCCGGTCCACCATGGTGATCGGCGAGCGGGCCAGCATGTCGGCCACCTGCTCGGGCACCTCCGGGTCACCGACGTAGCGGTACCAGCTGTTGGCGTTGTAGCGGCGGGTGAACGGCGGCAGGGCCCTCAGGGCCGTGACGAGGTCGGAGACACCCACGTAGTCGACCGCGGCGGCGAACAGGTCGGGGGTGGCGGTGATCCCGACGAGGGCTGCGTACCCGCCGTAGGAGACACCGAAGACACCGACCCTGGCGGGATCGGCGTAGCGCTGCGCGACCGCCCAGCCGACGGCGTCGACGAGGTCGTCCTGCATGGCCCGGCCGAACTCGCCGACGGCCGCGGTCAGGTGGCGGCGCCCGTAGCCGGTGGAGCCGCGGAAGTTGACCTGCAGCACCGCGTAGCCCCGGTTGGCCAGCAGCTGGACCTCCGGGTTGTAGCCCCAGGCGTCCTGGGACCACGGGCCGCCGTGCACCAGCAGCACCATCGGCAGGTTCCGCGGCGCCACACCGATGGGCAGGGTGAGGTAGCCGGGCAGCTCGAGCCCGTCCCGGGCCGGGAAGCGCACCGGAGCCATCGG
>NZ_JBFWVQ010000030.1:3203-55412 GCF_050246655.1 Pseudonocardia sp.
GGGACCACGGGCCGCCGTGCACCAGCAGCACCATCGGCAGGTTCCGCGGCGCCACACCGATGGGCAGGGTGAGGTAGCCGGGCAGCTCGAGCCCGTCCCGGGCCGGGAAGCGCACCGGAGCCATCGGGGCCAGGTCGGCGGGGTCCAGGTCCGGGAAGGGCTGGAACAGTGATGCAGCGGTCGGACGGCCCCGGTGGTGCGGTCGATCCCCGAGATGGCGATCGTCCCGTCCTCCTCGGTCACGACCTGGAACGCGGGCTCACCCTGGCGGTCGAGCAGCGTGGCGGCCAGCGGATCGGCCTCCTCGTGGTGGAGCGCGACCTCGCCGGAGGCGATGTCGACCCGGAAGACGTCGATGTGGCCGACCCGCGGGTTCATCCAGACCAGGACGGTGCCCGGCTTCGAGGGCAGCGGCTCGACGGCGAACACCCGCGACCCGGGCCCCATCGGGGTGAGGTCGACGGCGGGGGCGGTGCCGTCCCCCGCCCACCCGTCGAGGTCGACGCGGTGCAGGTGCCAGTCCTCGTTGCCGTCGGTGTCCTGCTGGTAGAGCAGGAAGCGGGGATCGTCGGTCCAGTGGTAGGTGGTGATCCCGCGGCGGGTGTCGTGGGTGACGGGGACGGCGTCGTCGTGGCTCTGGTCGACGCCGCGGACCCAGACGTTGCGCCGTCCGCGGTGCGGGGCGAGGTAGGCGATCCGGGTGCCGTCCGGGGAGATCGTGGGCACGATGAACCCCGGGTCGGTGAAGAACTCCTCGACCGGGATGTGTCTCGGCCGCGGGTCCGGGGTGGTCATGGTGGGTCAAGCCCTGCCGACTCGGACCTGGCCCCGCCAGGGCATCCGGGCGGGCCGTGGACCGTCAGGCCGACGGAGCAGGCGCGTGCTGCTGCGCCGCCACGCCCAGACGACGACCAGCGCGGCGAAGACGACGACGGGGACGGCGGAGTGGACGAACCCCGTCGGGCCGCCCATCTGGTCGAGCAGTGTCGGCTGCGGTCCAGGAGCGGGTGCCGGGCCGCCCGGCTCCTCCCCGGCCGGGTCGCGGTGGGGATCGGTCGCGGTCACGTGTCCTCCCGGGTTGCGTGCTGTGCGCCCCAGGCAAGGCCGTGCCGTCACGGCACAGTCAAGCCGCTGTGGTCTGCGCCACGTGGGTTGACCCGGCCGCGACGGCACGGTGTCTCCTGCGGCACGACGACTGCAGATGGAGCGCCCGCTGTCCGCTCGACGGTCGCTGCGCTGCGCAACCCACCCACCGACACCCGCTACACCGTGTGGAGGAACGATGTTCAGCAGATACAGGCTGCCCGACGAGTCCGGGCGCCACCCCGCGGCGTGCTGATCCCCGCGACCGGGACTCCCGCGGCGCAGCCCGCCCCGTCCGCGGTCGACACCTCGCGGCCGTTCGGCGCCCACCTGCGCATGAGCTGGTGGAAGCCGCTCGTCCTCGTCCTGGCACTGCCGCTCGTCCTCGTGGTCCTCCAGGTGCTGGCCTACCGGCTCGTCGGTGTCGTCGAGGGCAGCGACGACCCGCTGTCCCCCGAGCTCACGCCGCTCAAGTCCCTGGCCGTCAACCTGACCACCGGCGCAACCGGCCTGGTCGCGGTCCTGATGCTGGTGTGGATGACCCGGGTGCCATGGCGCGCACTGTTCAGCTCGCGGCGGGCGTTCGACCGGCGGCGCCTGGCCCACTACGCGATCGGCGCAGCGCTGCTGGTGGGCGCCGGAGCAGGAGTGGTGGGTGCCGTCGCACCGGAATCCACGGGCTGGACGACCTTCGCGGTCAGCGGCACGACGATCGCCTTCCTGACGATCACTCTCCTCGTCACGCCCGTCCAGGCCGCCGGCGAGGAACTGATCTACCGCAGCGTCATGCTTCCGGCGGCCGCGAGCTGGGTGCGCCCGGTCCGGCCGGCCCTGGCCGTCGGGCTCGTGGTCTCCGCCCTGGGGTTCGCCGCGGTCCACGGCTCGACCGACCCCTGGCTGGCCGGCTACTTCACCGTGGTCGCCGTCAGCACCGGGCTGATGGCGATCCTCAGCGGCGGCATGGAGGCGCCGATCGCCTTCCACGTCGTCAACAACGTCCTCTTCGGCATCGTCGGCAACCTGATGTCCGGTGGCGGGAACACCACCATCGACCGCGCCACCGACACCGGCGACGCGTCCCTGCTGATCCTCGTCGCCGTCAACATCGGCATGGTCGCCCTCGTCGCGACCTACGAACGACGTCGCCGACACGACAGCGAGGTTCCCGCCCACCCCGCCCGAGCACCGGCGGACGTCGAGCGGCCGTGGCGCCGGCCGAGCCGTCCGTACCGCGTCGGGGTCGGACGTGGACAGGCCACCGAGCAGGCGTCGCCGCCCGCCGAGCGCGGCCGGGGGTCCGTCCCATCCGGTGTGCCGTACCACCGCGTCCTCTCCGGGGAGCAGCGTCGGATCGGGCGCGGCGTCGTCGCCCTCGCGCTGCTCCTCGGTGGCTTGTTCGTCCTCAGCATCGCTCTGAACGTGCTCGCCGCCGGTGTCGACATCCTGCTTCTCGGCCGGCCCGACCCGGTGCTGGGCGGCCCGATGTACACGGGGATGCAGCACGCCGGGGCGATGGCCGGCATCGCGCTGCTCATCCCGTGGAGCATGCTCATCCAGCGGTGGCTCTACGGCGTGCGCGGCGCCTCGTTGCACTCGGTCCGGTCGACGTTCCGCCTCGACCTGTTCGCCCGCGCCTTGCTCCTCATCGGCCCGATCTGGGCGGTGCAGGTGGTGGTCATGGCCGTGCTGCTGCCGGCCCCGCCGGCCGCGTGGCAGCTGACGGACCTGTACGGCGTCCTGCTCGCGACCCTCCTGCTGACGCCCCTGCAGGCGGCCGGCGAGGAGTACGGGCTGCGCGGTCTCGCCTTCCGGATCACCGGGAGCTGGGCCCGGGGACCGCGCACAGCCCTCGTCGTCGGCGTGCTCGCCACCGCCCTGATCTTCACCGCCATCCACCAGTCCACCGACCCGTGGCTCAACCTGTACTACTTCATCACGGGCGTCGCGCTGGCGCTCATCACCTGGCGCACCGGCGGCCTGGAGACCGCCGTGCTCATCCACGCGCTCCAGAACACCCTCAGCTTCGTGTTCGTGCTCGTCGCCCGCGGCGACCTCAATCTCGGGCAGACGGACCGCTCCGCGGGGGTCGGGTCGGTCGCGCTGCTCGTGCCGTGCGTCGTCATCATCGTGATCACGGCCGTTGTGTGGTGGCGCACGCGGCACACGGGACCGGCGCTGACCTGACCGTGATCGGGATGTCCACGACACCTGGAGGTCTCCCGCGATGGCCCTGCCCACGCTGATCACGGTCGAGGAGTTCTTCGACCCACCCGCCCGCAGCCGAGCCCAGATCTCCCCGGATGGCACGAAGGTCGCCTACCTCGCCCCGTGGCGGGACCGGCTCAACGTGTTCGTCCGCGACCTGGACGGCCACTGGCCCGACGCCTCGCAGGACCCGGCGGCCCGGCGCGTGACCTCCGACGACCACCGAAGCATCGAGACGTTCTTCTGGACCGCCGACCCCCGGTACCTGTTGTTCACCCAGGACACCGACGGCGACGAGAACGCCCACCTACACCGGGTCGACCTGACCCGTCCCGAGGAGCCCGCGGTCGATCTCACCCCGATCGACGGGGGGCGCGTGCTCGGCACCCAGCTCTCCGCCGACCGGCCCGAGACGGTGCTCGTCCAGCTCAACGCGCGCCGTCCCGACGTGGCCGACCTCTACGAGCTCGACCTCGACACCGCCCGGCTGACCGTGCTCGCCGAGAACCCGGGCGACGTCACCAGCTGGGTGCGCACGCCGACGGGACGCATCCTCACCTTCAGCCTGGCCGACGACGGCACGCACCTGCTGTTCGACTGGAACGCCGGCGCACCCCGCCTCATCAGCCGGTTCTCCGGTCTCGACCACCTCTTCGGGGTCTCCCCCTGCGTGCCCACCCCGGACGGAACGGGCCTGTGGATCGGTTCGTCCCGAGGGTCGGACCGCACGCGGCTGGTCCGGGTCGACCTCGGCACCGGCGAGCAGGTCGGGGTCGACAGCCACCCTGTGTTCGACCTGGACACCCCCCGCCCCGAGGCCGACCCGCGCTTCCCGTCCTCGCTGATCCTGCACCCGGCGACCGGGGAGCTGCTCGGCGCCCGCTATCTCGGTGCCCGCCAGGAGATCCACGCCCTCGACCCGCACTTCGCCACGGTGCTGCCGCGACTGGCGGAACTCTCCGACGGGGACCCGGCCCACGTCTCCTGCGACAGCACGGCGCAGCGGTGGGTCGTGGACTTCACCCACGACCGCGATCCCCGCGTCACCTGGTTCTACGACCACACCACCAGCACCGCCCGGCGGCTGTTCCGCCCCTACCCGCACCTGGACCCGGCCCGCTTGGCCCCGGTCACCCCGATCACCATCACCGCCCGCGACGGCCTCGATCTGCCGTGTCACCTGACCCTGCCGATCGGGGTGCAGCAGCGCGACCTGCCGACCGTCGTCCTGCTGCACGGCGGACCCTGGTACCGCGACAGCTGGAGCTACGACCCGGAGGTGCAGCTGCTCGCCAACCGCGGCTACGCCGTCCTGCAGGTCGACTTCCGCGGCTCCACCGGCTACGGCAAGGCCCACACCCAGGCCGCGATCGGGCAGTTCGCCGGCCGCATGCACGACGACGTCATCGACGCCCTGGACTGGGCGATCGCGCAGGGCCATACCGACCGCGACCGGGTGGCGATCTACGGCAGCTCCTACGGCGGCTACGCGGCACTCGTCGGGGCCGCCTTCACCCCGGACCGGTTCGCCGCCGCGATCAGCTACACCGGGATGTCCGACCTCGTCGACATGAACAGGTCGGCGATTCCGTTCGTCCGGCGCATCATCCAGAACTCCTACCTGCGCTACATCGGCGACCCGGACGATCCGGCGCAGGAGGCCGACATGCTCGCCCGTTCCCCGATCAGCCGGGTCGACGACATCACCGCCCCGATGCTGCTCGTCCACGGCGCCAACGACCTCCGGGTCAACCGCAGCAACTCCGACCGGGTCGTCGAGGCGCTGCGGGCCCGCGGCGCCGAGGTGGAGTACCTGCTCAACGAGCGTGAGGGCCACTGGTTCATCAACCCGGACAGCAACATCGAGCTCTACCGCACCCTGGAGCGGTTCCTGGCCCGCCACCTGGGCGGACGCGCCGCGGGACAGCCCGACCCGTGCCCTACCGGTCCGCACCCGTGGCGGCCGCCGTCTCCGCCACCGCTTCCGGCGCCGCGGTGCCGTCGCTCGGCGACCGGGGCGGGTAGCGCGTCTCACAGGTCCCGACCTTGAGGATGCCGCGACGGCCTCACCTCGCGGTCCGACCGGGCCCGCAACCGGTCGCCCGGCCTCTCGTAGGACACCGTCACCACGCCCGAACCGCGAGGCCGCGCAGCCGGCCGACGCCCGGCCCGGGCCGTTCTCCGGTCAGGGAAATCGCAGATCGCGGAGCTGGCGGCGGGACGTGATGCCCAGCTTGCGGAAGATGCTGCGCAGATGGGCCTCGATCGTGCGCGGGCTCAAGAACAGCTGCGCGCCGACCTCCCGGGACGTCGCCCCGGTGGCCACCAACCGCGCGATCGTCAGCTCCTGCGCAGTCAGCGCATCCGACGGCTGGGCGGTCCGCGAACGCGGGTGCTCGCCGGTGGCGCGCAGCTCGCGAGCGGCGCGCTCGGCGAACGCCTCCGCACCCATGCCCGACAGCAGCTCGTACGCGGTGCGGAGTTGCTGGCGGGCGGCCTGGCGACGACCCTCGCGGCGCAACCACTCGCCATAGACGAGGTGGGTGCGGGCGAGGTAGACGGCCATCCGGCAGGCTCGCAGCAGCTCGATCGCCTCGCGATAGTGGTCCTCGGCGGTAGGCCCGGTGCTGAGCAGCGCTTGCGAGCGGGCCGCCAGCCCGAGCGCCCAGGGGGTTCCGCTGGCGCGGGCCCGCAAGTCGAGCTGTTCCAGCATGACGGCCGCTCGCTCGGGCTGCTCGGCGCGGGAGGCGGCCTCGATGAGCTCGGGGAGGGCCAGGCTGATGTGCGGCGGGTCGAGGGATTCGCACGCCCGCTCCGCGGCGCCCAGCGCCGCTGCGTAGTTGCCCAGACCGTTGTGGAGCACCGCCAACGCGTGCTGTGCCAGTGCGACCTCGGCAGCGTTGCCGCGGGCAGTCGCCTCCTGGACGGCGGCGGCGTGGATCTCGACGGTCTCGGAGGAGTGCCCGCGCCAGGCAGCCAGCACGAGCCGGCCGAAGCGCAGCGACACGCTCCCGGTCACCTGCTTGATCGCGGTCTCCTCGGCGATCAGCTCGGTGGCCCGGGCCGGCTCGCCGGTGAGCACCGACACGGCCGACAGGAACAGCAGCGCGGCGGGGAGCATGGCCAGCGCACCGGCTTCTCGGGCCAGCCGGACGTTCCGGTGCGCCAGCACGTAGAGCAGCTCGTCGTCGAGAAGCATCAGCGCGGTACGGCTGGCCAGCCACAGCCAGCGGCGGGTGTCACCGTCGCCCGCGGGCTCAGCGGGTAGATCGTCAGCGCAGAACGCTTCCAGCGCACGGCGAAGTTCGGGCACGCCGGCCGCATATCCTTGCGTGTACGTCGTCACCAGCCCGTCGAGCAACAGATCGGCTGGCCCCGGCGATCCGGGTGGTGCGGGTGCGGCCCGGGCGGCTTCGGCCACCTCGATCATGCCGCGGCCATCGCCGAGGCCGCCGGTGATGATGGCCGCATCCAGGGCGTGCAGGTAGGTCTCGCGGGCCAGCGCGGGGTCGAGCGGGGCGAGCGTCTTGGCGGCATCGAGCAGCATTCCCGGCACCATGGCGCCGCGCGTGGTGTGGAACGCGATCTGGGCGCGCAGCAGCTCGAGCCGGGCGCCTTGCAGGGCGTCCAGCGGCCCCGCCGCGGCGACCGCCAACAGCTCCAGAGCGGCCTCGGGCGCGCCGGCCTCGTGCTTGGCATGTGCGGCTTCCAGCGCCCGTCTCGTCCGGTGGGCGGGCTCGGGCGTCAGCTCGACGGCTTGCTGCAGGAACGCCGCTGCGGCGGCCAGCCCGCCGCGGGCGCGTGCCCGGTCGGCCGAGCGCTCCAGTTCCGCGGCGGCCTCCTCGTCGGTGCCCAGCACCGCTTGCGCGCGGTGCCAGGCGCGCCGGTCCGGGTCGACCTGCGGGTCGGTCGCGGTGGCCAGCGCGCGATGCGCGCGACGGCGGTCCGGTGGCGTGGCGGCACGGTAGACCGCCGAACGCACCAATGGATGGCGAAACCGCACCCGGGTATCGATCTCCACGAGGCCGGCGGCTTCCGCCGGTGCGGCCGCTTCGCGGCCGATCCCCAGTTGCGCGGCCGCACGCCACAGCAGCGCCACGTCGCCGGTCGGCTCGGCCGCGGCGACCACCAGCAACAGCTGCGTCTCAGCGGGCAGGCTGCCCGAGCGGCGCCGGAAGGCGTCCTCGATGCGGTGCGGCACGCTGAGCGCGTCGGGCAGCTCGAACCCGCCGGCCAGCTGTGGCGGTGGCGCGCCCCGGGGCAGCTCCAGCAGCGCCAGGGGGTTGCCGCGAGCCTCGACCACGATCCGGTCACGCACCACGTCGTCCAGCGGCACGCGCAGCGCGGCGGCCAGCAGCGCCCGGGCGTCGGACTCACCGAGCCCGCCCAGACGCAGCTCCGGCAATCCGTCGAACGGGTCCGTGACGGCGTCGTCGAGGTCGCGCAGCGCGAAGACCAGCGCCATCCGCTCGGCGACCACCCGCCGCGCCACGAACGCCAGCACCTGAGCGGACGCCTGGTCCAGCCACTGCGCGTCGTCCACCACGCAGAGCAGCGGACCGTCCTCGGCGACCTCGGCCAGCAGGTTCAGCACGGCCAGCCCGACCAGGAACCGGTCCGGCGCAGCACCCTCGCGCATCCCGAACGCCACCCCGAGAGCGGCCTGCTGCGGCTCGGGCAGCACCCCGGCCCGCTCCAGCACCGGTGTGCACAGCTGGTGCAGGCCCGCGAACGCGAACTCCGCCTCGGCCTCCACCCCGACTGCGTCCTCGACCCGGAACCCGGCCGCGACGGCGGCGTCACGAGCGTGCTGCAACACGGTGGTCTTGCCGATGCCGGCCTCGCCACGCACGAGCAGCACACCGCTGTCGCCGCCCTCAGCCCTGGCGAGCAGGTCCCCGAGCGCCGCGTGCTCGGCGCGCCGCCCCACGAACATCGCCTGGTCCTCTCGGGCGCCGATCCCTGCCCGCAGGAATCGCCTCAACCGTCGGCCATCGCCGCGAACCGTACAGGTTCGAGCCTCCCGCATGCCGGCCGGTCAGGGGAGCCGCAGGTCACTGAGCTGCCGACGGGACGTGATGCCCAGCTTGCGGAAGATGCTGCGCAGATGGGCCTCGATCGTGCGCGGGCTCAGGAACAGCTGCGCTCCGACCTCCCGGGACGTCGCCCCGGTGGCCACCAACCGCGCGATCGTCAGCTCCTGCGCGGTCAGCGCATCCGACGGCTGGGCGGTCCGCGAACGCGGGTGCTCGCCGGTGGCGCGCAGCTCGCGAGCGGCGCGCTCGGCGAACGCCTCCGCCCCCATGCCCGACAGCAGCTCGTACGCGGTGCGGAGTTGCTGGCGGGCGGCCTGGCGACGACCCTCGCGGCGCAACCACTCGCCATAGACGAGATGGGTCCGTGCCAGATGGGTGACCATCCGGCAGCGACGAAGCTGCTCGATCGCCTCGCGATAGTGCTCCTCGGCGGCCCGTCCGGTGCTGACGAGTGCCGACGAGCGCGCGGCCAGCCCGAGACCCCATGCTGTGCCGCTGGCGCGAGCCCGCCCGCTGAGCTGCTCCAGCGCGGCGGACGCACGAGTCGGCTGACCGGCGTGCACGGCGGCCTCGACCAGCTCGGGCAGGGCGACGCTGCTGTAGGCCAACTCGTCGTACTCACATGCCGCCGCCGCAGCGGCCAACGCGGCCTCGTAGTTGCCAAGGCCGTTGTGCAGGTAGGCCAGCGAGACCTCAGCCATGCCGACCGTCGCGCCCTCACCCCGTCCCGTCGCGTCCTCGATCATGGTCGCGTACAGCTCGGAGGTCTCGGTCCGCCGGCCACACCAGGACGCGAGCGTGAGCCTGGCGTTGGGAAGGCGCGGAGCTCCCGTGATTCCGGTGATCGCATGCTCCTCGGCGATCAGTTCGCGGGCGTGCTGCAGCAGGGCGGTCTTGCCGATGCCGGCCTCCCCACGCACGAGCAGCACACCGCTGTCGCCGTCCTGGGCCCGCGCGAGCAGCTGCTCGATCGCCTTGTGCTCGGCTTGCCGGCCGACGAGCACGGTCCGCTCCTCCTTGGCGCCAGCACGGGGTCGATTAGGTGATTGTCACCGATGCGAACACAGCAGGTCGGACCGGGTCGTCACAGTGCCGGCCTCCCAGTGCCGGGCTCGGCGACGGCATCAGGAACTTCCACCGACGCGGCCAGGGCGCCGTCCACGCGAATCTGACGACCGACACCAGACGCGACCCGGGAGCGAGCACACCGCGATGACCCACCGAGCCCGTCACCGTCGTCGTGCGTACCGGCCGGGCCGGGCGGTACCCCGACTGGCGGATCACCCCGGACCTCCTGCCGTCGTGGCACCGGCAGGCCCTCTGCGGCGGGATCGACACTGCGGTGTTCTTCCCCGCCGACGAGGAGTGTCCCCCGCAACGGCAGCACCGCGAGCGGGTCGCGAAGGCGATCTGCGCCGCCTGCCCGGTCCGCCGGCCGTGCGCCGTCTATGCCCTGGTCCACCGGGAGCTGCACGGCGTATGGGGCGGGCTGTCGGAGGCCGACCGCCGGCGTCGACTCGCGCGCACCTGACCACCATCACCCGCCTGGCCTCACGGAGGGATCAGCTGTGGCCTGGAGTACCCGCGAACTCGCCCAACTCGCCGGCACCACCGTGCGAGCGGTGCGGCACTACCACGACGTCGGCCTGCTGGAGGAGCCACGGCGCCGCGCCAACGGCTACAAGCAGTACCGCGTCGCGCACCTCGTCCGGCTCCTGCGGATCAAGCGCCTCGCCGATCTCGGGTTCACCCTGCCGCAGATCGCCGAACTGGGTGACGCGGACCGGCACCCCCGGGAAGCACTCCGCACCCTCGACAGCCATCTCGCCCGGGACCTGGACCGCGTGCAGCGCGCACGCGTCGAGGTCCGCCAGATCCTCCAGCAGGCCACACCGACCGACCTCCCGCCCGCGCTCGCCGCGAGGATCCGGGACGCCGGCCTGTCCGACACCGACCGCGCCCTGCTGATCGTGCTGACCAGGGTGCTGGACCTGGCGGTGGTCACCGACTTCGTCGACGCTCTGGTCGCTCTCCCACCGAGCGCGGCGGAGACCGCGTTCGATCAGCTCCCCGCCGACGCCGACGACGCAACCCGTCAGGGGCTCGCGATCAGGCTGCTCCCCGGGAGCCGGGCCCTGCCCGTGATGCTCCTCCGCCTGTGGAGTGCGACCACCGGCCTGAGCGTCGCCGCCGCCCGGACCGTCGACCAGGCGATGCGCGACCTCTACAACCCCGCGCAGCTCGACGTCCTGCGCCGGATCGGGCTCCTGCTCCACTCGCGTCCCGACCCGCTCACCGCGTGGCTCGTCGCGAACACGACCGGGGACGCCACCATCGCCGCGGCGACCGCGATCGCGGTCTGCCGGCCAGCAACAGCCAAGTGAATGCGGAAGGAAATCATGGGACACGTCATCGTCGGGAACGAGAACAGCACGCCGATCGAGCTCTACTACGAGGACCAGGGAGCCGGCCGGCCCGTCCTGCTCATCCACGGCTACCCGCTCAACGGCCACAGCTGGGAGCGCCAGACACGCGAGCTGCTCGCCGCCGGGTACCGCGTCATCACCTACGACCGTCGCGGGTTCGGCCAGTCGTCGAAGGTCGGCTCCGGCTACGACTACGACACGTTCGCCGCCGACCTGAACGCCCTGGTGGAGGCCCTCGACCTCCACGACGTCGTCCTCGTCGGGTTCTCGATGGGCACCGGCGAGCTCGCCCGCTACGTCGCCCGGTACGGCCACCAGCGGGTCGCGAAGCTCGCCTTTCTGGCCTCCCTGCAACCCTTCCTCGTCGCCCGTGACGACAATCCCGAGGGCGTGCCGCAGGAGGTCTTCGACGGCATCGAGGCCGCAGCGAAGGGGGACCGCTACGCCTGGTACGAGCAGTTCTTCTCCGACTTCTACAACCTCGACGAGAACCTCGGCCACCGCATCGGCCAGGAGGCGGTCACCGGCAGCTGGAACGTCGCCATCTCCAGCGCTCCGGTGGCGGCCCACGCCGTCGTCTCCTCGTGGATCGAGGACTTCCGCGCCGACGTCGAGGCCGTGCGCGCCAGCGGCAAGCCGGCCCTGATCCTGCACGGCACCGCCGACCGGATCCTCCCCATCGAGGCTACGGCCCGCCGCTTCCGGCAGGCCCTGCCCGAGGCGCGGTACGTGGAGATCGACGGCGCCCCGCACGGGCTGCTCTGGACCCACGCCGACGAGGTCAACGCCGCCCTGCACGCCTTCCTGAGCTGAGCCGCGGACATCGCCACAACCGGACGGAAGCGAGACCACCATGGCCGTACGACTGCTCAACCCCGACGACCACGTCACGATCCCCCTCTACCACCACGTGGCGATCGCGACCGGGAACACCCAGATCCACTTGGCCGGCCAGGTCGCCTGGGACGAGAACGGCGCGCTGGTCGCGGACGACCTGGCCGGTCAGGTCGCCCAGATCTACCGCAACGTCGCCAAGGGACTGGCCGCGGCCGGGGCGACGTTCCACGACGTCGTCCGCTTCACGTGGTACTTCGCGAAGTGGGAGCGAAGCATGTACGACGAGTTCCTCGCCGGCGTGGACCAGGCCTCGCGCGAGTTCGACCTGCCGCGGCCGCCGCTCGCGGCGATCGGCGTCGACATCCTCTTCGAGGACGGGATCCTGGTCGAGGCCGAGGTCACCGCCGTCGTCGACCGCGGGGACCCGCTCCCCGCGGGCGTTCGCCCCGGCCCGGACGAGTCGCCGTGACCACCGCCACCGGTCGCCCGACCACCGACACCCGTGGCGCCCCGCCCCGCGGCGCCGACCTCGTCGGGCGCGCGCTACTGGTGCTCTGCGCCCTGTCCACGGCAGCCGCCTTCGCCGACGGTGTCACCCGCATCGCCGAGGCTCCCGCCGAGTGGATCCTGACCGAGTCGTGGCGGACCGCGGCCTACCTGGTCTTCGCCGGCATGTGGGCATTGCTCGCGGTCTGGCCGCGTTCGCAGCGGGGGATGTGGGAACTGATCGTGCTGCACAAGGTGGTGGTCACCGTCCAGGCACTACTCGTGCTCGACCTGCCCGGCGCCGCGCGGACCGCGTGGGTCGACGGCGTCCTGGTGGCCGCGACCGTCACGGCGTGGGTGCTGTGCCGCGGCTGGCTCACCTGGCGCCGGCTGCGCGAGACCGCCTCGCCGGAATCATCCAGGCCCGAGGTGCCCGGTGAGCACCGTCAGGTCACGCACCAGCAGTGATCAGCGGCCAGGGCGGCCCCGGAGGGTCGGGCGGACAAGTCCCAGTGAGCGACCACGCGCAAGGCGACATCACGTGACCGGTAGGTGACGGGAAGGTGACGGGAAGCCCGCCGGCGGACCCTCGGCCCCGGACACCCAACGCGCCCGGTGTCCCGGCCGGATCTCCCAGGGGAATCGGCCGAATGCCCGAACCGCAGGATCCGACCACACACCGGAGCGAAGCCATGATCGACGTGATGATCAGATTGGACGACGTGAAGGCCAAGACGGAGGCGGCACTGCGCGCAACCGAGGCGGACAGCGGTGCGTCCGCCGTGACGGTCGCGGTCGTGCGCGAGTTCGACTCCACAGCCGCGAAGGCCAACCAGGTGGCCGACGCCAACGGCGCTGCCCGCGACGCCGTGATCGAACTGGAGCAGGCCGGCGACAGCGCCAAGGCCGCCGCCGAGGCCGACCCGAACCTCGACGCGGCGGCGCTGCAGGCGGTCCAGGACGCGCACCTGACGATCTGCATCCTCAAGACCGAGGTGACGGACGGCCCGCAAGCCAGGGAGAGATCATGAACCAGGCCGGGCCGCCCTACCCGCAGAACCCCCAGTACCCGCAGCAGCCGCCGGGCCATTACGGTCCGCCGCCGCCCGGTCCGGGACCGTATCCGCCCGGCGGGCCACCGTTCGCCTACCCGCCACCCCCGCCCCGCCGCTCCGGCGGGGGTGCCAAGACCGCGGCCAAGGGCTGCCTCTACACCCTCGCCGTGCTCTTCCTGCTGGCGATCGTCGGCGGCGTCATCGCGACGTCCCGGGGTCCGGAGCGCGAGCCGCAGACCGGGCAGGTCACCGCACCGGCGACGCTGTCGGCGTTCGATCTGCAGCCGGGCGACTGCTATGACGAGAGCATCACGGGGCGTCCCGCGCCGCCACCGACCGGCAGCGACCAGACCTCGAACCAGCTTGTCGTCAGCGTCGCCGTCAAGCCCTGCACCGAGCCGCACCTCTACCAGGTCATCTCGAAGATCAGCTACGCGGCGACCGACTCGTGGCAGGACGTCAGCGAGCGCCTCGGTGCGCAGGCCTGCGAGGCCGAGTTCCGCGAGAAGCTGAGCCAGGCGGTGCGCAGCGACACCACCCTGCACCCCGGCACGCTGGTGCCGGCCGACCCGCAGAGCTGGACGCGCCACCCGTCCGTCGCCTGCGTCGTCAGCAGCGACACGCCGATCACCAGGTCCCTGCTGTCCTGAGCGGGCTCCGCTGCACGGGTGAGGATCGTCGGTGGCCTGCGCTCCGGCTGCTCGTCGAACACTCGAGGGCATCAGTCCTGGCTCGCGGCGAGGTCGGGACACGCCGACGGCGACGTGCGTGATCGCGGGCAGCGTCGCTGGCGTGGTCATGGCAACCGCCGGAGGGCCGTGGGGCCGATGCCGCCGGCTTGCTCCCTGCCGCGCCCTCCCGATACCTACTCGTCCTCGTCGAGACACGCGGCCAGCTCCGCGAGGGCGGCCTCGACGGCCTCGTCGAGGGCCATCGCCTGCCCACGCTCCCGCTCCGCGGCGAACTCCTCGGGCGTCAGCGAGGCCCGTAACATGGCGGTGGCCTCGTCCACCCAGGCAGCGATGAACGGCGCGGTGAACGTTCCGGTCGCGACGCGGTGCACCTCGGCGGCCGCCAGCAACCGAATCGCCTTCGCGCGCCGGTGGCTGGCCAGCACGAAGCTGCAGGGAATCAGCGCGAAGCACACCCCGCGCGTCACTTGCAGCGCTCCGAATGTCGTCACCGCCTGCGCAACAAGGCGCACCGCGGGCCGCTCATGGCCCAGCCGCTGGAGTGCGTGTCCATGGCTGAGGTCGATCCAGGCCCGCAGCTCGACGTCACCGCGCGGGCCGAGCAGCGCCTCCGCCCCCTCGGCCAGGTCGACGGCGAGCTCCCACCGCGCCTCGGCGAGGGCGACGGTGCTGCGGAAGTAGACCGCCCAGGCACGGGCCCACGGCGCGTCCTCCGCGACCCGCTCGGCCTCCGTCATGAGCTCGCGAGCCTGGGACAGGTCCTCGGCGACGAGCGCTCCGACGCCGGCGAGGCCCAGCGCGCGCGACGTGACGGTGGGGTCGCCGCACGCCCGTCCGAGCTCGATGGCGGCCGTGCAGGCGGCCTCGCCGCCCTGGTAGTCCCCGGCCAGGACAGCCAGCACGGCGTCGGCGAACAACCCCCACCCGCGCACCGCGTCCGGCATCGATCGATCGTCGGCGAGCGCGCGGCCGAGCCAGGTACGGCCCTCCTGGTAGCGTGCGTGCAGCTCCCACAGCTTGTATGCCGATCCGGCGATCACGGCCGCGGTCTCGTGGTCGCCGCTGGTCAGCGCCCAGTCCATCGCCGCCCGCAGGTTGCCGTCCTCCGTCTCCAGCCGGTCCAGCCAGGCCGGCAGTCGGTCGGTCCGCAGCGCCACCGCCGCCTCGCGCGCCAGGCCGCGATAGAACGCCGCATGCCCGGTGCGGATCGACTCGGCGTCACCGCAACCGGACAGCACGTCGAGGGCGTAGGTGCGCAGCGTCTCCAGCTGCCCGTACCGGTAGGACCACCCCGTCGCGTCGACGGTGACGAGGGACTTGTCGACCAGCCGGGCGAGCAGCTCGACGACGTCGACCTCGAGACCGTCGCTGCAGACCGCCTCGGCGGCGCCGAGGGTGAACCCGCCGGCGAAGACTCCGAGCCGAGCGAACAGTCGCTGCTCGGCCCGGGTGAGCAGCCCAAAGCTCCAGTCGAGCACCGCACGCAGCGTCTGGTGGCGCGGCAGCGCCTCGCGGCTGCCGTGGGAGAGCAACCGGAATCGGTCCTCGAGCCGCGCCACGATCTGGCCGGGGCTGAACACGGTGGTGCGGGCCGCGGCCAGCTCGATCGCCAGCGGCAGCCCGTCGAGCCGCCCGACGATCTCGGCCACCGAGCCCGCGTTGTCGACGGTGAGCCGGAACGCGGCCTGCACGGCCACGGCCCGGTCGGTGAACAGCCGCACGGCGTCCGCCGAGGCGATGTGCCCGAAGTCGGCGTCCGCGGCGGGCACCGGCAGGCCGGGCACGGGGTGCACCACCTCCCCGGTGATGCCCAGCCGCTCCCGGCTGGTGCACAGCACGCGCAATGCCGGGCAGGCAGCCAGTAGGTAGGCGGCCAGCTCGGCGACGCCGTCGAGGAGGTGCTCGCAGCTGTCCAGCACGAGCAGCACCGTCGACTGCCCGAGGTGCGCGGCGATCGCCTCCCGCAGCGCCTGGCGGGGGCGCTCCTGCACCCCGATCCGCGCCGCGACGGTGGCCGCGATCAACCCGGCCTCCGCCACCGCCGCCAGTTCCACGACGTGCAGCCCGTCCGGGAACTTGGCGCGACAGCTGCGGGCGGCCTCCACGGCAAGCCTGCTCTTCCCCGACCCGCCGACCCCGGTGAGCGTCACCAGCCGTGTCTGCGCGAGATCCTTCGCCACCCGGCCGAGCTCGTCGCGGCGGCCGACGAAGCTCGTCAGCGGCGCGGGCAGCTCGGCGCCCCGGTGCGCCGGGCCGAGCAGCTCGGGATCCTGGCGCAGCACGGCCAGGTGCAGGTT
Source organism: Pseudonocardia sp. (assembly GCF_050246655.1). Lineage (GTDB taxonomy): Bacteria > Actinomycetota > Actinomycetes > Mycobacteriales > Pseudonocardiaceae > Pseudonocardia. The sequence continues at coordinate 19,321 of NZ_JBFWVQ010000030.1, forward strand.
CGCCAGCTCCGTTCCGGGGTCGATGCCCAGCTCCTCGCGCAGCACGCGGGCCGCGTCGTCGTACACCGCGAGGGCTGCGCCCTGGCGGCCGTCCCGGTACAGCGCGAGCATGAGCTGGCCGCGGTGCCTCTCGTGCAGCGGATCGGCCGTGACCAACGCCTCCAGCTCCGCGAGGACCTCCCTGTGCCGGCCGGCGAGCAGGTCGGCGTCGATCCGGTCAGCCAAGGCCTGGCGCCGCAGGTGCTCCCAACGGGCGATCTCCACCTGGGCAAAGGGCCGTTCGGCCAGCTCGACCAGCACCGACCCGCGCCAGTCGGCGAGCGCGGCCGACAGCCGCGCCGATGCACCCTCGGCATCCCCATCGGCGAGCGCGCGCCGACCCGCCGCCGCAGCGTCGGCGAAACGGTGGGCATCGATGTCGTCCGGTGTGACGTCGAGCAGGTAGCCCGGGCGTCGGGTCAGGATCAGCTCCGCCTCGGACCCCTCCCGCAAGAGCTTGCGCAGCTCGCTCACCCGCACGTGCAGTATCTCGACGGCCCGCCGCGGCGGCTCGTCCCCCCACATCGCCTCTATCAGCCGCTCCGCCGGCACGACCCGACCCGGCGCGGTCAGCAACGTCGCGAGCAGCACCCGGTGCCGCGGCCCACCCAACGAAACCTCGCCGTCGGGACCGTCCACGGCGACCGGCCCGAGGATCCGGAACAGCATCGACCGACCCCCTCAACCCCCGGCCGCGCATCACGTGCCCGGAAGGCGACGGGAAGGTGACGGGAAGCCCGCCGGCGGACCCTCGACCCCGGACACCCAACGCGCCCAGTGTCCCGGCCGGATCTCCCAGGGGAATCGGCCGAATGCCCGAAACGCAGGACGCCGACCGCAGCATCGGCCAACACCGCCGCAGCGAGGCGAACAGGGTGTCAGAGAACAACGGGTCGGCCGCACCCGCGACCAGCTGTGCGTGGTTGACACCGGCCTCGGCGAGCGTGTCGCGCAAGTCTGCACGATCCCGCCGTCAGCTCGCCCTCGACCGTCGAACGGCCATCCCGAGACGATCACCGACCAGTTCAACCGGCTCGTCGACCGCGCCGGTCTGCCCACGATTACGCTGCAGGACGTCCGGCACACCGGCGAAATCGGTGGCCACCCGCTCCGTGGGTTCCCCACATCACATCCAGAAAGCTCTTGCCCGGCTTGACGTGAAGCAGCGACTTCGCCCCCGACAGGCCCATGCTCGTGCCCAACCCGCCGTTGAGCTTGACCACCACCAGCGCGTCCAGCACCTCACACGCCCGCGCCGCAGAGGGCTCGGCCAGCCCGTCCAACTCGGGAAGATCCTCCAACGGCTCCAGGACGTCACCGGAAAGCCGCCCCGCGTCCGGGTCGTCGAGCTGCTCCAGACGGCGGGTCATCGCCGCCAGCTCGGCGGGCCGGGCACCGGCCACCTGCATCCTGTCCAGCGCGGCGACGACATGATCGGCCATGGGCCAATCTCCTTGTCTGTCCTCGAGAGCCATGGGTCGAGCACGAAGTTGCGGATCGTCGCGCCGCCGCCGGCCCACGCGGAGAACCCGGCGGGCTGTATGCGGATGTCGAGCGGCGTGTGGGGACGTGGGGTTGGCTGCGTCAGCTGACGGCTCCGCCGACCCGCTCACCGGTGCCCGGGTTGAACACGTGCTCCTCGGACTCGCGGATCCTCAGGTAGATCGTCTCGCCTTTCGACGGGGGCCAGCGGGCATCAACCCGGGCGATGAACAGCTTCTCGCCGGGGACGGTGGAGTCGGGGCCCAGGTGCACGTTGCCGTAGGCGTAGGCATCCGACCCCAGCTCCTCGACGACCGTCACCTCGAACGGGAAGCCCTCCTCCTTGCTGACGATCTCGACCGACTCGGGCCGGAACCCGAGCGTTGCCCCTTTAGCCTCCTGCCGGGCCAGCTCCGCGCGGGCGTCGCGGGGGATCGGCACGGTGTAGTCGCCGACGTGCGCGCCGTCCTCGCTCAGCGTGACGTTGACGATGTTCATGGCCGGGGAGCCGATGAACCCGGCGACGAACGTGTTTGCGCGGGCGCTCGTAGAGGTGGCGCGGGGTGTCGCACTGTTGGAGCAGGCCGTCTTTGAGCAGCGCTACCCGGTCGCCCACGCGGGCCGGCGGACGGCGACGCGGCGCTGTGGTGTCCCGGGGCCGGTGAGCTGTCGCCGATCGGTTTCGCCTTCGATCTCCGCGGAGAACCCGACGGCCCGGCGATCGAGGTCGCGGAGGACCGGAGCAACGCCTGTCTTGGCCGTCTTGCGGTCGAACTAGAATCCTGAGTCATCAACACCTTCGCGTGACCGTGCGTCGCGGACAGGGCCGTCCTCGCCCGTCATGGACCGGTCGGCCTCGAGGATGCGCAGCGCGAGGTCAGCCCGTACGCGGTCGTGGTGCTGGGAAAGGTCGAGGCCGGTGAGGTGGCGGATGCGTCCGAGGCGGTAGCGCAGTGTCTTGGGGTGGACGAACAGCAGTCTCGCTGCGGCGCGTTGCGAGCAGTTGGCGTCGAAGTAGAGGCGGAGCGTGCGAAGCAGCGCGCCGTCGGTCTCGCGGTCGTAGGTGATCAGGGGTGCGATCACGTCGTCGACGAAGGTCCGCAGGTCGGGCTCGGTGTCACCGCCCAGCAATACACGGAGGATCCCGAGCTCCTCGTACAGAGCAATGTTCTGCCGGCCGAGGCGGCGTGCCGCGGCGTGCGCCGTTCTCGCCTCGTGCATCGCGGTCGGCAGTTCGACGATGTCATCGTGGGCCTTGCTGACTCCCCAGGTGATACGCAGGTCCGGGAGCTGACGGAGAAGGGCCGCCGCGGTCTCGTCCACCACCTTGCGGACGGCTGCACCGTCGACATCGGCGGCAACGGCGACGAGCAGGTTGCCGCGCATGCCCGAGAGGACGAGATTGCCCGTGCCGCTGGCGGCGCGGACCGTCCGCAGCACCTCCCGGCGGATCCGGTCAGGTCCCGGTATGTCGCCGTAGGCGGGCACGGCGAGCTCCTCGATGTTCTCGATCTGCCCGTGCACGACGCGCAGAGACCTCGTGAGGTTGATCCCGAGCTGGTGCACCCGCGTCCGGGCGGCGAGCCGGTGATCGACCGAGCCCTCCACGAGGTCCCACAGCAGTTGCTCCAGCATCTCGGCGCGGGCGGTGCCAGCAGCCTGCTCACGGAGCAGGGCGAGGGAGCACGCCATCGCGGCGTGGCCGGAGACCGCGTCGATCAGCTCTACCGGATGGGAGCCGCGCACCAGCACGATGTTCCCAGCGCAGCCCCCGTCGACGAGGACCGGCCGGATGCGGAGGGATGTTGGGCGAGCCTGTGCAGGTTCAGGGTGCCGGTGCCCGGGTCGCTGCAGCTTCGCCGGGAGCCGGGAAGCCGATCCGCCAGCATTGTGCGATGTGATCAGCTCGCCTGCGGAGCCGTACACCCCCACCTCACATTCCAGGTCACGGGCGACGATCAGGGCGATCGCGGTCAGCCCTCCGCCGTCGAGCACGGTCGTCAGTACGAGCTGCTGCACCTGCGCCGAGCGGTTGAGGATCGCCATCTGGCGCTGCAGAGCGTCGCGCGCATGCTCCGCCTCGGCGGTGGCGGCGACCTGCTCGTCGTGCAAGCGCGCGTTCTCGATCGCGATCGTCACGAAGTCGGCGAGCGACACCATCTGCCGAACGTCACCAGCCGTGAAGGTCGAGGTGCGCCTCCGCCACACCTCGAGGACGCCGATGAACTCGTCGCGGAGGAACAATGGCACCGCGAGGGCGGAGCGGATTCCTTCGGCGGCGGCGACTGCGACGAAGTCCTGCGGGACCTTCTCGTTGCCGAGGTAGGAATCGACCTTGGTGGGCACACCGGAGACGAACACCGAACCGGCGACTCCCTGCCCGCGTCGCATGACGATGCGTCCGGTCTCGGTCAGCCGGTTGCCGACGCAGGAGCGCATCCGCAGAACGTCTCCCTCGCGCAGCAGCACACCGCAGATGTCTGCGTCGAGGAGTTGCAGGGTCTGCTCGGTGAGTGTGCGGAGGGTGAGGTCAAGGTCGTGGACGGAGAGCAACTGCTGGACGACCGCGCCGATGGCTTGCGTCTCGGCGGCGGCCGCGGCGATCTCGGCCGCCGCAGAGCTCCGGTCCAGTACCAGCGCTAGCCAGGCGCAGCCCAGCCGCAGGAGCTCGCGCCAGCCCGGCTCGAGGATGGCCGCAGGGTCCCAGCACAGGATGACGCGCCCCGCTGGAGCCGTGACCGCGCCGGGGCGCTCGTCCGGGACGGCGGCGCCGTCCGCCGGGAGACTGGCCGTGCCCGTTCCGGGCCCGGCGACCGGGGTCCACCGGTGGCCGGACCACACCGCCACCGTCACGGGCGTACCAATGAGCAGCGCGGCGCGTGCGGCGACGGCCGCAGCCGCCTCGGGGACGTCGTCGGGCAGGGTGGTGAGGAGCGCGACGATCGCCGCGACGCTGCGGCCGTCGGCGTCGGGCTCGGACCTGCCGGGGAGCGCCGGTCCCCAGCCGAGCCGTTCACCTGACATCGTGGGCTCGCTCCCAGCGATCCGGCCGCGGGCGGGTAATCGGCTGCCGGCCACCGAGTCTGCCATCGGGTCGGCCACGGTGGAAGCGTCGGCCCGAGGCCTGCCGGTGGCCGGCCGTCACAGGTCGAGGACGAGCCTACGGGTCAACGACCGCGAGCAGCAGATCGTCATCGAGTGGCCACGCTCCTCGTCGGTCAGCACGAGGTCGCGGTGGTCGGGCGCGCCGTCGAGCCAACCGGTCACGCACGTCCCGCACACCCCCGCCTCGCAGGATGAGTCAACCGCGATGCCCGCTGCGCGGAGGACATCAATGATCGACTCGTGCGGCGCCACCATGAGCCGCCGTTCGCTGGAAGCCAGGACAATCTCGAAGCCGCCGGCCCCGGTCGTGACCGCGCCGCCGTCAAGACCCGGGTTCGTGAAACGCTCGACGTGGACGTGTCCCGGGATCCAGGCTGCGGTCGCCACGCCGACTGCCCGCATCATCCCCTCCGGTCCGCAGCAGTAGAGATGCGTGCCGGGTCCGGGCGTCAGAATCGTGGCGAGATCGATGCTACGAGCTGGGTCCCCACCGTCGTGATGGAGGATCATCCGCTCAGCGGCCAGGCGGAGCAGGCGTTCGTGGAACGCGGTTTGCCCCGGCGACCTCGTGCAGTAGACGAGTGTGTAGCTCGCGGCCAGGGTCGTGAGCCGCTCGACCATCGACATGATCGGCGTGATTCCGATTCCGCCCGCGACGAGCACGTGGTGGCGCGCCGTCTCGTCGAGCGCGAAAGTGTTGCGCGGTGGCGACACTCGCAGCTTGTCCCCGCACCGCACGTCGTGATGCATCGCGTGCGAACCACCGCGGCCACCGTCGACGGCCAGCACGGAAATCTCGTACCGGAGCCGGTCGACGGGCGAGTTGCTCAGTGAGTACTGCCTGACCAGCCCGCCCGGCACCTCGACGTCGACGTGGGAGCCGGCCGTGAACTCCGGCAGTTCGGCTCCGGACGGATCAGCCAGCTCGAAGGTCTTGATCCTCTCGGCCTCCACCGAGACAGCTCGAACGACGAGTTCCAGCCGCTCGGTGGATGCGGTGTACGTCATCGACGTCAGAGCCCGCCGTCGAACTCGTCGAGACGGCTCAGCATGTGGGCCCGGCGCTGCTGTCGCGGCACCTGGTCGGTCTCCTTGAGGATCGCCAGCACCTCGCGGCACGTCGTGGCGATGAGCTCGCGGTCGGCCTCGCCGCCGACGCCCGCGACCCGGACGACGTTGTCGGACGTGTACGTCGAGAGGGTCTCGCCCTCGGCCTTGGCGAGCGGCCGGGTCGAATCGGCGGGAGTCTTCCCGGCGACGGCCTCGCGCAGCAACCGTCGGATGAGATAGACGCCGACATCCGATCGGCCGGGGTTCTCCAGATGGTGCAGCGCGACCGGACGCTGACTCGTCATGGCCTCGTAGTCGCCGGGTGCCCGCTGCTTCTCCTCGTAGGTGCGGTGCCGGGTCTGGCCCTCCAAGAAGTCGATCTTATCGTAGCCGCAGTCCTGCGCGTTGCCGTAGTGCTGCGGGTCGATCTCGTCGTTGAAATGGCGCCATCCCAACACGATCATGTTCTCGTCGTCGACGGGGACCTGCCACCGCGACATCGCGACGGTGGTGTGCCGGAGCTCGGCCGCCGTCGGCACGAGCGAGGCCGTCGCGGCGTAGTTGGGGAGAGCCAGCTCGGTGGTCCGGACCCAGACGCGGTCCGGTGCGACCCGGCGCCCGGCCGTGAAGAGCATGCCGTTGCCGTCCCGCGTGGTGTGCCACTCGATGACGGGCATCTCGCGGAAGCCCTCACCGAGGTTCATGCCCGCGGCCAGAGCCGCGTCGAGGCCATCGACAGTCATGTTGTTGTGCAGTACGGCGGAGTGGAAATGATCGATCAGATTCTCGAAGACCTGTAGCCAGTTGCATTCGTACAGGTTCGAGAACGGAACGAGTCGAGTGCCCTCCGGAATGGTGTAGGAATCATATTCGGCGAAGTCGGGCTTCTCGCTGGGCGGGCCAAAGTATCCGAACACTATCCCGTCGCGCTCGAACGCAGGGTATGCGCCGTGGAAGACGGTCTCCTTGATACGGCTGCCGGCCGGTTCGCACGGCGTCTCGAGGATCCGGCCGTCAACGTCGTATAGCCAGCCGTGGTAGCAGCACCGGATCCCGCGCTGCTGGACGATGCCGAATTCGAGAGACGTCCCGCGGTGGCTACAGTGCGGGAAGAGCAGGCCGACCTGGCCGCTGCGATCGCGGAAGGCGACCAGCCGCTCGTGCAGGATCTGCACGACCTTGGGCACGTCGGTCAACTCCTCCGACAGGCACACGGGCTGCCAGAACCGCCGCATGTACTCCCCCATCGGACTGCCCGGACCTGCGTGCGTCACGATGCGCTCCGCTGCGGAGACCTCGTTGTCGTCGCGGCGGTAGTAGCCGCCGTAGGGGATTCTCGAGGATTCCTTTGCATTGGTACCGGCAGACATGTCCGCCCCTTCTCGAGAGTTGTCGGCGCGTTGGTCGGGTGCGGTGGATCCTCCCGGGCAGCGACGAGGCGAACAACGTAGCCGGTAGACAAAGAGTCGAGCAGGCTCTTGTCTCCGTGAGCCCGCCTCGATCGCCTCATCCCCGAACTGAAGAAGCGCAGCGCGGTGAACTCCGACTCGATCCAGTTCAGCCAGGACGCGTGGGTCGGGGTGAACACCAGGTCCATGTCATCTCGACGACCACCGCGCCGAACGCGCCGCGTTCGTTCGGCAACTCCTCACCAAGACCAGCTGGATCGTCCCGCGCGACCGCTTCCACTCCTGGCTCAACGACCTCCCGAAGGGGGCCTGACCATGTCGAACATCTCCAAGACCCCCGCCGGGACCTATCGCGCGAACTGGCGCGAGCCGTCGGGCCGGCTGCGGGCCGAGACCTTCCGCACGAAGAAGGAGGCGGCCCGCTTGGCCGCTCGCGAAGATCGACCATCTCACCGTGCAGGAGTGGGTGACCGGCCTCGGGGCGCGCCGCTCCCCCGCCATCGTCGCCGAGTGCCACCGCGTCACCGCTGCGGTGCTACGGCTGGCCGTCCGGAATCGGATCATCGCCGTCAACCCGTGCGAGAACGTCCTGCTGCCGAAGCGGCGCAAGCGCGACCACGACGACCAGGTCATCAGCCGTGACGATCTCCGTGGCCGGCTGGTGCCGGTGGTCCCGCTGCGGTACCGCGCCCTCGTCGCCACGACGGCCGGTACCGGCCTGCGCTGCGGTGAGGCGGCCGGCCTGTGCCTGGACGCTCTCGACCTCGACCCTCGGCAGCGCCGGATGATCCGCACTGTCGTGGAGGTCAGCGGCACACCGCGTTCAAGCCGTTCCCCAAGAGCGCCGCCGGCCGCCGGACCGTGCCACTCCCGGCGTGGCTCCTGCCGATCCTCACCGAGCACTTCGTCACGTTCCCGAACGGCGACCACGGCCTCCTGTTCGGCAACTCGGTCGGCGAGCCACTGCGTCGGACGCTCTTCCGCTCCCGGGTCTGGCGGCCGGCCCTCGTCCGCACCGGTCTGCTCGGGCCGCTCACCGTCGTCGACGAGCACACGGTCCGGGCCGGCTGGACCGACGCGGATGGCACACCCACGCGAAGGAGTTCCCGACCGAGCGCGAAGCCGTTCAGCACATCGCGCGTTCGGCAGCCGGCGGACTGCGGTTCCACGACCTCCGCCACTCCTACGCCACCTGGCTCGTGGACGACGGCGAGCCGCCCAACATGGTCCAGCGCGTCATGGGCCACGAACGCTCAGCGACCACGCTGGACCTCTACACCCGCCGCACCAACAACGCCGACCGCATCCTCGAAGCCCTCAACGACCACGACGACCCGGGCGACGACGACCCCGACGACGGCGCCGCGGGCGTCCCGGCTCCGATCTGATCGCCTGCTCCGGAAATGCTCCGGATGCGGCCCCGACAACGACGAACGGCCTAGTCTCCGGGCTCGCGATGAGCCTCTGACCAGGCCGTTCGGTTGTGGGCGATACTGGGATCGAACCAGTGACCTCTTCGGTGTGAACGAAGCGCTCTCCCCCTGAGCTAATCGCCCGTGCGGATCCGAACCCTACAGGACCGACCCCCTCCTGCGCCCGGGGGCCCCGGAGCGCACGCCACGTCCGCGAACGGCCGGTCGCCGCAGCGTCGCACACCGCCCGTGCAGGCCGTTGGGCCGTCGGGGTGACACACAAACTTCTCGGTGGGAAGTACCGGATCGGCCGTCACATCCACGCGTCCGGGTCGTTTTTCCGCATGACGATCCACGCGGCACCATTTCCGAAAGAGGACGTACTGATGCGCGACGAGCACACGGTCATCTGCTCCCCGGCGGTCTTCGAGCTGATCGCCCCGGATGCCCAGCCCGTGCCCGTCAAGGTCGAGCTCACCTACTCGAGCCGCGACCCGTATGCGGTGCAGGCCACGTTCCGTACCGGCCAGGGCTCGGCCGTCGACTGGGTCTTCGCTCGCGACCTCCTGGCGGACGGTCTGATCGCCGCTGCGGGCAGCGGTGACGTGCGGGTGCAGCCGATGCCGACGGACCCCGACAAGGTCGAGCTGGAGCTCACCTCGCCGTCCGGGCACGCGCTCTTCACGACCTGCAGGCACACCCTCGGAGAGTTCCTGAACCGCACGTACCGGGCGGTTCCGGCGAGCACCGAGTACAGCTGGCTCGACTTCGACATGGCGCTGTCGGAGCTGCTCGACAACGACCGGGCGCGCGACTGACCTGGTCAGGGCGCGGCCCTGGAGGGTCGGCGCCCGTCGAGGGGGGTCGCGTGGCCGCCCGCGGCAAGGGTGCTAAGGTTCCACATGTCACCGCAGCGGGAACGCTGCACACGCGGACGTAGCGCAGCTGGTAGCGCATCACCTTGCCAAGGTGAGGGTCGCGGGTTCGAATCCCGTCGTCCGCTCGGAGGAAGTACGGATCTTCGCCGGGCCTCCACACCGATTCGCCGGGATTGTTCCGGCAATGTCGGCGGAGTGGCCGAGTGGCTTAGGCAAGGGCCTGCAAAGCCCTGTACGCGGGTTCGATTCCCGCCTCCGCCTCGGGCGATTAGCTCAGTGGGAGAGCGCTTCCTTGACACGGAAGAGGTCACTGGTTCAATCCCAGTATCGCCCACCAACCGACCGGCCCGGTCAGAAGCTCCGAACGGAGCGGACGACCGGGCCGTTTCGCTTTCCCGGCGGGGCGAAGTCATCGGGAGGTCATCCGACCGGGCCGGCGGTGCCGGTGGCGCGGCGCGGGCACCCGCCGGGTGGGTGCCCGCGCGACACGCTGTGTAGCCGGCCTCAGGCGAGAGCCCGCCGGAGGGCGTCGATCCGGGTGGCCCAGATCCGCTTCGTGAGCGTCGCATCGGGCGCGAACGTCTCGCTGGCGTGGTAGCTGCCCGGGTTGACGTGGAGTTCGCAGGGAACGCCTGCCTGCATGAGTCGCTGGGCGAAGGCGATGTCCTCGTCACGGAACATGTCGACGGTGCCGACGTCGATGTAGGTCGGGGGCAGGCCGGACAGGTCGGTGGCGCGTGCGGGTGCCGCGTACTGGTCGGCCTCCTTGCCGCCGAGGTACCAGGCCCACGCCTCGATGTTCCCCGCGCGGTCCCAGATCCCGACGTCCGTGATCTCCTGCGACGCGGCGGTGGTGTTGGTGTCGTCGATCATCGGGTAGATCGGCATGAGGAAGCGCAGCGCGGGACCGCCACGGTCCCGGGCCAGCAGCGCGGTGCCGAGCACGAGCCCGCCGCCGGCGCTGCCGCCGTACAGGGCGATGCGGTCGGGATCGATCCCCAGCTCGTCGACGTTCTTCGTCATCCAGAGCAGCCCCGCGTAGCAGTCCTCGACCGGCGCCGGGTGCGGGTTCTCGGGGGCGAGGCGGTACTCGACCGAGACCACGACGGCGCCCAGGGCGTCGCAGAGCATGGTGGCGACGGGGTCCTCCCCCGCGATCGTGCCGAGGATCATGCCGCCGCCGTGGACGAAGTAGACGCCGGCCAGCGGCCCGGAGGCGTCGCGCGGCCGGTAGACGCGCACGGCGACATCCGGGTCGCCGTCCGGCCCGGGGACGGTGCGGTCCTCCTTGAGGACGTTCGGGTTCTCGGGCACCTCCATCGCCGCCAGCATCTGGTCGACGGTGGCGCGGCGGGCGACGATGTCGGGGATGGCGTTGAACCCGCCGGGCAAGGCCTCGAGCAGGGCGTCGAGCGGAACGCGGGACTCCGGGTCGATCAGGTCACGGCGGGACATGCGTACTCCAAACCTTCTCGGGGCGCAGGGAGGGCTTCCTGCGATGATGGGACGGTGGATCAGGCAGGCGGCGCGTCGGCGTCGTTCGAGGCACCGCCGACGCGCCGGGAGGCGGTCGCCCAGCGGCTGCGCAGCGAGATCGTCTCGGGCGCGTTGCCGTCCGGCTCGGTGCTCAAGGACGCCGAGCTCGCGGCCCGGCTCGGGGTGAGCATCACCCCGGTCCGGGAGGCGATCACGCAGCTGGCGGCGGAGGGGCTGATCGACATCTCCCCCAACCGCACCCGCAAGGTCGCCGGGCTGAGCCAGAAGCAGGCCCTGGAGCTGGTCGACGTGATGCGGCTGCTCGCCTGCGAGGGGTTCGAGCGCGGCGTGGAGAACCTCACCGACGAGCACATCGCGAGCATGCGCAAGCGCTACACCGAGTACGTGGACGCGCTGGGCCGCGGCGACATCACGACGGCCGGGGCCGCGGGTGCGGATTTCAGCACGATCGTCATCATGGCCGGCGGCAACCGCGAGCTGCAGTCGCTGGTCGACCTCGTCGTGACGCGCTCCCTGCGGATCCAGGCGATGGGCGCCGACAGCCCGATCTGGATCCCGTGGGTGAACGGCTACCGGGAGACCCTCGAGCTCCTCGAGGCGGGCGAGCGCCACCGCGCCGTGGCGCGCTACCGCCAGATCTACGCCGACTACCGGACGGCCGTCGAGGAATGGCTCTGGTCCAGCCCCGGCGGCCGGGACGGCTGATCGCCGGCCCGGGGTGCGGACCACGCCGTCCACACCCCGGGCCGGCCGGATGGCACGACACGGCAGGCTCATGCGCTGAGCGAGAAGCCCTCGTATCCGTTGTCGGCGACCGCGTCGCACTTCTTGCGGTACTCGCCGACACCACCCGCGTACGGCATGAACACGCGCGGCTTGCCGGGCACGTTGGCGCCCATGTACCACGAGTTCGCCCGCGGGTAGAGCGTCGCGGAGGCGATCGCGTTGACGTGGTCCACCCAGCCGTCCTGCGCCTGCCGGGTCGGCTCGATCGAGGTCAGCCCGTTCGAGCGCAGGTGTTCGATCACGTCGCAGACCCAGTCGACATGCTGCTCGATCGACACGACCATGTTGGACAGCACCGAAGGGCTGCCCGGTCCCGTGATCATGAACAGGTTCGGGAACCCGGACGAGCTGATGCCGAGGTACGTGCGCGGCCCGGCGTTCCACTCGTCCTTCAGCGCCACACCGCCGCGCCCGCGGATGTCGACGTTGGTGAGCGCCCCGGTCATGGCGTCGAACCCGGTGGCGTAGACGATCGCGTCGAACTCGTACTCGCGTTCGGCGGTACGGATGCCGCGCTCCGTGACCTCGACGAGGGGTTCACGGCGGAGGTTCACCAGGTGCACGTGCTCCTGGTTGTAGGTCTCGTAGTAGTGGGTGTCCAGGCAGGGCCGCTTGGTACCGACCGGGTACTCCGGGCAGAGGTCCTGCGCGGTGACGGGATCGGCCACGATCGACTTGATCTTGCGGTGGATCCAGTCCTTGGCCGTGTCGTTGGCCGCCTGGTCGACGGCGAGATCGGTGAACGAGAGCAGCAGGTTGACCAGGCTCCCGCTCTCCCAGGCCTGCTCGAACACGACGTCCCGCTCGGGCTGCTCGACCTCGAGCGCCGAGCGCGTGGGCAGCGGCACCGGGACCCCGAAGCCGGACTCGCGCTGGGCCGTGCGCCACTCGCGGTAGCCGGCCTTCATCTCGATGATCTCGTCGACGGTGAGCTTGCGGTTGCGCGCGGGAAGGCTGTACGCCGGGGTGCGCTGGAAGACCGTGAGCTCCGCGGCCTGGGCCGCGATCACCGGGATGGACTGCACCGCCGAGGAGCCGGTGCCGATGATCCCCACCCGCTTGCCGGTGAAGTCGACGCCCTCGTGGGGCCAGTGCGCGGTGTGGTAGGTCTCGCCGGCGAAGTCGTCCAGGCCGGGGATCTCGGGCAGCTTGGACGCCGACAGGCAGCCGGTGGCCATCACGAAGTGCTGCGCGGTGACGGTGTCGCCCTTGTCGGTGCGCACGCGCCACCGGCCGGCGGTCTCGTCGTAGTCCGCGGAGGCGACCCGGGTGCGGAAGACGATGTCGCGACGCAGGTCGAAGCGGTCGGCGACGTGCTGGGCGTACCGGAGGATCTCCGGCTGGGTGGGATAGCGTTCCTGCCACTCGAAACGCTGTTCCATGTCGGGATCGAACGAGTACGAGTACGACAGGCTCTCGACGTCCACCCGGGCGCCGGGATAACGGTTCCAGTACCACGTTCCACCGACGTCCGTGCCGGCTTCGAAGACGACCGCCGACACTCCCATGCCGCGCAGCTTGTGCAGCAGGTACATGCCGGAGAAACCGGCCCCGACGACGACCACGTCGACGCTGTCGGGAACGGTGCGAACGGCTTCACGATCCGGGTCTGCTACGGGTGCGGACACCATTGACCTCCTTGTGCGAATTCCGGAACGGCGCCCGTCAGGCGGGCTGCGCGGCGATCTGCTCGTCGATCGCGGCGGCGACGTAGTCCAGGCCGGCGGCACTGCCGGGCAGCAGGTTGACCATCGTGAAGAAGCCGTGCATCTGGCCGTCGAAGCGGCGGTGCCGCACCGGGACCCCGGCCCACGCGAGCCGGCGCGCGTAGGCCTCGCCCTCGTCCTTGAGGACGTCGTGCTCGGCGGTGAGCACGACCGCGGGGGGCAGGCCGGAGAGGTCGGCGGCCTTCAGCGGCGACGCGTCGGTCTCGGCCCGCGCCCCCGGGTCGGGGGCGTAGTGGTCCCAGAACCAGATCATCGAGTCCCGGGAGAGCATGAGCTGGTTGTCCGGGTCGGTGTAGGACTCGTTGTCGACGTCGGCGTCGGTGACCGGGTACACCAGCACCTGCAGGTCGATCGCGGGGCCGCCCACGGCCTTGGCCCGCTGGGCCAGCACCGCGCAGATGTTGCCGCCCGCGCTGTCGCCGCAGACGACCAGCGGCCCGCCGGGGGCGAGGGAGTCGCGGTTCGCGGCCACCCAGTTGAGCGCGGCCCAGGAGTCCTCGATCGCGGTCGGGTAGCGGTGCTCGGGCGCGAGCCGGTAGTCGACCAGCGCGACGGTCATGCCGGTGCGCCGAGCCAGCTCCCGGGCGAGCGTGTCGAAGCCGCTCAGATCACCGAGCACCCAGCCGCCGCCGTGGTAGTAGACGAGCACGCCACGCGGCGACTCCGTCGGGGTCAGGATGCGGACGGGAATGTCGCCACCGGCCACCTCGACCGTAACGTCCTTGGTCTGGTGCATGTCCGGGCCGGAGCCGTAGAGGTCTCGGAGCGCGGCGATGAGGCCGCGCGCCTCCTCGGGGGTCATCTCGTGCAGGGCCTTGGTTCCGGCCTCGGCCATCTGGGCCAAGAACGACGCCGTGGCGCCATCCAATGCCATCGCGATCTCACCTCGTTGTGCTCGATGGGATTGTGCTCGATGTGGTTGTGCTCGATGGGGATAGAGACTTCTCGGGCAGGAGTCAGCTGGTCGGGCAGAGAGGACCTGTGCGCCACGCGTGGGTGCGCTCACCACTGCGGACGCCAGGTGTCGGACAGCGAGCCGGAATCGCCACCCGCTGTGGTGGGCAGACGGAACGGCTGCCCGGGATCACATCGAAGCTGGTTGAACCCTCAGAAATGTAGGATGCATTCTGCAGCGGGTCAAGCGGACGTCTGGACGCAGCGCCCGGAGCCGGGATTCGGAGGCCCCGCCGCGCCGTGATCGGGGACCGACCTCCCCGGACCGATCTCGCCACGGCGTAGCGTCCGGACGGCCACCCGGGCGGTCACCCTCCGGACGGGTGGCCCAGAGATGTAACCACCGGTAACGTATGGCGTACGGCAGATCACCGGGGAACGGGGAGCGCGATGGCCGGGACGAGGGGTGTGCGGCGCGTGCTCCGGTGGGGTGTGCGGCACGGGCTGATGCGGGCGCTCGCGATGCCCCGCGCACAGCGGGGCGAGTTCGGCGCCCGGATCGTGTTCGACCCGGTGCTCGCCACCGATCCGTTCGCCCTGTACGAGGAGGTCCGGGCCCGCGGGCGCCTCGTCGACACCGGCCTCGCGTTCGCCACCGCCGACCACGCGCTCTCGGTCGCGGTGCTGCGCAGCCCGGACTTCCGCACCGCCGCGAGCACCCCGCCCACGCTGCCGAGGCCGTTGCGGTGGGCGGTGCGCGCCGGCGGGCGGGGCAGCCTCGGGCCCGTCGAGCCGCCGTCGATGCTGGCGATGAACCCGCCGGACCACACCCGCTACCGCAAGCTGGTCAACCGGGCCTTCTCCGCGCGGGCGATCGCGGCGCTGCGGTCGCGCGCGGAGGAGATCGCCGAGGAGCTGCTGGACGGGATGGCCGCGCACGGCCCGCGCACCGACCTCGTCTCGGACTACGCGAGCCTGCTTCCTGCCACCGTCATCGCGGAGATGCTCGGTGCGCCGGTGGAGATGCGCGAGCAGTTCCTGCGCTGGGGGGCGGGCGGGGCGGTGTCGCTCGACATCGGGATCCCGTTCCGCGACTTCCGCGCCGCCGAGCTCGCGATCGACGAGTTCCACCGCTTCATGCTCGGCCAGTTCGAACGCGTCCGCGCCCGTGGCGATCGCGGTGCGGAGGACATCATCACCACGCTCGTCGCCGCCCACGACGCGGGGCAGCTCACCGAGGACGAGCTGAGCAGCATGGCGATGCTCGTGCTGGCCGCGGGCTTCGAGACGACCGTCAACCTCATCGGCAACGGGGTCGTGCAGCTGGCCCGCCACCCCGAGCAGCTCGCCACCCTGCGGGCGCATCCGGAGCAGTGGCCGGTCGCGGTGGACGAGGTGCTGCGCTACGACTCCCCCGTCCAGCGCACGGCCCGGATCGCGGTCCGCGACACCGAGGTGGACGGCATGCACGTGCCTGCCGGGCGCCTGGTGATGCTGCTGCTGGGCGGGGCGAACCGCGATCCCGGGGTGTTCGCCGATCCGCAGCGCTTCGACGTCACCCGCACGGATGCGGGCGAGCACATCGCGTTCTCCAGCGGCGTGCACTACTGCCTGGGCGCCGGGCTCGCCCGCATGGAGGGCGAGGTGGGCCTGCGGGCGCTGTTCCGGCGCTTCCCCGAGCTCACGCTCGACGGCGAGCCGACGCGGCGGCCGACCCGGGTGCTGCGGGGCTACGACGAGGTGCCGGTGCGGCTGGAGCCCGCGTCGGTGTCGGCGTGACGGCCTGATCACCGGGCGGGCCCACAGGCCGCTCCACAGGCCGCGATCGACACGGCCCGCCGACGCACCCGCCGCCTTGGTGGGGGTCGTATGCTGCCGCCATCGACGGCCTCGCTGCAGTGACCCTCATCTCCTGGTGGCCGGTGCGCGGCATCGTGTTGGCCGTCACCGTGCTCGTCGGGTTGCTCCTGCTGCGCTACGCGCGGCGCTACCTGACCATCCTGTTCGCGATGGTGGTCTTCGCCGCCTTCGTGACGGCCGACCTGCTGCTCGCGCAGAACGCCTACTACGGCACCTACCCGACCGTCCGGGCCTGGCTGGAGGACACCCCCGCGGACGAGGTGAAGGAGCCGCTGCCCGCGGCGCCGGACCAGGGGATGATCCTGCCGGTGCGGATCGCGGGCGAGCGGTCGGGGTTCGCGGCACGTCCGGCGCTGGTGTACCTGCCGAGGGCATGGTCCGCCCAGCCCCGGCCGGCGCTTCCGGTGCTGATGCTGCTGCACGCGAGCCCGGGCATGCCGCAGGAGTGGATCGACGGTGCCCAGGTGGCCCAGGTGGCGCAGGCCTGGGCACAGCGCAACGGCGGGGTCGCGCCGGTCCTCGTGATGCCGGACGTGACGGGGGAGGCCGGGCTCGGGGTGTGCGCCGACACGGCCGCAGGCAACGTCGAGACCTATCTGGCCGGGGACGTCCCCGCCTTCCTCCAGGAGGAGTTCGGGACGGCCGCCCCCGGCGCGAAGTGGGCGGTGGCCGGCCACGGAAGCGGTGGCACGTGCGCCGTGACCCTGGCGCTGCGTCACCCGGACCTCTTCCCCACGTTCGCCGCGTTCGGTGCCACGGCCACCGTCACGGACCCGCAGCACGACCCCGTCATGCTGCTCGCCGGCCGCACCTATCCCGACTCGGCGGCCTGGCTCGCCGACACCGATCCCCCGGCCGGCGTGACCGCCCAGCTCGTCGGCCTCGCGCGGGGCGCGGGCGTCGCCGCCTGCCAGGTCACCCGCGCCGGTGCCCCACCGGGGCTCGCGACGTGGGGCACGCAGCTGGCCGAGGCGCTGCCCTGGCTCGCGGCGCGGACGGGCCTCGTCCCCGAGACACCCGAGATGCTGGCGGTGTGCGCGCCCCTCACCGGGTGAAGGGGGTCAGCGCGCCCGGTGCCGCTCGTCGCCCGGCGCGCTGTAGCCGCGGGCGACGTAGGGAAAACCGTCCAGCTCGGTGGTGGCGGGCTCCTGCCGGTAGTAGGAGCGGATCTCGTGGATCAGGCCGCCGCGGAAGGTGAACCACTCCGCGCCGCGGGTGGCCACCCGCGGCGCGCCACCCGGCGGTGTCCAGCACATCGTCCACTCGATGACGGCCTCGTCCGGGCCTTCGAGGCAGTGGTCGACCAGCCACCGCGCGTCCAGCATGGACTGCACCTTGCGCCAGTAGCGCGCGAGGTGCTCGGCGCCGCCGACCGGTGTGGAACCGGGGTTCGGCGCGAGGAAGTAGTGGACGACGTCCGGGTGCATCGTGGCGATCATGGCCTCGACATCGCCACTGCTGCAGCCGTCGTAGTAGCGGGTGATCGTGTCGAGGTGGGACGCCCGGGTCACCCCTGCGAGGCTAGAGAAGAAATCACTGGTGCGGTGGGCCCAGGCCCGCCTAGCGTGTCGGTCATGCGCCTGCGCTGACACCTCGTCGCGATGCCGCCGGACATCCGCCGTCGCGACCTCCCGGCCGCCTTCGCCAGGGCGGCACGCGGTGTGGCCCGCTACGTGCCCGCCGCGTACGGGTGCCCGCGGCGCGCGTGTCGTGCTTCCCGTGTGTCGCGGGCACCCGTCTCCTCGTCCCGTGCCCGGTCGCCGTACCGGGCACCCACGACCCGGCCGGCCCGGTCGCCGGCCGTCCCGCACAGGAGGCGCTCATGCCTGCCCAGCCGTCCCAGCCCCAGCCCACCAACCGCGCGGAGCGCCGCGCCGCCCGTCGCGGCAAGTCCGGCCGCGCCGAGCGTCTGCAGCTGCCCGGAGCGCAGGCGGCGCAGACGCGCGGCATCCAGGGCCGCCGCGTGAACCCGATCCGGCGCACCGGATCCTGACCGTGCGAGGCTCGGGGGATGACCCCCGAGCCGTGCACCGTCCGGTGGGCGTCCCCGGTCGCGCCGGAGGACGCCCCCGGGCTGGTCGCGCTGCTCGACGAGCACGAGCGCGACCGCCTCGCCCGCTTCCGCCGCGCCGCGGACCGGGCCCGCTACCTCGCCGCCCACGCCCTCGCCCGGGTCGTCCTCGCCGAGCTCATCGACGTCGCCCCCGCGGGCGTCGAGTTCGACCGCACCTGCCGCTGCGGCGAGCAGCACGGCAAGCCGGTGGTGCAGGCGGGCTGCCCGCTCGACGCCGTGCCCGGGTTCTCGCTCACCCACGCAGGTGACGTCGTCGGCGTCGCCGTGTGGCGGGACGGGCCGATCGGGCTGGACACCGAGCACGTCCGCTCGATGACCGACCTCGCCGGCATGATCCGCCACGTCGCCTCCCCCGCCGAGACCCCGCACACCGGGCCTGCCACGCCCGACGCGTTCTTCACCGCGTGGACGCGCAAGGAGGCGCTGCTCAAGGCCACCGGAACCGGCCTGGCCGCGCCGATGGCGGCCATCACGCTGGAGGGTCCGCGCGTGGTCGCGTGGTCCGGAGAGCGCGCACCCGCGGCGCCGATGTGGCTGCGCGACCTGCGCCCCGCCCCCGGCTACACGGGCGCGGTCGCCGGGGCAGGCCCGGTCGCACCGCCGGTGGCGGAGCTCCGCGGCGACCACCTGCTCCGCGCCGCCGCCCGCTGAACGTCGGTGGTCGCGGCGATGATGGGGCCGTGACCGACCCGGCCGACCTGGAGGACCGCTCCGGGCGCTGGGTGCTGCACCTGGACATGGACGCGTTCTTCGCCGCCGCCGAACAGCTCACCCGCCCGACGCTGCGCGAACGTCCCGTCCTGGTCGGGGGGCTCGGACCGCGGGCCGTCGTCGCGGGGGCGAGCTACCAGGCCCGCGTGTTCGGGGCGCGCTCGGCGATGCCGATGGGGCAGGCGCGCAGGCTCTGCCCGCACGCCGTCGTGGTCCCGCCGCGAGGGGCGGTGTACCGGGCGCTGTCGGAGGACGTGATGGCGGTTCTCGCCGACGCCGCGCCGGTCGTCGAGCCCGTGTCGCTGGACGAGGCGTTCCTCGAGCCGCCCGCGCTCGCCGGGGCCTCCGTCGCCGAGGTGGTGGGGTTCGCGACCGCGCTGCGCACCGCCGTCCTGGCCCGCACGGGGCTGCCCGGCTCGGTCGGGGCGGGGTCGGGCAAGCAGGTCGCGAAGATCGCCTCGGATCTCGCCAAGCCGGACGGCCTGCGCGTCGTCGGCCCCGCCGAGGAACGGGCCGTGCTCGCGCCACTGCCCGTCCGGTCGCTGTGGGGCGTCGGCCCGGTGGCGCAGGCCGCACTCGGCAAGGTCGGGGTCGCGACGATCGGCGAGCTCGCCGCGATGGACCTGCGCGAGGTCACCGGCCTGCTCGGCGGGGCGGTCGGCGGCGAGCTGCACCGGCTCGCCCGCGGCATCGACGAGCGGCCCGTCGCGCCGCGGGGTGCCGCGAAGCAGGTGAGCGCCGAGACGACCTTCGACGCCGACCTCACCACCATGTCCGCCGTCCACGACGCCGTCGCCCGGATGGCCGAGGCCGCGCACCGGCGGCTCGTCGAGTCCGGGCGCGCCGCGCGCACCGTCAGCGTCAAGATCCGGTCGGCGGACTTCACCACCGCCAGCCGCTCCGAGACCGCCGCCGTCGCGAGTACCGATCTCACCACGCTCACGGCCGTCGCGCAGAGGCTGGCCCGCGGAGCCGTGCCCGAGGGCGGCGTGCGGCTCATCGGCGTCTCCCTCGCCGGGCTCTCCGACGCCGCACCGCCCACCCTCTTCCCCGCGCTCGTCGAACCGGTCGAGCCCGTGGCGCCGCAGGCGACGGCGGAGCAGCCGCACGTCGCGGCCGAGCGGCCGTGGCGGGCCGGGGACGACGTCCGCCACGCCGCGCACGGGCACGGCTGGGTGCAGGGCGCGGGGCACGGGCGGGTCACCGTCCGGTTCGAGACCCGCTCCACCGGGCCGGGCCGCGCCGTCACCCTCGCGGCGGACGATCCCGATCTCCTGCGGGCCGATCCGCTGGACAGCCTGCGCTGAGCCGATGTTTCCGAAGCGTGACGACCGGCTATCCGTGCGGCATCACTCGATCGAGTGATTCATACGAAGAGGAGGGGCAGATGGACTCCATCGTCCTCGTCGTCATCGTGGTCGCGCTCGTCCTCGTCCTCGCCGCCGCGGGCCTGCTGATGGCCCGCCGCAGGCGCTCGGACAAGCTGCGCAGGCACTTCGGGAGCGAGTACGAGCGCACCGTCGCCGAGTCCGGCGACCGCAAGGCCGCCGAGGCCGCGCTCGCCGATCGTGAGCGCCGCCACCGCGATCTCGACATCCGCACGCTGCGGCCCGAGGAGCGCGACGGCTACCGGCGCGAGTGGGAGTCGGTGCAGGCCGGGTTCGTCGACGATCCGGCGGGAGCGCTGCGCGAGGCCGACGCGCTCGTCGTCGAGATCATGCGCACGCGCGGCTACCCGGTCGACGACTTCGACCGCCGCGCCGAGGACATCTCCGTCGCGCATCCCGAGGTGGTCCACCACTACCGCGAGGCGCGCGCGGTCCACGACGCCTCGGGCGACGGCGGTGTCGACACCGAGCGGCAGCGCCACGCCCTCACCTCCTACCGCTCGCTCGTCGATGCGCTGCTCGGCCATGGCGACAGCGACGAGAGGGACGGCGACAAGAGGGACGGCGACGAGAGGGACGGCGACCGCCCCGGACACCACGCCGCCACGAGCGGGGCGGCGACCGACGGCCACCCGACCAGGAGCCGCACCACCCGCAGCGAGGAGCAGGCCCGATGAGCATCTTCAAGTCCACGCACGACGAGACCACCGGTCGCGCCGACGAGGAAGGCACGGCTACGGAGCCCACCCGCTCCGACGTCCCGCCGGACGAGCAGCTCGCCGACCCGGACGGGCAGTCCCGGAGCTCCCTCGAGGGCGACCTCGCCGCCGAGGGTGCCGCCCGCACCGAACGCGAGGGCGCGCAGGGCGCCGGCGAGCAGCCGGTCGAGCAGTCCCCGCCCGGCGGCTCCGGCGAGGAGCGTGGGGACGCCGCGGCGGGACCGGGGACGAACGGCGCAGCGGCGGGGCGCACCGCCGCCACCGGCGGGGCCCGGACGGACGACACGCCCGAACGGCTGGTGCCACGGGAACGCGCCGAGGACTACACGTCGCGCTGGGACCGGGTGAAGAGTGGATTCGTCGACGAGCCGCGACAGGCGGTCGGCGAGGCGGACGCCCTGGTCGGGGAGCTGCTCGACGAGCTGCAGGCGCTGTTCGCCGAGCAGCGCCGACGCCTGGAGCACGGCTTGGACTCCGACAGCACGTCCACGGAGGACCTGCGGCTCGCGCTGCGCCGCTACCGCAGCTTCTTCGATCGTCTCGTCGCGTTCTGACGGCACCCTTCGTTCCCCGCGACGGGCGCCACCGGGCAGACTCGGCAGGCAGGCGCAGCCCTCGACGGCGCGTGGCTGCCGAGTCCCCCGAAGGAGCGCCGTATGCCCGTCCCGTCCGTGCCGTTGGAGAAGCTCGGCTTCCTCACGATCGGCCTGTTCGACGGCGCCGATCCCGGCCCGGGCCACGAGACGACGCTGCAGGTGATCGAGCTGGGCGAGCGGCTCGGGTTCGACAGCGCCTGGGTGCGCCACCGGCACCTGCAGTACGGCATCTCCTCCCCGGTCGCGCTGCTCGCCGCGGCGACGCAGCGCACGACCCGGATCGCGCTGGGCACCGCGGTGATCCCGCTGGGCTGGGAGAACCCGCTGCGGCTCGCCGAGGATCTCGCGACCGTGGACATCCTCAGCGGCGGTCGGCTGAACCCCGGTGTGAGCGTCGGGCCGCCGATGCGCTGGGACGACGTGCGGGAGGCGCTCTACCCGGAGACCGCGGAGATCGAGAACTTCGGTGACGAGCGCCTGGACCGCCTGGTGCGGTTCGTCGGCGGCGAGCGGGCGTCCGCGTTCCGCGGCACGGAGGGGTTCGAGGTCTTCTCCGACCGGGTCGAGCCGCACTCCCCCGGCCTGCGGGAACGCCTCTGGTACGGCGCGGGAAGCGTCTCGTCGGGCCGGCGGGCGGGCGCGCTGGGGATGAACCTGTTGACCAGCAACGTCGTCAAGGCCGTCCCGGGAGCGCCGCCGGACTTCGCCCGGCTCCAGCTCGACGTCATCGAGGCGTTCCGCGCGGCCCGTCCGCAGGGACGGGTCTCGCAGGGCCTCGTCGTCATCCCGACCGACTCCGCCACTCCCGAGCAGCGCGCGAAGTACGACGCGTACGTCGCCGCGCGCACCCCGCGCACCGCCGAGCCCCAGGGTCCGGCGGGACTGCTGTTCGCGCGCGATCTCGTCGGGCCCTCGAAGCGGATCGCCGAGGGGCTGTACGCGCACGCGGCGTTCCGGGAGGTGCGTGAGGCGGTGTTCGCGCTGCCCTTCAGCTTCGCGCCCGAGGACTACGTCCAGATCCTCACCGACATCGCGACGCACCTCGGCCCGGCGCTGGGCTGGCGGCCGACCGGCTGATCAGGTCGCGGTCACAGGGCACTCCCCCGGCCGCCGCGGCGGGGCGCGACGATCAGCGTCGAGAGGTACGGTCCCGCGACATCCGGGTCGAGGTCGCAGGCGGGTCGGATCTCCTCGCCGGGCAGGCCCAGCGCGGCGCCGTAGACGGCGTCGTCGAGCCGGCCCGTCTCGCGCAGCACGGCGAGCGCCTCGGGCAGCAGCCGGCCGAACTTGTAGGCCACCACGGCGTCGAACCGCTCCAGCGCGTCCCGGAACCGCTCCGCACCGGCCGTCATCGGGAAAAGGGCCAGCGACTCGCGGCCCTCCACCAGCGGTGTCCCGGTGCGCGCGGCGAGATCCTGCATGGCGGTGATACCGGGGACGAGCTGCACGTCGAGGTCGCCCAGCAGGCCGCGCACCGTCGCGGCGAGGTAGGTGAAGGTGGAGTAGACGCAGGGGTCGCCGATCGTCGCGAACACCGCCGTGGCACCCGGATGGGCGGCGAACCAGGCCGCCACCTGGGTCGCGGCGGCGTCCCAGGCCCGCTCCCGTGCCGGCCCGTGGACGCGGTCGTGGAGGGCGAACTCGACCCGCTCGATCCGCCACGCCTCGGCGTAGTGCAGCACGGTGGCCTCGGCGCGACCGGTGCCGGGGTCTCCTGCCGCCACCGGCACGAACACGACGTCCGCCTTGGCCAGCAGGTTCGCCGCCTTGACCGTGAGCAGCTCCGGGTCGCCGGGCCCGACCCCGACGCCGACCAGGGTGTTCATGCGGTGCCCTCCTCCAGGTCGCCCTCGAGCTCGAGGTAGGTGCGCCGCAGCCGGTCCAGGACCGCGTCGTCCGGCCGGGCCCACATGCCGCGCTCGGCGGCTTCGAGGAGCCGCTCGGCGATGCCCCGCAGCGCCCACGGGTTCGACCGCTCCATGAACGCGCGGTTCCGCTCGTCGAACACGTACTCCTCGGCGAGCGTGGCGTACATCCAGTCGTCGACGACGCCCGCCGTGGCGTCGTAGCCGAACAGGTAGTCCACGGTGGCGGCCAGCTCGAAGGCGCCCTTGTAGCCGTGGCGCTGCATCGCGGCGACCCACTTCGGGTTGACCACCCGCGCCCGGAACACCCGCTTCGTCTCCTCGGCCAGCGTGCGGGTGCGCACGGCGTCCGGGACGGCGGAGTCGCCCACGTACGCCGCGGGCGAGCGGCCGGCCAGAGCGCGGACCATCGCGACCATGCCGCCGTGGTACTGGAAGTAGTCGTCGGAGTCGACGATGTCGTGCTCGCGGGTGTCCTGGTTCTTCGCGGCGACGGCGATGCGCCGAAACGACGCCTCCATGTCCGCGCGCGCCTCCCGCCCGTCCAGGCCGCGGCCGTAGGCGTAGCCGCCCCACACCGCGTAGACCTCGGCGAGATCGGCGTCGGAGCGCCAGTTGCGGGCGTCGATGAGCGGCAGCAGGCCCGCCCCGTACGCGCCGGGCTTGGAGCCGAAGATGCGGGCGGTGGCGCGACGGTGATCGCCGTGCGCGGCCACGTCCTCCTCGACGTGGCGATGGACGAGGTTGTCCGGCTCGTCGAGCTTGGCCACCGCGGCGATCGCGTCGTCCAGCAGGGCGATGACGTGCGGGAACGCGTCGCGGAAGAACCCAGAGATGCGGACGGTGACGTCCACGCGGGGCCGTCCCAGCTCCTCGCGGGAGACGATCTCGAACCCGGTGACGCGCCGCGACGCGTCGTCCCAGACGGGGCGGGTGCCGAGCAGGGCGAGGATCTCGGCGATGTCGTCGCCCTGGGTGCGCATCGCGCTCGTGCCCCACACGGTGAGCCCCACGCTCGCCGGGTAGTCGCCGGTGTCGGCGACGTGCCGCGCGAGCAGGGAGTCCGCGAGCGCCTTCCCGACCTCCCACGCGGAGCGCGAGGGGATCGCCTTCGGGTCCACGGAGTAGAAGTTGCGGCCCGTCGGCAGGACGTTCACCAGCCCGCGGGTGGGCGATCCGGAGGGGCCCGCCGGGACGAACCCGCCATCCAGGGCGTGCAGGACGTGCGCGATCTCGTCCGTCGTGCGCTCCAGGCGGGGGACGACCTCCCGGCAGGCGAAGTCGAGCACCGCCGTCACGTCCGGGACGGGCTCGCCCAGCACGTCCGCGGTGACGGTCCCGGCGTCGGTCCAGCCGCGGGCGTCCAGGCCCTCGACGAGGCGGCGGGCGACGGCCTCCAGCACGTCCACCAGGTCGGACGCGGTGGCGGCCGGGCCACCGGCGAGCGTGACCAGCCGGGCGAGGCGCTCCACCTGCTCCCCGGGTGCACCCCGAGCCGCAGTGGGGTGGCTTTGCTCCGGCCCAGGTGCAGTAAAGCCACCCCACTGCGGGGGGGCGGGCGCCGACGTCGGCACCGGTGCACCCGGCACCGCGAGCAGCGCCTGCTCGTCCATCCCCACCCACGCGGCGACCGCCGCCCGCAACCCCGGCAGCGCCGCCGTCCCACCCCAGACCTGCGTGGCCCGCAGGATCGACAGCACGATGTCCACCCGCGCGGGCCCGGCCGGCGCGCCGCCGAGGACGTGCAGCCCGTCGCGGATCTGGACGTCCTTGATCTCGCAGAGATAGCCGTCGACGTGCAGGAGGAAGTCGTCGAAGTCGTCCTCGCCGGGGGCGGCGTCGAGGTGCAGGTCCTGGTGCAGCTGGGCGGCGGTGACGACCTCCCAGATCCGGGCACGCAGGGCGGGCAGCTTCGGCGGGTCCAGCGCCTGCACGGTCGCGTACTCGTCGAGGAGCTGTTCGAGCATCGCGAGCTCGCCGTAGGAGTCCGCGCGGGCCATCGGCGGCACGAGGTGGTCGACGACGACGGCGTGCCCGCGGCGCTTGGCCTGGGTGCCCTCACCGGGGTCGTTGACGATGAACGGGTAGACCAGCGGCAGGGCGCCCAGCACGGCGTCGGGCGCGCAGTGCGCGGAGAGCCCCAGGCCCTTGCCGGGCAGCCACTCCAGCGTGCCGTGCTTGCCGAGGTGGATCACCGCGTCCGCGCCGAAGGAGTGCTCCAGCCAGCGGTAGGCCGCGAGGTAGTGGTGCGACGGCGGCAGGTCCGGGTCGTGGTAGATCGCCACCGGGTTCTCGCCGAACCCGCGCGGGGGCTGGATCATGAGCAGCACGTTGCCGAACCGCAGCGACGCCAGCACGACGTCGCTCCCGTCGACGTAGAGCGAACCCGGCGGCTCCCCCCAGTGCTCGACGATCCGCTCGGCCAGCGGGGCGGGCAGCGTCGCGAACCACGAGCGGTAGTCCGCGAGCGGCACCCGCGTCGGCGCGGCGGCGAGCTGCTCGTCGGTGAGCCATTCGACGTCGTGCCCACCCGCGGCGATGAGCGTGTGGATGAGCGCGTCGGAGTCCTCGGGGAACTCCCCGACGGCATACCCCGCGCGCCGCAGCGCCCGCAGCAGCACCACCGCGGACGCCGGGGTGTCCAGCCCGACGGCGTTGCCCACGCGGGCGTGCTTGGTCGGGTAGCTCGACAACACCACCGCCAGCTTCCGCTCCGCGACAGGCGTGCTCCGCAGCCGCGCGTGGCGCACCGCGAGCCCCGCGAGCCGCGCCGTCCGCTCGGGATCGGCCACGTAGACGGGCAGGTCGTCGCCCGGCGCGGTCTGCTTGAACGAGAACGGCACCGCGACGATCCGGCCGTCGAACTCGGGGATCGCGACCTGCATCGCCGCGTCCATCGGGGAGAGCGCCGCGTCGGAGGCCTCCCAGGTCGCGCGCGTGGTGGTGAGGCAGAGCCCCTGCAGCACCGGGACGTCCAGCGCGGCCAGCGCCCCGGCGTCCCAGGAGTCCTCGTCGCCGCCCGCGCTCGCGCCCGCCGCGACCGTGCCCCCCGCCGCGAGCACCGTCGCCACCAGCGCGTCCGCGTGCCCGAGCAGCTCCAGCAGTTCGTCGGGCGCCCCGCGCAGCGTCGCGCAGTACACCGGCAGCGCGTTCGCCCCCCGTGCCTCGACGGCGTCGCACAGCGCGTCCACGAACGCGGTGTTCCCCGAGAGCGCATGCGCCCGGTAGAACACGACACCCACGGTCGGGCGCGCCGGGTCCTGCAGCCGCGGCCCGTGCACCCCGAAGTCCGGGGCCGGCACCGGCGGGGCGAAGCCGGTGCCCGTGAGCAGCACGGTGTCGGTGAGGAAGCGGTGCAGCTCGCGCAGGTTGTCGAGCCCTCCGGCGGCGAGGTAGGCGAGCGCCTCCGACGCGACGCCCGCCGGCACCGTCGACCGGCCCATCAGCTCGGCGTCCGGGCTCGCCTCGCCGCCCAGCAGCACCACCGGCAGCCCCGAGGCCACCAGCGCGTCCACGCCCTCCGGCCAGGCCCGGCGCCCGCCGAGCAGCCGCAGCACCACGACGCCGACGCCGTCGAGCAGCGCGGGCAGCCCGGCGACGTCCACGCGGGACGGGTTCGCGGTACGCCACGGCTCGCCGCACCGCCGTGCCGCGAGCAGCTCGGTGTCCGCGGTGGACAGCAGCAGGACGGGGATCACGATGCCTCCTGAAAGAGGGTCCGCGCCCTCCTCGTCGCCGGCGAGACGACGGAGGCGAGTGTCTGGCTCCCGGCCCGCGGGCCGGTCACAGTGGCGGGACCGCTCCGGATTCGCACCGGCTTCCTCGCGCTGCCGTCGGATGAAGACGAGACCACACCGGTCCCGCGCCGGTCAACGAGAGGCGCGTCGCCCGAACAGGCGGGCTCCCTTCAGCACCTTGTCGACGCCGTTGCGCGGCCCGTGCACGGCCAGGCCGACGAGATCCAGGTCGGCGCGCGGGACGGCCCGGACGGCGGCGCGGTTCGCCTCGTCGTGGCCGGTGGCGAACAGGTCCGCGGTGAAGATCGCCACGGGCAGGCCGCGCGACACCGCACGGGCGTGCGCGGCCGTCAACACCTCCTTGGAGCCGTCGAGGACGAGGAGGGGCTGGCGGAACATGGGCAGGTAGCGGATCCCGTCGCTGTCGGAGTCCGCGTCGAGGTAGGGCTCGCCGAGCAGCTCGGGGTTCGCGGCGATGCCGCTGCTCAGGAAGGCGGTGACGTTCAGGGCCTGCCAGTCGGCGAGATCGTCCCGCAGCAGCACGGCGATCTTGGTGTCGAAGCGCACGGCCCCGACGATGCGCCCGTCGGGCCGCGCCGGTCTTGTACGTTCCTGACGTGGGCGAGAGCGTTCGCGCCTGGCGGCCCGCGGTGCCCGGTATCGCGGAGGTCTTCCACGCGCACTTCACCGAGCACGCCTACCCGGTGCACACTCACGAGGCGTGGACGCTGCTGCTGGTCGACGACGGCGCCGTCCGCTACGACCTGGACCGCCACGCCAACGCCGCCTCCCCCACCCAGGTGACGCTGCTGCCCCCGCACGTCCCCCACGACGGGCGCGCCGCCACCGCGCACGGGTTCCGCAAACGGGTGCTCTACCTCGACGCGGACGTCCTCGGCGCCGATCTGGCCGGCGCCGCGGTGGACCGCCCCGCGGTCGCGGACCCGTTGCTGCGCAGGCGCGTGCACCAGCTCCACGAGGTGCTGCGAACCCCCGGCGAGGACCTGGAGGCGCAGAGCAGGCTCGCGCTGCTCGGCGAGCGGCTGCGCGAGCACCTGCGCGGGTTGCCCGCCACCGAGCCCCGCCCGGACCGCGGCGTCGCGCGGCGGCTGCGGGAGCTCATCGACGCGCGGATCGCCGACGGGATCGGTCTGGACGAGGCCGGCCGGCTGATCGGCGCCTCGCCGACCCACCTCGTGCGCGCGTTCACCCGCGAGCACGGCGTGGCGCCGCACCGCTACCTCACCGGCCGCCGCGTCGACCTCGCGCGGCGCCTCCTGCTGGACGGCCTGCCCCCGGGAGAGGTCGCGGTCGCCGCCGGGTTCTACGACCAGGCCCACCTCGGCAGGCACTTCCGCCGGCTCGTCGGCATCACTCCCGCTCGCTACGCACGCGGCTAGACCCGATGGTTCGTGGCACGAAATATCTGGGAAGCCGGTGTAGGGTGGCCTAATGGCGAGGGTCGACGGCCCGATCGGCGTGGTCACCGGGCTCGTGCGCACGTCGTTCCTGGTGAACGCCGTCTACGCGCAGTCCAGCCGCGAGCACGGGCTCACCCCGCAGCAGGGGCAGCTGCTCTGCGTGCTGATGTCGCAGCCGTACGGAATGGGCGAGCTGGGCGCCGTACTGGGCCTGGCGAAGTCGAGCATCACCGGGCTGGTCGACCGATCCGAGCGCAACGGCCTGGTCCGGCGGGAGATCGACCAGCAGGACACCCGAGTGGTGCGGGTCGCGCTCACCCCGCACGGCCGCGCGGTCGCCGACGAGTTCTACGCCGAGACCTGCCGACGGATCGACCTGCTCCCGGTGGGGTTCAGCGGTGCGGACCGCGACGCGCTCGCCGGGCTGCTCGGCCGGATCGTGCGGGACAACGAGGTCCCGGTCGTCTTCAAGGACCTGGACGAGGCCACGCACGGATAGCCCTCCGCTTTGCAGTTCGTGCCACGAACTAATACAGTTCGTAGCACGAACTCAACGAGAGGAGCGTGCCGTCATGGGTCGTACGGTCGTGATCGTCGGCGGGGGCTACGGGGGCGCGGCACTGGCCACGGCGCTGGATGCCGAGGCGGACGTCGTCCTGATCGATCCACGTGACGCATTCGTCAACTCCGCGGGCTCCCTGCGCGGGCTGGCCCGGCCCGACTGGGCACACCACCTGTTCTTCCCTTACGACGGGATGCTGAGCCGGGGCACCGTCGTCCGCGACCGGGTCGTCGCCGCGGACCCGGGCGGGGTGACGCTGGCGTCCGGGCGCCGGATCGACGCGGACCACCTGGTCCTGGCGTCCGGTTCCCGCTACCCGTACCCGGCCAAGCCGCGGGCGGACTCCACCGACGAGGCGATCGAGGACCTGCGCCGCACGCACAAGGAGCTGTCCGAGGCCGGCCACGTGCTCGTCCTCGGGGCGGGCGCCGTCGGGCTGGAGCTGGCGGGCGAGATCGCCGAGGTCTGGCCGGACAAGCGGGTGACCGTCCTCGACCCGGCAACCGAGCTGCTGCCCGGCTTCCTGCCGCAGGTGCGCGCGGACCTGCACCGCCAGCTCGAGGAGCGCGGCATCGTGCTGCGGCTGGGCGCCGCCCTGCTCGCGCCGCCGCCCGGCGAGCCCGGCTACGCCCGGCCGTTCACGGTCACCATGTCCGGCGGCGAGGAGGTCACCGCCGACATCTGGTTCCGCGCGTACGGCGTGCAGGTCGACTGCGACTACCTCGCCGACGGCGCGCTCGTCACCCGCACGGCGCGCGGCGAGGTCCCGGTCACCGAGAGCCTGACCGTCCGCGGCTACGACCACGTGTACGCGATCGGCGACGTCACCGACGTCGCCGAGACGAAGCGCGCGGGCCACGCCATGCGGCACGCAGACGTCGTGGCCCGCAACATCGCCGCCCGGCTGCGCGGCGAGCAGCCGACGGCCACCTACCGGCCCTCGACGGAGCCCATGATCCTGCTGCCGCTCGGGCCGCGCGGCGGGGTCGGCCAGCTCCCCGGGCCGGACGGGCCGGGCGCCGTGCCCGCGGCGACGGTCGCCGAGCAGAAGGGCGCCGACCTGTTCACCGAGCGGTTCGCCCGGATGTTCGGCCGCCGATGACCGCGCCGGTCTTCGGCTTCGGCGCGCACAGCACCGTCGACGAGGCCTCCGAGCTGCTGGAGCTGGTCCGCCGCGCCGACGACGACGGGCTCGACGTGTTCTCCCTCTCCGATCACCCCTACCTGGGCGAGCGCCTCGACGCGTACGCCGCGCTCGGGTTCGTGCTCGGCCGCACCCGGCGCATCGCCGGCTTCGCCAACGTCACCAACCCGACCCGGGCACCCGCCCTGCTCGCCCGGACGGTGGCGGCGCTCTCGGCGCTGTCCGGCGGGCGGGTCGTGCTCGGCATGGGCGCGGGCGGGCTGTGGGACCGGATCGCGGACATGGGTCTGCCGCGGCTGTCCCCCGGCGCGGCCGTGGACGCCTTCGAGGAGGCGATCGTGCTGGTCCGCGCGCTCTGTGGGGGCGGACCGCCGGTCACCTTCACCGGCCGCCACCACCGGGTGCACCGGATCGACCCGGCGCCGGTGCCCGCCCCACCGGTGTGGACCGGGTCGGTGGGCAGGCGCTCGCTCGCGGCCACCGGCCGGGTCGCCGACGGCTGGATCCCCGGCCACGCCGCGGACTGGCGCAGCGCCCGGTATCTCAGCTCGCGGCCGGTGATCGACGGGGCGGCGGTCGCGGTGGGCCGCGACCCGGCCGCGGTCCGCACGATCTTCAACCTGCCCGGGCGGATCACAGACCTGCCGCTGCCTGCGCCGCGCGACGGCGACGGCCGGTGGGTCGGCGGCGATGTCGCCCAGTGGGTGGACGAGTTGACCGGCGCCGTGCTGGAGCACGGTGCGTCCGGGTTCCTGCTGTTCTCCCCCGCGGGCGGCACGCCGGACGCGAGGTCGCTCGAGCGCTGGGCCGGGGAGATCGTGCCCGCGGTGCGCGAGGCGGTGGCCACGGAATCGCCGGAGAAGGGCGAGGAGCCGGGATGAGCATCGTCGCGCACCGCGCCGGGCTATCACCCCACGATCGTGGGTCACGTCGCTCGATCCGGCGGTTCACCGCGTCGTTCCCCCACCTCGGCGCCGCCCTGTGATGGGATCCGGCACCGTCGATCACACCAGTGGGGGGACGGATGCGGGCAGGGACTTGGGCGCGCCGGGTGCTCACGGTGGCCGTCGCGATGGGCACCGCGGGGTTCGTCGCGACGGCCGCGCTCGCCACTCCAGCGGTCGCGGCACCGGCGGGCTACGACGGCGTCTCGCACCGCGAGTTCTCCACGACCGCGGGCGGTAGGCCGGTGATGGGCGACGTCGTCGAGGTCGATCTCACCAAGCCCAAGGTGCGCGTCGACCTGCTGGACTCGGGCGTCCTCGCGTCCCGGGCCACCGTCTCGGACATGGCCAACGACGTCGGCGCGGTCGCCGCCATCAACGGCGACTTCTTCGACATCGGGCGCAGCGGCGCTCCCGCGGGCCCGGCGGTGATGGACGGCACGCCGCTCAAGGCGGCCGTCCCCCAGGGCCGCCGCGCGGCACCGCCGGTGGCAGGCGCCGAGCCCGACTACGTCTTCACCGTCGGGCAGGACGGCAAGGCCCGCATCGACCGGCTCCGCCTGGAGGGCACGGTCACGAGCGCCAAGGGTGCGTGGCCGATCGTGGCGCTCAACCAGCACGCCGTCCCCGTCGGCGGGATCGGCGTCTTCACCAACGCCTGGGGCGCCTACGACCGCGCGAGGACGATGTGCGGCAGCGACGCCGACCGCACGGCCCCCTGCGCGGCGGACCGCGTCGAGGTGCTCGTCCGCGACGGCACCGTGGTGAGCAGTGGCCCGGCGAAGGGCGGGGCGATCAAGCCCGGCGACACCGTCCTGGTCGGCCGCGACGGCGGTGCGGCGAAGCTGCGCGGACTCGCCGCCGGGGACGAGGTGACCGTCGACTACGCCCTGGTTCCCGCGAGCGGCGTCGCACCGAGGTTCGCGGTCGGCGGGATGCCGATCGTCGCCGACGGCGTGGCCATCCCCAACCCGATCTCGAACCGGGAGCGCGCGCCGCGCAGCGCCGCTGGCCTCTCGGCGGACGGGAAGAAGATCATGCTCGTGACCGTGGACGGGCGGCAGAGCGACAGCGGCGGGATGACGCTGCCGGAGTTCGCCCGCCAGCTCGCCTCCATGGGCGTCCACGCCGCGGTGAACCTGGACGGCGGCGGCTCATCCACGATGGTCTACCGGGCGCCGGGCACGTCGCGGGTGTCGATCGTCAACGACCCCGCCGACAAGACCCTGAGACTCGTGGCGAACAGCATCGGCGTCTCGATCGGCTGAACCTCGGGCGGGGCGGCGGCCGGGGAAGCTCACGGCGCCCGCCGGCTGTGCAGAACGCCATCCGGCGGCGATACGAACTGTGGGAAGCCACAGATCGATCGTTAGGCTGTGAGGATGCCTGCCGCCCCGCCCGACTCCGCCCTGCTCGACGCGCTCGCCCGGCGCGTGGTCGTCGCCGACGGAGCGATGGGCACGATGCTCCAGGCCGCCGATCTCGTCCTCGACGACTTCGACGGCCTCGAGGGCTGCAACGAGGTCCTGAACGACACCCGCCCCGACGTCGTCTCCCGCATCCACCGCGCGTACTACGAGGCCGGTGCGGATGCCGTCGAGACGAACACGTTCGGGGCGAACCTGCCCAACCTCGGCGAGTACGGCATCGACGGGCGCATCCGCGAGCTGGCCGAGAAGGGCGCCGCGATCGCCCGGCGCGTGGCGGACGAGATGGGCGGCGAGCGCTGGGTGCTCGGTTCCGTCGGGCCCGGCACCAAGCTCCCCACCCTCGGCCACGAGACGTTCGCCCGGCTGCGCGACGCCTACACCGAGTGCGGCCGGGGCCTCGTCGCAGGCGGGTCGGACGCCCTGATCGTCGAGACCTGCCAGGACCTGCTGCAGGCCAAGGCCGCCGTCCACGGGATGCACCGCGCGATGGAGCTCGAGGGCAGGCGCATCCCGATCATCGCCCACGTCACCGTCGAGACCACCGGAACGATGCTGCTCGGCAGCGAGATCGGCGCCGCGCTCACCGCGCTCGAACCCCTCGGCATCGACCTCATCGGGCTGAACTGCGCCACCGGCCCGGACGAGATGAGCGAGCACCTGCGCACCCTGGCCCGCCAGGCGCGCATCCCGCTGTCGGTCATGCCGAACGCGGGCCTGCCCCAGCTCGGCCCGGACGGCGCCGTCTACCCCCTCTCGCCGGACGAGCTCGCCACCGCGCTGGCGTCGTTCGTGCGCGAGTACGGGCTGCGGCTCGTCGGCGGCTGCTGCGGCACCACGCCCGAGCACATCCGGGTGGTGACCGAGGCGCTGCGCGACGTCGCCCCGGTCCCCCGCCATCCGCGTCCCGAGCCGGGGGTGAGCTCCCTGTACTCGGCCGTGCCGTTCCGGCAGGACACCTCCGTGCTCATGGTCGGCGAGCGGACCAACGCCAACGGCTCGAAGGCCTTCCGCGAGGCGATGCTCGCCGAGGACTGGGAGCAGTGCGTCGGCATCGCGCGCGCGCAGACCCGCGAGGGCGCCCACCTCGTCGATCTCTGCGTCGACTACGTGGGTCGCGACGGCGTCGCGGACATGGCGGAGCTGGCCGGACGCCTGGCGACCGCGTCCACGTTGCCGGTGATGCTGGACTCCACCGAGCCCGGCGTGCTGCGGGCTGGCCTGGAACGCCTCGGCGGGCGCAGCATCGTCAACTCCGTCAACTACGAGGACGGCGACGGCCCGGGCTCCCGCTTCCAGCGCACGATGGAGCTGGTCCGCGAGCACGGCTGCGCCGTCGTCGCGCTGTGCATCGACGAGGAGGGCCAGGCCCGCACCGCGGAGTGGAAGGTCCGGGTGGCGGACCGGCTCATCCGCGACCTCACGACCCACCACGGGATGCGCGTGGCGGACATCGTCGTCGACACCCTCACCTTCCCGATCACCACGGGCCAGGAGGAGGTGCGCCGCGACGCGCGGGAGACCATCGAGGCGATCCGCGAGCTGAAGCGCCGCCATCCCGAGGTGCAGACCACCCTCGGTGTCTCCAACGTCTCGTTCGGGCTGAACGCCGCCGCCCGCCAGGTGCTGAACTCGGTGTTCCTGCACGAGTGCGTGGACGCGGGCCTGGACACCGCGATCGTCTCCGCGGCCAAGATCCTGCCGATGGCGAAGATCCCCGACGAGCAGCGGGCGGTCGCGCTGGACCTCGTGTACGACCGCCGCCGTGAAGGCTACGACCCCCTGTCGCGGTTCATGGAGCTGTTCGAGGGGGTCACGGCCTCCTCGGCGAAGGCGGGACGGGCCGAGGAGCTGGCGGCGCTGCCGCTGTTCGAGCGGCTGGAGCGGCGCATCGTGGACGGCGAGCGCCAGGGCCTGGAGGCCGACCTGGACGAGGCGATGACCTCCCGCCCGCCGCTGGAGATCATCAACGACACCCTGCTGTCGGGGATGAAGACCGTCGGCGAGCTGTTCGGCTCGGGCCAGATGCAGCTGCCGTTCGTGCTGGCCAGCGCCGAGGTGATGAAGACGGCGGTGGCCCATCTCGAGCCGCACATGGAGAAGACCGACTCCGAGGGCAAGGGCACGATCGTGCTCGCCACCGTCAAGGGCGACGTGCACGACATCGGCAAGAACCTCGTCGACATCATCCTCACCAACAACGGCTACACCGTGGTCAACCTGGGCATCAAGCAGCCCATCTCCACGATCCTGTCCGCCGCGGACGAGCACCGCGCCGACGCGGTCGGCATGTCCGGGCTGCTGGTCAAGTCCACGGTGATCATGAAGGAGAACCTGCAGGAGATGAACGCGCGCGGGGTCGCGCAGAAGATCCCGGTGCTGCTGGGCGGCGCCGCGCTCACCCGCTCCTACGTCGAGAACGACCTCTCCGAGGTCTACGAGGGCCGCGTCTCCTACGCCCGCGACGCCTTCGAGGGCCTGCGGCTGATGGACGCCACCATGGCCCGCGCCCGCGGGCTCGCGCCCGAGCTGGACGCCACGGAGGAGGCGAAGCGGACCGAGCGCAAGACCCGCCACGAGCGGTCGCAGAGGGTGGCGGCCCGGCGCCGGGCCGCCGAGGCCGAGGCGGCCGGGCCGATCCCGGCGCGCTCCGACGTGGCGCTCGACAACCCGATCCCGACCCCGCCGTTCTGGGGCACCCGCGTGGTGCGCGGCGTCGCGGTCGCCGACTACTCCGGGATGATCGACGAGCGGGCGCTGTTCCTGGGCCAGTGGGGCCTGCGCGGCGCCCGGGGCGGCTCCGGGCCGTCCTACGAGGAGC
Source organism: Pseudonocardia sp. (assembly GCF_050246655.1). Lineage (GTDB taxonomy): Bacteria > Actinomycetota > Actinomycetes > Mycobacteriales > Pseudonocardiaceae > Pseudonocardia. The sequence continues at coordinate 54,869 of NZ_JBFWVQ010000030.1, forward strand.
TGGTGGAGACCGAGGGCCGCCCGCGGCTGCGGTACTGGCTGGAGCGGCTGTCCACCGAGGGGGTGCTGGCGCACGCCGCCGTCGTCTACGGGTACTTCCCGGCCGTGTCCGAGGGGGACGCGCTGGTGATCCTGTCCGCGCCCGAGCCGTCCGCACCGCAGCTGCACCGGCTGGAGTTCCCCCGCCAGCGCCGGGACCGTCACCTCTGCCTGGCCGACTTCTGGCGGCCGCGCTCCCTCGCCGTCGACCGCGGCGAGGTGGACGTGCTGCCCCTGCACCTGGTCACGATGGGCGCGCCCATCGCGGACTACGCCGCCGAGCTCTTCGGCAAGGACGCCTACCGCGACTACCTGGAGGTCCACGGCCTCGGCGTCCAGCTCACCGAGGCGCTCGCCGAGTACTGGCACCGCCGCATCCGCGAGGAGCTGACCTGGGGCCCCGGCGAGGGCGTCGCGACTGTCGCCTCGGAGGACCCGGAGAACGTCGAGGAGTTCTTCAAGCTCGGCTACCGCGGCGCCCGGTACTCGCTGGGCTACGGGGCCTG
>NZ_JBFWVQ010000031.1:0-55396 GCF_050246655.1 Pseudonocardia sp.
TGCTTCCCACCCGACTCCGGCACCTCCCGGATCAGGCTGCCCTCAGCTTCAACGACCCACTGCGACAGGTCGCAGACGGAGTCCTTCCACCTCCGTTCGGAACAGACAGCGCCTCGTGGCGCACGTGGCACGGCGAGCACAGGCTGATCAGGCGCCGCAACGACTGAACGCCCGTCCGCTCGTCGAAGTCCCACCGCTCGTGCGCTTCGAGCCATCGGCGGACGCCGCGGTCCTCGGCCGCGCCGCACGCCTCGCAGGTGTAGCCGGCGCGGCGGAAGATCGGCCGGCGCAGCCGCTCCCAGTCCTGCGGGGTCACACACGTGCGCACATTGGTGAACCAGCACGTCCGCGGGATGAGGTCGACGAACAGGGCGCCGCCGAACGTACGGTCCTCACCCGGCAGCACCTCCGGAATGGGCGGCCGCACTGCCCATCGGTCGAGGCCAGCCGTGGGCGGATTCGGGTCGAACCAGCGCTTCTCGCTCGAGTCCCAGCGCGCGCCGAGCGACTTCGCGTCGTCCTTCTCAGCGAACGGTACCTCAAGGTAAATCCGTCGGCGTAACGTGGCCGGAACGTGGTGCTCAACCATCGAACTTTCCGATCGCTCGACGTTATCCGATGCATCGTCGCACCACGCACCGACAGGAACCACTGACTGGAGACCAGCGCTGTCCAGCTCGAGCGGCCCGGGCTCCGCTTACGGCTTGAAATCGACCCGGTGCAGCAGTTCAGCGTTTCCGTCCCGTGATCAAGGCCGCTCCCGGCCCCCGCGCACTCCTGCCAGAGAAGGCGGAACAGACCCAGCGAGTCATCGCGCCCCTGGCACGAAGGATCGGCTGGCACGTCCTCGGGAACGAGTTTGACGAGTTGTCCCAAGCCACGCTGCGCACGTCGTCGACCGTGAGGCCACACAACGCCGCGGTCCCCGCCGTCAGGAATACACGCGAAACCACGTCGATGGCGACTAAGGCCGCCGCCAGGCCACACCGGTGGCAGGTGCAGCCGCAGCACGTGCCGAAGGCTGCAGGGGTACACGCGGTTTCTCACACGCTTGATGCCACGGACGTGCTGGCGATTTTCACGAGCAGCGGCTCCGCCCTCGCGCGGCCTGCATTCGCGCCCCTGTGGCATTGAGCCGGAATCGGGCCATCACGGGCGTAACCGCGTTGGCCTTCGCGATATCGTCGTCGCTGTCGCCCCGGCGGGCGGCGGCAACAAGCAGGGCGCGGGGAAGCAGCATCGCTCCGGCGAGCCAGTTCGCTTCCTCTTCCTGTTCGTGGTCGCAGGCGAAGAAGGTGTGCTCGCCGATGCGTTGGATCTGACGCAGCTCGTGGCGTAGGACGAGGTGGGCGAACTCGTGGGCGACGTTGCTGCGCGTCCGCCCGTCGCACTGGGCCTGCGCAGGATCGAGGACCTCGCCGTCCATCGTGATCGGGTTGTAGACCACAGCGGTGCGTCCGTGCACGGTCAGCGTTGCCGCCGACCAGGCGCCGCGCTGCTCCTGGTCCAGCGCGACGAGCAGATCCAGACCGCCGAGTACTCGTTCGGCCGACAGGACCGCGACCTTGAGGTGGCGGGCCAGGGCGGGAAGCCGCATCGTCTCCTGTTCGGAGGATCCAATCGCGTTCCGTAGGTGTGCGGCGTGGCGCTCGGCCTCGGCCTTGAACCCGCGGCGCATCAGACCTCCCACCCGGGCTCGGCGCCGAGGGTGTCATCAGCGAGCAGCGCACCTTGCAGCTGCTCAACCAGCACGTCCATCAACTTCGCCGCCCCCGGAGTGAAGGTGGTCTGGGCGCGTAAGTGCACCGCGGCGTCGTCAATCTGGGTGGCGAGCTTGGTGTAGAGCTGGTTTACCAGCTCGGCGATCTGGTCAGCCGCGTCCGGCGTCAGGTGCCGGTCGGCGTGCAAGCTGGTCCGGATCACCGCCGGAGTGCTCTCCGTGCGGACGCGCGGGGTGGCCCGGAAGAACGCGGCCGGGTCCAAGCCCACCCACGCCACCAGCCGGCTGAAGTTCGCCAGGTCGGGCAGATGGCCCTTCTCCACCCGCGACAGCGTGTTGAACGGGACCCCCGAGTCTTCCGCCGCGGCACGCAAGCTCAACCCGAGCTCCCGGCGACGCTCGACCACCCGCCGACGCAGCTCATCGGCGTCGATCGGGTCGTCCACCGGCTCGCCCTCCACCTTCCTCAAGCGCTGCTCACCTCAAGCGCTGCTCACCGGGTTCGAACCTAGCTCCACCAGGGCTAGAACTCGCGCCGGGGAGTGTGTACCGATGAAGTGACAGACAAGACGAGTTGATGCTACGGTGATCACGTGGCACCGACAGGCCCCCCGACCCGCCGGGCCATCGACACGGAAGACGAGGTACGCACCATGACTGCGCCCCTGGGCACGACCGCCAAGACCGGCTCCAGCTGTCCGGAGAGCGGGGTGTGGGTGGTGGTCGGTACGCCGTCCACCACTGCGCCGATCGCGAAGGGCAACACCATGCCGCCCTACGCGGGCAGGGCCGTCACCTGGAAGCTCCGCTCCTACGCCTGAGCTGACCGGCGCTTCCCCACTTGCCAACACCTCTGCAGGGTCCGCCACCGCGGACACTCGCTCCCCACGAAATGAGATGATCATAGCGAACCGATCGGCCCGCACCGGCCGCTACGTCTCCAACGCAACGGCCGCACGGCACCCGCGCACCACCGTGCGCGAGAAGCCGGGTCCCAACCAGTCGAGCAGCACTGCCTACCGCTCGGCGACCACGGGTAGATACGTCACCGCCCGCACCGCCCGCAACAACCCCAACGGCACGGTCACCGAGAACGGCTGACCTGTCAGCACACCGGCCCGGCCGCCACCAGGTGGCCGGGCCGAGCTGTGTCTGCCCCTATCTTCCCCCGCCTAGTAGCGGCGGCCCTTCGGGAGTCCGAGGTCCGCGATCCCCCGCCGGCTCATCTGCACCGACCCATTGGGGTCCATGTCCACGCGGCCGACGGCTGGGACCCAGTCAACGATTTAGGTGACCTGCACCGGCCGCCGTAACGTCGTGACATCGGACACCGACAAGCTCCACATGGCCACCTCCTGGTTCGACACTGGCATCGCCAAGGTCGAGCGATGGGGCAACCCGGCATCAGCGACAGCACGGGCTTAAGCGGAAGCTCGAAGAGCTATGTTTGCTGATGCACTGCGACGTAAGATCCGACAGCCTGTCACGCCGATTAGCCGCTCACGAATATTTCACCGGGCGGCAAGCAGGGAGACGCCGGATGAGTTCGGGAGCGGTAAGATTTCTACAATTTCTGAGGCATGGGATCGTTATCTGGTCTGGAACCACGCCTTGTGCGACGTCATCTTCTCGGATCGACAGGCAGGCCAGCCCGTCTACTTGGATATGGACGATGCGGTACTGTCGGCGGTCGCTGCTCGCGCCGGCGCCTCGGCGGCTAGCACCCCGACGCAGCAGCTCGTCGAGGCCGTCCGCGGCACCCTCATCCTGAAGAGCGGACCTTCCGACGTATTCCGCGGACATCTGCTGAGGCTGGAACGCTGGCGGCGTGCGGCCGCGACCGGCGGCTCAGCACACATCGACATCCCTCCTCCGCCGACAGTAGGGCTTCTCGCGCTCTTCACGGTGGCCGCCGAGGCAATGGGCAGCGACACGAGCTACGCCGTCCATGCGTACTACCCGCGGCTCAGCTCGCTTCTCGAGGTGGAAACCGACACGGCCAAGGACCGGCTCTCGGCGGCGTACCGAGCGGACGCGGAGAGGCTGTGGAAGGGCCTCAACGACTGGCTGACCGCAACGGACGGCCGGTACGGCGTCCCGACTGCGTACGCCCTGACGCATCGCTATATCGGCCTGCCGCTCTCGCAGGCGCTCGTCCGCGCCGCCGACCGCCGTCACCTCAGTCAGATGTTCCGGCAGTACGGGCTTCCTCCGGGCAGCGAGGTGCCGCCGGCGGACATGCAGCGCCTGCTCGACGCCTGGATGCAGCAATCGCCGTGTCCGGCGAGCAACACCTTGCAGGCGTTGTGGCAACGTCCGGCCGCGCAGGAACGGATCGCCGAGGTCGCAGCCCTCGAGCTGCTCAGCTGGGACAGCGGCACCGACTCCGGTGTGGTCGGCGAACGGAGCACCCGGCACAGCGACGTTCTGCTGCTCGCCCAGCTGCGGCGGTTCCCTCGGCCGGGCCTTGAGCTGTCGTTCCTCGTGCGATCATCGACCGGAGGCGCGCCCGACCACCTCACCGTCTTGGGGGAGAACGAATCCGAACGGCAGCTCGAGGCCATGCCTCTCGGTGGCGGCCTGGTACGCCCACGAAGTGCCGGCGACGTCGACGCCCAGTCGTTGGTGGAAGGCGTGCTCCAGGTCAGCGACCCGGACTCGGCGGTCAACGGACGACGCTTCCCGCGGCGGGTCGTCCCCTTGCGCCGCGACGAGCAGGCAAACGCGTTCGTAGAGTGCGAGCGGGTCCAGCTCGGCGAGGATCTGCTACTCCTCGTGCGGGATGAAGGCCCACTGCTGCGTGAGGTGCAGCAGCTCCTGAGCGAGATCGCCCGCCCCGGTTACTCCGTCAGCACGTCCTTCCCGGGACTGCCGCACGGGTGGGCGCTGGTGACGGATCTGCAGGTCCTGGCGAACCCCCGTGCGGAGCCGACGCGGACGGACCTCAACGCCCTGGTGGCGTTGCTGTCCTCGCAGCTGAGCATCGCGGGTGGCCTCAGGCTCCCGGGGAACCTGCGGAAGTGGTCGAGCCTGCACGCCCCCGAGGTCCGCGCCATCACTCAGGTCGAGGGTGAGCTGACGTTGTCCTTGACGCGGTCGCAGTTCGAGTCCGGTGAGGAGACCGTCTGCCAGGAGTGGCGCAGCCAGCGGGGGGTCGTGGTCGTCGACCTAGCCGATCTCGGCCTCGACGACGGCGACTATGAGATCACGTTGGCGGCCGGATGCCGTGTCCTGCAGCGAACGGTTCTGCGGCTCCGCTCCTCGGATACGCCGGACCTGTACAGCTGGGGCGCGCAGCGCCCTCTTGCTCACTGTCTCGACCAGCCGTCGGGCGTCCTGGCGGCAACACCGCTGGAGCGTGACGTCCCCGACCGCGTCCGCGGAGTGATGACCTACAAGTCGACTGAACGGTCCGAGCCGCTTCGGTCGGCGGCCGCACCCGGCGCCGTCTGGTGGACAGCTCCGGCTCCGACTCCGGCTCCCATAGCGCCGATCTTGATCGCGGCGCCGGCGCCCGGATCCTGCGTCGTCACCGGGGCGCACCGGATCCAGCTACCGCCCTCCTACGGCCGCGCCACCGCGAAGATGATGACGGGCGAGTGCACGCAGTGCGGCCTGGTGAAGCGCTACCCGACCTGGCTCCCCCGGTACGGTCGACGAGACCGCGAGCATGACGGCATCACGCTAGACCCCACCCGGCTGCAGAACCTTCCGGACGCCGAGGCTCAACCGGTGAGCCGGGATGCTGTGCTCGACGGGCTGGTCCACGTCGGAGGCGGGACTGCCGGCTCGCTCGAACGGCTGGTGACGCAGGTTGACGGCTCGGCTCTGGCCGTCTCGCTCTTCCTCCGCGACCTTGAGGTGCTGGGGCACGTCGACGTGCAGCGCGATACGCGTTCAGAGATGGCGAGCTGGCAGGCGGCACCGACCTGCCTCGCCGAGGTTGCGGACGGCAGCTTCGTGCTGACGGGCGCGTGGTCGGCTCGGGCACGGGACGCGCTGCAGACTCTGGTGGAGAGGGCTGGCGGTGAGCTGACCGTCGAGGACAACGGCGTGGGCCCGACGTCGTGGTTCGTCGAGGGACTTCTCGCCGAACAGCTCGCCGACCTGGTCATCGAGGGCGGCCTAGGCGACGACCTGCCGTCCGGGGCCACCCCGCATGTCGTCTCCGACGCCGCGTCCCTGATGCTGAGCGCGCTGCCCCGGCTCACGGACGTCGAACGGCACCTCGCGCGCGTCGCTCTGCCCGGCGCTCGGCGCGTGGAGCGGTTCGACCTGCAGTCGGCATCCTGGCAGGCCGTGCTGACGGCGGAAGCGGCCGGCGCCTACCGCCTTCACGCCGGCTTCCGCAGCACACACGTCTTCCGGTCGGAGCGCGACGTCGACCACGGCGAGGCGGCGATTGGCACGGTGCACCTGGTCAAGCACCTGGAGGCGCTCCGCACCGGGAGGCCGCTTATCGCCCACTACCCGGCCAAGGCCTACCTCGCCGTCCCCCTCGGGGCGGACCTTCCCGGGCTCTACGGACGTGCAGCCGTCCTGTGCAGCGGCAGACTCCCGGGCCAAGCCCGCAAGCAGAAGAGTCGCATCTACCACGAGGTCCCCGCGGCCTTCGCCACACGCCTGTACGAGCTGTTCGCGTCGAAATGAGGATGAATGCCGGTCAGCCCGAGCCCCACCGTTGTCCACCGCGCACTGAGCGACGCCTACCTGCGGTACTTCGACACGGCGTTCTGGTTGCGGGACGAGCGGCTGATGCAGGAACGGCGCCGGCTGCTCGAGCGTCCTGGTCGGCTGTTCACCGAGCCGCTGGTCGAGCCCGTCCTTCCGTACGACGCCACCGTGCCCCTGCTCGACATGGCCCGCGAGGTCGGAATCTCCGACGAGGCTGCCGACATCGTGGGACGGGCGTTGTTCGGCTCCTTCGTCGCCGACGATGAGCCGTTGCTCTTGCGCGAGCACCAGGCCATCGCCGTCCGCCGCTCGTTAGCCGGCAGCAACGAGCGGCACCGCAACGTGGTCGTCACCTCAGGAACGGGTTCCGGCAAGACCGAGAGCTTCCTGCTCCCGCTGCTGCTCCGCCTGGTCGAGGAGTCGCTGTCGTGGCCGGAGCAGCCGGCGGCCGACGAATGGTGGGCACCGGCCGGCGCGAACCGGTGGCGGCCCGTGCGCTCCGAGCACCGGCCGGCGGCGGTCCGCGGGATCGTGCTCTACCCGACCAACGCGCTCGTCGAGGACCAGGTAGTCCGGCTGCGTCGAGCTGTGCGCCGCATCGCTGACCGTTGTCCTGCCTCCCAGCTTTGGTTCGGCCGCTACACCTCGGCGACGCTAGGAACGGTCGAGGACCCGCGGGGTGCCTCCGACCCCGCGGGCCGCGCCGCGGACGAGCTCAGGCGTGTCTGCCGCGAGTTCGACGACCTGAAGGCGGCGGGAGCCACGGAGGAGGACCTCGCCCAGTTCTCCGACCCGCGCCGCAACGAGATGCTGGTCCGCTGGGACATGCGGGTCACGCCGCCGGACCTGCTGGTGACCAACTACTCGATGCTCAACACGCTGTTGATGCGCAGCGTCGACGACCCAATGTTCGACCGGACGCGCAGCTGGCTGCGGACCTCGCCGGACAACGTCCTGAGCCTCGTCGTCGACGAGCTGCACCTCTACCGCGGCACGCAGGGCAGCGAGGTTGCGATGATCGTGCGCAACCTCCTGTCCCGGCTGGGCCTCCAGCCCGACGACCCCCAGGTCCGCTTCGTCGCCACCAGCGCCTCGCTGACCGAGGACGACGACAGCCGCACCTACCTGGAGAGCTTCTTCGGGACGCCGGCCGACACGTTCCACATCACCCCGGGACGTCCTCGCGACCTCGGCGAGATGGCGACGCTGAGCCGGTCCGAGGTGCTCACCGACGAGGCGGGGGGCGGCGGGCAGCTCGACGGCCCGGAGCTGTCCCGCAGGGTTGCGCTGGCCTGCTACTCCCCGGACGACTCGCGGTTCCGGGCAACACCGCTGGCCACAGTCGCCGAGCAACTGTTCGACGACACCACCGGCGACGCGGAGGACCTCCGGGCGCTCGGCACCGTCCTCACCAGGATTGCTGAGTCCGCTACAAGCAAGGACACGATCCCGCTCCGGGCGCACCTGTTCGCCCGGACCGCTCGGGGCATGTGGGCCTGCACCAACCGCCGCTGCTTCCCCGGGACGGGCGTCGAGGCGATTGCGGGCAGCACGCACGACCGAACCATCGGTCCGCTGCTTGACGTGCCCGCCTCGACCTGCCCGCACTGCGGCTCCCGGGTCCTCGAGCTGCTCTACTGCTTCGAGTGCGGCGACGTGAGCCTCGGCGGCTTCGTCGTCGACCGGCTGCAGGAACACGAAGGTCGCGGATGGGTGCTGGGCCCCACCACGATGGCGGTCCCGGCGCTCGACCAGCAGCCCGTCTTCAGCCGCCGCTACGGCGAGTACATGTGGTACTGGCCGGGAGAGAAGCCACTCGACCCGAACCTGAGATGGCGCCATCGCCATCCGTCCGGGAAGACGGCCGAGTTCACCTTCACGCCCGCGTCGTTCGACCCCGGTACCGGGCTCCTCGACTTCTTCGGATCCACCGGGTGGGTCATGACCGTCAGCGGCGCGCCGCTCGATGAGCACACCAACCCGCCGGCGCTACCCGAGTGCTGCCCGAGCTGCGCCCAGCAGGGCTACAACCGCGACGCCGAGGTCTTCTGGCGCGGCACCGTGCGCAGCCCCATCCGAGCGCACACCGCGGGCCTAGCACAGTCCACCCAGGTGTACCTGTCCGAGCTGACCCGGTCGATGGGCGAGCGCACCGAGGACGCCCGCACGATCGTCTTCACCGACAGCCGCGACGACGCGGCCCGCACCGCCGCCGGTGTCGCCCGCAACCACTACCGCGACATCCTGCGTCAGCTCGTCCGCCAGAGCCTCGATGAGCCGGCGCCCAACCCGGTCGTCCTCCTCGAGAAGGCCACCACGGCGCCCGCCTCCCTCACCGACGACGAGCGCCAGCGGGTTGACACCCTCACGCGGACACATCCACACCTGCTGCTACTCATTCAGAAGAAGCAGTTCATGCCGCTCACCGAGGAGGAGCAGGCCCAGCTGCGCGACGCCGAGAAGGAGCAGAACGGCGTCGCCCGCACCCTATGGAGCAGCCTGCGGGGGCGGCTGACCGAGCGTCTCGTCGACACCGGCGTCCACCCCGCTGGCCCCGGACCGTCCATGGCCGTCACGCCCGACGGGTCGCCGTGGTACGCCGCGTTCGACCCGCCCGAACCCGGCATGTGGACCATGCTCGGCCCGGGCGACCTCGCGTCGGCTCGGAGGATCTACACCGACCAGCTCAACGTCGGCCTCGCCGAGGCGCTGTTCGACCGCGCCGGACGCGACGTCGAGTCGGTCGGGCTGGGTCACGTTGAGCCTGTGGGCGTCAGGCTGGACGGTGCCCCGGTCACCGTGGAGCGCGCTCGGGAGATCCTCAGCTCGGTCGTGCGCCTGCTGGGTACCGCCCGTCGCTACGTCGGGGCCGAGTACGCCGACCCCAACCCGAAGGCTCCCCAGGTCGTTCAGCGCTACCTCGCTCGCGTCGGCGGGCAGCTCCACGTGGACGTCAACGAGCTGGAGCAGTGGGTGAGCGACGTGCTCACCGTCAACGTCGCACCGGGCTGGGTGCTGCAGATTCAGACCGGCACCGCGCCCCTGGCGGTCGTGCCCGCTGGCGAGCGGGTGTGGCGGTGTCCCTCGTGCTCCTTCCGCCACCTGCATGCGTCGGCGGACGTCTGCGCCAACCGTCGCTGCCGCGGCGTCGGCCTCCTCGAGGGCACCCTCGACAGCCTCGCTGAGGACTACTACGCCTGGCTCTCGCACCGGCAGCCACGCCGTCTGGCGATCGCCGAGCTCACGGGACAGACCAAGCCGCTGGACGAGCAGCGCCGGCGGCAGCGCTGGTTCCGGGGAGTGCTGCTGCGCGAGCCACGGGAGAACCCGCTGACCTGCGGGCTCGACGTCCTCAGCGTCACCACGACCATGGAGGTCGGGGTCGACATCGGGTCGCTGCGCTCCACCCTGATGGCGAACATGCCGCCGCAGCGGTTCAACTACCAGCAGCGCGTGGGGCGCGCCGGCCGTTCCGGTCAGGCGTTCTCCTACGCCGTCACGATCTGCCGCGACCGCACGCACGACGACTTCTACTTCAACAACACCCACCGCATGACCGGCGACGTACCGCCGCAGCCGTTCCTCGACCTCGACAGGCCGCAGATCGTCCGCCGCGTCGTCACCTCCGAGCTGCTGCGTAGGGCGTTCCGCGTCACCTCCGACCCGCCGAAGTGGCACGCCGGCAGCAACCACGGCACGTTCGGCCCAACCGTCGCGTGGCCGAGCTACCGAGACGAGGTCGGGGCATGGCTGGCGTCGTCGCCTGACGTAGACGTCGTCGTCGACCGGCTGTCGGCCCACACTGGGCTCACCGCCGCGCAGGTGGAGCACCTGGTGACGTGGGCGCGTCACCAGCTGGCGGCGGACATCGACGACGCCGTCGCAGGAATCACTACGCCGCCGGACGAGCTGAGCGAGCTGCTCGCCACTGTCGGTGTGCTGCCGATGTTCGGCTTCCCGACGCGCGTGCGTCCCCTCTACAGCCGCGCCGCCCGCACCCGAGCCGACGTCGAGGGCGCCGCCCTGACCGACCGGGCGCTCGACATGGCTGTATCCGCCTTTGCGCCAGGCGCACAGGTCGTGCGGGACGGCAGCCTGCACACAGCGGTCGGCTTCGCCGCGTACGACGTCAGAGGACGTACGGCGGTGCCGAAGGACCCCATGGGGCCTGCGATGCCGATGGGTCGCTGCCGGACCTGCACCCTCCTGTTCGCCGAGCCAGACACAACAACCTGCCCGTCCTGCGGCGACGAGGTCGCCCTCTTCGACATGTACCAGCCGCTCGGATTCCGCACTTCCTACGAGGCGAAGGACTACAGCGACGAGAACGAGTTCGCGCCCGGGGCGGCGATGCCGGCGGTGACCCTGGCGGCCAAGCCGACGCGCTCTGTCGCGGTGTATCGGGTCGGGCTGGACGTGTACGAGCAGGCCCAGGTCGTCCAGGTCAACGACAACCGGGGCCGCCTCTTCCCGCTACTACAGCTCCACGACCGGTCGGTCGTCGTCCCCGACCAGTCGCTCTACCCCCCACGCAGCTGGCACATCCCAACGGGCAACGACCGAGGCCCGGCGGCCATCGGGGAGATCCGCACGACCGACGTGCTCATCGTCTCGCTGCGCGGGACGCACGTCCCGGGAGGCGTCGTTCCCGCCATCAAACAGACGTCACCGGCGGGCCGCGCCGCATTCTGGTCCTTGGCCGAAGCCCTGCGGACCGCCTGCCAGGTCACTCTCGACGTCGACCCCCAGGAGCTGGTCGTTGGCCTGCAGCCTATGCAGGTTGACGGCACGCCGACTTACCAGGTGTTCATTGCCGACGCCCTTGAGAACGGTGCGGGCTACGCCACCGAACTCGGCACCCGCGACAAGTTCAGGCGTGTCCTGGACGAAGCACGCCACGAGCTGACGCGACGGTGGGAGCAGCCCTGGCACGCCGACTGCACCGCCTCCTGCCCCGACTGCCTGCGGTCCTACGACAACCGCCGTCTCCACGGCGCGCTGGACTGGCGTCTCGCCCTGGACATGCTCGACCTAGCTGCGGGCGAAGACCTCGACCTGGACCGGTGGCTCGGCCGTAGCGAGGTCATCGCGCGTGGTCTCGCCGGCAGCGACGCCGTCGACCTCGTCTGTCACCAGGTCGAGGGCGTACCGGTCGTCGTGCACAAGAGGACGGGCAAGGCGGTCGTCCTGGGCCACCCGCTCTGGCGACGGGAGAGCGACCTACTCACCAGCCAACAGCGGGTCGCCGCCGACACGGCAGCGAAGAAGTGGGAAGCGTCCTCCGTGCTGTACTCCGACCTCTACGAGGCCGACCGGCTCCCGCTTTCCGTGCTGCGGCGGCTCCAGTAGCCCGCCACCCGGGCTCCTGGGCGGTCGAACCGGTCTACCGGGCAGGATGCCGACCGTGACGGAGCTGGTCGCCGGCCGGGCGTACGCGCGTGTCTACCGCTTGTCGTCGCGGCGGGCGGCGGTGCACGAGCGGCTGCTGCGGGCCGTCGAGGTGTCGGGGGGACGCCTGATCTACGCCAGCCAGCCGGACCGGGCTCCGGTGTACCTCGGCGTCGAGACACCATCGGGGGAACGAGTCGGGGTGCTGGCGTACCCGTTCACCGCCAACCAGGTGCTGACGAAAGGCCGCCCCGCCGACGAGCATCGCCTGCAGATCCGGTACGGGAGCGAGAAGTCGTGGACCGAGCGCGAACACCCGCTCGGACGCGACATCGCCTACACCGACACCACGCTCGTACTCGGCGTGCATGTGGACCTGAACCTGTTCGTCGGTCTCGACCCGGCGCTCTATAACCCGCTGCCCATGGGCATCTCGGTGGAGTTCAAGCAGAGCCAGGTCGACGCCGCGCTGCAGAGCCCCCACGGGTGGCACGTGTTCGAACGCGACAACATCACCGGTGTCCGACGTACCATCCCGCGCGCCCGTGACGGCCTGGAGACAGTCGTGCTGTTCAAGCCAGAACGCCTCCTCGACTACGTCCGGCTTGAACGCATCGCGTCCGACCTCAGCCTGGACCCGGCGTTGCGGTTCACGACCGCCGCGGAGGCGAGCACACCAGGCGCACCCGGCGCCTCGGCGGTGGCATCGACCCATGATCTTGAGGAGCAGTTCGCGATGACGAGCGCGGAGATCCTCGAGATGATCAGCGACCGCAACCGTTTGGCCGTTGCCGTCCGCGGCGGTGTCGCAGAGCACCACCTGGGCAAGGCCCTCGCCAGTGAACCGGGAGTCGCCGCCCTCGCCTCGCTGGACAAGGACGGGCAGCACGACTTCGACGTCACCCTGACCGACAGTCGGCTGGTCCGGGTCGAGTGCAAGAACTGCTCACCCGCGCAGTACGCCAACGGGGACCTCAAGGTTGAGGTCCAGAAGACCCGCGCCTCGAAGAACGACCCGGCCAGCCGCTTCTACCGGGCCGACCAGTTCGACATCCTTGCCGCCTGCCTCTACGCCCCCACTGGGGAGTGGCGCTTCGCCTACCGCCCAACCCGCCTCATGGAACGCCACCCCGAGCACGCCGAGCGGCTCGCAGTCCTCCACCATGTCAGTCCCGAGTGGCCCCGCAGCTTCGAGGGGGTCTGTGAGCAGCTCTAGCGAGCGCGTCGCCCGACCGAGTGTCGGGGGCGCATGGCATGGTCTGTGGCATGACCGGTGACCGTGGCGTGGCGATCTCGCTGTTCTCCGGAGCCGGCGGTCTCGACCTGGGGGCCGAGGCCGCCGGATTTACCGTCCGCGCGGCGGTCGAGCACAACAGCGACGCCGCCGACACCATGGAGAAGAACTTTCCGCACCTGCGGTCCCCTGTGATCCGCCGGAACATCCTCGAGGTCTGCTCAGGGGAGATCCTCGACGCCGCCGGCCTTCGACCCGGGCAGCGGCCGGAGTTGCTTGTCGGCGGGCCGCCGTGCACCCCTTTCTCCAAGTCCGGGTTCTGGCTGGAGTGGAAGCGCGCCGGGCTCGACCCGGACTCCTCGCTGCTACAGGCCTACACCCGCGTCCTCGCTGAGACCCGGCCGCGGTACTTCGTGCTGGAGAACGTCTACGCGCTGACCTACAACAACAGCGCCAGCCGGCCCTCCTTCGAGCGCCTCCAGCGGGAGATCCGCGCGGCTGGCTACCACTACGACCTGCGGGTGCTCAACGCTGCCGACCACGGCGTGCCCCAGGCCCGGCCCCGGCTGTTCATCGTCGGCGCCCCGATCGACGAGCCCCGGCCTCAGCTCCCCGAGGCCAGCCATGGTGGTATCTGGGAACGCCGGCACACCGGCCACACCCACCGCCCTCACATCACCACCGGAGAGGCCCTGGCCGGACTCGTCACCGAGCCGGAGCCATCGGAGAACGTTGGTGGTCGCTACGGGCACCTACTACCCGACATCCCGCCCGGGGAGAACTACCTGCACTACACCACCGAGCGCGGACATGCTGACCCCCAGTTCAAGTGGCGCAGCCGCTACTGGTCGTTCCTGCTCAAGCTTTCCCCGGACAAGCCCTCCCCGACCATCCAGGCCCAGCCTGGCCCTTACGTCGGTCCGTTCCACTGGGACAACCGCCGTCTGCGCGTGCCCGAGCTCAAGCGGCTGTTCACCTTCCCCGATGACTTCGAACTCGTCGGCTCCCGCAACTCCATCCAAGCCCAGCTCGGCAACTCCGTGCCTCCCCACCTAGCCAGCCGCGTGGTGAAGGCCATGGTCGGCGACCTCGACGACTCTCAGGATGCTGCCGACACCCAAGACCTGTTCAGCACGACGCCCCAAGACGCGGCGGTTGGGTGACGGGCTGGGTCAGCACCACCGCAGGGCAGCATCTCCGCCGACGCCTCAAGGTCGACACCGAACCCGAGCTGCTGCTCCGCCGAGCCCTGCACGCCGCAGGCGCGCGCTTCCGCCTGCACCGCCGCCTCGTTCCAGGCTGCACCCCCGACCTCGTCCTTCCCGGGCGTCGCATTGCCGTGTTCGTCGACGGCGACTACTGGCACTCCTGCCCCACCCACGGCCGCAGCCGTCCGTTCACCGGACCCAACGCCGGCCTCTGGGCCGACAAGATGCGTCGCAACAAAGATCGCGACCAACGGTCCACGCAGCTGGCACAACAGCTGGGCTGGACAGTCGTTAGGCTCTGGGAGTGCACCATCCGCGCCAACCCGCATGGCGCAGCCAAAGCAGTTCTCGCTGGGACGACCCTGCCGCCCGCCGCGTAAACTTCACAGCAGGGTAGTACCCGCCATCGCATCGTCGCGTTCCTCTTGCGGATCAGCGGCTGCGGTCGAGGTCCTTGGCGTCGGTGTCGCAGGCCTGGGTCTGCACGTCCGTCTCGGTCCAGCGGGTGAGTTCATCGCGCCGGTCGTCGTCGCAAGGATCAGCCGGGGCTGCCGTGAAGAGATCGTCCCGCCTCCGCTGCATCGTGGACAGCGCCAGCGTCGCTCGGTCGACCGTCTCGGATGTGGAGTCAGCAGGCATTCGCCGCCGCTCGTCCTCGCACTCGTTCGCGCCCGTCGGTTGATCGAACTGATCCATGTCAGAGTCGACGTCGAGTTCGGTGATCTCGCGGTGGGCGTCCTCGGCGAGCTGTGCGGCGCGGTGGGCGTCGAGCCACTCCTCACCGGTGACGCGCTCAGCGGGGTTGTCGAGATCGATGCCGCGGACGGCGGCGGCGTGGCGAGACCGCTCGGCCTTGTCCTTAGTCACGGCAGACTCGTAGCGCCAGGCCGCGCGGGTGTCGTCGGCGAGCTGCAAGTCCTCGACCTGCTTCTCCAGCTCGGCCACCCGGCCGCGGGACTGCTCGGCGGCCGCGCAGAGCTGGTCGGCCTCCAAAGGGTCGGCTGCGGCGTCGGCGCGGGCCGACCACAGGGTGGCGTTCTCGCGGGCAGCACGGAGGGCGGCGTGGGTGGCTTCGAGGCGGTCCGCGACATACTCCGGGGCGGCGGCCTTCTCCCGTTCCCACGCCGCGATGCGGACGCGGAGCTGCCCCTCGGACATGGCCTCTTCCTCGGCGCCGGCGGTGGCCAGGTCGAGGGCGGCGTGCGCAGTGTGGAACAAGGCGTGCTTCTCGGCCAGGCCGCGAGGCGGGGCGGCACCCAGGGGGTCCTCGGCGTCGGTGTGTTCGACCAACTCGCGGTAGCTGGCCGCCCAGCCGGCCTTGGCCTCCCACACGGCGCGCTCGTCGGCGTCGTCGGGAACCGGCCCGAGTGCCTCCGTCACCCAGGTCGGCGCGGCGAAGGCGAGGGTGGAGCCCAGCTCGGCGCGACGGGCGTCCGCGGCGTCGGCGAGCGCGAGCAGGCCGGCGCGGGTGTCGGCCGGGAGGTCGGTGGGCAGGAGGTCGCGGTAGCTGGTGACGGCGGGGGCGAGCTTGCCGTCCAGGGCGGAGCGAATGCGGAAATGCAGCACCTGCGCAACGGACGTCGAACCTGCCAGCGACGTCGCCGTCACCGCGTCCGCGAGGGCCCGGCGGGGGTCGTGGCCGGCCAGCTCGGCGGAGCGCAGCAGCTGGTCGAGCGACTCGCGCGCCTCGTCCGCGGCGAACGCCACCCGGTACTCCTTCGGCAGATCACCGGTCGCGGCGAGTTCGTCGAGCCAGCGGCCGGTGCGGCCGGCGAGCGCGTCGTCGAGCACGGTCAGCATCGGGTCGATGTTCGCCGCGGTGGAACGAGCGCGGTCGGCGGCGGCTTCGGCCTCGGCCATGGCGGTGCGGTTGCGGTCCTCGTCCGGCGGGCGGATCACATCGGCCAGCACGGCAGCGGCGGTGCGCTCGGCGACCTCGAACGTCTGGCCGGTGTCGGCGCCTTCGTCGACGTTGCGGGTCACCGCGAACAGCACGTTCGTGTCCGTGCCGCGGGTGGCCTCGACGTAGGCGGTCGCGGCGTCGGTACCGGGTGTGAGCACCCCGAACCCGTCCTGGACGGTGCGGCCGTGTGCGGCGTGCACCGTGGATGCGTAGGCCAGCGCGACGTGCTCGTTCACGTACCGGGCGGGCAGGTGCAGCGGCTCGCCGAGCTGCTCGGCACCGTCGGCGTCGCGGCCGATCACCCGGGCGACGGTCAACCCGCCCCCGTCGGGCGCGAGCCCGGTCACGCGGTAGACGGTGCGGTTGATCGGGGCCTCGGTGTTGCCCAGCTGGCCGTCCAGGTGCCAGGCGTTGCGGCGGGCCTGGACCAGGTCCCCGACTCCGGCGTAGGTGCCCTGCATCCCCAGCGGCACCCCGCGCTCCTCCACCCGCCCGAGCCGGACCAGCTCGGCGCGCAGCGCGCCCGACACCCGCGCCGCGGCAGCGTTGCTGCTGACCACGAGCAGCGCGTCACGACCCCGCAGAGTCGATGCCAGCCACGCCCGGGCAGCGGCGGCCTCGGCCTGCTCCGGGGTGCCGCTGTCCACGAGACGGCCGTGCTTGGCGTACTCGGCGACCACGGACTCGTCGCCGTCGCGCAGCCGCAGCGACGCCGGCCCCTCCCAGCCGTTGCGGAACCGGCGCACCTCGGCGAGCTCGTAGCGGATGCCGCGCTCGGCGATGTCGGCCAGCGCGCCGCCGGCACCGACGGCGGAGAGCTGCTTCGGATCGCCGACAAGCAGCAGCTTCGCCCCGGACGCCTCGCAGCGGCGGTGGATCGCCACCAGGTCCGGCGTCGACGCCGCGCCTGCCTCGTCGACGACGACCAGGTCCCCGGCGTGCAGCCGGAACGCCTCGTCGTCCTCGCCGGCGGTGCCAGCGTCGAGGCGGGCCTGCCCGTCGAGCCACCGGCGGATGTTCCGCGCGGTCACCCCCTCCTCGGCGAGCACATCGGCCTGTCGCTGCCCGTACGCCAGCCCGAACACCCGCCGCGCCCGCTCCTCGCCCGCTGTGGGCGAGCCGGGCGCCGACCGGGACGGAGCACCCCAGGACTCGGCGAGCGTGCCGACGAGGAACGACTTCCCCGTCCCGGCCGGTGCCATCAGCACCTCGACCGCCGCGCCGGAGGTGAGGATGCCGCGCAGGGCTGCGGCCTGGTCCTCGCCGAGGGTTCGCCCGGACCGGGCGAACCGGGCAACCAGCTCCTCCGCCTCCTCCGCGGTCCAGGCCGGGGCGCCGCGACGAACCGCGGCCGCGCGCAGCTCGTCCTCGCCAAGCAGCTGGTTCGCCGTCGCGTAGCGCTCGTTCCCGGGCCGGACGAACACGCTCGTGCCGTCGGCGCGGTAGTAGCGCCGGTCCAGGCCCTCCGGCCCGGTCAACGGGTTCAGGTGCTGCGCCAGCGTCAGGCCCTTGTCGGTCAGCCCGTCCAGCAGCTCGCGGACGTCCCCGTGCGCGACGCCCAGGTTCCCGGGCAACGCCTGCGAGATCTCCCACTCCAGATCGGCCCGGGTCCAGGACTGCTTGCGCTCCTCCAGCGCGGCGAGCGCGCGGGCGAGCACGTCCCGCTCCGACCACGGCGCAGGCTCACCCGCCTGTCGGCTGGTGATGGTCCGGGCGACGTCGCCCAGCTCCACACCCAGCTCCGCGGAGTGCTCCTCCGCCCACCGCGCGATCTGCCCCTCGCGGGTCTCCCCGCCGAACACCTTCCCGCGCCGCGTCGCCAACGTCGCCCGGTCGGCCAGCCGGGTGTGCTCCCGCGCGGTCGGTTCTCGCCCGGTCTCCGCCCGGAACCGGGCGACGAGCCCGTCCAGCGTCGGCGTGATGGCCTTCGTCCGCTTCGAGAACAGCCCGGTGGACTCGGCGTCGACCCCGACGATCTCCCGCGCCACCCCGTCCGCGCGGGTACGCCAGTCCGTGCCGAGCCGCTCCCACAGGTACGCCTCGGCCGTACGCGCACCGACGGCCGACGCGGCCGGCTTCCACAGGTTGAACAGGGTGCCGTCGAGCGCGCGGACCTTCCCGTCCGCGCACTCCTGCCGGTTGAGCACCGGGCCGTGCACGTGCAGCTGCGGGTCCTTGTCGCGCGAGTCGTGCTGCAGGAACTGCGCCGCGACGATCCCGGCTCCGTCGACCCACTGCCCGGCGCCGCCGCCGTGGTGCCCGGCGCGGGAGTAGCCGGCCTTGTCGGCGAGGAAATCCAGCACGGCCCGGTGCCCCACCAGCAGCGACTCCTCGACCATCCCGGCCTTGCGCTGCCACTCGGCCGCGGCCTCCTCGTCGCCGGCGGCGCGCGCGTCGTTCGCGGCCCGCTCGAACGCCACCCACGCGACCGTCATCGACTTCGGCGCGGAGAGGATCACGTCGTAGAACGCGACCGACTGCCGCGCAGACTTCGCCGCCTGCGCGCGCAGCAGCTCCAGCTCCTCCGCGGTCGCCTCCGGGTTCGCCTCGACGAGCTGCGCATAGATCTCGTCAGCCTTCCGGTAATTCCGCGGCGCGCTGCCGAAGCGCTCGGCCTGGCCCCACGTCTCCCGTGATCCGATGTTCGGATCGCGAGGGTCGAGCCCGTGGGTGTAGAGCGCCTTCATCACCTCGGCGTCGACCTCACCGACCAGCCCCAGCGCCGTGGCGCCCTTCCCGTACCAGAGCCCCGGCGGCTCGCCAGCCACGACGGCGCCGGTGTAGTAGCCCTCTCGGCCCTTCGCGACGGCCTCGGTCAGGTAGTCCGTGTCGTGCCCCACCCGCACGTTCAGCATGATCATCTTCTCCCGGATGCCGCGGGCCCGTCAGAGCTCGCGGCACCCCCCGTCGGATCAGGATGCAATGGTCTGGTCGTCGTTCTTGGGTCGTTGAGTAGTTGGCTCTTGGCTCGTGGTCATGTCGTCTGGTGGTGTCGGTCGGTGCTGGTGGATAGCTCGTGGTGCTGGTCGGAGTGATCGTGAATCGGTGATCTGGTCGTCGAGATCGGTCGGGTGATCGAGGTTGCTCGCGAGGGGTCTGCGGCGTGGCGTTCTGCCGCCCGATCGGATGGGGACGTCGCGCGCGCGAAGCGCGCGCAGGACGGCGCCCTGCCCCACCCCGAGCACCGACGCGATGCCGCGGGCGGTCACCCCCGCCCGGTACAGCCGCGCAGCGCGCTCGACGTCCACGACGGTGACGCGACCGGCCGCGCGCCGCAGGCACGAGCGGCACGACGGCACGAACAGCTCCGGATCGTGGACGTCCGCAGCGGCGGACCAGCACCACGCCGGAGCACCGCACGACGCGCACGACCGGTCGGCCGCCGGGCCGCGCTTGGCCCGCACGCGGCACAGCACCGCGCGGCGGCTGCTCGACCCACCCCGGTCGGCGACCGGGACCCCGGCGGCCGGATCACCGGTGCGCCGCCACCGCAGGTAGTGCGCTCGGCAGAACCCGCGTGCCAGGTGCGGCCGCCGGCACCCCGAGACGGTGCAGCCGGTCATCGCCGCCGCCGGATCTGCGTCGCGGCCTGGGCGCGGTCCTCGTCGAGTTGCTCGTCGGTCGGGGCAGGCGCCGTGCCGGACCGTCCCCACTCCCCCGCCAGGGCTGCTGCATGCTGCGCCAGGGGCGCGGGCGGCGGCTCGACGGCCGGTCCCCGGTCGGCCCGGTCGCCGACGTGCAGGGACAGGTCGCACTTGCCCAGCACCTCCCGCACCCGCCGGGCGACGCCGGGGCGCTGCCGGTCGTGCCAGTCCCCCACCCGTAACCACGAGCCGGTCTCCGGGTCGTAGGCGTCAGCGTGGGCGCCGCGCAGCCACCACAGCTCCTCGACCACCCAGGGGTGCCAGAGCCAGCACCCGGTCAGCAGTGCGTCGGGGAACCGCAGGTACACGAGGTCGAGCCACGTGATCAGGTCAGTGAGCACGGCCGGGAGGTGCTCCGCGTCCGTTCCGGCCGCCAGCAGCCACGACTCGATCAGCCGCATCTCGGCGTCCGGCGCCGCGGACGCCGTAGGCACCGGCCGGTCGGCGACCGCGCCCGCGAGGCGAGCGAGATCGGCCGCCATCCGGCGCACGTTCTCCTCCAGCGCGGTGACCCTCCGCCCGGTCCGGTCCAGCACCCGGGCGACGGCCAGCACATGCGGGTCCCGCGGCTCGCTCTTGTCCGCACTCACCGGTTCGGCCCCCCGGTCGTGCCGTCGCCGGGCTGGTCGCGGCGCGAAGGTCGCAGCGGGACGACATCGCCGCCCGTGGTCGGGCTCGCGGGATGGGCGAGTTCAGCGTCGATGTCCCAGGGACCGCGGTAGACGATCGGCCCGCCGTGCCCGGTCACCTTCAGCCGCAGCGAGGCCGCCCATCCACTGACCGTGCGGGCGGCGCCGCGGGCGCTCGCGACGATCCATCGACCCGCCGCCACTCGGTGCCGGGCGAGGCCGGCGCAAGCGCGGACGGTGAGCGCACCCGGGTTGTGGTGGGCCCGCACGTCGCGACGGCGCCACGCCTGCTCCGCCCAGCCGATCACCGGCGGGATGTCGCTCGTGAACACCACCACGCGGGCCGGCGGCAAGGTGGCGAGCTGCGCCACGGGCAGCACCGGCACCCGGCGCAGGTGCCGGGACGTCGTGCGCCCGTTCGCGTCGAGCGCAGGCACCCACTCGTCGCGCTCCCCGGCCAGGGACGACCAGTAGGTGAGGTCGTCGCGGTCGGCAGTGCCGCCGTAGAGGACCCGGGCTCCCGAGTTGTTGATGATCGTCGCTGCCTTCGCCTCGCCGTAGCGGTCCACGAGCTGCGCGCGGGACTGAAAGCAGGCCACGATGTTCACCCCGCGACCGCCCATGTCCGCGGTCCACTGGTGCAGCGGGACCGGGCAGATCAGCGCGCACTCGTCCAGCCGCAACGACAGCGGCGGGTCGAGCCGACCACCCGGACGGAACGCGGCCAGCCGGCGGGCCTCACGGGCGATGTAGCCGGTCAGCGCGCACACCAGCGGCGCCACCTGCGCCTCCTCGCCGCCGACGATGAACACCAGCGCGCGGGAGTCGAGCAGCGTCTCGACGTCGAACGGGCGCCCGCCGTCATCGGCAGGCGCCGCAGCGGCCCGGGCCGGACCGTGGGTCAGCCAGCCCAGCGCCGGCGCGATGGTCGCCGTGATGCTGGTGCGGGTGCGGTCGTTGGTGCCGATGAACTGGTTGATCGCCGCGACGAAGCCGGGCTCGGTGGAGTGGTCGCGCAGCAGCCGCGTGATCTCCTGCTGGTAGCCGTCCAGGTCAGCGAGCCAGTCCTGCACGATGTCCATCGACGTGCCGCCCAGCGCGGCCGCGTGCATCAGGGCGGCGAGGACACGGCACCCCTGCTTGTCCCAGAACTCCCGGTCTCCTCCGGACCCGGACGGACCGGCCCCGCCACCGATCATGTCGGCGGCGCGCTCCATCGCCGTGACCGGATCCGTGCAGCCGATCAACGGGTCGAACGTGATCGTCGAGGTGCGCAGGCCGAGACCGACGGGGTTGAACACGTAGACCGGGCCACGCTCGGCTCGCATGGGTCCGACCTGATCCAGCAGGTCCAGCCGCGTGGAGGTCGCGATCACCGCGCCGGGGGCGTCGAGGATGGCGCCGGCCAGCGACTGCGACTTGCCCTTGCGCGGCCCGCCGAACTCCAGCACCACCTCCTCGCAGGCCGACCAGACCCGAACGCCTCCGGTCCGGCACAACGGCACCGCGACCTCGGTCACCGGCAGCCGCAGCAGCTGCGCCACCCGGGCACCCCACGCGGGCATGCGCAGGGACGGGCGCAACGTGGCCGCGCGTCGACGCATCGCGAACGCTCCGCGGTAGCGGAAGATGTCCACCCGCGACGCGACGCCGGACGTGCGGCGGCTTCGCAGGCCCCAGCGGTTGACGACGGCGGAGCTGCGCACCCACCGGTTCCAGGCCGCGGCCGCACCGATGCCGACCAGCCCGAACGCGACGACGGGGTGGAGCTCCCGGAGCACCGACCACACCAGGAGCACCGCGAACACGCCTGCACACACCGCCATCGCGTGCGCGCCTCGGCGCCACCCGACGTGCGCGGTGAGGGTCGAGGCGGCGAGCAGGATGAAGGTCCAGACGTTCATGCCGGGTCTCCGATGCCGTTGAGCGACGCCGTGACCGGCTCGCCGTCGTCGTGGTGGTTGCGGGTGCGCGCGATGAGCTGGCGCGCCTCGTACTCGGTGATCTCCAGCTCGCGCGAGAGCCGGCGCCGTCCGACACCGGCTGCGATCAGCTCCGTCGCACGGTCGTGCACCGCCGGCGCGTCGTCCCAGTGCCGGGACAGGCCGAGCTCGTCGAGCAGCTCGGGCTCGTCTGCGTCCGTGAGCTGGTACGGGATCGGCTCGTCCAAGTCGGTCCTGGCGGCCGTTACGGGCTCTGGTCTGCCGACCAGCACCGCCAGGTGCACGACGGCGCCCAGGACGGCGGGCGCAACCGCGGACACGATCACGACCACCCACCACGCCGGTGCGAGTTCGAACGCGGCAAGCCCGTGTCCGAGCGCGTTCGCCGCGACGGAGAGCCCCAGCAGGGCCAGGGCCAGGGCCCGGGCGAACGTGCGGGCGGCAGAGCCGGCGTGCCCGCCCAACCAGATCAGCGATCCGGCCGCAGCGCCGGCGTCGACGACGACGGGCAGCAACCAGGCGAGCTGCGGGGCGAACCCGCAGACGAGCGCGAGATCGCGCAGGGCGGAGAAGCTCAGCACCGCGGCCGCAGCGGCGACGACACCGAGAAGCGCGTAGAGGACGGCGCGGGAGTTCACGGCCCCACCTCCACCGCGATGTGGCCGATCGCCGACCAGAACCGGTTGGCTGTGCGCTCGGCGATGTCGATCTCGGCGCGCAGCTGCACGCCAAGCGACCAGGCCTCCACGAGCCGGGATGCCGGGTCCGCGCCGGCGTCGTCGCGCAATACCCGGCCGCGCCCGTAGCCCTCGGCCTGCTGCGCGAGCACCGATGCCACCGCCGCGAGGCAGCGGAGGGTGTCGACCAGCTCGCCGGTGATCGCGTACCAGTCGGAGTGGTCGGGAGTGGCGGCCCGCTGCGCGTGCGCGACGGAGCGCCACGAGTCCCCGCCGATCTCGGCGTGGGCAACGGCCGCCGAACGGCCGCTGCTGTCGTCGTGAATGCTCATCTACCCTCGGTGTCCTTCCATCGCGGTCCCCGCCCGGGTGCTGTTGTGGGAGATCAGGACGGGAGCCCGGTTGCCGCCGTGGCTCTCGTCCGCCGTGTGTCTGACCTGCGCGGCCCACCGTTGGGCGGTCCGCACGCTGACGCCGAACTCGCGCGAGATCTCGACGGGCGTCCGCCCGCACCGCAGAGCCGCTCGTCCCGCGGCTGCCTGCTCACGCGCGGTGGCGTTGACCGGAACGGCCCTCCGGCTGTGGGTCTCGCGGATGCGCAGACCGCGCCGCTCGTTCTCGGTGAGCCCACCGGCGATGCCGTCCGGCAGCTGGGCCACGGCCCACCGCCGGCACTGCGCCAGCACCGGGCACCGCCCGCACACTGCCTTGGCCGCAGCCTCCTGCTCGGCGAGCGCCGGACCGGCCTCCGCCGTCGGGAAGAACAGCTCCGGGTCCGCCGCCACGCACTCGGCGAGGTGCCGCCAGTCGCCGGTACCGATCGTGGGCCGGCTCATCCCACACCTCCCTCGGTCAGCGGCTCGGACGCCTGGGAGACCGACTGCAGGACGGCACCGATCGCGCCGGGCAGACCCGAGCCGACCGGCGTTCCGATGAACAACACGAGCGCGATCAGCGAGAAGATGACCGCTCCCCCGGCAACCCGCGCCTTGGCGCAGATGAAGGCGCCGAGGATGGCGAAGAAGATCAGGACTCCGACGCTCACGCGGCACCGCCGGAGGTGCGCTGGCGCCACTGCGCGGTGAAGTCGGCCGACTCGACCGTGGTTCCGGCGTCGGCGGCCGCGTCGAGCAGCTGCTCGATGGCCCGCGCCGGGATCACGTAGCGGCCCTGACCGGCACCGGCTCGCATCCGCACGGCGGGGAAGCCGTCGGACTGGATCAGCCGGTAGAGGTACTCCTGGGAGATGCTCAGCAGCACCGCGGCCTCGGGCACCGAGTAGCTCGGCACGCCTGCGGCCCTCTTGCCGATCGCGCTCTCCAACGCGCGGAGTCGGAGGACCCCGCGCAGGTCGCCAGCCGATGGTCCGTCCTGGTGACCGTCCGATCGCCTGGGGGCGGCGGACTTGTCCGTTCCCTGCATCTCGCACTCCCGTCTCTGGTCTACTTGCAGAGACAGCATAGCTAGTAAAGTTGGCAGAGTGCGTTCGCTCGTTCGGGTGTACTAGCTGGGCTAGCAAAGATGTTGGAGTAGTCCTACCCTGTTGACCCGTGGAACCACTCGACCCTGACGACCCGCGTCCGCCGTTTCAGCAGGTCGCGAACGCGCTCCGGGCCGCAATCCGCACGCGGAAGTTCCAGCCCGGGGAGCAACTGCCCTCGCTGAACGAGATCTCCAAGTCCTACGGCGTGTCGTTGATGACGGTGCAGAAGGCCGTCGGAGTCCTGCGCGACGAGGGCCTGGTCATCTCGCGACAGGGCAAGGGTTCGTTCGTGCGCCAGCGCACGGAGCGCGCGGTGGGGTTGCGCCCGCACGTGGAGCAGGCATTCGAGCGGGACAGGGTGACGATCGACTTCGCCGGGTTCTCCGGCGAGACCCTCGCCGGCGCTCTCCAGGAGCCCCTCGACAAGATCCGCATCGGCCGGCTCACCCCGGACTCGATCACGTTGCGGGTGCTGCTGCCCGACCTCTCGGTACCGGCCGGGCTCCCCGCGCTCGCCAGCACCGCGGCCGACGACGAGCGGGTCCGCGCGCGCGTGGCGCACATCAGCGACCGGGCGAGCGGGGCGCTGGCGGACGCGCTGCACGAGCTGGCCGAACTCGACCTCGTGCAGGCAGCCTCGCTGGAGGTACGGACGTTCGGAACCAGCCCGCTCTTCAAGCTCTTCATCATCAACGCCGAGGAGGTGTTCTTCGGCTTCTACCCCGTGGTCGAGCACAAGGTGCTCATCGACCGCGAACCGACCGCGATCCTCGACCCGATGGGCAAGGACGCGATCCTCTTCCACTTCGCCGCCAGCGAGGACGACACCTCGACCGGCACCCAGTACGTGAGCGAGGCACAACGATGGTTCGACTCGGTGTGGCAGACGGTCGCGAAGCCGTCGTCGACGTGACGCACCTGCGCGAGCTGCTCGCGACGATCGAGGCCGTGCTGTTCGACTTCGACGGCCCCATCTGCTCGGTGTTCGCCGGCTACCCGGCCCCGAAGGTCGCCGAGCACCTGCGCCTCGACCTGCAAGCGCTCCGCCCCGATCTCGTGTGGTCGGCCGCGGGCTGCTCCGACGATCCGCTGCGCGTGCTCATCGACACGCCGGCATGGGGGCCGGAGTTCGCGATCGCCGCCGACGACCGGTTGACCGAGCTGGAGACGCTCGCGATCGAGACTGCGGCGCCCAGCCACGGCGGCGAGGCCAGCATGCGGGCTTGCCGGGACTCCGGCCGCGGCCTGGCCGTGGTCAGCAACAACTCTGCGCGCGCCGTGCGGACCTACCTCGAACTGCACGGGCTCGTCGACCTCGTGGGCGGGCGCGTGATCGGCCGGCGGCACGGACGGCCGGAGCTGATGAAGCCACATCCCGCACCCATTGAGCACGCCGTGCGCGCGCTGGGCATCGCCCCGTCTGCCGCGGTGCTCGTCGGAGACTCCCTGACCGACATCGTCGGCGCCCGCGCCGCCGGCGTCCGGTGCATCGGCTACGCCGACACGCCCGGCAAGACAGAACTGCTCGCCGACGCCGACGTGGTGATCAAGGACATGCAGGTGCTCGCCGAACAGCTCCGGGACGTTCCTGCACCTCGTAGGTAAGCGAGTCCGACGCCGAGCACGAGGCGATGGCAGCCGCGGCCCACCCTGCTCGACCTCGACCCGGCTGGCGCCCGGCTCTCGTCGGGGCTCTCCGAGCGAGGCCGGGTCCGGGCAGCGCCCGGCCCCCGGAGGGAGCCGGCCCGACAGGGACGGTGCACTGAACTCGACGGCGGGCACACCTGCGGCCGGGTGATCAGCTGGGTCTCTCCTCGCGTCGGCGTGACGGAGTCCTGCCCGGGGTCCCGGTGGCGGTCCGGGCTCGCCGCAGGCGACCGCGAAGCGGCCGCAGGGCCTGGAGCGTCGCCGGGTTCCCGGGCACCGTCACCACGCCGACGCGAGGAGAGACCACACCCTCGGTAGCCCGACCCGGACAACCTCGCAGCGGCAAGGGTCAACTGGGCCAGCTGAAGCTCGACGTCGCCGCCAGGAATTCAAGCCACCGAGCCGGACCCGGCTCACACAACCTGCCGAAGAGCATGATCGTCGCGCTCACATCTCAGCCGACCGAAGACGCCGAACTGTTGGCGAATGAGAAGAATAGGTTGATTGCCGCAACCGGGACAAAGATCCCACCCCACCACTTGATGGCGGAGAAGCAGGCTCCACGCCACCAGTTCTCCTCTCGTTTATAGATGCCGGAGTAGCTCGCTGCCCATGCCACGACAAATGCCAGCGTTGCAGCCCACTGAAATACAACTTGAGCGTTGGCGTTGGCATCAAAGATCGCCGCAACTACAGTAAGGACTAGCGCTGCGGCGAACGTGAGAACGGCAACACGCGTCGCTCGAACGATTGCAGGCAGCTCGCTTGCAAAGTCAACCTGAGCAGCCACCCCCTCCCGAGAGTGCGCCCAAAGCAAGGCCTCATTGCTCGGTCGCCTAATTGAAATCGAGCTTACGCGCTCGTAGAACTTGCGAACGAACCTCGGCAGCTGCTTGAGCGCGTCGACCGGTGTCCGAGCATATCCATTTCGATAAAGAAGTCCGTGCGCGACTGGCTCCTTCGTTCGAAATAGGCCGACGCCCACTGCGGCCCGGTCGACAAGGTCTCCACGGCGGTTCGCCACCTGCCAACGCTTTATGGACGGATCTACGTCATGGAATCTATAGCTCGCCAACCAGTTATGATATAAACACCTATACCATTCCCCAGGTACTGGCCTCTTACATGGCCTCTTCCGCGCGGTGAATGGATACGCACATCGAACCGGAAGGAGGGATCCGCGCACGATCCACACCCACACGGTCACTCCGATCAAGAACACAGGAAAGAGGCCGCCGATCCATAACGGCCACCAAGGACTTGCGGCGTCGCTCAGCTTCTTAGCAGTCCACGCAAGCGTAGAAGGCAGGAGTGAAAGATAGTCATTCAACGGTGCACCCCCCAATGCGCCATTTCAGCAATTCGATGGTGGCTTATCGAAGGGGTGGCCAGCAAGGTCCAAGCAGGTGCTTTCACCATTGTAGTTCGGAAGGGAGCCGGCGGCCGGCACCCAACAGGCCGCCGTCCGGGGATCGACGTGGACGATCCCGCACACGGCAGCCATCGTCGCCTTCCTGGTTGGCTCGTGGCAGGTCCGGTCCGGGGTCAACCCAGTACACCGATCCCGCTGCCGGACACCATGGCGCCGTGCCCGGTCGGTGCGACATCAGGCGATGTTGACGCCGGCCGAGCGCGCGAAGACGATCGACGGCCAGCGGAGATGACCCGAAGCCGCTCACGCCGGGCCTCGTCGTCGGGTAGCCAGCTGCCCGCCACCGCTGCCGGAGGAGTGGGTCGTTCGCAGCCGGTCCGCACCCAGCACGGGTCCGGCTTGATCGATTGGGAGGTTACGGCGACGTCGGTCGGCGCATGCGGTCGCCAAGAATCTCGGCGGCCCGCCGATCGGCTTCGCCGACCCAAGCCGCGTACACCCGCAGTGTCGTCGCACCGCCTCCGCCGTGGCCCAGCCGACCCGCAACCGTGCGCAGGTCGACGCCGGCGGTCAGCAGCTCCGTCGCCGAGTAGTGCCGCAGCGCGTGCAGGTGGCTGTCGATGCCGAGCTTCGCGCACATCGCGCCGTACCGGTGCGTCACCGCGCTCGGGTCCATCGGACGATCCGCGGTCGGGCGATGCGAGAAGACGAACGCCTCGGGTGTCGGCTCCTCGCCGAGGGCGCGCACGCGCTCGGCGTACCGCTCCCGGTGCTCGGCCAGGACGGCGACGGTCTCCGGGTCGAGGGCGAGGCGGCGCACCTGGTGGGTCTTGGTGTCCTTCTCCACGCCGTTCACGTAGTTGCGCCGGATCGTCAGCACGCCGGCCTCGAAGTCGACCCGGCTCCAGCGCAGCGCCAGCAGCTCGGCGCGACGGATCCCGGTGACCATGACCAGCCAGACGAGAGTGCCCCACTGCTCGTCCCCACCGGCCCACGCGGCCTCGATGATCCGCGCTGCTTCCGCCGCCGTCGGGGGCTCGGGCTGCGGCGTGGGCTGACGCGGCTTCTTCGCCACGTCGGCCGGGTTGGAGCGGATCCACTCCCAGCGCACCGCGGCACCGAGGACGGCGCTGAGGATCCAGTGCACCTGCCGGATGGACGACGCCGACATCGGCGTGCACCGGTGCGGCGGGCACTCGACGACCACGCAACCCGCCTCAGCGCAGTCGTGCGGCGAGGCACCGGGGCGGCCAGGGCGCCGCTTGTGCCGCACGGTCCGGCACTCGTGCTCAAGAGCGGTGCGGTGGTCGACGGCCGGCACGCCGTCCCGGCAGCGGGCCCGGCACCGCCGGAGGTCCGCGTAGAGGTCCTCCAGCGTCTTGGGCGTCACCTTCGCGATCGGCACGTGGCCGAGCGCGGGCTCGATCGTCCGCCGGACGTACCCGCGGTAGCCGTCGAGCGTGCTCTCCTCGGCCTCGTGGCCGCGGAGCCACTCCTGCAGTGCCGCACCGAGCGTGGCCTTCGTCCGCGCGTTGCGCTGCTCGTCGACCTGCGACAGCAACCGCGTGAGGATCTTCTCCGCTTCCTTCGCGTCGCGCGTCGACTCGGTGAGGTAGTTGTCCTTGCCCGTCAGGGGGTCCACGCCGGCGTAGACCAGGACCTGGAACGACCCGCCGCGCTGCCGGATGTGGCCGCGCCGACGGCGGGCCTTCCCGCTGGGTCTGGGCACAGCAGGATCGTACTCAATGACACTGTCATTGACAGACGATCAATTGGGCGGTAGTCTCGCCGGAGTAATCGCTGGTCAAACCCGGTGGGCCCCCGGGGGATCGAACCCCGAACCCGCGGATTAAAAGTCCGCTGCTCTGCCGATTGAGCTAGAGGCCCGGCACACCACCACGCGAACGGCCTGGTGGCGCGACCAGCCTAACCGGGAGCGGACCCGCGATCGCACGACCCGCACGGCCGGTCCCGGCCGACGCCGGTCATCGTGTCCGGGACGGCTCCCGCTGTCCCAGCGTCACGCGCTGCCGCACCGGCCGTCGCGCCCGACGGCGCCGGACGGCGTTGATCGCGAGGTCGGCCACGACGAAGGCGACGAGGCTCACCCCGAACACCGGCACGAGGTAGCCGAGCACCGCGACGACGAGCAGGATCGCGGCCCGGACGGGGTGCGTGAGCTCGCGCACGGCGGGCGGCGGCGCGGGCGGCAACGGCCCCTGGTAGGGGCTGCGCTTGGCCCACCACATCAGGTAGCCCACCACGATCAGCACGATCGTGGCGACGGCGAGCAGGGCCAGCAGGATCTGGTTGGCCACCCCGAAGAGGGCACCGGTGTGCGCCTCGGTGCCGAGGGTGCGCACCTTCGCCAGGAAGGCGTAGTCGTCCCAGCCGATGCGCTCGGTCACCGCCCCCGTGTAGGGATCGACGGCGATGCCGTCCCGTCCCGGGGCCGTCTCGGCGACCACCGCCGGCCGGTCGGGGACGGCAGGCGGGGTCACCCGGAGCTCGCCGTCGAGACCCTCGGCCCGGGCGACGTCGAGCATCTCGTCGACGGTGAGGGTCCGCACGTCGGACGGGACCGCGACCGGGGCCAGCGCGAGCTGGGGCACCCGCGCGTTCGGCAGGCCGCCCATCATCAGGCCGGTGACGCTCATCCCCACCAGCCCGAACGCCAGCCACAGCCCGAGCGGACCGTGCACGCTGCGCAGCCTGCTCTGCGTCCCCTTGCCGCGCGGCACCGGCACCAGGAGCTCCCGGGCACTGCGCCGGCGCCGCCCCTGCTTCGCGACCCACAGCAGCACTCCGCCGAGGACGACCGCGGGCAACCAGCTCGCCGCCACCTGCGCGTACAGCCGTCCGATCTCGCCGAGGTGCAGGTTGCTGTGCAGGTCGCGCAGCCAAACGTTCGCAGGCAGGCGATCGTTCATGGTGGTCAGCTCGCCGCTGATGTAGTTCGTGTACGGGTCGACGTAGACGGTGCGCGCCTCGCCGCGCTCCGAGAGGCTCGGCACCGACAGATTCACCCGCGTCGTCCGGCCCGGCTCGGGGGGTGGCACGACGGAGCGCAGCTCGGCCTCCGGGTGCGCGTCCATCGCCGCGGCGACCTGCTCGGCCACCGGACGCGGCGCGTCCCCCACGTGGTGGACGTAGAGCTGCTGGGCGTAGAGGTTGTCGTGGATCTGCGGGCTGAACACGTAGACGAGACCGGTCAGGCACAGCAGCAGCACGAACGGTGCGATCAGGATCCCGGCCAGGAAGTGCACCCGGCGCGCGAGCGGGCGCAGCACCGGGCCACCGGCCGCGCCTCCGGGCGCGCGCGGCTGCGGCGCCCGGGACGTGCGGGGCATGTCGGCGGTGGACACCATGGTTCCTCCCTCTACCGGGGTCATCGGGCCGACCGGGTGGCGAGCGCGAGCTGGGCGTGGCCGGGAGCCGGTGCGGTCGCCGCGGCGGCCGTCAGCGCCACGGCCCCGGCGACGGCGGCGACGGCGACCGCGCGGCGCAGGCGTGTGCGCCCGGGCCGGGCCGGGCCGCGGGTGTCCGCCCGACGGCGCGCCCAGCCGTGTCCGGCGAGCGCGACGGCGACGACGAGCGCGGCCAGGGCGACGAGCGCCGCGAGCTGCCACCCGCGGGCCGTCGCAGCCGCGACCGCCAGGAGCACCGCGGCGCACACCGGCATGAGTCGCGCGAGTCGCGGCACGACGACGCCCAGCTCGGAGTCGGCGGCGCAGCGCAGCGCCGTCCACAGCAGCACCGGCCCACCGACGCAGACCGCGACCGCCAGGAGCAGGCCTGCCTCGGAGGTCACGGCGAGCAGCGCCGGCCCGTCCGGATCCTGCGGCCGCGAGTAGCTCCACGTCGCCGCCAGCGCCGAGGCGCCCGCGAGCACCGAGCCGGCGGTGGTCCACCGCTGGACGGCCGTCCCGGCCGGGTTCCCGGTGAGCATCAGGATCAGCCCGACGGTCACCGGGACCAGCACGAGCAGCCTCGCCGAGAGCCCGGCGCCGACGCCCGCGCCGAACGTGGCCACCACCAGCGCGGGATCGAAGGACTCCGCGAGCGGGGTCCGGGCGGCGTAGCCGCCGAAGGTCAGAATCGTGCCGACGGTCGCCAGGACGAGCGCCCACCACGTGGCCTTGATCAGCCGCCGTACCGGGGCCCGTTCGACGCCCGCGGGCCACACCGCGACGAGGACGACGACGATTCCCACGCCGACGGTCAACGCGGCGGTCGCGACCAGCCGGGTCGCCCCGTGGGCCACCGCGACGACCCGGTCGCGCTCGGCGGCGATCTCCGGGAGGGCGGCCGGCCGCTTCGGCGCGAACACGTGGAAGCGGAGAGTTCCCTCGATCGGCTCGAGCCGGGTCGACGGCAGCGACCACGCCAGCGCGTACGTCCCGCCGTAGCGGGTCTGCGGCATCGTCACCACGAGGGTGTCGTCCGTGCCGGGGGCGTGTGTGGGCCGACCGGTGACGATCTGCTCGCCCGACGGCCTCGTCATCCGGACGGTACCCAGCCCGGCGGGCACCGGACGGTCGAAGGTGAGCTGCACGGTGTCGGGGGACTTGACGATCTCGCCCTCGGCCGGGGTGGTGGAGATCAGCACCGGGTCCCCGGACGGCGTCGGGAAGGCGACGAGCAGGGCCATCCAGCAGGTCGCGGCCAGCAGGAGCATCCCGACGAGCCGGCGGGCCGTCGTGGACGGCGTCATCGCCCACCTGCCGGGGACGGGCGCCGGATGCGGAGCCCGGCGAGCACCAGGACGGCGACGAAGCCGCCGACCGGGCGCCCGCCGGGCGGGAACACCCCCGCGCCGGAGGGGAGCGCCGGCGCGGCGGGCGAGAGCGTGGCCAGACCGGGCACCGCGACGAGTCCGGTCGCGATCACGGCGATCAGCCCTCGGATGACGGACGTCGTGCGGTGGGTCACGGAATGGCTCCTCGGGGGAGGGCCCGGGACCGGGCGGCGCTGCCCGGCCCCGGGCTGTGGGGTAGCCCGATCAGCAGGCGGACTTGTCGATCGGGTTGATCTGCCGGCAGGTGAGGTCCTTGCGCCACGCACCGGGGATCTCTTGGGACCAGCCGTTGTAGACCAGCGGGATCGCGACCACGCCCTGGCCGCCGACACCGGGGTGGGCCGTCACCGCGTCGTCGGTCTTGGTGTCCTCCGTCGCCCCCAGCACCATCTGCCCGGCGATCTCGGCGTCGGCGATGTCGCCGTCACCGTTCGGGTCGATGTCGATGATCTGCATCGCGTTGGAGAACTTGTTGGACACGTAGGCGTAGTAGCCGCCGCCCTTCTTGGCCCCGAAGTTGGCGCCGTGGCAGCCGGCGTTGCACGGCAGGTCCTTGATGTGCTTGTTCGTCTTCGGGTCGATCACGCTGACCGTCTGCGACAGCGTGTTCTCCGCCAGCATCGCCTTACCGTCCGGGCTCACCGGGAGCTGGATGGTCAGGCCGCCCCACGCCCCGGTGGGTCCGGTCAGCGGGTTGTAGTTCTTCCACAGGTCGATGGTCGAGGTGTGCTCCTTCTTGCCGCTCTCGGTCGCACACGCGTCCTCCTCCAGGGAGACACACGTGATGCTCATGCCGAGGAAGTCGGACAGGTACGCCTTCTTCGAGTCCGGCGTCATCGACGTGGCGATCGGGAATGCCCCGACCTTGTCGTGCGTGACGGTGCCCTTCTCCATGTCGACGATCACGGCCGTGTTGGTCATCGTCTCGGGGGCGACGACCGTCTTGCCGTCGTGGCTCGTCCAGTGGGCGTGCGGGTGCGGTGTGAGACCGCTGTCCGGGTTGACGGCGATCCGGCGGGTGATCTCCCCGCCGCCCGGCGCGAGCTCGACGATGTCCTTGCCGGCGTTGATACCGACGGTGAGCTTGTCGGAGCCCGGTCGCGTCATCACGTGCGCCGGGTTGGGCCCGACCTCGATCTTGTGCACGAACTCGCCGGTCTCGCGGTCGAACGTGTCGGTCTCGTTGCCGAACCACTCGTTCCCGTACAGGAACTTGTAGTCCTTGTCGGTCCACATGTTGTGGACGTTGTTCATGTTGATCGAGGGAGCGGCGATCTTCCGGTCGATCGACCAGTCCTCCACGTCGATCTTCGTGATGGAGCCGTGCTTCTCCTTGCCGGCGTAGTCCTCCATCTGGGTGGCGACCCAGACCTCACCGACACCGGGCGTGGTCGGCTTCTTCAGCGCCGGCAGCGTCCGGGGGTACTTGAAGTAGCTGTCGTAGTAGGCGTCCAGGTTCGGAACCAGCACCTGGTTGCCCGCCGAGTCGTACTGCAGGATCGGCGCCGGCGGCTGGACCGGGTTCCACGACACCTCCTCGGTCTCGCTGAACATCTGCCAGTTGCCCGGGTTGGTGATCGTGAAGAATGCGTTCACCAGCCGCTGGATGATGTCCGCGTTCGACGGGACCGCCTCGGGCTTCCCGTTGACGACCAGGCTCTTGCCGAAGTCCACACCCAACGTGAGGGGGTCGTCGACGACAACGGCGCCGAGCATGTAGGGCGCGACCGAGTCCGTGAATGCGTACAGACCGGGCTCGGTGAGCTGGATGGACTTCGTGCCGAAGAAGGCACCCTCCATCGTCTCGTAGGGGAAGCCCAGCGCACCCTCGGGGGCGATCAGGCCGATCGGGTTGCGAATGGCCTCCGACCGCGCCGGGTCGACCGTGAAGTTGACCGTGACCGCCGGGCCCTTGACCGCGAACTCCTTGAGCGAGTCGAGGATCCGGGTGAGGTCCGCGGCGACGGGGACCTCGTTCAGGTTCACGGGGGAGTCGGCCGGGAGCTTCGCCAGCGCGTCGGGGAGCTGGGCGAGCAGGCCCTCGGCCTCGAGGGCGAGCGGCGCGGCCTCTGGGTTGGACGCACCGATGCCCTGGACGGCGGCCAGGGTCTTGTCGAGCGCCAGCGCGTCGACCAGGTTCGGCGTGCCGGACTCCGGAGCGGACCCGGGCCCGTGCAGCCCGGCGCGGGGGTTCGCCGGATCGAGGCTGGTCAGCACGGCCGGGGCGGCCGCAGACGACGACGAGAGCGCCAGGCTGGGCACGCCGACACCGGACGTGCCGACGCGCGGCAGCTCCGCCACGGCGAGCGACTGGCTGCCGAACAGGTTGAGGCCCGAGTCGAACCAGTT
Source organism: Pseudonocardia sp. (assembly GCF_050246655.1). Lineage (GTDB taxonomy): Bacteria > Actinomycetota > Actinomycetes > Mycobacteriales > Pseudonocardiaceae > Pseudonocardia. The sequence goes on from NZ_JBFWVQ010000031.1 coordinate 34,670, forward strand.
GCCGTTCTCGTCGGTCAGCTCGAAAGTGATCGGCAGCGGCCCGGCGCCGACCGGCTGCGATGCCGTGGCGGGGAACACGGACACCGTGGTCGCGCCGACGGCGGTCGCCGCCAGCACCGTCGCCGCCGTGACACGGCGACGTCGTTTTCGAGATCCCGAAGTACCCTGGGGAGCGGGGACTGACATGGGTTTCCTCTCGTGATTTCGTCAGCTCTCAATTTCCACGCAAAACAATTCGGGGGCGTGGAACGCGGACAGTGAATCACGCCGGGCGTTACCGGATTCGCACCGAGAGTTAAGCAGACGTTAAAAGGACCTGTAATCTGCCGTCGGGCTGCGTGAGGAATTGGGTGGATAATCGATCGGGTGAACAGGCCGGAAAAGAGTTCACCTCCGCCGCCGCCCGGGCGTCACGTGCCGCAACCGGCGATCACGCCGGATTCGCGGATTCCCAGAATGCCACGGACCCGGGCCGCGGGTCGGGCGCGCAGGCGCCCCTCGCGCCACCGCCCACGCGCCCCCCCCCCCCCCCCGGGCCTCCGCCCCCCGGTCGGGGGCGGCGGCGGCCCGCGCGGCCACGAGGGGCACCACCCGCTCCAGGAGCCTGCGGGCGGCGAGATGGGTGCCCGGATCGTTCACCGACTCGACCGCGGTCAGCAGCCCGTCGCGGAAGCCGAGCACCGAGAACCGGTGCGGTCCGCCACGGCGCACCAACCGGTCGGGTTCCGGCCCGAGCTTGACCATCTGCAGCTTCAGCGACCCCTGGTTGCTCCAGAACCACGGCACCGCGGTGTACGGCGACGTCGTCTCGCCGAGGATGCGCGCGGCGACGTAGCGCCCCTGGTCCGTGGCGTTCTGGACGGACTCGAGGCGCCGCGTCGTCCCGGTCGCCGGATCACGGACGGTGGCGCAGTCGCCGATGGCGCTGATCCGCGGATCGCTCGTGGTGAGCCAGCCGTCGACCACGACGCCGTCGGCCGTGTCCAGGCCGGCCCGCGCGGCGAGGCCGGTCTCGGGGACCGCGCCCACCCCGACGACGACGAGGTCGGCGGGCAGGAGCTGCCCGGAACCCGTCACCACGCCGGTGACACAGCCGTACCGGCCGATGAGGGTGGTCACGGACTCGCCGAGGCACAGGCGCGCACCCTGGGCCACGTGGTGGGCGGCGACGGCCTCGGAGACCTGCGGCGTCACCGCTCGGCCGAGCAGCCGCTCGCCCCGCTCGAGCACGGCCACGTCGATCCCGCGCGCGCTCGCCGCGCTCGCCACCTCCAGGCCGATGAACCCGCCGCCCACCACCACTGCCTGCCGGGCCCTCGCGAGTGACGCCCGCAGGGCGAGCGCGTCGTCGAGGCTGCGCAGCTCGATCACGCCCGACAGCCCCGACCCCGGCACCGGCAGCCGCCTGGGGGTGGCCCCGGTGGCCAGGACCAGGTGGTCGTAGCCCAGCCGTCGCCCGCCTGCCAGCTGCAGCAGGCGTCGGACCCGGTCGATCCCGACCACCGGGTCGTGGAGCAGCGCGATCTGGCGATCGTCGAAGAAGGACCGCGGGCGCATCGCGATCGCGGCGGGGTCGGTGCCGCCCGCGAGCATCTCCTTGGACAGCGACGGCCGGTCGTACGGGGCGTGTGGCTCGGCACACACCACCGTCGCGCCACCCCGGTATCCGCCCGCGCGCAACGACGCCACGGTCTGCAGGCCGGCGTGCCCGCCGCCGACCACCACCACGCCGCCCACGTCAGCCCTGCTCGGCAGGGATGCGGACGACCAGGTCCATGCCCTCGCGGTCGGGGACGAGCTGGCAGCTGAGTCGGCTGTTCCCGGCCCGGGCGGCGGTCGTCCAGTCCAGCATGTCCTCCTCGTCCCCGGACGGAGGAGCGAACAGATCGACGCCCCGTTCGAGGTAGACGTGGCAGGTCCCGCAGGTTGCCGAGCCCCCGCACTCGCCGACGATGCCGGGAACGTCGTTGGCCAGCGCGGCCTTCATCAAGCTCGTCCCGACCTCGACCTCGACGGTGCGGCGCGAGCCGTCGTCGAGCAGGTATGTGACAGTGGGCACGGGGTCTCCTCCTGGTGGTCGGCGGTTCGGTGGGCGCGGGCGTCAGGTGCACGTCGCGCAGGTCGCCCCGTCGCTGCGTCCGGACAGCCAGCTGTCGAGGACCGAGAACTGCTCGGGCGGCCAGGAGCAGACGACGATCCGGACGTCGCGTGCGAGGTGCATCCGCAGCCGGTGGCGCAGCTCGTCGAGCGCGGTGACCCGGAAGGGCCGGGAGCTGGCCAGGAAGCTGAGGGACCCCCGACCGGTGACGGCGAGCAGCGCGTTCGCGGGATCCAGGTCGAGCGGTAGGCGGGGCCTGGTCCAGGCGATCCGCACCCGGTCGCCCGGTGGCCACGCAGGCTCCGGGAAGCTCGCGATCGCCTGCTCGTCCGCCCGCGGCCGCCAGCAGGGGTCCGAGGTGGTGTCGATGCCCCACCGGTACAGGTAGCGGCCCACCGTGGAGGCGGCCAGGGTCATGCCGAACTCGCGGTTCACCAGCTCCGCGACCGCGCGCCGGGTCCACAGCCGGGCGGGCAGCCCGAACCGGTCGGGCGGGCCGGCCACGAGGTGGCGAAGGATCCGCTCCTGCTGCGGCGCGCCCAGCGCCAGCTGCAGGCCGGGCCTGCGGCCGCGCTGCTCCACCCGGAACGACGCCTCTCCCCTGGCCCGATAAGCGCGCACCCACTCCCCGACGGATTTCCGGGTCACCCCGAACTCCGCCGCGACATCCTTCTGCAATGCGCCCGCCTCCACCGCGTTCACGGCACTTCGGCGGAGCAGTTCCAATTCTTCGCACGACAATCCGCGAGCATCGCGGATATTACGTTTCACACCATCGCTCATCAGCATTCACACGAATTCCTTCCGGCCGAACCCGCAGGTCCGGCGCACATCTCGTCGTGCGGCGCGGACCCGGCGCAGCCCATGTCGCCCGGACCGGGGCAGCACACCCAGAGGTGTCACCGACACGACGCCCGAACAGCGGCGCCAATTACGCCGAACCGCCATGACCGAGATGTCGCTCAGCCGTAAACGCGGCGTAACATAGATCTCAACCAATCCGGGGCGAGACGTGAGCGGTCCTGTACCTGATCTTGGCGATCGTCCGCCACGTCCAGGCCACGACCGCAACATGCCTGCTCGGGCCGCACCACCACCGGTCCGCCGGGGCGACCGGGCGGCCAACCGCGCGCCGCGTCCCGCCCCGCACCGCCGACCGATGTGACCCCACCCACGGCGGTGCCACGGCACGACCGACCGGCCTTCCATCACTCGATCGAGTGAACTAGCGCCAGATAGCCCGTCAGCTCCTGCACGACTGCGCCGTACGGATGCGTCACCTACCTGCCGCTCGCCGCAGGTAATGTGACGGCAATGTGACGGCAATGTTTCGACCGCGCGCGCACGGCGGTGTGCCCCGGGGCACACCATGTACCGATGCGAACGTCATGGCACGGCTTCCGGCACAGCGACCGCCGCCTTCACCAGAGCGCCATCGGCAGGGCGCGCATACCACTTCTGCTCATCGCGGGGCTCCTTCTCGCGGGTTGCGGCGGCGCATCGGCCGGAACCGACGTCAACGCGCGATTCACCGCCCCCGGCGGCGGCCCCGCTGCGACCTACGACCCGACCCTGGTCCCGCTCGGCGCGACGGCGGAGGTGACCGCCGAGGAGGCCGACGGGGCGACCACCGTCACGCTCGCCGTCACGGGCCTGCTGCCGAACCGGGCCTACGGCGCGCATGCGCACGTCAACCCCTGCGGGGCGGACGGGATGGCGGCGGGCCCGCACTACCAGTTCCGGCAGGACCCCGTGACGCCGTCGGTGGACCCGGCGTACGCCAACAGGGAGAACGAGATCTGGCTGGACCTCACGACGAACGCCGAGGGCGCGGGTGCGGCGACGACCACGGTGCCGTGGGTGTTCCCGGCCGACCGGCGGGCCCAAGCGGTGATCATCCACGAGAAGTCGACATCGACCGAGCCGGGCAAGGCGGGCACGGCGGGCGCGCGTCCGGCGTGCATCACCGTCGCGTTCTGACCGCCTCCCACGCGACGGCCCCGCCTCCCACGCGACGACCCCTTCCGGCCGGGCGGGGCCGTCCCCGATTGCCGCCTGGTGACCAGAGACGCACCCCGGCAGGCTGGAGAGACACGACGCGACGGAGGAAGGTGGGCTCGTGGCGCGCACGGACGAGACGGAACCGGAAGGCGGCGAGATCCTCGCCCTGCCGTCGGTGGGAAGCCTGGTGGGCGGCCTGGCTTCGGCCCTCGGGCAGGGCCGGGTGGTGGGCCGGGAAGCGGTGAAGCTCGGCGGCGAGCTCGCGAAGATCGCAGTCGGCCGCTCCGAGGTGGCGCCGCAGCGGGGCGACCGGCGCTTCAAGGATCCGGCCTGGTCGGCGAACCCGCTGTACCGGCGGCTCGAACAGGCGTACCTCGCGACCGGTTCGGCCCTCTCGAACGTCGTGGACTCGATGGACGGGTCGTCGGACGCCCGTCGCGTCGAGCAGGCTCGGTTCGCGACCACGGTGCTGACCAGCGCGGTCGCCCCGACGAACTTCCTGCCGACCAACCCTGCGGCGCTCAAGCACGCGTTCGACACCGGCGGTGCGAGCCTCGTGCGGGGCGTGCGGCAGTTCGTCGGCGACGTGCGCCACAACGGCGGGATGCCGTCGATGGTGGAGCGGGACGCCTTCGTGGTGGGCCGGGACCTGGCGCTCACGCCCGGCTCGGTGGTGGCCCGCGACGAGGCAGGCGAGGTGCTGCAGTACACGCCGTCCACCGCGCAGGTGCGGGAGCGGCCGGTGCTGATCATCCCGCCGCCGATCGGGCGCTACTACTTCCTGGACCTGAGGCCCGGCCGCAGCTTCGTCGAGTACGCGGTGGGCCAGGGCCTGCAGACGTTCATGCTCAGCTGGCGCAACCCGACCGCCGAGCACAGCGACTGGAACCTCGACACCTATGCGGGCCGGGTCCTCGCGGCCGTCGACACGGTGCGGGAGATCACCGGTTCCAGCGACGTCAACGTCGTGGGGTTGTGCGCGGGCGGCATCATCACGACGACGGCGCTCAACCACCTCGCCGCGCTCGGCGACGAGCGGGTGCACAGCGTCACCTACGCGGTGACGCTGCTCGACTTCGGCGAGAGTGCCCCGATCACGGCGTTCGCGGCGCCGAGCCTGCTGAAGTTCGCGCGCGCCCGGTCGCGCCGCGCCGGGATCATCACGAGCCGCCAGATGGGCTCGGCGTTCACCTGGATGCGCCCCGACGACCTCGTCTTCAACTACTGGGTCAACAACTACCTGATGGGCGAGAAGCCGCCCGCGTTCGATGTGCTGGCCTGGAACGCGGACGGCACGAACCTGCCGGGCGCCCTGCACTGCCAGTTCCTCGACGCCTTCGAGCACAACCTGCTTCCCCGGCCGGGCGGCCTGACGGTGCTGGGGACCCCGATGCAGCTCGACGCGATCAAGATCCCGATGTTCGTGACGGGCGCGGTCAGCGACCACCTCACCCCGTGGAAGGGCTGCTACCGCACCACGCAGCTGCTCGGCGGCGACGCGACGTTCGTCCTCAGCTACTCGGGGCACATCGCGAGCCTGGTCAACCCGCCCGGCAACCCGAAGGCGCACTACTGGACGGGCGGCACACCGGGCGAGGATCCCGAAGCCTGGCGCGAGGGCTCCACGCGACACGAGGGCAGCTGGTGGGAGGCGTGGGTGAAGTGGGTCACGCCGCGTTCGGGGGCGCTCGTCCCCGCACCGGACGGCGAGGGCAGCGCCGGTCATCCCGTGCTGGAGCCGGCCCCCGGCCGCTACGTTCGGGACCTTCCGCCGGACGCCGCCGCGCAACGAGCGGCGCGTTCGTCCGACTGAGCTGGACGAACGGCCCGTTCGTGCAGCCTGGATGATGGGGGCGTGAGTGCCCCCACGCGCGTCACGGCTCCGCTGCGGATCGGGCCGTACACGTCCGGGACCCCGGTCGTGCTGGCCCCGATGGCCGGCATCACGAACCCGGGGTTCCGGCGGCTGTGCCGCGAGCAGGGCGAGGGCTTCTACGTCTGCGAGATGATCACTTCGCGGGGCCTCGTGGAGCGCAACCCGCTCACCTTCCGGATGATCGAGTTCACCCCGGACGAGCACCCGCGCTCCATGCAGCTCTACGGCGTCGACCCGGCGACGATCGGCGCCGCCGTGCGCACGGTCGTCGAGCGCGACCTCGCCGACCACCTGGACCTGAACTTCGGCTGCCCCGTCCCCAAGGTCACCCGCCGCGGGGGCGGGGCGGCGCTGCCGTTCAAGCGGAAGCTGCTCGCGAACATCGTCCGCGCGGCGGTGGACAACGCCGCGGGCAGGCCCGTCACGATCAAGATGCGGATCGGGATCGACGACGGCGTGCACACCTATCTCGACGCCGCGCGGATCGCCGTGGACGCCGGGGTCGCGGCCGTCGCGCTGCACGCGCGCACCGCGGCCCAGCGGTACTCCGGGACGGCCGACTGGTCCGCGATCGCCCGGCTGCGCGACGCCGTCCCCGCGTCGGTCCCGGTGCTCGGCAACGGCGACATCTTCTCGGCCGCGGACGCGCTGGCGATGGTGGCCCGGACCGGATGCGACGGCGTCGTCGTCGGGCGGGGGTGCCTCGGCAGGCCGTGGCTGTTCGCCGATCTCGAGGCCGCGTTCGCCGGTCGGCCGCTGCCCGAGCCGCCGACCCTCGGACAGGTGTGCGCGACGCTGCGCCGGCATGCCGCGCTGCTCTGCGCGCACCTGGGCGAGCACAAGGGGATCCGGGACGTCCGCAAGCACATCGCCTGGTACCTCAAGGGATTCGCGGTCGGGTCCGAGACCCGGCGGCGGCTCGGGCTGGTGTCGTCGCTGGACGAGCTGGACGAGCTGCTCGCCACGCTCGACCCGCACGAGCCCTTCCCGGCGGACGCCGAGGGGCCCCGCGGGCGCCAGGGTTCACCCGCCCGCGTCGTGCTGCCCGAGCGGTGGCTCGACGATCCGGACGACCCGTCCGTGCCGTTCGGCGCTGAGCTGGACCACTCCGGCGGGTAACGGGCGGCGGCACGCGGGCCCGCCCGGCAGCCGTCGACCCGGCCGGCCCGGCCGCTCGCCCGGCAGCCGCTTGCACGCCACCGCTCGCCCGGTCGGCTGACACCCCGCTGCCCTCTCGCCCGCCGAGCTTCGTAAGCTCCGGACCCGGGGGCGGGAAGGATCGTGAAGATCCGGACCGCCCTTCGTGTGTAGAGACGTCGCCGTACGAGCTGCACGAGGAGGTGGAGTGGAGTCGGACCCCAACCGCGCGCGGCGCTCCCCCGCCGACGGGCCGGTACCCGGCCGTGGCGACGCCGACCGGGCCTTCGACGAACTCCTCCGGCGTCACGCCGTCGTCGGCCCGCGGCGCAGCGGGCATCGGCCGGTCCTCGCGGACGGCCAGGCCGACGGGCTCTCCGCGAACGGCGGGGCTCCACGCGACGGCCGCTCCACCAACGGGCACGGCCGACACACGAACGGGCACTCCACCCACGGGCGCGGCCGGCACACGAACGGGCACTCCGCCAGTGGGCACGGCGCATCCGGACGCGTGAGCGGCCCGCCGGACGGGCACGCCCCGAACGGGTCCACCGCGAACAGCCGTACGCCCCGCAACGGGCACACCGCCGATGCGCGCCCGACCACCGCACCGCCCGCAGGCCGCGGCACGTCCCGGCACGCCACCGATGCGGACCTGACGAACGGGCGCGCCGCGCGCCACGGCGACGCAGGCTCGGCGAACGGTCGCCCCGCCCGCCACAGCGACGCAGGCTCGGCGAACGGCCGCCCCGCGCGCCACAGCGACACAGGCTCGACGAACGGCCGCTCCGCGCGCCACAGCGACACAGGCTCGACGAACGGTCGGTCGGCCCGCCGGGGCGATCTCGGTCTCCCGGCCGACGGCGGCGGCCCGGGGGCCGGTCGCGGCGTAGCGGGTGGTCTGCCGATCGGTCGCGGGCCAGGGAGCGAGCCCCGGGCCGCCGGCCGCCCTCGGGCGGGCATGCCCGAGCCGGACGGCCCGGGCGCCCCCGACGGCGGTCACGATCGGCCAGCGCACGGCCGCGGGCGCCGGTCGCGGACGGCCGCCAGGCCCGCGGGGCGGCCGGAGGGTACGGGCCGCCACGGACACCCCGGAGAGGCGACGCACGGCCATGGCCCGGACGGCCGTGCTGCCGAAGCGCCGGCATCCGGGCGTCACACCGGCACCTCCCGCGCGGACCGTCCGCGCAACGGACACGGCCATCCGAGCCGCCGACCCATGACCGACCCCGGGCGAACGGGCCAAACGGGAAACAGGACGTCCCACACGGGCCGTTCGCTCGAAGTCGGGGAACCGCCGCGCGACCGCCCACTCGCCGGCGGGGCGGCCACGCCACCCCCCGGTCGCCCGGCAACCGCAACCGGCGGGCGCACTGCCCCACCAGCGGCCGCCCCCGCGGTCGCGCCACCCCCCAGCCACCCGGCCCCACCGGCCGCCGGCCCAGCGGTCACGCCATCCGTGAGCCACCCGGCCCCACCTGCCGGGCCGAGGCCGGTCACCCGCGCGACCCCGCCACTCCATGTCGGCGCACCACCGACGGGCACCGCGCGAACGGCCCGGAGGGGAGATCGTTCCTCCCACCCCGGCCGTTCGCCCGGCGCCGGGGAGCTTCTGCGCGGGCCCGCGGCCGGCCCGCAGACTCGCGGCCGCAACGGTCGCCCCACGAACCCGCCCCAGGGCCACCCCACAGGGCTCACGCCCAACGGCCACCCCACGAACCCACCACCCAACGGCCACCCCACAGCCCTCGCGCCCAACGGCCACCCCACAGCCCTCGCGCCCAACGGCCACCCCACAGCCCTCGCGCGCAACGGCCACGCCGCGAAACCCCCGCCCAACGGCCACCCCACGGGGGCACCGCCCACCGGCTCCACCCCGACCTCGCGGCCCGGCCGCATCCCCCCCGACGTCCGCTCCCCGCACGGCACGTCGGCCGGTCGCGCGCCCGGGCTGCTCCCCGGGCGCGCGGCCGGTACCGAAGCGGCCCCCCGCGGCCGCGTCGCGCCCACCACGGCCGTCCCCGAACTCGACGCCCGCCGTCGGGCCGCCCGCGGAGCCGTCGATGACAGCCCCGCAGACGCCCACGCGACCCGCGACCGTCGAAGGACCGGCGACCTCCCACCGGACGGCGCCGCTGCGCCCGGTGCCGTACCCACCCGCGAGGCCGCCGAGCCGGACGCCGGCGCTCCCCCGGAGGCACGCGCCGATCAGCGCCCCGACACCGCCGCCCGCCGCGCCGACCGCGCCGACCGCGCCGACCGCGCCGACCGCGCCGACCGCGCCGACCGCGCCGACGATCGGAGCGACACCGACGATCGCAGCGACACCGGCGAGGGCCGCGACACCGTCGGCGGGACGCCCGACTCCGACGACCCCACCCCCGGTCGCCTCGGCACCTCGTACGCCGCCCGCGCGGCCCGCAGGCTCCGCGACCGGCTCCGTGGACCCGCCCGCGCCGCCACCCGGGTCGGCACCAGGCTCGGCATCACCCCCCGCGTCGCGAAGATCGCCGTCGTCGTCCTCGCGGGCCTGATCGTCCTCTCCACCGGCACGGCCGCGACCTCCCGTTCCTGGCTGGACGCCGCCGTCACGCAGGCGAGCGCGCTGGACCCGCAGTCCCCGACGATCCGCAACGCGGACGCCCAGGCCGGGGACGAGAACGTCGTCGTCCTGACGGCGGACTTCCCCCGGGCCGGGGCGGCCCCCGACCCGCGCGTCGCAAGCCTCGTCGTGGCGCACGTGCCGCGGGACTCGGACAGCGTGGTGGCACTGTCGCTCCCCGCGGACCTGGAGATCAACCGGCCGCCCTGCGAGATGTGGGACCCGCAGGCGCGCACGTACCGGGACCAGACGATCCCCGCCGAGGTGCGCACGACGCTGATCAGCGCGTTCGAACTCGGCGGCCCGCGGTGCACGACGAAGGTGGTGCAGCAGCTCACGGGCCTCGCGATCAGCCGGTTCGTCGCGGTGGACCGGGCAGGGGTGGCGGAGATGGCGCGCGTGGTGGGGGTCGACCCCTGCCCACCGGGCCCGGCACCCACCACGGACGGGGAACGGATCGAGCGCGAGCACGGGCAGCTGCGGGCCGTGCTCTCCCGGACGCTCTCGATCGCGGGTCTGCTGGCGCCGCCGCAGGTCGCGTCGCTGCACGGGACGTTGCCGTCGGCGGTGCTGGCCGACCAGGTGGACCTGGGCCGGCTGCTCGGCGTCGCGGAAGCGCTCGACGACCTGGACGCGGACCGGATCACCTACGCAGCGGCGCCCGTCCAGCCCACCGCGAACGCCCGCGGGCACAGCGAGCTGCGCGAGGCCGAGGCGAGCACGTTGTTCCGGGCGATCCGCGAGGACACGTCGCTGCCTGCGCCTGCGATCCGCGCGGCGGGCACGGCGCTGCCCGGGCCGGGCGACGTGACGGTGGACGTCTTCAACGCGTCGGGCCGCGACGGGCTGGCCCGCGGGGTGGCCGGGCAGCTCGCGGATCTGGGGTTCGGGGTGGACGAGGTCGGCAACGCGGCGGACACCGAGGCGTCGACGGTGATCACGTACTCGCCGGACCGCGCGGCGGGTGCGGAACTGCTGCAGACCAGCATGCCTGCGGCGTCGCTGGTGCCCGAGCCGTCGGCGAGCGGCGTGCTGGAGCTGACGTTGGGCAGCGACCTCGACGAGGCCGCGGATGGCGCGGTCCGGCCGCCGGGCGACCCTGCGACGATCACGGTCGCCACCCAGACTCCCGGCTGCTCGTGATCACCTCCGGACATTCACCGTTCATCCTGGGTTCACGGTCTGGCGCTGCCCCCAGCGGACGGACGACCTAGGCTCACACGCATGCGTGATGTCTATCTCGCCCAGCTGGACCGACTGGCGGACACGCTCGCCGGCATGTGCGACCGGGTCGCCGAGGCGATGCAGCACGCCACGCAGGCACTGCTCAACGCCGACCTGCAGCTCGCCGAACAGGTGATCAGTGACGACGTTGGCACGGACGAGCTGCGCGCGGCCGCCGAGGAGCAGGCGTTCGCGCTGCTCGCGCTGCAGGCGCCGGTGGCGACGGACCTGCGCGTCGTGGTGTCCGCGATCCACGCCGCCGGAGACATCGAGCGGATGGGCGACCTCGCCCTGCACGTCGCGCAGGCCGCCCGGCGCAGGCACCCGAGCCTGGTGCTGCCGGATGAGGTCGCACCGTACTTCGCCGAGATGGGCCGGGTCGGCGTTGCGCTCGCGCACAAGGCCGCGGAGGTCATCCGGTCCCGCGACGCCGAGGCCGCCACCGAGCTCGAGGCCGATGACGACGCGATGGACGATCTGCACCGGCACATGTTCACCGTGCTGATGGACCGCAACTGGTCCCACGGGGTGGGCCCCGCCGTCGACATCACGCTGCTCGCGCGCTTCTACGAGCGCTACGCCGACCACGCGGTCGCCGTGGCCCGCCGGATCGTCTACGTGGTGACGGGCCGGATGCCGGGCCCGCTCACCGTCTGACGGCAGTGGCGGCCCCACCGCTGGCCACCCAGCTCGACCAGCTCGGCGAGTGCGTCGCCGGCATGTGCTCCGCCGCCTCGACGGCGCTCGCCCACGCCACCAGGGCGCTCGTCGAGGGGCGGGAGCGCCTGGCCGCGAAGACGGCCGAGGGCGATCCGGAGATCACGCGGCTGCGCGAGGAGACCGAGCGGATCGCCTCGGAGGCGCTCGCGATCCACAGCCCGGTGGCGGGCGACCTGCGCACGGTCGTGGCCGCACTGCGCGCCACCAGCGACGCGGACCGCATGGCGAGGCTGGCACAGCACGTCGCCGCGGCCGCGGTCCGCCGCACGCCCTGCGTGCCGGCCGAGGTGGCACCAGCCTTCCGGGAGATGGGCCGCGTCGCCGTGGACCTGGGCCGCAAGGCGGCCGAGGTGGCTCGCAGCCGCAATGTCATCCTGGCCGTCGAGCTGGACGCCGCGGACGACGCGATGGACGAGCTGCACCGGCGGATGTTCGCGGTGATGATGCACCCGAGCTGGCCGCACGGGGTGGCGGCGGCCGTGGACGCGACGCTCCTGGCGCGCTACTACGAGCGGTTCGCCGACCACGCCGTGAAGATCGCGCACCTCACCGTGTACGCCGTCACCGGCGGCGAGCCCGAGGCGCTGTCGCTGTAACGCGGCCGCACCCCGGGCTCGCCCGGCGCGGGGCGGATCAGCCGAATCGGCCGGAGACGTAGTCCTCGGTCGCCTTCTTCTTGGGCTGGGAGAAGATCGCGGTGGTCTCGGCCATCTCGACGAGCTTGCCCGGCTTGCCGGTGCCCTCGATGTTGAAGAAGCCGGTGTAGTCGCTCACCCGCGCGGCCTGCTGCATGTTGTGGGTGACGATGACGATCGTGTACTCGGTCTTCAGCTCGTTGATCAGGTCCTCGATCGCGAGAGTGGAGATCGGGTCGAGCGCGGAGCACGGCTCGTCCATGAGCAGCACGTCCGGCTGCACGGCGATGGCGCGGGCGATACACAGCCGCTGCTGCTGCCCGCCGGACAGTCCGGATCCGGGCTTGTCGAGGCGGTCCTTGACCTCGTTCCACAGGTTGGCGCCCCGCAGCGACCTCTCGACGAGCTCGTCGAGGGCGTCCTTGCGCATCTTCTGGCTGTTGAGCCGCAGGCCGGCGACGACGTTCTCGTAGATCGACATCGTCGGGAACGGGTTGGGGCGCTGGAACACCATGCCCACCTGGCGCCGGACGCCGACGGGATCGACACCCGGGCCGTAGAGGTCGGTGCCGTCCAGCTCGAGCCTGCCCTGGACGCGCGCGCCCGGGATGACCTCGTGCATGCGGTTGATCGACCGCAGGAACGTCGACTTGCCGCAGCCGGACGGGCCGATGAGGGCGGTGACCTGGGCAGGTCGGATCTCCATGTCGACCCCCTCCACCGCGAGGAAGGTGCCGTAGTAGATGTTGAGGTTCTTCGCCTCGATGCGCTTGGCCACTTGCCGTCCTATCGGGTCTTCGGGGCGAACACTCGGGCGATGACGCGGGCGAGCAGGTTCAGCCCCATCACGATGATGATCAGGACGAGCACGGCCGTCCATGCTCGGTCGATGAAGGCTTCGCGCGGGATGCCGGGGGTCGCATAGGAGTAGTAGGCGAACACCGGCAGTGTGGCCATGCGGCCGTCGAACGGGTTGAGGTTCACCCCGGTGGCGATGCCGACGGTGATGAGCAGCGGCGCCGTCTCGCCGATGACGCGGGCGATGGCCAGGGTGACCCCGGTGGCGATGCCCGCGATGCTCGTCGGCAGCACGACCTTGAGGATCGTCCGCCACTTCGGCACGCCCAGCGCGTACGCCGCCTCGCGCAGCTCGTTCGGGACGATCTTGAGCATCTCCTCGGTCGCCCGCACGACCACCGGGATCATGAGCACCGACAGGGCGACGGCGCCGATGAAGCCGAAGCGGGCGCCCGGTCCGAGGATCAGCGTGAACAGCGAGATGGCGAACAGACCGGCGACGATCGACGGGATGCCGGTCATGACGTCGACGAAGAACGTGATCGCGCGGGCGAGCCTGCCGTTGCCGTACTCGACCAGGTAGATCGCGGCCAGCACGCCCACCGGGATCGACATCAGCGCCGTGATCCCGGTGATGATCAGCGTGCCGTAGATGGCGTGCAGGCCGCCGCCGCCCGCGCCGACGACGCCCTGCATCGAGCTGGTGAAGAACTCGACGTCGAAACGCGCGAGCCCGTTGACCACGACCGTGACGATCACCGACACCAGCGGGAGCACGGCCAGCAGGAAGGCGCTCGTGACGGTCACCGTCACCAGCCGGTCCGTCGCCTTGCGCCTGCCCTCGACCACCCGCGACCAGAGGTAGATCGCGAGGGCGAACAGGACGAAGGCGACGATCACGAATCCGGGCACGTTGAACTCGGACAGCGCGAAGACGACGGACGCGAGCGCGAGCCCGGCGCCGAGCGCGATCCAGGTCGCCCCGCGGGGAAGCGTGCCCTTGACCTTCAGGGCAGGTTCGACGGGCGCGGGGACCTCGGTCCTGCCGGGGCCCTGCGTGGAGGTGGTCATCAGTTGGCCCCTGAGAACTCTTTGCGGCGGTTGATGATGTACCGGGCGATCATGTTCACGATCAGCGTGACGAAGAACAGGACCAGACCGGACGCGATGAGCACGTTCACCGTGAGGCCGCTGGCCTCGGGGAACTGCAGCGCGATGTTCGCGGCGATCGTGCCCGGGTTGCCGTCGCTGATGAGGTTGAACGTGATCCCGCCGGAGATCGACAGGATGATCGCGACGGCCATCGTCTCGCCGAGCGCGCGGCCGAGACCGAGCATCGCCCCGCTGATGACGCCCGACTTCCCGAACGGGATCACCGCCATCCGGATCATCTCCCAGCGGGTGGCACCCAGCGCCAGCGCCGCCTCCTCGTGCAGCCGGGGCGTCTGGAGGAACACCTCGCGGCTCACGGCCGTGATGATCGGCAGGATCATGACCGCCAGCACGAGGCTCGTGACGAGCATGCTCCGGCCGATCGCCGAGGCGGGACCTGCGAAGAACGGCAGGAAGCCGAGGTTCTCCTCCAGCCAGCGGGTGCTGGGCACGCTCGCCGGGGCGAGCACGGCGACGCCCCAGAGGCCGTAGACGAGGCTCGGCACCGCGGCGAGCAGGTCGACGACGTAGCCGAGAGTCTGCGCGAGGCGCCGCGGCGCGTAGTGCGTGATGAACAGGGCGACGCAGACCGCCAGCGGGGTCGCGACGAGCAGCGCGATCGTCGACGACAGCAGCGTGCCGAAGATCAGCGGCGCGATGTAGCCGGACAGCCCCTCGCCGCCCGGGATCTCGTCGGCCGGGGCCGTGAGCGCCGGGACGGCCTGGATGAGCAGGAACACCGCCACCCCGGCCAGCACGGCGAGGATGAGGATGCCGGCACCCAACGCCGCCCCGGCGAACGTGCGATCAGCCCTGCTGCGGATTCCTGCGGTGCCCTGGCGCCCGGGAGGCGCCTCGGTCGTCGTGCTCACACGTCGTCCTCTCCAGTGCCGGACGGGGCGGGGGGACGCCGGCGGCCGTCATTCATGATGACGGCCGCCGGCTCCCGCGAACAGTGGTGCGGCATCGCGGGTCCGGCTCAGGCGAGCGGTCCGCCGATGGCATCGAGCGCGGGCTGGAACTCCGCGCGCAGCTCGTCCGAGATCGGCGCCGAGCCGGCGTTCTGCGCCCCGGCCTGCTGACCCTCCGGGCTTGCGATGTACGCGATGAACGCGCGTGTCAGGTCGCCCTGGGCAGCGTCCTGGTAGGTGTTGCAGGCCAGGATGTAGGAGACCAGGACGATCGGGTACGTGCCCGAGGCCGTGGTGTCGCGCGCGAGCTCGTAGACGAAGGTGTACTTGCCGCCGCCCTGCACCTGCGGCGACTCCGACACGATCTTCGCGGCGGCCTCGGCGGACGGGCCGACGAACTCGCTCCCGACGCCGATGTTCGCCTTGCCGAGCTGGCCGACCTGGCTCGCGTCCGCGTAGCCGATCGTGCCGTTGCCGGCGCTGATCGCCCCCACGACGCCCGAGGTGCCCTGCGCGGCGGCGCCACCCGACACCGGCCAGACGCCGTCCGGCTCGAAGGTCCAGACCTCCGGCGCCACGGCGTGCAGGTACTCGGTGAAGTTCTCGGTGGTACCCGACTCGTCCGAGCGGTTCACCGCCGTGATCGCGAGGTCGGGCAGCGTGACGCCCGGGTTGTCCGCGGCGATCGCCGGGTCGTTCCAGTTCTTGATCTTCTGGGCGAAGATGCCGGCGAGGGTGGCGGGCTTCAGGTTCAGCTCGCTGACGCCCTCGAGCTTGTAGGCGATCGCGATCGGCGAGATGTAGAGCGGCAGCTCGATCACCGCATCGGGGCCGCCGCCGCAGCGCGTCTGCGCCTTGGTCAGCTGGTCGTCCTTGAGCGCGGCGTCCGAGCCGGCGAACGCCACCGCACCGTCGGCGAACTGGGTGCGGCCGCCGCCGGAACCCACCGGGTCGTAGGTCACGGTGGCGTCGGGGTTCGCACCGGTGAAGCCCGCGATCCAGGCCTGCATCGCCGCACCCTGCGAGCTCGCTCCGGCCCCCGCGATGGTGCCGGAAGCCTGCGAGCCGTCGCCACTGGGCGCGGCGGTCTCGTTGGCCGCTCCACAGCCGGCGAGCAGGAGGGCGCTCGTCGTCGCGAGTGCGGCGATGGCGGCGCGACGGGCACGCACGCCGTTGGGCATTGTGGACACTGGACTCCTCCGTCGATCGTCCTGCTGGACGCCCATGCGGCCCGGGGTGGCCGCTCGGATCGCGACGCTAAGGACCGAGGGTGGACACGTGGCCCCGATAAGGTGAACGCGAGGTGAACAGGTCACCCGGCGTGAGGGACGCAACGCCCGGACCAGGGCCGTGATCGGCCTGTGACCTGCACGGTTCCGGGCCGTGATCGGCGCGCCACGTGACGGGCGCGTGAACGGCACTCAGCGGGCGAAGGACACGTCCGTGTCCCAGTGCGTGAAGCCGAGATCGCGATACAGGCCCACCGCCGCGTCGTTGTCCGACTCCACGTACAGCATCACCTGGCGCAATCCGAGCTCCCGCAGGTGCCGCAGGCCGGCCAGCGTCAGCGCCCGGCCCAACCGCATCCCCCGCGCGGCCGGATCGACCCCCACGACGTAGACCTCGCCGATCGGCTCGTGCGGGTGATCGCCGTCACCCGAACCGTGGACCTTCGTCCAGTGGAACCCGAGGAGCCGGTCCTCGGCGTCGACCGCGAGCAGGAAACCGGCCGGGTCGAACCAGGGCTCGGACTCCCGCAGCTTCACCTGCGCGACGTCCCAACCGCCCTGTTCGGGATGCCAGTCGAAGGCCGCGTTGTTCACCGCGAGGAACGCGGCCTCGTCGGCGCCCACCACGAACGGGCGGATCTGCACGCCCTCCGGGAGCTCCACCGGGTCCAGCGGCGCGAGCAGGCTGCGCCGCATCTGCCACAGCACCCGCACGCGTGAGAACCCGAGCTTCTCCGCCAGCGCCACCGCGCCGGCGTGCTCGCCGTGCGCCCAGAGCCGCAACCGGCCACCCCGCGGGGCACCCGCTGCCGCCGTGCGCTCCAGCAGGGCCTCCACCAGCGCCGTTCCGGTGCCCGTGCGCCGGTGTGCGGGATGGACGACCAGTTCGCCGGCACCGCCCGCCACCGGATCGGTGAGGTCCAGGTGCGCGAACCCGACGAGCGGGCCGCCCGTCGCTCGGGCCAGCAGGTGCGCGGCCTGCGTGTCCCCGCCACGCCGCACGTGCAGCAGGACGTGCTCGGACAGCGGGGCCGTGCCGTCGGCGTCCGTGGCCGCGGCGACGAGCTCGCCGACCTCTCCGATCTCGGCCTCGTTCAGCCTGTCCCGCCACACCAGGTCGACCACCCGATCGACCCTACCCGGAGGTCAGGTCATGGCGCGGTGGTTGAGGTTCGCGCGGTCGGTGAGGGCCTCGACCCGGCCGTCGTCCTCTCCCCGACCGTCGTCGCCGCTCTCGTCGCTCAGCATCGCGGCGCCGCCGAGCCCGCCGCGGCTGGGCCGGACGAACTTGTAGCCGACGTTGCGGACGGTGCCGATCATCTGCTCGTGCTCAGGGCCCAGCTTCGCCCGCAGCCGCCGCACGTGGACGTCGACGGTGCGCGTGCCGCCGAAGAAGTCGTACCCCCACACCTCCTGGAGCAGCTGCGCGCGGGTGAACACCCGGCCCGCGTGCTGCGCCAGGTACTTGAGCAGCTCGAACTCCTTGTACGTGAGCTCCAGCAGCCGCCCACGCAGCCGCGCCGCGTACGTGGCCTCGTCGATGACGAGCTCGCCCAGCACCAGCGCGCCCCCGCCCGCCCCGGCATCGGCTCCCGGCCGGGAGCGCAGCAGGCGCAGTCGCGCGTCCACCTCGGCCGGGCCCGCGCCGGGCAGGAGGATCTCGTCCACCACCCACTCGCCGGACACCGCGACCAGCCCACCCTCGGTGAGGATCGCCACGACCGGCACGTCCATCCCCGTGCTGCCGAGCAGGCGGCAGAGGCTGCGGGCGGCCACGAGGTCGGTTCGGGCGTCGACCAGCACGGCGTCGTGCGGGCCGGCGTCGAGCAGCGCCGCCACCTCGGGGGCCGCGGTGCGGACGCCGTGCGGAAGCAGGGTCAGCGCCGGGAGGACCGAGCCGGGATCCGGGTCCCTCGTCAGTAGAAGGAGTTCCATACCGGTTGCTCCTCTCCACCGATCACTTCTCGGATCGATGCAGAGTACCTAACGTGCAGGCGTCCGGGGGGACGAGCGCGGCGCAGCTCACCCCCGCACGCCTCGCCAAGGCCTGCCCCGGAGGCCACCGCGGGAGCGCTCCGCTCTACCGTCAGGGGGTACGCGGTCCGCCGGAACGCCGAAGACGGTGGAGCGGGCCACGATGCCCGGAGGTCGGATGAAGCGCATGGTCATCGCGCTGCTGGTGTTCGTCGCCCTGCTCGTCGCCGCGGACTTCGGGGCGGCGGCCCTCACCGAGTCGGCGGTGTCGCGGCAGATGCGCGAGCAACTCGGCCTCGACGAGGACCCGTCCGTGCGCATCAACGGCTTCCCGTTCCTCACCCAGGCGGTCTCCGGCAGCTACCGCAGCGTCGACGTCGCGGCCCAGCGCATCCCGGTCGGCCAGCTCCGGGAGCTGGAGGTCCGCGCCCAGCTGCGCGACGTCACCGCGCCGCCGCTTGGGCAGATCCTGAGCCGCGGCGTCCGCGAGATCACGGTCGGGGAGGCGGACGGCACGCTGCGCATCGGCGCCCGCGACCTCGAACGGCTCATCCCCGGGGTGGACAAGCTGCGCATCGAGAACGTCGACGCGGACGCGCTCGAGAAGGTCGCCTCGGAGGGCGGGGACCCGGCCGTCGCCACGATCGACCCGGACACGGCCGCCCGCCTCGTCGGCACCACCACCGTGCTCGGCCAGCAGTTCGAGGTCGCCGTGATCACCGAGCTGAAGATCGTCGAGGGGAAGATCGAGATCCAGCCCCGTGACGTCAAGCTCGGCACGGACGGGCCGTCGCTGCCGTCGTTCGCCCAGCGGGCCCTGCGCAGCCTGTTCACCATCCGCATCGACCCGGGGCGCCTTCCGCTGTCCGTCACCCCCACCGACCTGCGGGCCGTCGGCGGCGCTCTGGAGGTCACCGGCCGCACCGGGCTCATCGTCATCGGCGGCACGTCCCCCTCGGGCGCGGCAGGCGGCTGATCGTCCCGCGTACCGAGATCGTGGTCCCCGCGCCCGCGGGTTGGGTTACCCTCGACGCCGTGTACTGGCCGCTGACCCGCCGCCGCGCAGTCGATCTGTGCCGCGTCGGCAGCTGCCTGTGTCACACCTCCTGACCGTCGAGTAGCCGGCCCGGCCGTGCCCGGGCCTCCTTCCACCCGTCAGGAGACGTGACGTGTCCAATTCCGCCTGCCCCGTCGACCGGGATCCGCCGGTCGACGCGCGCGGGGTCCGCTTCGCCGCCGCCGTGACCACGGCGGTGCTCGCGCTCGTCCTGGTCAGCGGCAGCGGCCTGCTGCTCGCCGCCCAGGGCGCCGTGTTCGCGCTCGGCGCCTTCGCCGGGTTGCGCTTCGCGCCGTACTCGGTCCTCTACCGCCGCTTCGTCGCCCCCCGCCTGGGTCCGGTGACGGAGCGGGAGGGCTCCGCGCCCGTGCGCTTCTCGCAGGGCGTCGGCCTCGTGTTCGCCGCCGTCGGCGCCGTCGGCTATCTCGCGGGCGCACCCCTCGTCGGGATCGTCGCCACCGCGTTCGCCCTGGTCGCCGCGGCGCTCAACGCCGCGGTCGGCCTCTGCATCGGCTGCCGCATGTACGGCCTGCTGCACCCGCTGATCACCCGCACCCACCGCCGCATCGATCGTCAAGGAGCCACCGCATGAGCCGCGAGGACGTGCTCGTCACCGCCGACTGGGCCGAGAAGAACCTCGGGACGGACGGCGTCGTCTTCGTCGAGGTCGACGAGGACACCACCGCCTACGACGGCGGGCACCTGCCCGGCGCCGTGAAGATCAACTGGACCACCGAGCTGCAGGACCCGGTCCGTCGCGACATCGTCACCAAGGAGCAGTTCGAGGAGCTGCTGTCCGCCAAGGGCATCGGCGCCGACGACACCGTCGTACTCTACGGCGGCAACAACAACTGGTTCGCCGCCTACGCCTACTGGGAGTTCCGGCTCTACGGCCACGGAGCCGTCAAGCTGCTCGACGGCGGGCGCAAGAAGTGGGAGCTCGACGGCCGCACGCTCACCGACGAGGTGCCCACCCGGGCCGCCACCACCTACACCGCGCAGGACCCCGACAACTCCATCCGCGCCTTCCGCGACGAGGTCGTGGACGCGATCGGGAACAAGAACCTCGTCGACGTCCGCTCGCCCGACGAGTTCTCCGGCAAGATCCTCGCGCCCGCACACCTGCCGCAGGAGCAGTCGCAGCGCCCCGGCCACGTCCCCACGGCCATCAACATCCCGTGGAGCGAGGCCGCCAACGAGGACGGCACCTTCAAGTCCGACGAGGACCTCCGCAAGCTCTACGCGGACGAGGGGTTCGACGAGGGCCGGGCGACCATCGCCTACTGCCGCATCGGCGAGCGTTCCTCGCACAC
>NZ_JBFWVQ010000032.1:0-27449 GCF_050246655.1 Pseudonocardia sp.
GTCGGGTGGGTCGTGACGGCCGCGCTGCTCGTCCTGGTCGCCACCGTGCTCGCGTACCTCACCGGCGTGATGGCCGTGGCCCGGATCGGTGCCACCCGGGGGTCCCTCGTCGCGCTGCTGGAGGTGGCCGCCGCCGCCGTGGCGTCCTGGCTGCTGCTCGGGCAGGTTCCGACGGCGGTGCAGGCCGCGGGAGGTGTGCTCATCCTCGCCGGGGTGGCGCTCACGCAGGCGGCGCGACCGGCCGCCGTGGCGCCCCCGCCCTGACGGCCCCGCTCGTCACGGACTCCCCTCCAGGCCACCGGCGACGGGCTCGGTCAGCCAGTGCTCGACGGCAGGGCGCAGGGCGTCGAGCATGCCGGGGATCTCCGGGGCCAGCGGCAGGCACGCCACGAGCTGCAGCATTCGCGCGCTCGCCATCACCGCGAGCAGTCGCGGATCGTGCGGCGGCAGGCCGACCCCGGCGGCGGTCGCGTCGTAGGCGGCGAGCTGTTCGGGGCTCGCGAAGGTGAGATCCCACTCGACGGGACCGAGACCGACGTGCTCGAAGTCCGAGGACAGGTCGCCCTCCGCCACCGGGATGACGTTGTACAGCGGGGAGTCGCCATGGATCGGCTGGACCCGCGCGCCCGGGAAGGCGCGCGCGAACGCCTCGGGCGAGGTCGCGAGCGGCTCCAGGAGGGCCCACTCCCGGCGGGCCCGCTCGACGACCTCGGGCCCGGCCAGCGCCGGGGTGATCTCCTCGATGCCGGCCGGCACGTACCCGTCCAGCGGCGGCATCCAGGCGAGCTCCCCGTCATAGCCCCGCAGCGCGGCGTGCAGCCGGGCCGTCAGGGCCCCACGCGACGCGTCCTGCATCGTGGAGCCTTCCACCTGCTCCACGTACGTCCAGAACGTCATCGACAGGTCGTCGCGGCGCACCGGCTGCTCGGCGACGAGCGGGCTCGGGGCCACGACCGGGTGCCCGCGCCCCGCCAGCCACCGGGACACGGCCACCTCGGCGCGCTGCTGGGCCGCCTGGCCCAGCGGATCGGCGCGGATCGTCGGCGGGAGCACGGTCGGCGCCCGCACCACCACCGGTGTGGGCGCGAGGTGCACGACGACGGAGAAGGCGTCGTAGAGCACCCGAGGCGCGACGACGTCCAGGCCGAGCGTGCGGCCCGCCGCCGCGGCCGTCTCCGCCGCTCTGCGGGCACGGTCACTGATCTCCATGCGCCGATCCTGGCCCCTCGGACGCAACGGCGCCCGCCCCCGCCGCGGGAGCGCGGCGGGGGCGGGATCGGTGTGCGTCAGACGAGCCAGCGGTGCCGGTCGACGAACGGCAGCCGCTGCCACGCCTTCCCGAGACCCCAGGTGTTGCCGGCCGCGGTCGCGGCGACGGCGATCAGCACCAGGGCGTAGATCACGTGGTAGTCGACGAGCGGGTTGGTCGAGCCGCTGGGCTCACCGGCGTTGGTGAGGGTGGCGAGCGGGAACTCGGCGAGCCACATCAGCGCCATCATGAGCGTGCCGGCGACAGCCGAGACGCGCAGGCCGACGCCCAGCATCACGGCGACCCCCACGCCGAGCAGCCCCAGCATGAACAGGGTGTCGGCCCACCAGGCGCCCGCGATCGAGTGGAACCAGGCCTCGAACGGCCCGATCTCCACCGAGTTCAGGAAGCCCCTGGTGGGAGATCCGCCGTTGAGCCAGGCCCGCTCGGCGGTGGTCGCGTAGCCGAACGCGAAGGTCTTGTCGAGAAAGGCCCACAGGAACGTGAAGCCGATCGCGAGGCGCAGGACGGCGAGTGCCTTCGCGCCTGCGGGTGACGCTGCGCCGTCGATCGGCGTGCCGACAGTGCGAGAGACGGGGTGTGAGGTGCTGGTCATGTCATCTGCCTCCTCCGGACATTACTGATCGTCGTCGCGGAGGCGGGTCGTATGCAGAGGCGTCCCGACCGGGACGGTGGGGACCAATGATCGTGGGTACGAGGGGCCGAGGTGCCCGGGCCTGGTGGCCCGGGGCCTGTACGGGAGGTGCACCGCGGCGGAGGATGGCCGCCACCCCCCGTCCCCCGACCGAGAGGCGACACCATGAGCACCGAGGGCCTCGACCGTGTCCGCGAGCGGGTCGCGGGCTCCTCGTCGGCGGAGGTGGTCGGGCAGAGCATCGAGGCGATCCACGGGATCGCCGAGCTCGGGGCGTTCCTCGCCGTCGCGGTCGACGCCCCGTGCGGACCGGGGGCGCTCGCGGGCGTCCCGGTCGCGGTGAAGGACAACCTCGACACCCGCGACTTCGTGACGACCGGCGGCACTCCCGCGCTGCGCGACTCGCGGCCGGGACGCGACCACCTCGCCGTCGAGCGGTTGCGCGCGGCCGGGGCCGCCGTCGTCGGCAAGACGAACCTGCACGAGCTCGCCCTCGGCATCACGAGCAACAACGCGGCGTTCGGACCGGTGCGCAACCCGCACGACCCCGCGAGATCGGCCGGCGGGTCGTCGGGCGGCTCGGCCGTCGCGGTCGCGACCGGGGTCGTGCCGGTGGCGCTCGGCTCGGACACCGGCGGGTCGGTGCGGGTCCCGGCCGCACACTGCGGCGTCGTCGGCTTCCGGCCGACCGTCGGCCGCTGGGGGAACGGGCGCTGCGTGCCGATCTCCCACACCCGCGACACCGCCGGCGCGTTCGCCACCTCCGTCGCGGACGTCGCCGAGATCGACGCGGTCGTCACCGGCGCCGGTACCGCGCCCGTCCCGGAGCGGCTGCGGATCGGTGTTCCCCGTGCCGGTTTCTACGACGACCTGCACCCCGACGTCGCCGCAGGCGCCGCGCGGGCCCTCGACCGGCTCGCCGACGCCGGCGTCGAGCTGGTGGAGCGCGACGCCGTCGGCGTGTTCGAGCTCGACGCGGAGTGCGGCTTCCCGATCGTCTTCGCCGAGATCGTCGAGGACCTGCCCGGCTACCTCGCGACCCTGCCCGGTCCCGAGCAGAAGCTGACCTTCGCCGACGTGCTCGACCAGGTCGCCTCCCCGGACGTGCGTGGCGTCATGGAGGCCGCCGCGTCCGGCACGTTCGGCCCGGCGGAGCTGGTGGCCGCCCTGGAGGTCCGGGACCGGCTCCGAGCCGCCTACGCCGCCGCCCTCGACGGCCTGGACGCGATCATCTACCCCACCGTCCCGCTGCCGGCCCCGCCGCTGGGCGACGACGACATGACGGAGCTGAACGGCGCGACCGTCCCCGTCTTCCTCACCTCGATCCGCAACACCGCGCCGGGGTCGACCGCCGGGATGCCGTCGATCTCGCTGCCGGGCGGGGTCACCTCCGCCGGCCTGCCCGTCGGGATCTCGCTGGAGGGGCTCCCGGGGCAGGACGCGGCGTTGCTGGCCGTCGCGGCGGTCGTGGAGCGGGTGCTGGCCGCGGGCTGACCGCTCCCGCGCGGACCCCTTCCCTCAGCAGGGTTCTGGACGCGGCACGTCAGGGGGCGCAGTTCGCCTGGAGTGCGAGACACGTCTGCTCTCTGTCGATGTGCTCGTCGACCTCGGCGGCGGCCAGCACCAGCAGGGTCCCGACTTCCGTCAGGTAGGTACGGGCCGCGGTGGAATGGGGCGCTGAGCGACCGCCGCGCCGGGCGAACGCTCGCGCGAGTCGCAGCCAGGATCCGGCTGCGCTCGTCCCGCCGAGGTCGTCCTCCGTGCCGGGTGGCGCGGTGCCCAGCGCTCGACCCATCGCGACGATCCGCGCGGCGGGTCGCTCGTCGCGCTCCGCCAGGGGCGGTGCGGTCTCACCGAGCGTCTCGAGCAGGTCCTCCCGCAGATGTCGGAGGGTCTCGGCGAGCGGTGCGGGGACGTCGCCCGTGCTCAGCGCTCCACCGATCGCCGCAGCGACCTCCTCGGCCGCGGAGACCAGGTCGTCGGTCGTCTGCGCGATCCCGGGCGTCATCAGAACACCGGCCTCTCGA
The DNA here is from genome assembly GCF_050246655.1 of Pseudonocardia sp. GTDB lineage: Bacteria > Actinomycetota > Actinomycetes > Mycobacteriales > Pseudonocardiaceae > Pseudonocardia. The sequence continues at coordinate 3,932 of NZ_JBFWVQ010000032.1, forward strand.
CGTAGGAGCCGAAGACCTGGCGCAGCGCGCCGGTGATCTCGCCCATGGACAGGTGCGCGCGGACGGCCTCGATCGTCGCGGGCATCAGGTTCGCGTCGGGGTCCCGCGCCACGTCGAGAAGGTTCGCCAGCGCGCGGTCGGCGCGCTCCGGGTCGCGGCTCTCCCGGACCTTGGTCAGCCGCGCGATCTGCCGGGCCTCGGACTCGGGGTCGAGTGTGTGCGTCTCGATCTTCTGGTCCTCGCCGTCGTCGACGTGCTTGTTCACGCCGATGACCGGGCGGTCGCCGTTCGCCTTGCGCAGGGCGTAGGCGTAGGCGGTGTCGGAGATCTCCTTCTGGAAGAAGCCCTGCTCGATCGCCGCGACGACGCCGCCGAGCTGATCGATCTTGGCCAGGTAGTCGCCGATGCCGCGCTCGAGCTGGTCGGTGAGGCTCTCGACGTAGTAGGAGCCGCCGAGCGGGTCGATGACGGAGGTGACTCCGGTCTCGTCGGCGATGATCTGCTGGGTACGCAGTGCGATCTTCATCGCCAGTTCGCTGGGGATCGTGTAGGCCTCGTCGAGCCCGTTGGTGTGCAGCGACTGCGCCCCGCCGAGCACGGCCGAGAGAGCCTGCAGGGCGGTGCGGACGATGTTGTTCAGCGGCTGCGGCTTCGTGAGCGTGGCCGCGGCCGTCTGGGCGTGGAAGCGCAGGCGCATCGACTGCGGGTCCCTCGCCCCGAACTGCTCGCGCATCATCTTGGCGTAGTACCGGCGGACCGCCCGGAACTTCGCGACCTCCTCGAACAGGTCGGCCTGGGACACGAAGAAGAACGACAGCCGGGGGGCGAAGCTGTCCACGTCGACGCCCGCCGCGGTGACGTCCTCGACGTAGGCCTTGGTGACGGCCATCGTGAACGCGATCTCCTGCAACGCGTTCGCCCCGGCCTCGCTGATGTGATAGCCGCTGATGTTGACCGGGTTGTACCGGGCCATCCGCTGCGAGCAGTAGACGATCGTGTCGCGGACGATGCGCATGCTCGGGCGGACCGGGAAGATCCACTCCTTCTGGGCGATGTACTCCTTGAGGATGTCGTTCTGCACCGTTCCCGAGAGCCTGTCCAGGTCGTAGCCGCGGTCCTCGGCCACGCAGACGTACATGGCGAGCAGGATCCATGCGGACGGGTTGATGGTCATCGAGACGCTGATGTTCTCCAGGTCGATGCTGTGGAACAGCGCCTCCATGTCGGGCAGGACGTCGATCGCGACGCCTTCGCGACCGACCTCGCCCAGGCTCATCGGGTCGTCGCTGTCGAGTCCCATGAGCGTCGGCATGTCGAAGTCCACCGACAGGCCGGTCTGTCCCTGTGCGATCAGGTAGCGGAACCGTGCGTTGGTCTCTTCGGCCTGGCCGAAACCGGCGATCTGACGCATCGTCCAGGTCCGGCCCCGGTACATCGTCGGGTACGGCCCGCGGGTGAAGGGATAACGACCGGGGAAGCCGATCTCGTCGTAGTCATGCGGCAGGTCGACGGGTGTGTAGACGCGCTGCAGCGGTAGCCCGCTACCGCTCCGGTAGGAGTCCATGCCTTCCGGGGTCCGCCTGATGAAGCCGGCGAGTTCGGCGTCCTCCCAGTCCGTGAGCCGTGTCGCGACAGCGTCGGCGAGCTCGTCGGTGACCAGGGGCGGGCGCGCCTGCGGCTCACGGAGATCGTCAGTCACGGGGGTTCCTTCCGTCCAGGTTTCCCAGTTGGGTGAGGAGCCGCCGGGCGAGGGACCCCGAGTCGCCGCGGTGGGCGAGGACGTCCTCGACCGCGCGGTCGAACTCCGGATGTCCCGGGCGGAGCCGCTCGAGGACGAGTTCCTCGGCGATCCAGCGGATCCGGGTCGAGATACTGCGCCGCTGCCATCGTTCGATCCCGCCATCGGCGACGAGCCACTCTCGGTGCTCGGCGAAGCGTTCGACCAGTTCGGTGACGCCTTCGCCGGTCGTACCGACCGCCTTCTCGACCGGTACCGGCCACGCGCCGGGGCGCTGTGGGGCCGACCTGAGCATGGTGCGGAGCTCGGCGAAGGTCTTGCGGGCCCCGGGATGGTCGAACTTGTTGACGACGTGGACGTCGGCGATCTCCAGCAGGCCCGCTTTGATCGCCTGCACGTCGTCGCCGGTGCCGGGCATGCTGACGACGACGACCGTCTGCGCGGCGCTCATGACGTCGACCTCGGCCTGTCCGACCCCGACCGTCTCGACGATGACGACGTCCTTCCCGGCCGCGTCGAGCGTGATGATCGAGTCGAGGGTCGCCCGGGAGAGCCCGCCGAGCGCTCCCCGGGTGGCGATCGAGCGGATGAAGACGCCCGGGTCGCCCGCCACGCCCGACATGCGGATCCGGTCACCGAGGATCGCACCGCCGGTGATCGCGCTCGACGGATCCACGGCGATGATGCCGACGGTGCGGCCCTGCTCGCGCATCCGCGCGGTCAGGCCGCCGACGAGCGTGCTCTTCCCGCTGCCCGGCGGACCCGTGACGCCGATGACGTGCGCACGCCCCGCGCTGCACTGCAGCTCGGAGACGAGCTCGTCCACGCCCGGGGCCCGGCGCTCGATCCGGGTCAGCACGCGGCCGATCGCGCCGGTGTCGCCGGCGAGCACCTTCTCGGCCAGCGAGGCGACCGCGGTCACCGGCTGCCCTCCGCCGCAGCGAGGTCGGTGGCCATGACCTGGTTCAGGAGGGTCCGGTCGTCGACGACCCGCCGGGACTTGAACTCCGTCCGGTCGAAGGTGAACTGGGGGACCGGCACGACCGTCGCGCCGACGCCGAGCACCGTGCGCAACCGGTCCGACATCCTCGCGAGCATCTCGTCGAGCGCACGGCCGGTGATCGTCGCGAGGTGTTCGACCTGGACCGCCAGCGCGTCCATCGCCCCGTCGCGGCTGATGACGATGCGGTGCTCCCCGCCGTACCCGGCCTCGGCCATGAGCACGTCGTCGATCGCGCTCGGGTACACGTTCTCCCCACGGACGACGAACATGTCGTCGATGCGCCCGTAGACACCCTGCGGCAGGAACGGGTACGTGCGACCGCGCTCCGCCGACGGCGCCTCCCAACGGGTGAGGTCGTTGGACAGCAGCCGGATCATCGGCTGGCTGATGCGTTCCAGGGTGGTGTAGACCGGCGTGCCCTGCGCACCGTAGGGGACCCTGGTGAGGGCGAGCGGATCGCAGACCTCCGTGTAGACGAGGTCCTGCCAGCAGAGCATGCCCGGACCGTCGCTCGCCGCGGCCAGGTTCATCCACGGCGTGACCTCGGCCATGCTGCCCGAGTCGTACACCTCGGCTCCGCCGAAGCCTTCGACGATGCGTGAACGGATGGACGGCACGCTCGCTCCCGGCTCGCCGGAGAACACGAGCTTGCGGATGCCGAGCCGAGCGGGATCGATCCCCTCGGCTTCCGCCACCTCGATGACCCGCAGCGCGTACGACGGCGTGCCGTAGAACACCGTCACGGCCATCTGCTGCATCCAGCGCACCGTCCGCGCGGTCTGCCCCGTCGTGCCCGCACCCAGCGGGAACACCCGCGCACCCAGCCGCTCGGCCCCGACGTAGATCCCCCACGAGCCCATGTAGAGGCTCAGCGGTGACCCGATCAGCACGACGTCGCTCGGCCGGACCCCCATCGCCCACAGCACCCGGGCGTGGGCGTTGGCGATGCTGCGCCAGTCCCGTTCGCAGATCCCGAAGGCCGTCGGCCGCCCGGTCGTGCCGGACGTCCCGTTGACGTGCTTGACGTCGTGCACGTCGACGCACAGATAGCTGCCGAACGGCTCGTGCGCCGCCTGGTCGGCGCGCAGCTCGTCCTTGCGCACCACGGGGACCCTCTCGAAGTCCTCCAGGGTCCTGATCGAGCTCGGGTGGACGCCGGCCTCGTCCCACTTCCTGCGGTAGAACGCCGATCGCTCCCAGGCGTAGTCCATCACCTCGCGGATGCGGGCCAGGATCAGCTCGTCACGTTGCTCGGCCGGCATCGTCTCCCGCGTCGGGAACCACTGCTCCTGCTCGTCGGGTGGCCGGTGGGACTCGTCGTAGTGCGGGAGCCACGTCCATTCCTCCATCACGCGCCCGGTCACCGCCGCCTCACCAACGGGCCGGCTGGCCGGTGGCCAGGTGGCGGATCGTCGCCACGATGGTCTCGGGCGTGGTGTCCTGACCCAGCACGCTCGCCACACCCATCCGGACCAGCTCGTCCGCGTCCTCGTCCGGCATGACGCCACCGGCCACGATCGCGAACCGCGGCCGCTCGGGTAACGCGTCGACCAGCGCGAAGATCTTCGTGAAGATCGGCATGTGGGCTCCGGAGAGGAGGCTGACGCCCAGCACGTCGACGTCCTCCTGCACCGCGGCCTCGACGACCTGTTCGGGGCTGCGGTGCAGGCCGGTGTAGATGACCTCCATCCCGGCGTCGCGCAGCGTCCGCGCCACCACCTTCACGCCGCGGTCGTGCCCATCCAGTCCGATCTTGGCGAGCATCACCCTGAGGGGTTGGTCGGCATGCGACGGTTCGGGCATGCGAGTCCTTCCGTGAGCAGGATCCGAGCACAGCCGTGCCGACGGCGTCGGTCGTTGCGCCGACGCCGTCGGCGCGCTGTTCGATCAGGATGCGGGCAGGGCCTCGTTGGTGATCACGAAGAACTTCTTGACGTACGGAGCCTTCGACGTCCAGGTCACCGGCAGGCCCGACGGGAGGCCGACGATGTCCCCGGCCTTGAGGTCGTGCTCCTCGCCCGTCTCCTCGTTGACCAGGTGGGCCTGGCCCTCGAGCAGCAGGATCATCTCGTCGCCGAGCGGTGCCGTGTAGCGGACCGTCGCGGAGCCGTCGGGCGCGCATCCCGGCACACCCACTCCGGTGCGCCAGAGCCCACAGCGGTACGAACCAGTGGATCCGGTCCCGCGGATGATGTAGGTCTCCCCGCACACCTGCGGGCCGGCGTCCGGCTCCACCCACTCGAACGGCGTCCAGTTCGGCGGGTTGTCGCTGATGTTCGCCACGTACAGGTGATCTTCCTTGGTGGCGGTTTGCGGGCTGTCCCAGAGCACCCACATCTTCTTGAGGAACGGGCTGCGGATCTGCCAGCGCAGGTCGACGCCCTTCGGGTGGCTGAGGATGGTGCCGGCCTCGATCTGGTGCTGCCTGCCCGACGCCCTCTCGGTGATCAGCACCGACCCCTCGAGGATCACCATCGTCTCGTCGCCGAGCGGCGCGGAGTACTTGAGGTCGACGGAACCATCCGGTTCACAGCCCGCGATGTCGCGCCCGGTGCGCCAGAGTCCGGACATCAGGCTGCCCGACGTTCCCTCGGGCCGGATGACGGCGACCTCGCCGTAGGTCTGGTTGCCGTGCAGCGGGTCGTCCCAGTTGAAGGGCTCCCAGTGCTCGGGGTTGAAGCTGCGGTTCCCGATGAAGAGGGTACGGGTCGCGGTGGTCATGAGCGGACGTCCTTCCATCTTGTGGGGATCATGTGGTGCATCCGATCGACGGCTGAGGTCACAGCGGAGCGTCGGCCCAGTCCGCGGGCTGGCCCGGACCGCCGACGAGCGAGTCGTCGAGGTTGACGCAGATGTGCTTGACCTGCGTATAGCTGTGGACGGTTTCGAGACCCTCCTCCCGGTTCACGCCGCTCTGCTTGTGCCCGCCGTGGGGCGTCATGGGCAGCTCACCGAACCAGTCGTTGATCATCACGCCGCCCGCCTGCAGCTTGCGGGCCGTGCCGAGGGCGCGATTGACGTCCTGGGTCCACAGGACGGCGAACAGCCCGAAGATCGAGTCGTTCGCCTGCTCGACGAGATCGTCGTCGTCGTTCCAGGGGATCACCGAGAGGACCGGTCCGAAGATCTCCTCCTGCGCGATGCGCATCCTGTTGTGGACGCCGGTGAACACGGTCGGCTCGACGAAGAAGCCGCTCTCGGTGCCCGCCGGCCGGCCGCCTCCGAAAGCCAGCGTCGCCTCCTGCTTGCCGATCTCGATGTAGCGCAGGACGCGCTCCAGCTGCTCGGCGGAGACCAGGGGGCCCAACTGCGTCGCGTCGTCGAACGTGTCGCCGATGCGGACCTTTCCGAGCCTGTCGGCGAGCCGGCCGAGGAACTCGTCGTGGACGTCCTGGTGCAGGAACAGGCGTGTCCCGGCGACACACACCTGGCCGGCGTGGGAGACGAAGCCCTGCATGGTGCCCTCGACGGCATCGTCGATGCGGGCGTCGGGGAACACGACGATCGGGCTCTTGCCACCGAGTTCCAGATTGACCTTGCCGATGTGGTCCGCGGCGAGTTTCGCGACGTGCTTGCCGGTCTCGACCGACCCCGTGAACGTGATGCCCTCGACGTCGGGGTGTGACGCGAGCGGCGCCCCGGCCTCGGGGCCGAATCCGGTCACCACGTTGAACACGCCCGGCGGGAAGCCGGCCCGCTCCACCAGCTCGGCGAACTTCAGCGCGGTGAGCGGCGTCTGCTCGGCGGGCTTGGCCACGACGGTGTTGCCCAGCGCGAGCGCCGGCGCCACCGACCGGACGAGCACCAGCAGCGGGTAGTTCCACGGCACGATGTGCGCAGTGACCCCGAGCGGTTCCAGCACGGTCATGCTGATCTTGTTGCCTGGCACCGGAATGGTCCGGCCGCCGACGTGCGTCGCGAGCCCCGCGTGGTAGTCCAGCCACAACGGGACGGCTCCGACCAGCTGCTTCGCCTTGCCGAGGTAGTGTCCGCTGTCGAGCGCCTCGAGGTAGGCGAGCTCGTCGGCGGCCTCGACCACCAGCCCGGCCAGATCCTTCAGCAGCTGGACCCGGGTGAGCACGTCCGCGAACTGCCACGCGCGCGCCGCCGCCTTCGCCGCGGCCACGGCCCTGTCGACATCGTCCTTGCCGCCTCGGGGGACGGAGCCGATGGTCCTGCCTGTCGCCGGATCGAGCGTCTCGAGGACCCGCCCGTCAGATGCATCGACCCACTCGCCTCCGATGAACATCTTCGCGCCCTCGACGGTGCGCGCCGTGCGGTCGATCCGCAGTGCCTGAGTCATGTCATCACACCTCTGCTCGTTGCCCTGGTGAGTCGCTCTCGAGCGCAGTGCCGACCGGCCGAGCCTGGGACCGGGCCGGTCGCGGTGGGCATCGGACGAATCCTGGACTCTGGATCCAGGCCGCTGAGAGTAGCGTCACACGTGAGGAGCGTCAACGAATCCGCGGTGCGAGAGAGGTCGGCCGCCGCAGGGACCGAGCCCAGACGCTCTGGATTACGGATCCATGGAGTAGTCCCGTAGTCTTTGATCCGGTTCTCGGAGTTCGTCCGGATCGAACAGGTGGTGGAACCCATGGACTGGGGGCAGCTCGGCGCGAGTGGCGCGCAGAACGGTGACGCCGGCGGTTCCGCGCCGAAGCCGGACTCCGCTCTCTCCGAGCTCCCGCCGCGGGACCCGACCGCACTCGTGCGCACCGTTCGCGAGCGGCTCCGGCTCGCCATCGTGCGGATGGAGATCCCGGAGGGCACGCGCCTCAACCAGGTCCAGGTCGCCAAGCAGCTGGGCGTCAGCCGCATGCCCGTACGAGCCGCGATCACCGATCTGCTCGCCGAAGGGCTCCTCGAGCCGATCGGGAGCGGGGGAGTCGCGGTCCGGACGTTGAGCGAGCGCGACATGCGCGACGTCTACGAGGTCAGGATGGCGCTGGAGTCCCAGGCTGTTCGGCATGTCGCCGAACGTCGTTCCGCCACGGGGCTGGCCCGGGTCGAACGGGTTCTCGCCGACCACCGGTCCCGGGTGGCGGACTACGACGCCTCGCAGCTGCTCGTGGTGGACCGCGAGTTCCACACGGCCCTTCTCGACGCGACCGAGAACCCCCACTTCCGCCGAGCGATCGTCCCGCTCTGGGCGGTCATCGAACGCGCGATGTTCGGCATGCTGGGCATCCCGGAGATCGCTGCGCGTGCCTGGAACGAGCACGAGGAGATCGCTGCGGCGGTGCTCGCGGGCGACCCGGACGTGGCCGAGCGCGCCCTGTGCCGACATCTGGCGATGGCGGCCGATGATCTTGCCAAGGTCATGCCGCGTCGCGACGGACTCGTGGCGAACAGCTGACGGTCGCCCGACCGGACCGCTACGCCGTCCTCCCTCGTCGCGCCGTCGCGCCGGCGCGAGGGGCGAGGGTCGGCGAACGGAGGAGGCCGTCCGGTAGGGCTCACGTCCTCTCGCGGTAGCGGGCCGCCGAACGCGTCACCGTTGACCCTCCTGGCGACCATCGCTAACCTCGTGGATCCAGAGTCCTGGATACGTCTAGTCGGGCAGCAGGGTCGACGAGGGAGCTGATGCGGAATGTCCGACATGACCGACTTCAGGACGGTGTCGGGCATCCCGGTCCGCGAGCGGTACGACCACGACTGCCTCTCGGGGTGGGACGCCGAGGAGCGGCTGGGCGAACCGGGCGCGTTCCCGTTCACCCGTGGCCCGCATCCGACGATGTACCGGACCCGGCACTGGACCCGCCGCCAGGTCGTCGGGCTGGCCACGGCGCCGGAGACGAACAAGCGCAACAAGTACGTCATCGCGAACGGCCAGACGGGCATCTCCAACGACTACGACGTCCCGACGCTCATCGGGCTCGATTCCGACGACCCTCGGTCCAGGGGCGAGGTCGGGCGGACCGGGGTGGCGATCGACACGCTGACCGACATGTGCGACCTGTTCGACGGGATCGATCTCCACCGGATCAGCGTCTCGATGACGATCAACCACCCGGCCTTCGTCCTCGTCGGGCAGTACATCGCTGCGGCCCAGATGCGCGGTTTCGCGCTCGACGGGTTGGCCGGCACGGTCCAGAACGATCCGCTGAAGGACTTCTACGCCCAGAAGACCTACATCTTCCCGCCCGCGCCCTCGGTGCGCCTCGCCTGCGACCTGATCGAGTACTGCGCCCGGCACATGCCGCGATGGAACGGGATCAGCCTCAACGGCTACAACATCCGCGAGGCCGGGACGACCGCCGACCAGGAGCTCGCGTTCACGTTCGCGCACGCGATCGCCTACATCGAGGAACTGCTCGGCCGGGGGTTGCCGATCGACGCGTTCGTCGGGCGCTTCTCCTTCATCTTCAACGTGCACAACGACTTCCTGGAGGAGATCGCGAAGCTGCGCGCCGCCCGCCGCGTCTGGGCGCACCTGCTGCGTGATCGCTTCGGTGCTGCCGAGCAGAACTGCAGACTGCGCATGCACGTCCAGACCGGCGGCAGCACGATGACCTACCAGCAGCCCGAGGTGAACCTGATCCGGGGGGCGCTGCAGGCCATGGCCGGTGCACTCGGCGGGGTGCAGTCGATGGCGGTGTCGTGCTTCGACGAGGCCTACTCGATCCCGTCCGAGTTCGCCCAGCGGATGTCGCTGCGCACGCAGCAGGTGGTCGCCTACGAGAGTGGCATCACCAGCGTGGTCGACCCGCTCGCCGGCTCCTACTACGTCGAGAGCCTCACCGACGAGATCGAGCGCCGCACGTGGGAGTGGATCGCCCGCGTCGAGGAGCGCGGCGGTGCCGTGCGCGGTGTCGAGTCGGGCTGGTTGGAGCAGGTCGTCTCCGACACCGCGCACACCTACCAGCTACAGATCATGAACAACGAACGGACGATCGTCGGGGTCAACGATTTCCGGGGCACGCAAGGTGAGCGTCCGATCGAGACCTTCCGCGTCCACGAGCGGTTCGAGGACGAGCAGATCCGTCGCCTGGAGAAGGTGCGGGCGGAGCGCAACGGCTCCGAGGTCGACCGGACGCTCGACGCCCTCCAGGCCGCGGTTGCCGACGGCGCCAACGTCATGGATCCCGTGATCGCGGCGAGCCGGGCGCACGCCACCCAGGGCGAGATCGTCGGGCGCGTGATCGCCGAGGTCGGTGAGTACGTCGCCCCGCCCATCTTCTGAGCAGATCGGAGACCGCGCATGATCCGTGTGCTGCTGGCCAAGCCCGGCATCGATGGTCACGACGTGGGCGTGAAGATCGTCGCCCGGGCGATGCGGGACGCCGGGATGGAAGTGATCTACACCGGCTTGCGGACCAGCATCCCGAACGTCGTGCGCATCGCGCTCCAGGAGGACGTCGACGTCATCGGGGTGTCCAACCTCTCCGCGCAGCACGTGTCGATGATGCGTGAGCTCCAGGCGGGCCTTGCCAGGGCACAGGCGCCGGACGTCCTCCTGATCGCAGGCGGGAGCCTGCTGCCGGAGGACATCACCGCCCTGCGCGAGATGGGGATCGACGGCTGTTTCCCGCCAGGAACCGACACCGCGGAGATCGTCCGGTTCATCCGCGAGCGGGTTCCTGAACACACGGCGGCCGCGCCATGACCACCCTCGCGTCGGTGGCGCTCGCTCCGGCCGCCGACAAGGCGGGCTGGACCCTCGCGGCGGCTCTGCGCGCCGCGGCACGACACAGACCCGACCAGATCGCCGTCCGCACCACGCGGGGCGAGACGCTGACCTACGCGGACATGCTCGCTCGCGTGGAGTCCCTGGCGGCCGGCCTGCTCGCACTGGGGGTCCGTCCCGGCGACCGGATCGTGCTGATGATGGACAACTCGATCGAGATGCTGCTGACGTGGTTCGCCGTCAACGTCGCCGGTGCCGTCGAGGTGCCGTCGAACACCGCCCACCGCGGGCGGAGCCTGGCGCACGTGCTCGCCCAGTGCGGCGCAGCGGTCGCCGTGATCGACTCCAGGTACGCGGACGTGCTGAGCGAGATCCGCAGCGACGTTCCCGACCTGCGCACCGTGGTCGTCAACGGGCCTCCCACGGACCTGCCGTGGCCGTGTCACGACCTACGGTCGGTCCCCCGGGACGGAGACCGGGACCGGGTCGCCGCGCCGACCGCGACGTACCGCGACCCGGCGGCGATCATCTACACGTCCGGAACCACGGGACCGGCGAAAGGTGTCGTCGTTCCGCACGGCCACATGTACACCTTCGCGCGGCACGTCGCCGAGCAGCTGAGACTCACCAGCGACGACGTCTACTACGTCTGCCTCCCGCTGTTCCACGCGAACGCCCAGTTCATGCAGGTCTACGCGTCCGTTCTCGCCGCCGGGACGGTCGTCCTCGCGGAGCGGTTCAGCGCGGGCAACTGGGTTCGTGAGGTGCACGAGTGCGGTGCCACCGTCTCGAGCCTGCTCGGGGTGATGGCGCAATTCCTCTTCAACCAACCGCCCAGCGGGCTCGACACACGCCACAGCCTCCGGCGGATGATCACGATTCCGCTGCCGGCCGCGATCGCCGAGGAGTTCGAGCGGCGGTTCGCCGTCACGTGCGTCGAGGCCTACGGCATGACCGAGGTGTGCCTGCCGCTGTATCGCCGACTGGACGAACCCCTGCGGCCGGGGAGCTGCGGCAGACCACTCGACGACTGGTTCGAGGTCGCAATCGTCGACCCCGAGACGGACGAACCGCTACCGGACGGCGAGATCGGGGAGATCGTCGTGCGGCCCTGCCGACCGTTCACGACGTTCTCCGGATACCACGCGATGCCCGAGCGCACGGTGGACGCCTGGCGCAACCTCTGGTTCCACACCGGGGATGCCGGTCGACGCGACAGCGACGGCTACTACTACTTCGTCGACCGCCTCAAGGATCGGATCCGGCGCAGGGGCGAGAACATCTCCGCCTACGACGTCGAGGTCGCCCTGACGGAGCTCCCCGACGTGCTCGACGTCGCCGTCGTCGCCACGCCCGCGAGCGAGGGCGAGGACGACATCAAGGCCTTCCTCGTCGTCGCCGAGCCCGCCGCGTTCGATCCCGTCGCGATCCTGCGGCACTGCGCCGAGCGCCTTCCCTATTTCGCCGTACCCCGATACCTCGAGCTCGTCCCGGAGCTGCCCAGAACTGCGAACGGCAAGGTCCTCAAGCGGGAGCTGCGGGCCCGCGCGGACTCGGGCGGCCAGTGGGACCGCGAACGTGCCGGCTGGACCGTGCGGCGCGGGACCGCCGGCGTGGTCCGCACCCGTCCGTGAACCAGGAGGTCCACGTGCCGCCTCGCTCCGTCGCCCGCCTCGTCGCCGAGCGGCTGGTCACGCAGGGCGTGACCCGGCTGTACGGGCTCTGCGGCGGCCATGTCCAACCGCTGTGGGACGAGGTGGCGCGTGCGGGCATCCGGATCGTCGACGTCCGCCACGAGGGCGCGGCCGTCCACATGGCGCAGGCCGAGTCCGAGCTGACGGGCGGGCTCGGCGTCGCGCTCGTCACGGCCGGACCGGGGCTGACCAACGCCGTGACCGCGATCGCGAACGCCTATGTCTCCCGCAGCTCGGTGCTGGTCGTGACAGGCCGCCCGCCCCGGCCACAGGCAGGCATGGGCGCGATGCAGGACCTGCCGCAGGGGGAGATCGTGCGACCGGTCTGCCGGTGCGTCGAGCAGGTCGCGGAGAGGCATCACGTCCTGCCCCGGATGGACCGCGTGATCGCCGCGGCCCTCGGCACGGGCGGCGGAGGAACGGGCCCGGCCTACCTCGACCTCCCCACCGACCTCCTCGACGAACCTGTGGACCCGGCCGACGCGCCGCCCGCGGCCATGAGGGCCCGGCTTGGCCCCTCGACCGCACCGGTACCGGAAGCGGTCGCCGCGGCGACCGAACTCATCCGGGCCTCGAGGCGCGTCGTCGTCATCGGCGGGCGGCCGGTCCGGTCGGCCGGCGCCGAGCTGCGCTCGTTCCTCGACGGCTGCGGCGCCTTCTTCCTCGACACGGGAGAATGCCGCGGCGTGATCCGCGACGACCATGCGGCGTACGTGCCGGCCATGCGCGCACGACTCATGGCGGAGGCCGATCTCGTCATCACCCTGGGACGACGCCTCGACTTCCAGCTCGCGTACGGATCAGCGGCCGTCTTCTCCGAAGCGGTCAGCTTCCTCCGCGTCGGAACGTGCGTCGAGGAGACCGCGGAGAACCGGCGCGGCGACGTCGAGGTCGTCGGATCGGTCACGGAGGTCATGCGCGCGCTGACCTCGGCCGCACCCGTCGACCCGGACACCGAGTGGGCAGCCGAGGTGAGAGCGGCGAATCTCCGGCGGACCATGCGGCTGGCCGAGCGGCTCGCCGACGAGCAGCTCGGCAGCGACGCGCGCATGCACCCCTACCGCCTGATCGGCGCGCTGAACGAGCGGCTCACGGACGGATCCGTCGTCATCGCGGACGGAGGGGACATCCTCTCCTTCGCACGGGTCGGGCTGCGCACCGTCGACTACCTCGACTGCGGAGCGCTCGGCTGCCTCGGGGTGGGCGTGCCGTTCGCCATCGCCGCCTCGTTGCTGCGTCCGCACTCGCCGGTGATCGCCACCGTCGGCGACGGGAGCTTCGGGTTCTCGGCGATGGAGATCGACACGGCGGTGCGGCACCGAGCGAACGCGCTGTTCGTCGTCGCGAACAACGAGGCATGGAACATCGAGCGCCGCGACCAGATCGACCGCTACGCCCACAACCTGGTCGGCGTCGACCTGCCAGGGTGCCGCTACGCCGAGCTGGCGCGCGCTCTCGGCGCCCACGGCGAACGAGTGGAGAATCCCGCCGACCTCGACACCGCCCTCGACCGGGCGCTCGACAACACCCCCGCCGTGCTGGAGGTCATGGTCACGCGGGACGCCACGTCGCCCGACTACGCCAACGGGCTCGCCCACGTACCTGCGTGGCACGCGCTGGCCTCCTGGAACGAGGCGGAGCTCGCGCTACGGGCGTCGCGCTGAGTGCGGCGCACACCTCACGGGGCGCCGGCCGCGTCCGGTCCGGGCCCGGTCGGGAGGTCAGGCCGCGAGTGCGTGCCGGACGTAGGACCGGGCGTTGCCGACAACCCGGTCGATGGACGCGGGTGGGCTTCCACCACTCCGCCGCCCGGCTCACCGCGAAGGGGTACGCCGGCTTGCGGTTGAGCGATGTCGCCCGGGTCGCACTCTCAGCAAGGGCGGGACTCTGTAGGTTCAAGGAATGTCAGGCAGGTCACCCGGAGGTCGGTTCCGTGCCTCCCCGCGGGGGACGACCACACGCTGTCCAAGGCACCGGCGTCCTCCGCCGACGAGGTGGTGATCGACCGGGAGGTCGTCGCGCGCATCCCCGAGATCTCCTCCGTCGGCGGTGCGCTGGTGGACGAGGCCATGGCGAGGGACGCTCGGCGGGTGCTGGCGAAGGCGGCCGTCCGATGACGGGGGCGAGTCGCGAAGCAGGGGGCCCGTACTTCGACGACCTGGCGGTCGGGCAGGTCTTCGCCGCCGCTCCGGGCTGCACGCTCACCGAGGGCCGCGCCGCCCAGCATCAGGCGGTCGTCGGCGACCGCTGGCGGCTGGCCCTGGACGACCACCTGGCCCGCGACGTGATCGGCTCGCCGGTCGCCAGCCCGACACTGGTGTGGAACGTGGCGATCGGGCAGTCGACGCTCGCGACCCAGCGGGTGCGGGCCAACCTCTTCTACCGGCGGCTCGCGCTGCTCCGGCAGCCGCTGATCGGCGACACGCTGCGCACGACCACGACGGTCGTCGGCCTGCGGGAGAACACCCGACGCGAGGGGCGCGCGCCGACCGGCCTCGCGGCACTCCACATGCGGACCGTCGACCAGGAGGACCGGCCCGTCCTCGACTTCTACCGCTGCGCGATGCTGCCGGTGAGGCCGGGCGTCGGGGCGACCGGCCATGCCGACGACCTCGACGCGATCGGCCGCGACCAGCCCCCGGTCGACCGGGCCGGACTCGTGCCGGCGTGGGACCGGGCGGCCTACCCGGCCTCGCCGGGCGCCGGGCCCACCCCGGGAGACGTGATCGACGTCGTCGGTGGAGACGTCGTGTCCAGCGCCCCCGAGCTGGCACGGCTCACCCTCAACATCGCCGCCGTGCATCACGACCGGTGTGCCGGCGGCGGTCAGCGCCTCGTCTACGGCGGTCACACCATCGCGCTCGCCGCCTCGCAGATGCTGCGAGTGTTCCCCGATCTCGCCACGGTGCTCGCCTGGGAGTCCTGTGACCATCTGGCCCCCGTGCACGAGGGGGACACGTTGAGTACGCGGATCACCGTGGAGGGCGTGAGCCCCACCGCGGGCTGGCACGTGGCCGACCTCCGGGCCGAGGTCGCGGCGGACCGTGAGCGCCCGGTGCTCGACTGGCGGCTGTCGGTCCTCGCGCCCTGACCCGGGTGTGCCGTCGAGAACGACGTTCTGCAGCCGCACGGGCCCTGTTGATCAGCACAACGTCGTTCTCGACGGGGTCCGGGGCGACCACCCGGCGCGCGCGCCAGCGACCCGGCTCGGGTTTAGATCCGCTGCCGGAGGTCACTCTCCCGTGGAGACCTCTGGCACGGAGATCCCGAGGAGACGTGATGTCCGCACCGCCCACCGACCCTGAGCACGCACACGGCGACCCGGGCCTTCCCCCTGCCGGCCTCGACGCCGAAGCGCTCGACGCCGACCGCAACAGGTGGACGCCGCAGAAGGTCGCCCTCTGGGTGGGCATCGCGCTGCTCGGCGGCCTCGCCTGGGTGATGATCGCGCTGGTCCGCGGCGAGACGATCAACGCGATCTGGTTCGTCTTCGCCGCGGTCTGCACATACTTCATCGCCTACCGCTTCTACTCGACCTACATCGAGCGCACGATCACCCGACCCGACGACCGGCGCGCGACGCCCGCGGAGTACCTGGAGAACGGCCAGGACTACATGCCGACGGACCGGCGGGTGCTCTACGGGCACCACTTCGCCGCGATCGCCGGGGCAGGGCCGCTGGTCGGGCCGGTGCTCGCGGCGCAGATGGGCTACCTGCCGGGCACGATCTGGATCATCGTCGGTGTGGTGCTGGCCGGGGCGGTCCAGGACTACCTGGTGCTGTTCTTCTCCATGCGCCGCGGCGGCCGCTCGCTCGGCCAGATGGCGCGCGACGAGCTCGGGCGGGTCGGCGGGCTCGCCGCCCTGCTCGCCACGCTCGCCATCATGATCATTATCGTGGCGATCCTCGCCCTGGTCGTCGTCAACGCCCTCGGCGAGAGCCCGTGGGGTGTGTTCTCGGTCGCGATGACCATCCCGATCGCCCTGTTCATGGGTGTCTACCTGCGGTTCCTGCGGCCGGGCCAGGTCGCGGAGGTCTCGCTCATCGGGTTCGTCCTGCTCATGGCCGCGATCATCGGCGGCGGCATGGTCGCCGAGACCGAGTGGGGCGTCGCCCTGTTCACGCTGGACCGCGTCACCATCGCCTGGGGCATCATCATCTACGGCTTCATCGCCGCGGTGCTCCCCGTGTGGCTGCTGCTCGCCCCGCGGGACTACCTGTCGACGTTCATGAAGATCGGCACGATCGTCCTGCTCGCCGTCGCGATCATCGTGGTGCAGCCGGAGATCGTCGCCCCCGCCGTCAGCGAGTTCGCCACGAATCCGGCGGGCGGCCCCGTCGTGCCCGGCCCGCTGTTCCCGTTCCTGTTCGTGACGATCGCGTGCGGCGCGCTGTCCGGGTTCCACGCGCTGATCTCGTCGGGCACCACGCCGAAGATGGTGGAGAAGGAGCGCCAGACGCGGCTCATCGGCTACGGCGGGATGCTCATGGAGTCCTTCGTCGCGATCATGGCGCTGGTCGCCGCGCTGGCGATCGACCGCGGCCTGTACTTCGCGATGAACTCCTCGGCGGCCGCCACCGGCGGCACGATCGAGGGCGCCGCGGCGTTCGTCAACTCCCTCGGGCTCGCCGGCGTGAACCTCACCCCGGAGCAGCTCGCCCAGACCGCGAACGACGTCGGCGAGCAGTCGATCGTCTCGCGCACCGGCGGCGCGCCCACGCTGGCCGTCGGGCTCGCGCACATCATGCAGCAGTTCATCGGCGGCGCCGCGATGATGGCGTTCTGGTACCACTTCGCGATCATGTTCGAGGCGCTGTTCATCCTCACGGCCGTGGACGCGGGCACCCGCGTCGCCCGGTTCATGCTCCAGGACTTCATCGGCAACCTCGTCCCGCGGTTCAAGGACACTTCGTGGAAGGTCGGCGCCTGGACCTGCACGGCGATCATGGTCGGCGGCTGGGGCGCCATCCTGGTCATGGGCGTGACGGACCCGCTCGGCGGGATCAACACGCTCTTCCCGCTCTTCGGCATCGCGAACCAGCTCCTCGCCGCCATCGCACTCGCCGTGTGTCTGGCGATCATCGCCCGACGGGGTCGCATCGGCGGGCTCTGGGTGGTGCTCGTGCCGCTGGCGTTCGCCACCGTCGTCACCGTCACGGCGTCGATGTACAAGATCTTCTCGCCGGTGCCGTCGATCGGCTACTGGGCTCAGCACGCCGCGTACCGCAACGCGCTCGCCGAGGGTGAGACGAGCTTCGGCGCGGCGCGCACCGTTGAGGGGATGGAGGCGGTCGTGCGCAACACGTTCATCCAGGGGACGTTGTCGATCGTGTTCGTCGTGCTCGCGCTGATCGTGATCGTCACCGCGCTCATCGCCACCGTGAGGTCGCTGCGGACAGGCGGGCTGCCCAGCGCGGAGAGCGAGGCGGTGCCGTCGAGGATCTACGCGCCGTCCGGCCTCGTGGTGGCACCCTCCGAGAAGGAGCTGGAGCAGCTGTGGATCGAGGCCGCACCGGAGACGCGGGAGCGGGCCTACCACTGATGGACGGCCTCGTGCGGCAGCTGCGGACGCTGCGGTGGTGGGCGCGCGGCGTGCTCGGGGCCGACGTCTACGACCGCTACCTCGCCTACCACGCGCGGTCGGGCCACCCGGGCCCGCCGCTGACGGAACGGGACTACTGGCGCTCCCGCACGGACCACCAGGAGCGGCACCCGAACGGCCGCTGCTGCTGAGCAGAGCGCCGATCACGAACCCGACTACCGTGGCTCGCCGATCCGATCGGCCTCGAATCGGCCGACCATCTCGACCACCGCCGACACCCCGTCCTCGGCCTCCAGCCGTTGGGCCATTCGCTGTGCGGCGCGGCGATAGCTCGGGTCGCCCACTGCCGTTCGAATCGCGGCCGCCCACCGCGATGAGCTGATCGTGCGGAAAGGGATCACTTCCGGGGCGCAGCCCAGCTCGACCAATCGGCGAGACCACAAGGGTTGGTCGGCGAACACCGGCGTCGGTACGGACGGCACTCCTGCTCGAAGGGTCGCACCGGTCGTGCCGGATCCCGCGTGGTGCACGATCGCCGCCAACCGGGGGAACAACCACTCGTGCGGCACAGCTCCCACGGCGAGGATGTCCGACCCGTAGTCGACTCCGTGGCCTGCCGGATCGGTCGACCCCAGCCCAGCGCGGCCGGCCTGGACGATGCCGCGCACACCGGCCGATCGCAGCGCCGCGACGACGACCGGCATCAGTCGAGCTCCGTGACCGCCTGCCATGCTGCCGAAACCGACGAGGACAGGTGGGGGTCCGGCGGCGAGGAAGCTCGCGAGCTCGGCCGGGGGCTCCCACGCCACAGCCTTGGGCCACCAGTACCCGACGACGTCGAGGCCCGGACGCCAGTCAGCCGGACGAGGAAGCACGGCAGGGCTGTAGCCGTGCAGGATCGGCCACTCCTGAGCGGCCTGGCGAGCAGCGGTCGCGCGGACGGATCGACGGGGGAGGCCCAGCTCGCGGCGAAGCTCTGCGGTGGCTCGGTGGAACGGGATCATGCTGCGCAGTCCGATCTCGCCCAGGATGCGGTTCCCGCGCGGCCCCCATGAGCGCGCGGAGTGCAGCACGATCGGCGGGAACGAGCTGGTCGGCGTCATGGGTTGGCAGTAGAGCCCAGCGCTCGGGATCCCCAGTGCCTCGGCGATGTCGTAGCCGAACGGGGCGGATCCGTTCATGAGCAGCACGTCCGCGTTCGCCGCTGCGTCGAGTGTGGCGTGGGCCGCCTGCCGCAGCAGAAGCGTCAACCGCGACACCCGACCCGCCTGATAGGCGGGTGTCGACCTCTCGGGAAGGTCCAGCAGAACTCCGAGATCGCCAGGCATCGGGTGCACCTGCAGCCCGGCTTCGGTCACCAGCGGGGCGTAGTCGGGATGCGCCGCGATCGTGACCGTGTGTCCGGCCTTGCGCAGCTCCGCTCCGACGCTCGTGTAGGGCACGACATCGCCCCGCGAGCCCACCGCGGAGATCAGGATCCGCACGTCGGCTCAGCCGTCCAGCATGCGAGTGGTCATCCTGGCCCGACCCTATCGCAGGCCCGCCGCCGCTCCGGGTCGCCGTCGGGGGAGGCCGCCCGACTGTGGCCCGACAACGACGCAGCGACCAGGACCACCGTCGCGGCGGGCCTGGTCGCTCGTGCGGCTCTCTGCGGACCAGAAGGTGATCGTCTGACGTTTCTCGCAGGTCAGAGCGATCCCGAGATCACACGTCGTAGTACAGCGCGAACTCGTAGGGGTGCGGACGCAGCCGCAGCGGGTCGATCTCGTTCTCGCGCTTGTAGGAGATCCACGTCTCGATCAGGTCGGGGGTGAAGACGCCACCCTCGAGCAGGTAGTCGTGGTCCTCCTCCAGCTTGTCGATGACCGCGCCGAGGCTGGCGGGCACCTGCGCGATGTCCTTGGCCTCCTCCGGCGGGAGCTCGTAGAGGTCCTTGTCGATCGGGGCCGGCGGCTCGATCTTGTTCTTGATCCCGTCCAGGCCGGCCATCAGCATCGCGGTGAAGGCGAGGTAGGGGTTGCCGGACGAGTCGGGGCAGCGGAACTCGATGCGCTTGGCCTTCGGGTTGTCGCCCGAGAGCGGGATGCGGATGCAGGCCGAGCGGTTGCGGGCCGAGTAGACCAGGTTCACCGGGGCCTCGAAGCCCGGCACCAGGCGGTGGTAGGAGTTCACCGTCGGGTTGGTGAAGGCCAGCAGGCTCGGCGCGTGGTGCAGCAGGCCACCGATGTAGTAGCGGGCGGTGTCGGACAGGCCGCCGTAGCCCGCCTCGTCGTGGAACAGCGGCGAGCCGTCCTTCCACAGCGACTGGTGCACGTGCATGCCCGAGCCGTTGTCGCCGAACAGCGGCTTCGGCATGAAGGTGGCGGTCTTGCCGTTCGCCCACGCGGTGTTCTTCACGAGGTACTTGAACAGCATGATGTCGTCGGCCGCGTGCAGCAGCGTGTCGAACTTGTAGTTGATCTCGGCCTGGCCGGCGGTGCCGACCTCGTGGTGCTCGCGCTCGACGGTGAAGCCGCTGGCGATCATGTTGCTGACGATGTCGGCGCGCAGGTCGGCGTAGTGGTCGACCGGGGGCACCGGGAAGTAGCCACCCTTGTAGTTGACCTTGTAGCCCAGGTTGCCGCCGGCCTCCTCGCGACCGGTGTTCCACCAGCCCTCGGCCGAGTCGATGTAGTGGAACGACTGGTGCGGGTCGGAGCCGAAGCGGATCGAGTCGAACACGTAGAACTCGGCCTCGGGCGCCATGTAGGCCGTGTCGGCGATGCCGGACGCGGAGAGGTACTGCTCGGCCTTGCGGGCGACGTTGCGCGGGTCGCGGCTGTAGGGCTCACCCGTGATCGGGTCGTGCACGAAGAAGTTGATGTTGAGCGTCTTGTGCTTGCGGAACGGGTCGAGCCGGGCGGTGTACGCGTCGGGCAGCAGGGCCATGTCCGACTCGTTGATCGCCTGGAAGCCGCGGACCGAGGAGCCGTCGAAGGCGGCGCCGTTCTCCAGCAGGTCACCCGCGGTGGAGGCCGGGACGGTGAGGTGCTGCATCACGCCGGGGAGGTCGCAGAAACGGATGTCGACGTACTCGACCCCCTCGTCCGAGATGTACTTGAGAACCTCTTCCGAGTTGCTGAACACGCTCTTGGGCTCCTTCGAACGTCTGCTGATTCGGCGCGACGCTATGGTGGGCATGTTGCCCGCCCATCACTCTCGCGTTTCACAGACGTTAACGGACGGCGGGGCCGCCCGGCGGGCGAACTTGACGGGGCCTCGCGTTCGTGCTTGTTCGGGGCCGGAGGCCCTCGGATCACGTGGGCGAGAGCCCCGGCGGCGGGCCGCTACCCGGACGTCGAGGGTGGGCGCGGCGTGCGTTCACCGGCGCTTGACGGTGCGCTGCAGGCTGCGCATCTTCGCCCCGGGCGGTAGCGGGCCCTTCGGCAGCGCCGCGGACCGCGAGCCGAGCGCGGCCAGGCGCGCCTCCAGGGAGTCCATCTGCTTGGTGGAGATGTTGTTGGGCAGCTTCATGAGGTGGCGCTGCAGCTTCTTGAGCGGCACCTGGCCCTCGTCGTGGCCGACGACGACGTCGTAGATCGGCACCTGCCCGATCGTCCGCGCCATGCGCTTCTTCTCCTGCGCGAGCAGGCCCTTGACGCGGTGCGGGGCGCCCTCGGCGACGAGGATGACACCGGGGCGGCCGATGACGCGGTGCACGGCGTCGAGATGGGTGGTGCCGGCAACGCCCTGGGTGACCCGCCACCGGCCGCGCATGGTGTCGAGCGCCCACCCGGCGGCGCCCGGCTGCCCGTCCGCCTTGGCGTACACGGACTTCTGCACCCGCCGCCCGAAGATGCTCACGGCCGCGAGCATGCCCAGCGCGATCCCGACGGGCAGCACGATCCAGTGCAGGCCGAAGAACCAGCCGATGCCGCTCACCACGAGCACCGACAGCAGGAACACCCCGACCATGATCGGGATGAGCGCCTTGTCCTCGCGGCGCTGCATCTTGAACGCCTCGAAGATCTGCTTGCGACGCGCCCGGGAGGCCTCACGCTTGGCGAGCCTGGCGGCCTTCCTGGCTTCCTTGTCGGGCTTGGGCTTGACGGCCATGTCCGAAGGATACGGGTCCGGCCTGCGGGCGCTACCGGGCCAGCAGGGTCCGTGCCTCCTGCGCGGCGGCACCCTCGTCGTCGAGGTGCGCCAGGGCGTCCGGCAGCTCCTCACCGCGGTGGCGCATGGCCTGCGCGTAGAGCCGCCCCGCCCGGTACGACGAGCGCACCAGCGGCCCGGCCATCACCCCGGCGAAGCCCATGGCCTCGGCGGCGGCCGCGTGCTCGACGAACTCCTCGGGCTTCACCCAGCGCGCCACCGGCAGGTGGCGCGGGGTGGGCCGCAGGTACTGGGTGATGGTGACGATGTCGCAGCCCGCGTCGTGCAGGTCGCGCAGCGCCCCGCCGACCTCCTCGGCCTGCTCGCCCATGCCCAGGATCAGGTTGGACTTGGTGATCAGCCCGGCGGAGCGGGCCTTGCCGAGCACCTCCAGCGAGCGCTCGTAGGAGAACGCCGGCCGGATGCGGCGGAACAGCCGTGGCACGGTCTCGAGGTTGTGGGCGAGCACCTCGGGTGCGGAACCGAAGACCTCGTCGAGCTGGTCGTCCGCCGAGTTGAAGTCCGGGATCAGCAGCTCCACGCCCGTACCCGGGTTGAGCGAATGGATCTGGCGGACCGTCTCGGCGTAGAGCCACGCCCCGCCGTCCGGCAGGTCGTCGCGGGCCACGCCGGTGACCGTGGAGTAGCGCAGCCCCATCGTCGCCACCGACTCGGCGACCCGCCGCGGCTCGTCCCGGTCCAGCTCGGCGGGCTTGCCCGTGTCGATCTGGCAGAAGTCGCACCGGCGCGTGCACTGCTCGCCGCCGATGAGGAACGTCGCCTCGCGGTCCTCCCAGCACTCGTAGATGTTCGGGCAGCCCGCCTCCTCACACACCGTGTGCAGGCCGCCGGAACGGACCAGCGACTTGAGCTCGGTGTACTGCGGCCCGGTGCGCACGCGCGTACGGATCCAGGGCGGCTTGCGTTCGATCGGGGTCTCGCTGTTGCGCACCTCCAAGCGCAGCAGCTTGCGCCCGTTCGGGGCGAGTGCGTCGCGTGCCGTCGGCGCTGTCGTCACCCCGTCAGGTTACGCCGGGTCCGGTTGGACGCCGGTGTCGGCGGCTGTGATCTCCCACAGCCGCCGCGCCAGCATCTCGTCGCGGGCCGCGTCGCTGCGCACCGCCGGGGCGGGACGGCCGAACATCTCCGCAGGTCCGCCCGGGCCGTAGTACTCCCCGCCCCGGACGCCCGGTGCGGTCGCGGCGTAGAGCTGGGGCAGCATCCCGCGGCGGACGTCCTGGGTGAACAGGCTCGTGATCGGCACGCTGAGCATCATCAGCAGCGGGTTGCGGCGGCGCAGCGAGTTCGCGAGCAGCTCCGTGTCCGCCACACCGGGGTGGGCCGCCACGCTGAGGACGTCGTCGCCGTGGGCGCGCAGCCGCCGGTCCAGCTCCGCGGCGAAGAGCAGGTTCGCGAGCTTGGACTGGCTGTAGGCCTGCGCGGCGACGTACCGGCGGCGACGGAAGTGCAGGTCGTCGAGGTCGAGGCCGCCGCCGCGGTGGGCGAGGCTCGACACCGTGACGACCCGGGCCGCCTGCGCTCCCCGCGGTGTCGTCGGGCGGTCCGCCTGCGCTCCCCGCGGTGTCGTCGGGCGGTCCGCCTGCGCTCCCCGCGGTGTCGTCGGGCGGTCCGCCTGCGCTCCCCGCGGTGTCGTCGGGCGGTCCGCCTGCGCTCCCCGCAGTGTCGTCGGGCGGTCCGCCTGCGCTCCCCGCAGTGCCGGCATGAGCAGCCACGTCAGCGCCGCGTGGCCGTGGTGGTTCGTGCCGATCTGCAGCTCG
>NZ_JBFWVQ010000032.1:27549-54555 GCF_050246655.1 Pseudonocardia sp.
CGTCGGGCGGTCCGCCTGCGCTCCCCGCAGTGTCGTCGGGCGGTCCGCCTGCGCTCCCCGCAGTGCCGGCATGAGCAGCCACGTCAGCGCCGCGTGGCCGTGGTGGTTCGTGCCGATCTGCAGCTCGAAACCGTCGACCGTCGTCGCGCGCGGGGTGCCCATGACGCCGGCGTTGTTCATCAGGACGTCCAGGCGGTCCGCCGTGCGCTCGCGCACCTGCGCCGCGGCGCGACGGACCGAGGCGAGATCGGCTAGGTCCAGCGCCACCAGCTCGGCGATGTCCCCGGCCGGATCCCCCTCCTCGCGGACGCGCGCGAGGGCGACCTCGCCGCGGGCCTGCTCGCGGGCGGTGAGCAGCACCCGGGCGCCCGCGGCGGCGAGCGCGATCGCCGAGTGCAGGCCCAGCCCGCTCGTCGCGCCCGTGACGAGCACGGTGCGGCCGCTCTGGTCGGGCATGTCCGCGAGCGTCCATCTCCTCGATGCCGCCATGATCGAGGTCTACCAGCTCACGGCACGCTCCGCTGCGGCGCGACCGCCGCCCCCTCCCGGCGCGAACGGCCCGTACGGGAAATAGGTCTTCCCATCTGGGCCGTTCGCTCGCGCCGGGAGCGCGGTTGGTGGAGCGCACAGGGCCCGCGCGGGGTTCCGGCGAGATGCGCAACTCGCGCTGGCGGGATGCGCAACTCGCGCTGGCGGGATGCGCAACTCGCGCTGGCGGGATGCGCAACTCGCGCCGGTGAGATGCGCAACTCGCGGTCAGCGCAGCGACGGGTGCAGCCGCAGGTCCAGGCCCGCCAGGCCCGCCAGGCCCGCCGCCTCGGCCGGGGCGGCGACGGCCACCGGGTGCTCCGCCACCGGAAGCCCCCCGTCCAGCGCCGCCACCATCGCGTGGGCGGTGGCGTCGAGGACGTCCGCGACCCCGACGGCGCGGCCGAGCTCCACCGACAGCGACGTCACGCCGGCGTCGGTGATCCCGCAGGGCACGATCCGGTCGAACGCGGTGAGGTCCGGTTCGCAGTTGAGCGCGAACCCGTGCAGCGTGACCCCGCCCTGGACGCGCACCCCGATCGCCGCGACCTTGCGTTCGGGGCGGCCGCCACCGGCGGGCAACCACACGCCGCTGCGGCCCTTCACCCGACCCGCTCCCGGCACCCCGAGACCGGTGACCACCGCAATCAGCGCCTCCTCCAGCCGCCGCACGAAGTCCACGACGTCCAGCGGCCGGGTGAGCTCGACGATGGGGTAGCCCACGAGCTGGCCGGGTCCGTGCCAGGTGATCCGGCCGCCGCGGTCGACGTCCACCACGGGGGTGCCGTCGGTGGGCCGGTCCTCGGGCGGCGTGCGTCGACCCGCCGTGTAGACCGACGGGTGCTCCAGCAGCATGAGCACGTCCGGGCCCGTGCCGTCGCGGCGGGCGGTGTTGTGGGCGCGCTGGATCTCCCAGGCCGCGAGGTAGTCGACGGTGCCCAGCCGGTCCACGCGGACGGGCCCGGTGCTGGTGCGGCAGGAGCTCCCCGGGACGCGCATGGCGCCCACGCTACGCCGCCGCAGATCAGGAACCGACCGCCGCCGAGAGCGCGTCCCGCACCGACACGTGCCGGAACACGTACCCGGCCGCCTCCAGCTTCGCCGGGACGGCCCGCTGCCCGTAGAGCCCGAGCTCCTCGCCCATGCCACCGGGCACCGCCCGGATCAGGAACGCCGGCACCGTGAACGGGGCCGGGCGCCCGACCGCGGCTGCCAGCGCGCGGGTGAAGTCGGCGTTCGTGACGGGGCGGGGCCCGGTGAGGTTGACGGGCCCGCTCACCGGCGTGTCGAGCAGGAACCCGATGGCGCCCACCTCGTCGTCCAGCGAGATCCAGGGCATGTACTGGCTGCCGTCGCCGAGCTTGCCGCCGAGCGCGAACCGGAACAGGGTGCGCAACGGCGCGAGCATGCCGCCGGACGGGGCGAGCACGAGCCCGGTGCGCAGGAACGCCACCCGGGTTCCCGCCTCCACGGCGGGCTTCGCCGCGGCCTCCCAGTCCCGCACGACCTCGGCGAGGAACCCGGAGCCGGTGGGCGCAGCCTCGTCGATCACGGTGTCGCCGGCGTCGCCGTAGATCCCGACCGCGGACCCCGACAGGTACACCGGCACCCTGTGCGTCGCGACGGCGGTGGCCAGGACCTCGGTGGCCACGTTGCGGCTGTCGCGGATGATCTGCCGCCGCGAACCGCTCCACGGCCGGTCCGCGATACCGACGCCGTTGAGCCCGACCACCGCGTCGATCCCGTCGAACGTGCCGGGGTCGAACGTGCCGGCGGGCGGGTCCCAGCGGCGCTCGTCCGGTGCGGCGGACGGGCGCCGCACGAGCCGCAGGACGTCGTGGCCCGCGGAGCGCAGATGGGCGACGAGGGCGGTGCCGATGAGGCCGGACGACCCGGCGACGAGGACGCGCACGCTACTGATCCTTGCGGAGGGCTCGTCGTGGCGCACCTCGGGCACGTCCCCGACCGGCGGGGACGTGCCCGAGGACACCCTCTACAGGCCGAGCTCGGCCTCGAAGGCGCCCTCCTCCAACCGCTCGCGGATGGCCGTCACGAACCGGCCGGCGTCCGCGCCGTCCACCAGGCGGTGGTCGTAGGTGAGCGGGATGAAGCACGTCGACCGGATCGCGATGACGTCATCGCCGTCCGGGCCGGTGATCACCGCGGGCTGCTTGGTGATCTTTCCCGTGCCGAGGATCGCGACCTGCGGCTGGTTGATGATCGGCGTGTCGAACAGGGCTCCTGCGCTGCCGATGTTGGTGATCGTGAACGTGCCACCGGAGAGCTCGTCCGGGCCGATCTTCGCGTCCCGGGTGCGGGCCGCGACGTCCGCGATCCGCCGTGCGAGCCCGGCGATGTTGAGGTCCTCGGCGTTCTTGATCACGGGGACGAGCAGGCCGCGCGGGGTGTCCACGGCGATCGCGAGGTGCACCGTCCCGTGGTAGGTGATCTCCTTGCCCTCCTCGGAGATCGACGCGTTGAGTCCGGGGTAGGCCTTCAGCGCCTCGACGGCGGCCTTCGCGAAGAACGGCAGGAACGTGAGCTTGACGCCCTCGCGGCGCTCGAACTCCGCCTTCGCCCGGGCGCGCAGCCGGGCGACGCGGGTGACGTCGACCTCCTGCACCGTCGTGAGCTGCGCGGACACCGCCAGCGACTCCACCATGCGCTGGGCGATCACCTGGCGCAGGCGCGGCATCTTCGCGGTGGTGCCGGGCTGCGGGCCGTCCGCCGCCGCGGTGGGGATGCGGGTCGGGGCGGCCGCGTGCCGGCCCGTGTCGGCCGCCGGGGCCTCCTGCGGCTCGGGCTCGGGCTCCGGTTCGGGCGCCTGGGCGGCCTCGGCCGCGGCGAGGACGTCCTGCTTGCGGATGCGCCCGCCCACGCCGGTACCCGCCACGGTGGACAGGTCGACGTCGTGCTCGGCGGCGAGCTTGCGGACCAGCGGGGTGACGTACGGGGCGCCGGTGCGGGCCTCGCCGTTCGCGGGCGCCTCCGCGGCGGCGGGGGCCGGCTCGGCCCGGGGTGCCTCCGTCGGGGCGGGGGGCTCGGCGGGCTGTGTGGGGGCGGACTCGGCCGCGGGCGCCGTCTCGGCCTTCGGCTGCTCGGGCGCGGGCTCCTCCGCAGGCTCCGGCTCCGGCGCGGGCTCCGGTTCCGGCGCTGGCTCGGGCGCTGGCGCCGCATCGGCGTCGCCGATGATCGCGAGCTGCCCGCCGACGTCGACCGTCTCGTCCTCGCCGGCAGAGATCTCCAGCAGAGTGCCGGCGACGGGGGAGGGGATCTCGGTGTCGACCTTGTCGGTGGAGACCTCCAGCAGCGGCTCGTCCACCGCGACGGTGTCGCCGACCTGCTTGAGCCAGCGGGTGACGGTGCCCTCGGTGACGCTCTCCCCCAGCGCCGGCATGACGACCGGCGTGCTGCTGCCCCCGCCGCCGGAGGAGCTCGACGGCGCCGCCGCGGGGGCCGACTCCGCGGCGGGCTCCGGCTCGGGTTCCGGCTCGGGTTCCGGCTGAGCCTGCGGCTCGGCCGCCTCGGCAGTGGATCCGGAGCCGCCCGACGAGCCGCCCGACGAGCCGCCCGACCCGTCGCCGATCACCGCCAGCTCACCACCGACCTCGACGACGTCGTCCTCGGCGGCGACGATGCGTTCCAGAACGCCCGCTGCGGGGGACGGGATCTCCGTGTCGACCTTGTCGGTCGACACCTCGAGCAGGGGCTCGTCGACCTCGACGCGGTCGCCCTCCTGCTTGAGCCAGCGGGTGACCGTGCCCTCGGTGACACTCTCGCCGAGTGCGGGCATCTGTACGGAGAAGGCCATGGCTCCTCTTCTACGACGGTGGGGAAGCTCAGCTGTGGCTGTGCAGCGGCTTGCCGGCCAGCGCGAGATGCGCCTCGCCGAAGGCCTCGTTCTGGGTGGGATGGGCGTGGACGAGGGCCGCGACGTCCTCGGCCTGGGCGTCCCAGTTGTAGACCAGCTGGGCCTCGCCGATGAGCTCGCCGACGCGGGCACCCACCATGTGGATGCCGACGACCGGACCGGGCGTGCCCTCCGCACCGGCCTTGACGAGCTTGATCGCACCCTGCGTCTGCAGGATCTGCGACTTCCCGTTGCCTCCGAGGTCGTAGACGAGCGTCTGCACCTCGCCGTAGCGCTCCTTGGCCTGCTCCTCGGTGAGGCCGACGGAGGCGACCTCCGGTTCGCAGTACGTGACGCGCGGGATCCCGGCCTCGTCGAGCACGGGCGGGTTCAGCCCGGCGAGCTCCTCGGCGAGGAAGATGCCCTGAGCGAAGCCGCGGTGGGCGAGCTGCAGGCCGGGGACGATGTCGCCGACCGCGTAGACACCCGGGAGGTTCGTGCGCAGCCGCTCGTCGGTGAGGACGAACCCGCGCTCCATCGCCACGCCCGCCTCGTCGAACCCGGCGTTGGCGGTGTTCGGGCCGCGGCCGACGGCGACGAGCAGGTAGTCCGCCTCCAGCTCCTCGCCGGACTCCAGGGACACCGTGACCGAGTGGTCGTCCTGCTTGGCGCCGGTGAACTTCACGCCGGTCTTGAAGGCGATCTTGCGCCGGCGGAAGGCGCGCTCCAGCAGCTTGGAGCAGAACTCGTCCTCGGCGGGGACGAGCCGGGGGAGCGCCTCGACGACCGTCACCTCGGCGCCGAACGAGCGGTACACCGACGCGAACTCCACGCCGATGACGCCGCCGCCGAGGACCACGACCTTCTCGGGCACCTCGTCCATGCGCAGCGCCTCGTAGCTCGTGATGACCCGGCCGCCGATCTCCAGCCCGGGCAGCGTGCGCGCGTAGCTGCCGGTGGCGAGCACGACGCTGCCGCCCACGTACCGGTCGGCGCCGACCTCGACGGCGTTCGGGGCGACGAAGCGGCCGTCCCCGGCGACGAGCTCGATCTTGCGAGACTTCACCAGGCCCTGCAGGCCCTTGTACAGGCGGGCGACGACACCGTCCTTGTAGGAGTTGACGCCCGCCATGTCGATGCCGGAGAGCGTCGAGCGGACGCCGACCTTCTCGCCCTCGCGGGCGGAGTCCGCGACCTCGGCCGCGTGCAGGAGAGCCTTCGTCGGGATGCATCCGTAGTGCAGGCAGGTGCCGCCGAGCTTGTCCCGTTCCACGAGCACCACCGACATGCCGAGCTCGGCAGCACGCAGGGCGCAGGCATAGCCGCCGGACCCGCCGCCGAGGATGACCAGGTCCGCCTTGTGCTCGGGCACGAGTGTTCTCCCTGTCGCTGATCGTGTGCTGATCCGTGCCCGCCCATCTTGGCACCTGCGAGCGCCGACGCGGGGCACGGCCCGTGGGGAGAAAATCACCCCCGCACGGCGTTCACCGGGTGCGGGACCGAGGCCGGGAGGGTGGGCATGGGGTTGTTCGGCAGGCTGCGGCGCGCGCGGCCGGGAAGCACCCGACGCGCCGACGGCGCCGACGAGGTGCACCTGCGCGCCTGGGCCCACGAGCACGAGGGCGTCGAGGCGTTCGTCGAGCCGCGCACCACGGTCACCGAGACCACGGTGGTGCTCGTCGACGCCGACGGGGCGTGGACGCGCCGGCGGGTGGCGTCGCCCGCGGCGGCGAAGAAGCTCGCGCGGTCGCTGAAGATGCCGATCTACGACGTCCAGCTCGTCGGCTACCCGCAGCGGATGCGCGACCACGATGCCCGGCAGCGGGCGCTGCGCGACCGCGAACGCCGCCGCGATCTGGGCTGACGTCGCTCTGCGCCCTGACTCCGCGACCCTGCCGTCAGCGGCCGAACGACTCCAGCCACGCCCGGTCGATCCACGGCGGCAGCTCCGGTGGGCCCTCGAACCCGACGGCGTGCCCGCGGAAGCGGACGGTCGCGGCCCCGTCCGGGTGCACCGACACCCGGATCTCCTCCAGGTTCGCGGGTTCGCCCGGGTCGTCGCCGATCGCGGTCGCGGCGAAGGCGCGCATGGGCGCCGAGTGCGTCGACACGAGCACGACCAGCCCCTCCGGGGCGTCGCGCCCGACCTCGACGATGCCCCGCCACATCCGGTGCGCCCCGAGGTGCGGCGGCTCGAACCACAGCGTCGGCCGGCGCAGCCAGTATCCGATCGGCCCACCGGCGCGGGAGCTCTCGCCGAAGTCGGTGTCGAAGCGGTCGTACTCGCGGGCCCAGTCCGGCAGGGCGCCGTTCAGCGTCAGGCGTTCGGTGACGGCGACCGAGGCGTCGACACCCTCGCCGTGCAGGGCGAAGCGCAGGTTGTCGAACCACGGCTCGGGGTAGAGCGGGCCGACCTCGACCGCGTGGTCCTCGCCCAGCGCCTCGAGCAACGCCGCCCGCAGCGTGACGGCGGTGGCGGTGCCCCGCGCGGTGCGTGCGTGCGGCATCCGCACCGTCGTTCCGGGTTTCAGCTCGGCCGCGAGCGCCGCCCCGCGGTCCCGGGCCTGGCGCTCGCCGCGCTCGGTGAGGCCGTGGTCGCCGTCGTAGCCAGGGGTCTCGCCGTGGCGAAGGAGCACGACCTCGTATGCCGTCACCCGCCCGACGCTACGGGCGCGCGATCACGGTATCGAGGAGGCCTTGCCGCATACCGGAACGTCAGCCGAGGAACTCGTACTCCGCGGGGTCCAGCCGCGCGGTCGCCTCCAGGTACTGGCTCATGAACCTCGGCCAGTTCGCGACGACCCGGCCCGACTCCACGCGGTACCACGAGTCGCAGCGCGTCCAGGCCGTACCCGCGAACGCCGCCTGCACCTCCCGGTCCGAGCGCGCCTCCACCTCCGGGCGGACGTCGATCGCCGCCGCGCCGCGCGCCCGCACGTGCTGCAGCGCCTGGCGGATGTAGGCGGCCTGCGCCTCCAGGTAGCCGATGATCGAACCGCCCGAGGTGTTCGTGTTCGGCCCGTACATCACGAACATCGACGGGAACCCCGGCACGGTCATCCCCAGGTGGGCGTGCGCGCCGCCGGCCCAGACGTCGGCGAGGGACGCGCCGGCCGCGCCCGTCACCTTCATCGGGAACATGAACTCGCTCGCCCGGAACCCGGTGCCCCAGATGATCGTGTCCACCGCGTGCTCGGTCTCGGTCCCGGTCCCGTCCGCCGTCACGATCCCCGTGGGCGTGACGCGGACGATCGGGTCCTTGACCAGATCGACGTTGCGGCGCTGGAGGGCGGGCAGGAAGTACGAGCTGAAGAGAACGCGCTTGCAGCCGAAGGTGTAGTCCGGCCACACCTTGCGGCGCAGCTGCGGGTCGCGCAGCTGCACGCGCATGAACGACGCGGCCCGCAGGTGCCCGAGGCGGCCGACGGTCCGGGGGTAGCGGATCATCGCCGTCAGCGACTCGCAGTAGAGGAACATGAACAGCCGCCGCCAGGCCTGCAGGCCGGGCACCGAGCGGTTCGCCCACCGGATCCACGCCGGGTACGCACGGTTCTTGCGCTGCAGGAACCAGTTCGCGGTGCGCTGGAACACCACCAGCCGCTCCACCTGCGGTGCGACCTCCGGGACGAACTGCACCGCGCTCGCTCCCGTTCCGACGACGGCGACGCGGCGACCCCGCAGGTCGTGGTCGTGGTCCCAGCGCGCGGAGTGGAACGCGTGTCCGGTGAACGTCGGAAGGCCCGGCAGCGCAGGGATCGCCGGCTGGCTCAGCTGGCCCGTCGCGATCACGACGACGTCCGCCTCGATCGTCTCGCCGTCGCCGGTGGTGACGCTCCAGCGCTCGCCCGTCGACGTACCGGCGTCGTCCCAGGTGCAGGCGGTGACGGTGGTGTCCGGGCGGACGAGGCGGTCCACGCCGTACTCGCGGGCCACCTCCCGCAGGTAGGCGAGGATCTCCGGCTGCGGCGAGCACAGCCGCGTCCAGTTCCGGCGCTGTGCGAACGAGAACGAGTACAGGTGGCTCGGGACGTCGCACGCGGCACCCGGGTAGGTGTTGCGCAGCCACGTGCCGCCGATCCCCGGTGCGGCGTCGAGGATCGTGAGATCGCTGAAGCCGTGGCGCTGCAGCTCGATCGCCGCCGCGATCCCGCCGAAGCCCGCGCCGACGATGACGACCTTCGTGTCCCGCGTCACGGCGGACAAGCTACTCGCTGGTCACCCGTGGCGGCGTGCACCAGCTCGATCCACACCGGGGCTCGACCCGGGCCGCGCCGCGCTCCTTCCCGGGCCCTCCGTCTCAGGCTTGGTCGCCGCTCCCGGCACCGCCCGCGATCTGGACCTTGATCACCCGGTCGTCCGACGACACCGGCGCGCCGCCGTCCTTGTTGACGGTGCCCAGCCACACCGATCCGTCGAGCCCGGGGCTGACCGCCGACAACCGCCCGTAACGGCCCGCCAGTTGCACCTCCGGCGATCCGGTGAACGTCCGCCCCTGCATCGTGCGGAGCACGTAGAGCGATTCGAGCCGCGGCTGCGCGATGCCGATGAGGTCCGCGTGCGCGATGCAGCCTGCGACGTCCGGGCGGTCCGGCCACGTCCATGCCGCCACCTCGAGGACCCCCGGGGCCACCCGGTAGAGCCCGTCGACGCCCACCCGCCGGTCCGTGATCCACGACGTGTGCCGCCGGGGATCCGTGCAGATGCCGCCCGGGGCCTGGACACCGGTGCTGAAGATGGGCGAACCCGGCTGCGGGTTGCCCGCTGCCGGGCGGCCGAGCGTGTCGATCCGCAGCAGCTTGCCGGCGAGCGAGGCCGGGTCGGGCGAGGTCCCCGCGTCGCCCGTGGCGACGATCAGGGCCCCGGACGGGTCCACGCCGAGCGCGCCGCGGTTGTGCCGCGGTCCCTTGGGGATGCCCGAGAGGATCGGTTCAGGGGGCTCGTCGGGGGCGATGCGCAGCACCTCGTGACCGGACGCGGTGGTCGCGTACGCGTACGCGAGCCGGTCCTCGGAGTACGACGGCGACAGGACCAGGCCGGTCAGCCCGCCGCCACCGGCCGCGTCGACCGCGATCGTCGTGACCAGCCGCGGGACCGTGCCACGCTTCACGCGGAGGATCCGGCCGGTCGATCGCTCGCCGACGAGCGCCGACTCCCCGTCGGGCAACGGCGCGATCGCGCCGATCGGTGCGAGGCACGTCGCCACGACCTGCGGATCCGGGTCGGTACATCCGTCGGGTTGGTCCGGCAGCCCCGGCTGCCCCGGGTCACCCGGGTTCGCGGGCGGCGTCTGCGGGTCCGTCTCCTCCGGCCGGACCGCCGGGGGGCCGCCCAGCTCGCCGGAGTTCTCGACCTTCTCCCGCCACTCCCGCGGCCCGTCGTCGGGGAAGGTGGCGCAGCCCGCCATCAGGGTGGCCAGGAGTGCCACCCCGATCAGCCGCCGGACGGCCCCGTTCCCCACGACCGCAGGCTAGGGCGCGCCGGGTGAGTCTCCGGTGAGTAGGTTCCGGGACATGGTTGACGCCGACGGGATAGTCGCCCTCGTACCGCACGAGCACGGGCTGGTCGCGCTGCGCGACGTCGAGGGCGTCACCCCCGTCCGGTACGACCCGGACGGCGAGCTCCCCGAGGAGGCGGCCGCCGCGCAGGTGCTCGTCCCTCCCTTCCTCGCCACCAGTGCCGCCGTCGCGCTCACCGAGAAGCTCCCCGAGCTGAAGCTGGTGCAGCTGCTCACCGCGGGCGCCGAGGCGTGGGTCGGCAGGCTCCCCGACGGCGTAGCGCTCTCCGACTGCCGCGGCGCCCACGGCGGCGCCACCGCCGAGTGGATCCTCGCCACGCTGCTCGCGGTGTACCGCCACCTGCCGCGGTTCGTGCACGCCCAGGCCGAGGGCCGCTGGGACTACCACCAGACCGAGGAGCTCGCCGGCAAGCGGATCCTGATCGTCGGCGCCGGGGACGTCGCCGAGAACACCGTCGCGCGTCTCACGCCGTTCGGAGCGCGGGCCACGCTGGTCGGGCGCCGCGCCCGCGACGGCGTCCACGGCATCGACGAGCTGTACGACCTGCTGCCCGACCACGACGCCTGCGTCGTCATCGTGCCGCTCACCGACGCGACCCGTGGCCTGATCGGGAAGCGGTTCCTCGCGGCGATGCCGGACGGATCGGTGCTGGTCAACGCGGCCCGCGGGCCCGTCGCCGACACGGACGCGCTGGCGGCCGCGCTCGCGACCGGCCGGATCCGCGCCGTCGTGGACGTCACCGACCCCGAGCCGCTGCCGTCGGGGCACCCGCTGTGGTCCGTGCCCGGGCTGCTGCTCACCCCGCACGTCGGCGGGAGCGTCCCGCTCGCGACTGAGCGGGCGTTCCGAGTGGCCGCCGAGCAGATCGCCGCGTTCGCCGCGGGGAAGCGGCCGCCGAACCTCGTCGAGGACGGCTACTGAGCACCGCGGTCCCGGCCCGGTGAGCGGCGACCTCCCGGCCGGGCCGCCGGACGACGCGTGGCTTCCGGCTCTCGCGCGCCGCGCCGGGCACCCCGTCCGGGTCGTGGCGCGCACCGCGCTGGCGGGCGGCTACCACGGGGGAGTGGAGCGGGTCGACCTCGACGGGGCGCCCCCGGTCGTCGTCAAGCGGGCGCGGCCGGTGGAGATCGCGGCGCTGCGGGCGGTCGCCGTCGTGCGGGGCGTCGAGTACCCCACGCTCCTGGCCGCGGGCGCGGACTGGGTCGTCACCGACTTCCACGACGGCGTCCCGCTCGCGGAGGGTCCCGACGTCCCGGACGGGGTGTGGACGACGCTCGCCCGCGTGCACGCGCACTGGTGGCGGCGCCGCCCGCGCGCCGTCCCCGTCACGGACGCGGCGTGGTGGCGCCACCTGTGCCGGGAGCGGATCCGCCCGCACCTGCTCGCCGCCGCGGGTCGCACGGACGATCCCGCGTACGCCCGCGGCGCGGCCCTGCTCGACTCGTGGGCCGGGCACGCGGGGATGCACGCGGCGCTCGCCGGGCTCCCGCGCACG
Organism: Pseudonocardia sp.; assembly: GCF_050246655.1. Lineage (GTDB taxonomy): Bacteria > Actinomycetota > Actinomycetes > Mycobacteriales > Pseudonocardiaceae > Pseudonocardia. Next base: position 38,939 of record NZ_JBFWVQ010000032.1, read on the forward strand.
CTCACCCACGGCGACCCGCACCGCGGCAACGTGCTGCTCACCGCGGCCGGGCCGGTGCTCGTGGACTGGGGCAACGCCCGCGTCGCGCCGTCCGGGTTCGATCTCGCGGTGCTGCGCGGGCAGGGCGCGGTGGACCTGGGTCCCTACCGCGCGGAGTTCGCCCGGCTCGCCGGGGCGCCGTCACCGGAGCAGCTCGCCGTCGAGGAGTGCTGTGCGGACGCGTGGGCGCACGTGGGCTACCTCGGGTTCGCCGCGGACCACCTCGGGGTCGAGCGGGTGGGTGAGCTGCTGGACGGTGCCGCCCGCGCGCTGGGCGGGCTGGCCGCGCTCGGCGGGTGACCCGGGTCGGGCCCCGCTGACCCGGGGCGGGCCCGGTTGACCTGGCTCGCGCCGGTCGGCGGCTGCGCGCACACACCGTCGTGTGCCCGCACACACGTTCGCGTGCTCGCACAAGGGGTTGGGTGCTCGCACACAGGGTGGGCGGTGTGTGCGGGCGCCGCGGGGTGTGTGCGAGCGCTGGAACGTGTGTTCGGCGGCGCGAGGACCACCGGATCCCGCGGGACACGGCTCACGGGAGCCGGCGGACCGCCCCCGTGTGCGCCGAGGTCGCGAGCGCGGCGTACGCGCGCAACGCCTTCGAGACCGGACGGTCCCGGTCCCGCGGCTGCCACGGTCGCTCGGACGCCTCCATCTTGGCGCGCCGCTCGGCGAGGACGTCGTCGCCGACGAGCAGCTCCAGCGCCCGCGTCGGCACGTCGATGCGGATCCGGTCGCCGTCCTCGACGAGGCCGATGATGCCGCCGGACGCGGCCTCGGGGGAGACGTGCCCGACCGACAGGCCGCTCGTGCCACCGGAGAACCGGCCGTCGGTGATCAGCGCGCAGACCCGGCCGAGCCCCGCACCCTTGAGGAACGCCGTGGGGTGCAGCATCTCCTGCATGCCTGGCCCGCCGGAGGGCCCCTCGTAGCGGACGACGATGACGTCGCCGGGCTGCACCTGCTTGGTGAGGATGGCCGAGACCGCCTCCTCCTGGCTCTCGACGACCCGCGCGGGGCCCTCGAACGTCCACAGCTCCTCGGGGATGCCCGCGGTCTTGATCACCGCGCCGTCCGGGGCGATGTTGCCGCGCAGGACGGCGAGCCCGCCGTCCGCGGTGTAGGCGTGCGCGGCGTCGCGGATGCACCCGGCCGCGGCGTCGACGTCGAGCGACGACCAGCGGTTCGACGTCGAGAACGCCTCGGTGGTGCGCACCCCGCCCGGCGCGGCGTGGAACAGCTCCACCGCCTCGGGCGACGGCGACGACGCCCGGGCGTCCCACGTCGAGAGCCACTCCGACAGCGACGGCGAGTGGACCGTGTGCACCCCGGTGCGCAGCAGCCCAGCGCGCCACAGCTCGCCGAGGATGGCGGGGATGCCGCCGGCGCGGTGCACGTCCTCCATATGGTAGTCCGAGTTCGGCGACACCTTCGCCAGGCACGGCACCCGCCGCGAGACCGCGTCGATGGCGGCGAGGTCGAAGTCGACCTCCGCCTCCTGCGCGGCGGCGAGGATGTGCAGCACGGTGTTCGTCGAGCCGCCCATCGCGACGTCGAGCGCCATCGCGTTCTCGAACGCCTCGCGGGTGGCGATCGACCGCGGCAGGGCGGACGCGTCGTCGTCGCGGTACCAGCGCGTCGCCAGCTCCATGACGGTGCGGCCCGCGGCCAGGAAGAGCTCCCGGCGGGCGGCATGGGTGGCAAGGGTGGACCCGTTGCCGGGCAGCGCGAGGCCCAGCGCCTCGGTGAGGCAGTTCATCGAGTTCGCGGTGAACATGCCCGAGCAGGAGCCGCAGGTGGGGCACGCCGAGCGCTCGACGGCGCCGAGCCCCTCCTCGTCGACGGCCGGGGACGCCGACGCCGCGATCGCGGTGATGAGGTCCGTGGGCGCGTGCGCGACGCCGTCCACGACGACGGCCTTGCCCGCCTCCATCGGCCCGCCGGAGACGAACACCGTGGGGATGTTCAGCCGCATGGTGGCGTTGAGCATCCCAGGGGTGATCTTGTCGCAGTTGGAGATGCAGACCAGCGCGTCGGCCGCGTGGCCGTTCACCATGTACTCGACGGCGTCCGCGATCACCTCGCGGGAGGGCAGCGAGTAGAGCATGCCGCCGTGGCCCATCGCGATGCCGTCGTCGACGGCGATGGTGTGGAACTCCCGCGGCACGCCTCCGGCGTCGCGGACCGCGCCCGCGACGAGGTCGCCGAGGTCCTTGAGGTGTACGTGGCCGGGGACGAACTGGGTGTAGGAGTTGGCGATGGCGACGATCGGCTTGCCGAAGTCGTCGTCGCCCATGCCGGTGGCGCGCCAGAGGGCGCGGGCCCCGGCGGCGTTGCGGCCGTGGGTGGTGACGCGGGAACGAAGGGCCGGCATGTCAGATCACTCCGGTGTGGTGGACAGAGCAGTGGGGTCGGGTACGCGCCCCCCGCTGGCGGCGGCGAGCACGGGCAGGTCGCGCACGTGGACGGCGGGCAGCGGTAGCTCGGCACCGTCACTCAGCACCGCGCTGACCCGGGACTTCTGGCCCAGCCGCAGCGAGCTGATCTCGGACCACGGTACCCGCCTGCTGCGCAGCAGGCCGCGGACGGTCACCGCGTCCCCGTCGACGGTGGTGCGCCGCCGCAGCACCCAGCCGACGATCCCGACCGGCACGAGGTAGATCAGCCAGAACCAGGGCGCGCCGGTGGCGAAGGGGAGCGCGCCGACGGCGACGACCACCGCGGTGAGGGTGGCGAGCGGCGGGACGCGGAAGACGGCACGGGACGCGGCGGTGCTCACGGCTCCATGGTCGCACTCCGGTTCCCCGCGGCCGGGGGGTCCGCGGCGTTCCCGCGCACCCGGCGGCGCCGCGGCCGTGCGGGTGCTGGTGCTGGGCGGGACGCGGCTCGTCGGGCGACGGATCGTGGAGCCAGGACGTCAGCGAGGCATCCGCCGGGCCGCGCGTCGCCGAGTCCGTCCGCCGGCACCTCGCGCACCCGCCGGACCCGTCCTGGACCGCCGCCGACCGCGGCGGACGACCGGGCCCTCGCCGCGGCGTGATGTTCTGCGGCACGATCGGGGGCCGACGACGGCAGCCGCACCGAGCGAGGGGACTGACATGGCGCACATCGGGGTCACGGGTCTTGCGGTCATGGGCGCGAACCTGGCCCGCAACATCGCCCGGCGCGGCGTGCCGGTAGCCGTCCACAACCGCACCGTGGCCCGGACCAAGGAGTTCATGGGGGCCTACGGCGAGGAGGGCGACTTCACCGCCGCCGGCTCGATGGAGGAGTTCGTGGCCGCGCTGGAGCGCCCGCGCCGGATCATCGTCATGGTGAAGGCGGGTGCCCCCGTGGACGGGGTGATCGCCGAGCTCACGCCGCTGCTCGACCGGGGCGACATCATCATCGACGCCGGCAACTCCCACTTCCCGGACACCGAGCGGCGCGCCGCGGAGTGCGCCGAGGCCGGCATCCGCTTCATGGGCGTCGGGGTCTCGGGCGGCGAAGAGGGGGCGCTCTACGGGCCGAGCATCATGCCCGGCGGGGATCCGGTGGCCTACGCCGAGGTGGAGGGCGTGTTCACCACGATCGCGGCGCAGGTGGACGGCTCGCCCTGCTGCGTGCACGTCGGCCCGGGTGGGGCGGGCCACTACGTGAAGATGGTGCACAACGGCATCGAGTACGCCGACATGCAGCTCATCGTCGAGGCCTACGACCTGCTCACCCACGTCGCGGGCCTGGACGCCCCGGACATCGGGAAGATCTTCGAGGAGTGGAACTCCGGGGACCTCGAGTCCTTCCTCATCGAGATCACCGCGATCGTGCTGCAGAAGACCGACGACGCCACCGGTCGCCCGCTGGTGGACGTGATCGTGGACCAGGCGGGGCAGAAGGGCACCGGCACGTGGACGGCGATCGACGCGCTCAACCTCGGCGTCCCGCTCACCGGCATCACAGAGGCCGTGTTCGCCCGGGGCCTCTCGGCGCTGCGCGACGAGCGCAGGATGGCCGCGGGGACGCTCGCCGGGCCGAACCCGTCGGCCGCCCAGGACCGCGGTGTCGATGGGCGCTCCGCCGAGGCTCCGCGCGCCGACCTGGTCGACGACATCCGCCAGGCCCTCTACGCGAGCAAGGTCGTGGCGTACGCGCAGGGGTTCGCGCAGATGCGGGCGGCGTCGCAGGTGCACGGCTGGGACCTCGACCTCGGCGCCATGGCGCGGATCTGGCGCGGCGGCTGCATCATCCGCGCCCAGTTCCTCAACCGGATCATGGAGGCCTACGCCGAGCACGGGGACGTGGAGAACCTGCTCATGGTCCCGTACTTCACCCGGGCCGTCGCGGACGCGCAGGACGCCTGGCGGCGCGTCGTCGTCACCGCCACGCAGCAGGGCGTGGCGATCCCGGCGTTCGCGTCGTCGCTGTCCTACTACGACGGCTACCGGCGCGAGCGCGGGCCGGCGAACCTCATCCAGGGCCTGCGGGACTACTTCGGTGCCCACACCTACCGGCGCATCGACGCCGAGGGCAGCTTCCACACCCGGTGGGCGCAGGACGGGCGCGAGGTGCGCACCGACGTCTGACACGCGGCCGTGCGCTTCCTGTTCCGGCCCCCCGCCACCGACGCCGCGGGGATGCTGACGCTGCCGTGGGAGCAGCCGCTCGGCGAGTGGGACCCGGCGCTGCTCCTGGACGTGCCGCAGCGCGGGATCTCGCGCCACGTCGTGCGGTTCGTGGCGTCGGACGGGCAGGTGTTCGCGCTGAAGGAGATCGGGGAGCGCCTGGCCCGCCACGAGTACCGGATGCTCACCGAGTTCGAGGAGGACGGCCTGCCGACGGTGTCGGTGGTGGGGTTGTGCGTCGGGCGCCCGGGCGACCAGGAGGCCATCCTCGTCACGCGCTACCTCGAGTACTCGATGTCCTACCGGTACCTGTACTCCGTGCGCCGCGACGAGCGCTCGCCGGACCGCCTGCTGGACCCGCTCGTCCAACTGCTGGTGCGGCTGCACCTCGCCGGGGTGTTCTGGGGGGACTGCTCGCTGTCGAACACGCTGTTCCGGCTGGACGCGGGCAGCCTCTCGGCCTACCTGGTCGACGCGGAGACCGCGGAACGCCATCCCGAGCTCTCCCGCGGGCAGCGGGCCTACGACGTCGACCTCACGCGCGAGCGCATCGCGGCGGAGCTCATGGACCTGCGGGCGGGCGGACTGCTGCCCGACGGCATCGACCCGATCGAGGTCGCCGACGAACTGCCGCGCCGCTACTCGGCCCTGTGGGAGGAGCTGACCCGCGAGGAGGTCTTCACCCGCGATGAGCAGCGGTTCCGGGTGGCGGAGCGGCTGCGGCGGCTCAACGACCTCGGGTTCGACGTCGACGAGATGGAGCTCGTCACCGACCCGGACGGGGACGGGGCGCGCCTGCGCGTGGACCTGTGCGTCGCGGAGCCGGGGCAGAACCGTCGGGAGCTCTTCCGGCTCACCGGCCTGGAGGTGCAGGAAGGGCAGGCCAGGCGGCTGCTCAACGACCTGCGCAGCTTCCGGGCGTGGCTCCAGCAGCGCGACGGGCACCCCGTGCCGGCGACGACGGCCGGGCACCTGTGGCTCACGGAGGTCTACCAGCCGGTGGTGGACGCGGTGCCGCCCGCGCTGGCGGGACGGCTCGCCCCGGCCGAGGTCTTCCACGAGGTGCTGGAGCACCGCTGGTTCCTCTCGGAGCGGGAGGGACGCGACGTCGGGACCACCGAGGCGACCCGCTCGTACGTCGCCACGGTGCTCCCGCACACCCCCGAGGAGCTCACCACGCCGTCGGCGCTCCCCCGTCGCCGCCGAATCGGCTGAATCGGTATTGCAGGCGTCTGGTCAAGCCCCGCAGGGTCACCGCTTGGTAACGACTTCGGGTGCCTCAATGGACCGTTCGTGTGGTAGGTCCGGAGACCCTCCGGCCCTGGTTGCTGTGTGTGGACCCTCACAGCAAGATGCGGGGAAGCCACTCGATCACCATGGGTCGGAGGGACTCAATGCGCCACCAACGAGGGCGGCGCCGCGGGTTTGCGGTCGCGCTGGTCGCGATCGCACTCGGGGCCGTTGCCGGATGCGGCGGGGAACCCGCCGGGCCGCCTGTCCTGAACTGGTACATCAACCCGGACTCCGGTGGGCAGGAGACCATCGCCCAGGCCTGCACAGAGGCCGCGGGGGGCGCATACACCATCGCGGTGTCGACGCTGCCGCGCGAGTCCTCCGAGCAGCGCCAGCAGCTGATCCGCCGGCTCGCGGCCAACGACTCGTCGATCGACCTGATGAGCCTGGACCCGCCGTACGTTCCGGAGTTCGCCGAGGCGAGGTTCCTCGCGCCACTCCCGGACGCGGTCAAGGCCAAGGCCAGCCAGAACGTCGTGCAGAGCGCGGTCGAGGGTGCCACCTGGAACGGTGAGCTCGTCGCGATCCCGTTCTGGGCGAACACCCAGCTGCTCTGGTACCGCAAGTCCGCGGTGGCGGCCACCGGCCTCGACATGAACCAGCCGGTCACCTGGGACCAGATCATCCAGGCGGCCCAGGCGCAGGGCAAGCAGGTGGCAGCCCAGGGCCGGCGAGCCGAGTCGCTCACGGTGTGGGTCAACGCGCTCATCGAGTCGGCCGGCGGGAAGATCATCACCAACCCGTCGCCCGACGACCCGGCCAACATCGGCCTGGGCCTCGAGGACCCGCCCGCGACGGACGGGGCGCGCGTGATCGAGCAGTTCGTGCAGGCAGGCGTCGGCGGTCCGGGCTTCTCGACGGCCAGTGAGGACACCAGCGCCACCGCCTTCGAGAACGGCAACGCGATCTTCATGGTCAACTGGCCGTTCGTCTACACCCGGGCGCAGTCGGCCGTCGAGGAGGGCACCCTGCCCCCCGGCACGCCCGAGGACTACGGCTGGGCGCTGTACCCGCAGGTGAAGGCCGACCTGCCGAGCGCACCCCCGCTGGGTGGGATCGACATCGCCGTCGGCGCCTTCTCCGAGCACACCGACCTCGCCTTCCAGGCGGCGGAGTGCATCACGAGCCCGGAGAACCAGGCCAAGTACTGGGTCTCGGACGGCAACCCGGCCGCGAGCATCGCCGCGTTCAGCGACCCGGCCGTCGTCGCGGCGTTCCCGATGGCCGAGACGATCAAGCAGTCGCTCGAGCAGGCGGCGCCGCGCCCGCAGACGCCGTACTACGCCGAGGTCTCGGAGAGCATCCAGCGCGTCTACCACCCGCCGTCGGCCGTCAACGACCAGAGCGGCGCCGAGGCTGCCGCCCTCATCCAGGCCGTGCTCGCCAAGGAGGACCTGCTGTGACCACGACGGCTCCCTCTCCGGCGGCCGCGGCGCCGCGGCACGCGGCACCCGCTCTGAGCGACCGCACCCGCGCCGAGCACCGGCTCGGCTGGATGCTCGCCGGCCCGGCGTTCGCGGTGATGCTGCTCGTCACCGCCTACCCGATCCTGCAGGCGGTCTACGACTCGCTGTTCAACTACCGGCTCACCGACCCCGACAACCGCTCCTTCATCGGGCTCACCAACTACTGGGTGATCCTCACGGACCCGATCTGGTGGGCGGCGGTCGGTGTCACGGTGCTCATCACCGTGGTCACGGTCGCGGTCGAGCTGGTGCTCGGCTTCGCCCTGGCGCTGGTGATGGTGAAGGCGCTCGGCACCATCCGGCCGGTCGTGCGGGCCGCGATCCTCATCCCGTACGCGATCATCACGGTGGTCTCGGCGTTCGCCTGGCAGTTCGCGTTCTCCCTCGACACCGGCTTCGTCAACAGCTGGTTCGCCTGGATCCCCGGGATCAGCGCGGAGACGGACTGGTTCGGCGGCTTCGGTTCGTCGATCTTCGTCATCTGCCTCACCGAGATCTGGAAGACCACGCCGTTCATCTCGCTCCTGCTCCTCGCGGGCCTCTCCCAGGTGCCCGAGGTCCTGCAGGAGGCCGCCAAGGTCGACGGTGCCACCTGGTGGCAGCGGATGACCAAGGTGACGATCCCGAACATGAAGGCCGCGATCATGGTCGCGCTGCTGTTCCGCACGCTCGACGCGTTCCGGATCTTCGACACGATCTTCATCATGACCGGCGGCGCGAACGGCACCGAGACGGTGTCGTTCCTCGCCTACCGCCAGACCATCGCCCGCCTGGAGATCGGGCTGGGCTCGGCGGTCTCCGTGATGCTCTTCATCTGCGTGGTCCTGATCAGCGTGCTCTTCGTGAAGGGCTTCAAGGTCGACCTGTCCCAGGCCCGAGGGGAGAAGTGATGTCGTCCCGCGAGAAGGTCTGGTGGATCATCGGCGGAATCGCCATCGTGATCTACGCCCTGTTCCCGGTGGCGTGGATCGTGTCGCTGTCGTTCAAGGCGCCGTCGGACATCGCGAACGGCCAGTTCCTGCCCACCCTGTTCACCGGCCAGAACTACTCCTTCATCATCACCGGTGACGGCGCCGAGCTGTTCCTGCCCGCGCTGGTGAACTCCTTCGGCATCTGCCTCATCGCGACGGGCATCTCGTGCGTGCTGTCGATGTTCGCCGCCTACGCGATCGCGCGGCTGGACTTCCCGGGCAAGAAGATCATCCTGTCCACGGCGCTCGCGGTGGCGATCTTCCCCGTCATCTCGATCGTCACGCCGCTGTTCAACCTGTGGCGCCAGATCGGGCTCTACGACACCTGGCCCGGCCTGATCATCCCGTACCTGTCGCTCACCCTGCCCATCTCGATCTGGACGCTCTCGGCGTTCTTCCGTGAGATCCCCTGGGAGATGGAGCAGGCCGCACAGGTGGACGGCGCCACCACGTGGCAGGCCTTCCGCAAGGTGATCGTGCCGCTCGCCGCGCCGGGCGTGTTCACGACGGCGATCATCGCCTTCTTCATCGCGTGGAACGACTTCATCTACGGCATCTCGCTCACCTCGACCAGCGCGGCGCGCCCCGTCCCCGCCGCGCTCGGGTTGTTCTCCGGGGCGTCGCAGTTCGAGGACCCGAGCGGGCCCATCGCCGCGGCCGCGGTGATCGTCACGATCCCGGTCGTCGTCCTCGTCCTGCTGTTCCAGCGGCGCATCGTCGCCGGCCTCACCAACGGCGCCGTCAAGGGCTGACAAGGAGATCTCATGGCCTCCATCGAGATGAGCAACATCGTCAAGAAGTACGGCGACGGCTTCCCCGCGGTGAACGACGTCAGCCTGGACATCGCCGACGGGGAGTTCATGATCCTCGTCGGCCCGTCGGGCTGCGGGAAGTCCACGCTGCTGCGGATGATCGTCGGGCTGGAGGACATCACCAGCGGGGACATGGTGATCGGCGGCAAGCGGGTCAACGACAAGGCGCCCCGTGACCGCAACCTGTCCATGGTCTTCCAGAACTACGCGCTCTACCCGCACCTGTCGGTGTTCGAGAACATCGCGTTCCCGCTGCGGCTGTCCAAGACGCCCGAGTCCGAGGTGCGGAGCAAGGTCAACGACGCGGCGGACGTCCTGGAGCTCCAGGAGCACCTGGAGCGCAAGCCGGCGAACCTGTCCGGCGGCCAGCGCCAGCGCGTCGCGATGGGCCGCGCGATCGTGCGTGACGCCGACGCGTTCCTCTTCGACGAGCCGCTGTCCAACCTGGACGCGAAGCTGCGCGGCCAGATGCGCACGGAGATCGCCCGGCTGCAGCGGCGGCTGGGCATCACGACCGTCTATGTCACCCACGACCAGACCGAGGCGATGACGCTGGGGGACCGGGTCTGCGTCCTGCGCCGGGGCGTGATCCAGCAGGTGGCCTCACCGCGCGAGCTCTACGAGCAGCCGACCAACATGTTCGTCGCGGGGTTCATCGGCTCGCCGCCGATGAACTTCCTGCCCGCCCGCGTGCAGGGCTCGACGCTGGAGACCCCGTTCGGCGCGATCGAGCTGGACGAGAAGCGCGCCAAGGCGGTGGGCGAGCGCGACCTCGTGCTGGTCGGTGTCCGGCCGGAGTACTTCGAGGACGCCTCGCTGATCGACGAGTCCCGCGAGGGCACCCGGTTCACGGCGAAGGTGGACGTCACCGAATGGCTGGGCGACTCCCAGTACGCCTACATACCCTACGACGCGCCGGAGGAGGTCGCGGCCAAGCTCAAGGAGCTGTCGCGCGAGCTCGACAGCGACCAGCTGCGCACGCAGGCCATCGTCTCCATCGACGCGGCGAGCCGGATCCGCGAGGGACACGACGCGGAGTTCTGGCTGGACACGCGCAAGATCCACGTCTTCGACCCGGAGTCGGGGGAGAACCTCACCCGGGACCCGGAGGCGGGCGCGGAGCTCACGCGGATGGCCGAGGAGGACCGCCAGGACCAGATCGAGCAGGCCCAGACGAGCGGGGCCACGGTCTCCGGCTGACCCCGGCCCGGGGCGGCCCGGGAGGAAGGCCTTGCGATCACTGAACCGATCCGGAACATGGGGCGGGTGACGCAACCGTCCCTGCTTCCCGGGCCCGCCAGGACCGACGCCACCTGGTGGCGCGACGCGGTCATCTACCAGGTCTACATCCGCAGCTTCGCCGACGGCGACGGGGACGGGCTCGGCGACATCGCCGGGCTCCGTTCCCGCCTGCACCACATCGCGAGCCTCGGCGTGGACGCGATCTGGATCAACCCCTGGTACCCCTCGCCCATGGCCGACGCCGGCTACGACGTGAGCGACTACCGCGACGTCGAGCCGCGCTTCGGCACCCTCGCCGACGCCGAGGCGCTCCTCGCGCAGGCCCGCGAGCTGGGCCTGCGGGTGCTGCTCGACATCGTCCCCAACCACACCTCCAGTGCCCACCCGTGGTTCCGCGAGGCGCTCGCCGCCGGCCCCGGGTCGGCCGCCCGGGAGCGCTACCTGTTCCGTCCCGGCCGGGGCGCGGACGGTGCCCAGCCGCCCAACGACTGGCAGAGCATCTTCGGCGGGCCCGCCTGGACGCGAGTGGCCGAACCGGACGGCACTGCCGGGGAGTGGTACCTGCACCTGTTCGACCCCGGCCAGCCCGACGTCAACTGGGAGCACCCGGAGGTCCGCGCGGACTTCGCCGACACCCTGCGGTTCTGGTTCGACCGGGGGGTGGACGGCTTCCGCATCGACGTCGCCCACTCGCTGATCAAGGAGACCGGCCTGCCGGATCTCGACGGGCGCACCTACCCGCAGGAGCGCGTCGAGGTCGACGGCGCGCTGGTGCGTCCCGCGTGGGCCGCGCACCCGCACTGGGACCGCGAGGAGGTGCACGGGGTCTACCGGGAGTGGCGCGAGATCGCGGACTCCTACGACCCGCCACGGATCTTCGTGGCCGAGGCGTGGGTGGACGAGCCCGAGCGGCTCTCGCGCTACCTCCGCCCGGACGAGCTGCACACCGCGTTCAACTTCAACTACCTGACCACGCCGTGGGACGCCGCCGCGATGCGCGAGACGATCGTGGAGACGGTGGCCGAGCACGAGGCCGTCGGGGCGCCGCCCACCTGGGTGCTGTCCAACCACGACGTGGCGCGCCACCTCTCGCGCTACGCGCGCCCGCAGGAGCTCGGCGACTCGCCGAACCTCGAGGGGCTGCGCGACCGGCCCGCCGATCTCGCGCTGGGCACCCGCCGCAGCCGCGCCGCCGTGCTGCTGACGCTGGCCCTGCCCGGGGGCGCGTACGTCTACCAGGGGGAGGAGCTGGGCCTGCCCGAGGTGGAGGACCTGCCGGAGGACGTCCTGCAGGACCCGACGTGGCGGCGCTCGGGCTTCACCACCCGTGGCCGCGACGGCTGTCGCGTGCCGATCCCGTGGAGCGGCGATGCCCCGCCGTACGGCTTCGGGCCGGGTGCCGGCCCGACGTGGCTCCCGCAGCCGCGGGACTGGGGCCCGCTCGCGGTGGCGGCGCAGGAGGGGGACCCGGGCTCGATGCTGGAGCTGTACCGCGCCGCGCTGCGGATGCGGGCGCAGACGCCGGCCCTGGGTGACGGACGTCTCACCCTGCGCACGGACCTCGGTCCGAGCACGGTCGCCTTCGACCGCGAGCCGGGTTTCACGTGCGTCGTGAACATGGGGTCCGAGCCGGTCCCGCTGCCGGTGGGAGAGGTGCTGCTGGCCAGCGGCCCGCTGCCCGCCGACGCCACCCTTCCGGGGGACACGGCGGTGTGGATCAGCTCCTGACCGTCCACTGATCGATCCCAGGCAGTGGTACCGGCGTCTCACCAAGTTGACCGCGCCGACACGGGCCCGCTAGCGTCGGGCCCGTGTTCCGTGCGTTCCACGTCCTCGTCCTCGTACTTCGCCAGGCGCGCCACGCCTGAGCCGAGGTCGTCGCGCGCCATCCCTCGTTCCGCCTACCCGGGCGGCGAGGGTTTTTTCATGTCCGAACAGTGACCAGCAGCGGCTCCACCCGCGAGCCGACTCCCAGCAGCGAGGCTGACCGCAGAGATGACCACCGCCACGCCCCGTTCCGGAGCGGCGCCCGGCTCCGCCGGCCCGCGTCCAGGGCCCCCGCCGGGACGACCCGGTTCCGCCACCCCTGCCCCGACGCCCGCGCCGCCGTCGGACCGGCGCTTCGACCGCGTGCCGATGACGGGCGCCCAGTCGCTCGTGCGCTCGCTCGAGGAGGTGGGGTGCGAGGTCGTCTTCGGCATCCCGGGCGGCACGATCCTCCCGGCGTACGACCCGCTGCTGGACTCGGTGCGGGTCCGCCACGTCCTGGTCCGCCACGAGCAGGGCGGCGGCCACGCCGCCACCGGCTACGCGCAGGCCACCGGGAAGGTCGGGGTCTGCATGGCGACCTCCGGGCCGGGGGCGACGAACCTCGTCACCCCGCTCGCGGACGCCTACATGGACTCGATCCCGATGGTGGCGATCACCGGGCAGCAGACGCGTCCGCTGATCGGCACCGACGCGTTCCAGGAGGCCGACATCACCGGCATCACCATGCCGGTGACCAAGCACAACATGCTGGTGAAGGACGCGACGGAGATCCCGCGCGCCATCGCCGAGGCCTTCCACCTGGCGAGCACGGGCCGACCCGGCCCGGTGCTCGTCGACATCCCGAAGGACGTGCTCCAGGAGCAGACCACGTTCTCCTGGCCGCCCGCCCTGCAGCTGCCCGGCTACCGGCCGACGACCCGGCCGCACGGCAAGCAGATCCGCGAGGCCGCCCGGCTCATCCGTGCGGCGAGCCGCCCCGTCCTCTACGTCGGCGGCGGCGTGATCAAGGCCGAGGCGTCGGCCGAGCTGCGCGAGCTCGCCGAGCTCACCGGCATCCCGGTCGTCACGACGCTGATGGCGCGCGGCGCGTTCCCGGACAGCCACCGCCAGCACCTGGGCATGCCCGGCATGCACGGGACGGTGGCGGCGGTGGCGGCGATGCAGAAGTCGGACCTGCTGGTCGCGCTCGGCGCCCGCTTCGACGACCGGGTCACGGGCCAGCTCGCGAGCTTCGCCCCGGGGGCCGCGGTGATCCACGCCGACATCGACCCTGCGGAGATCTCGAAGAACCGCCGTGCAGACGTCCCCATCGTCGGGGACTGCCGCGAGGTGATCGTCGAGCTGCTGGAGGCGGTACGGGCCGAGCAGCAGGGCGGAGCGGCCGATATCGGGCCGTGGTGGGCCCAGCTGGACGAGCTGCGCCGCACGTACCCGCTCGGCTACGACTGGCCCGCTGACGGCTCGCTCTCGCCGCAGTACGTCATCGAGCGGATCGGTGCGATCGCCGGCCCGGACGCCCTCTACACGGCGGGCGTCGGCCAGCACCAGATGTGGGCCGCGCAGTTCATCTCCTACGAGAACCCGCGCACCTGGCTGAACTCCGGGGGGCTCGGCACCATGGGCTTCGCGGTGCCGGCGGCGATGGGCGCGAAGATGGCCGTCCCGGACGCCACGGTGTGGTGCATCGACGGCGACGGCTGTTTCCAGATGACCAACCAGGAGCTCGCCACCTGCGCCATCGAGAACATCCCGATCAAGGTAGCCGTGATCAACAACGGCAACCTGGGCATGGTCCGGCAGTGGCAGAACCTGTTCTACGGGGAGCGCTACTCGAACACGGACCTCGGCACCCACAAGCACCGCATCCCGGACTTCGCGCTGCTCGCCGAGGCGATGGGCTGCGTCGGGCTGCGCGCCGAGACCCGTGACGAGGTCGACAAGGTCATCCATCAGGCGATGGAGATCAACGACCGCACCGTCGTCATCGACTTCGTCGTCGGCGCGGACGCCCAGGTGTGGCCGATGGTCGCCGCGGGCACCGGCAACGACCAGATCATGGCCGCCCGCGACATCCGCCCGCTGTTCGACTCCGACGAGATCGTCTCCGACGACGCCGCCACCGGTGCACTGACCGCCGAGATCACGGGGGACGAGGACTGATGGACCGCCACACCCTCTCCGTCCTCGTCGAGGACAAGCCCGGCGTGCTCGCCCGCGTCTCGGGCCTGTTCTCGCGGCGCGGCTTCAACATCATGTCGCTGGCCGTCGGGCCGACCGAGCAGCCGGGCATCTCGCGGATGACGATCCAGGTCGCGGTGGACGAGTTCCCGCTGGAGCAGGTCACCAAGCAGCTCAACAAGCTCGTCAACGTCATCAAGATCGTGGAGCTGGAGCCGTCGTCGTCGGTGCAGCGCGAGCTGCTCCTGGTGAAGGTGCGTGCCGACGCCGCCGTGCGCAGCGCCGTGCTGGAGATCGCGGAGCTCTTCCGCGCCAAGGCCGTCGACGTCTCGCCCGAGGCGCTGACGATCGAGGCGACCGGTACGGTCGACAAGCTCTCGGCACTGCTGCGCATGCTCGAGCCCTACGGCATCCGCGAGATGGTCCAGTCGGGGATGGTCGCGGTCGGCCGCGGGCCCCGGTCGATCACCGCCACCACCGTCCGCTAGACCCCTCGAAAGGACCTCACCGAAGTGACCGTCAACATCTACTACGACGACGACGCCGACCTGTCGATCATCCAGGGCCGCAAGGTCGCCGTGATCGGCTACGGCAGCCAGGGGCACGCGCACGCGCTGTCGCTGCGCGACTCGGGCGTGGACGTGCGGATCGGCCTGCCGGAGGGCTCGAAGTCGCGGGCCAAGGCGGCCGACGAGGGACTGCGCGTCGTCACCCCCGCCGAGGCCGCCGCCGAGGCGGATCTGATCATGATCCTCGCGCCGGACACGAAGCAGCGGTTCATCTACGCCGACGACATCGCTCCCAACCTGCAGAGCGGCGACGCGATCTTCTTCGGCCACGGCTTCAACATCCGCTACGGGCTGATCAAGCCGCCGTCGGACGTGGACGTGGCCATGGTCGCGCCGAAGGGCCCGGGTCACCTCGTGCGCCGCCAGTTCGTGGACGGCAAGGGCGTGCCCTGCCTCATCGCCATCGAGCAGGACGCCTCGGGCAACGCCAAGGCGCTCGCCCTGTCCTATGCCGCGGCCATCGGTGGAGCCCGGGCCGGAGTCATCGAGACCACCTTCAAGGAGGAGACCGAGACCGACCTGTTCGGCGAGCAGGCCGTCCTCTGCGGGGGTGCGGCCGCGCTGGTGCAGACCGGGTTCGAGGTGCTCACCGAGGCCGGCTACGCCCCCGAGGTGGCCTACTTCGAGTGCCTGCACGAGCTCAAGCTGATCGTCGACCTCATGTACGAGGGCGGCATCG
>NZ_JBFWVQ010000033.1:0-52435 GCF_050246655.1 Pseudonocardia sp.
TCCGGGCCCACCTGCGCGACGGTGCCCCGTGCCCGGTCGACGCCGACGACGCGGTGGCCAACGCCGAGCTGGTCGACGCCGTCTACACCGCGGCCGGGTTCCCGCTGCGCCCGCGGTCGGGCTGATCAGCCGAAGAAGCCCCGGCGCCGCCCCAGCTCGTGCAGGTGGTGGCGCAGCACCGACTCCCAGTCCTCGCGGGCGATGGCCTCGTGGCCGATCGAGAGCCGGTGGATCCGGTCGCCGCCGGAGTCCAGGAATCCACCTCGGCGGTCGCCTTCCAGCAGCACGTCCATGCCGTGGGGGAAGGTCAGGAACGTGACCTCCAGCTCCGAGATCGCGTGCGAGAACTCCGGCGGCGGGTAGAACTCGACCTCCTGGTAGAAGTCCAGCACCGAGCCGGGGATGCGCCCGCGCTCCAGGTCTGCGGACTTGAACCGGCAGCCGATGTTCACCAGTGCGTCCAGGATGCGCCGCTGCGCAGGCAGCGGCTCCACCCGGATCGGGTCCCAGTCCCCCTTGTCCAGGGACTTCGCGATCTCCAGCTCCGTGCGCAGCCCGAGCCGCACCCCGCGCAGCTCGGAACCCGCGATCACGTTGAACGGCGTCTCCAGCGGCAGCGCGAACCCGAACGGCACGTCGATGCGCTGCCCGGGGTGCAGCACGAACTGCCCGGCGACGTGCTGGTGGGCGAACCGCATGTCCTGGCGCGACTCGCCGTCGCCGTGCTCGACCTCGACCCGGGCCTCCGCGGCCAGCGCGAGGTAGCGGATGTCCTGCGCGAACTCACCGCCGACGATCTCGACGACCCCGTTGACGAGGCCGCCGGGCTGCGCCACCGGGGTGTGCACGTGCGTCTGCAGGGTCGTGCCGCCGCCGAACCGCGCCTTGAGCTTCTTGAACACCACGGCGTGAGCCTAGGGCCGCCGCGCGGCATCGCCCTACGGGCCCGCGTCGAGCGAGGCGGCGTTCGTCCGATGTGGTCGGACTTGCGCTCGCGGCTCAGCGGCGCGGCGGGCCGGTGCTCGTCCGCTCCACGAGGCGCGGCGTGAGGACGATCTCGCGCGGCTGGGTCCGGTCCGCGTCCAGCCGCTCGACCACCGCGGCGACGGCCTCCCGCGCCTGGGCGGGGGCCTCCTGGTTCACCGTGGTGAGCCCGACGTGGGCGAGACCGGCGAACGCGGTGTCGTCATAGCCGATCAGGGAGACGTCGCGGGGCACGCCGATCCCGGCGCGGACGAAGACGTCGAGCACGCCCACCGCGCAGCGGTCGTTCGCGGCCACGACGGCCGTGGGCAGCTCGCCCGCGTCGAGCAGCCCACGCGCGGCCCGCGCCCCGGCCTCCTCGACGAGCCCACCCGGGACGACCCGCCCGTGGGCACCGGCGGCCCGCAGGAACCCGGCGCGCCGCTCAGCGGCACTCGGATGGTCGCCGCCGTCGACGTGGACGAGGTCGCGGTGGCCGAGCGCGAGCAGGTGCTCGACGGCGCGGGCCACGCCGAGGTCGTCGGCGACGCGGACGACGTCGAACCCGTCGGGCGCGACGTGGCGTCCCGTGACGACGAGCGGGACGCGCGCCGCGAGGTCGCCGATGGCCTCGGCGGACAGGGTGGGCGCGGGCAGGACGAGGGCCTCACAGCGCAGGTCGAGCAGCGTCTCGGCGACGCGGGCCTCGTCGTGGACGGGCGTGATCGCGGAGAGGGCGACGGTGTACCCGCGGGCGTCCGCGGCGAGCTGCAGCTCCTCGGCGAGCTCGGCGCGGAAGGCGTCGCGCAGCGAGACGGGGACGCCGAGCAGGTGGGTGCGGCGGCGGGCGAGCAGGCTCGCGGCGCGGTCCACCCGGTAGCCGAGGCGATCCGCCGCGGCGAGGACGCGCTCGCGGGTCGCGGCGCTGGGGCCAGGGGCGCCGCGCAGGACGAGCGACACCGACGCGATGGACAGGCCGACCTCGGCCGCGACGTCCTCCAGGCGGGGCCTGCGCGCCACCCGTCCTCCCTTCCCCCACGCCGTCTCCCCCCGCGAACGGCACGTACGGGAAATAGGTCTTCCCGTACGTGCCGTTCGCGCGGGGTCAGTCGCGGCCTCCTGCCCGTCGCACCCGGGTCTTGACACCGCGATCCGTCTCCCGGACAGTATCGCTTAAAGCGCTTTAAGTCTGCTAGGAGGACTCGATGACGAGACCCGTGCTCACCGCAGAACCCACGAACGGGTGGCTCCGCGCGGCCGACGCCCGCGTCGCCGATCTCGACGCGCTCCTCGACTCCGCGGTCGGTGGCGCCTCCGGCCCGGACACCCCCATCGCGGCCCGCGTCGAGTGCGGCATCCCCGTCTACGAGGCCGTCACGCTCGCCGCCGCCGACCGGGCGGAGGTGCAGGCCGAGCTCGCCGCCGTCCTCGCCGACGGCGCAGGCGTCCTGGCGATCACCGGCGCCGTGCCGGTCCCGGCCGTCGACCGCGCCACGGCCGTGTTCGAGCAGCTGATCGCCGAACAGCGCCGCACCGGCGCCGGCGCGGGCGACCACTTCGCCAGGCCCGGCGCCAACGACCGCATCTGGAACGCCCTGGAGAAGCTCGCGCTCGCCGATCCGGCCGCGTTCGCCGGCTACTACGCCGCCGACACCCTCGCGCTGGTCTCCGAAGCCTGGCTCGGCCCCGGCTACCAGATGACGTCCCAGGTCAACGTCGTGAACCCGGGCGGCGCCCCGCAGGACCCCCACCGCGACTACCACCTCGGTTTCATGACCGTCGAGCAGGCGCAGCGCTACCCCGCGCACGTGCACCGGCTCTCCCCGGCGCTCACGCTGCAGGGCGCCGTCGCGCACTCGGACATGCCGATCGACTCCGGGCCGACGATGCTGCTGCCGCACTCCCAGAAGTACCCCCACGGCTACCTCGTCGCGGGCCACCCGGAGTTCGACGCGCTGTTCGCCCGCCGCCACGTCCAGCTGCCGCTGCGCACCGGTGACGCCGTCTTCTTCAACCCCGCGCTGATCCACGCCGCGGGCCGCAACCGCACCACGGACGTCCGGCGCGCGGCGAACCTGCTGCAGGTGTCCTCGGCGTTCGGACGGGCGATGGAGGCGGTCGACCGCGACCGGATGTGCCGGGCGCTGTTCCCGGAGCTGCTGCGCCGCGCCCCGGCGGAGGTCCGCACCGTCGTCGCCTCCGCCGCGGAGGGCTACGCGTTCCCGACGAACCTCGATCTCGACCCGCCCGTCGGCGGGCTCGCCCCGCCCTCGCAGGCCGACCTGCTGCTGCGCGCGGTGGACGAGCGCTGGACGCCCGAGCGGCTGGACGCCAGGCTCGACGAGCACCGGAGGAGGCGATGAGCCTGCTCACCGACAAGGTCGTCCTCGTCAGCGGCGGCACCCAGGGCGTGGGCGCGGCGGTCGCGCGCGCCGCAGCCCGCGAGGGCGCCGCCGTAGCCGTCACGGGACGGCGGCCCGAGCCGGGCAAGGTGATCGTCGCGGAGCTGGAGGCCTCCGGCGCCGAGGCCCGCTTCGTCCGCTGCGACGTCACGGACGTCGACGCGGTGCGCGCGTGCGTCTCCGAGGTCGTCGAGGCGTTCGGCCGGGTGGACGGCCTGGTGAACGCGGCGGGCCTGGTGGACCGCGGGACGCTGCTGGACACGACGCCGGAGCTGTTCGACCGGCACGTCGCGATCAACCTGCGCGGGCCGTTCTTCCTCATGCAGGCCGTGGTAGCGGACATGCTGCGCCGCGGCGCACCGGGCTCGATCGTCAACATCGGCTCGACGTCGGCGCACGGCGGGCAGCCCTTCCTCGCCCCGTACGCGGCGGCGAAGGCGGGGCTCGCGGGCCTCACCCGCAACGTCGCACACGCGCACCGCTTCGACCGGATCCGCGTGAACGACCTGAACATCGGCTGGACGGCCACCGAGGGGGAGGACGCGATCCAGCGCGACGCCCACGGCGCGACGGACGGCTGGGCGCAGCGGGCGGGCGAGGACCTGCCCATGGGCCGCCTCGGCGACCCGGACGAAATCGCCGACATGGTGGTCTTCCTGCTGTCGGACCGCAGCGGCGTGGTCACCGGTTCGGTGATCGACTGGGACCAGAACGTGCTGGGAGGGCTGGACTGATGCGCATCGGGGTGATCGGCCTGGGCCGGATCGGCGCGTTCCACGCGCGGACCCTGGCCGGGCTCGGGGTGGACCTGGTGGTCACCGACACCGTCGACGAGCTGGCCGACGCGGTGGCGGCCGAGGTGGGCGCCCGGCGGGCCGACGGGCCCGCGGACCTGCTGCACGACGTGGACGGCGTCGTGATCGCCGCGGCGACCCCGGCGCACCCGGAGCTGCTGCTCGCCGCCGTGGACGCGGGCGTGGCGGCATTCTGCGAGAAGCCCGTGGCGGCCGCGATCGCGGACGCCGAGGACGTGCTGGGCAAGGTCACGGGCCGCGACGAGCGGGTGCAGATCGGGTTCCCGCGCCGCTTCGACGCCGGGTACGTGGCCGCCCGTGCGGCCGTCGCGGCCGGGGAGCTGGGCACGCTGCACACCGTCCGGGCGACGACGCTGGACCCGGCCCCGCCGCCGCCCGCGTACGTCGCGGCCTCCGGCGGGATCTTCCGGGACTGTTCGGTGCACGACATCGACGCCGTGCGCTGGGTCACCGGCCGCGAGGTCGTCGAGGTCTACGCGACGGGCTCCGTGCACGATCCGGTGTTCGCCGAGGCCGGTGACGTCGACACCGCCGCCGCGACGCTCACCCTGGACGACGGCACGCTCGCGCTGATCTCGAACACCCGGCTCAACCCGCGCGGCTACGACGTGCGCCTCGAGCTGCACGGCACGGCCGACAGCATCGCGGTCGGGCTGGAGGACCGGCTGCCGCTGCGCTCCGTCGAGCCGGGGACGACGTTCCCGGCCGGGACGCCGCACGCGTTCTTCATGGACCGCTTCGCCGACGCCTTCCGCGCCGAGCTCGCCGCGTTCGTCGAGCTGGCGGCGGGGCGGATCGCCTCGCCGTGCACGGTGGCGGACGCCGTGGCGACGAGCCGGGTCGCAGAGGCCTGCACCGCGTCGCTCCGGGAGCACCGTCCCGTCCGCGTCGCGGCCCCGGCCTGAGTTCCGCGCACCGGCCTCCCTCGCCATGCTGGGCACATGAGCTTCCTGTCCACCCTCACCGGCTCGTTCGCGACACCGGCGGCGGAGAACCCCACGGTGGCGGTCGTCGAGGCCGCGTACCGCCACCACGGGATCGACGCGCGCTACCTCAACTGCGAGGTGACACCCGCGGACCTCGGCGACGCCGTGCGGGGTGCGCGCGCCATGGGATGGGCGGGCTTCAACTGCTCGCTGCCGCACAAGGTCACCGTCGTCGAGTACCTGGACGGGCTGGCGGCGTCGGCAGAGATCATCGGGGCGGTCAACTGTGTCGTGCACCGGGACGGGCGGCTGACCGGCGAGAACACCGACGGACAGGGGTTCCTCGCGTCGTTGCGCACGGTCGCGGACCCCGCCGGGCAGCACGTCGTCCTGCTCGGGGCGGGCGGGGCCGCGCGGGCGGTCGCCGTGGAGGTGGCGCTGGCCGGGGCGGCCCGCGTCACGATCGTGAACCGCAACGTCCGCCGGGGCGAGGAGCTCGCCGCGCTGGTCGACACCCGTACCCCGGCGGCAGGCTCCTTCGTGCCGTGGTGTGCGCACCACCCCCTCCCGGACGACGCGGGCATCGTGGTCAACACGACCTCCGTGGGCCTCCACCCGGACATCAACGCGCGCCTGGACCTCGACCATGACACGCTGCGCCCCGGAACCGTCGTCGCCGACGTCATCCCGAACCCGCCCCGCACCGTGCTTCTCCGGGAGGCCGCGGCGCGCGGCTGCGTCACCCTCGACGGCACCGGGATGCTCGTGAACCAGGCCGTGATCGGCATCCGGCTCTGGACGGGCGTGGACGCCGAACCGGCGGTGCTGCGGGCGGCATTGGAGGCGGCGCTCGCCGCATGATCCGCCGGCCCGCCCGGCTCAGCCCGGGACCGAGCCCAGCCTGAACACCGCACCCGTCGGGTCCACCACCGTGGCGATCCGCCCGAACGGGGTGTCCTCGGCCGCGTGGATCACGCGACCACCGAGGCGCACCACGGTGTCCACCGCGGCGTCGGTGTCGGGAACGCCCAGGTAGACCTGCCAGTTCGACGGCACACCCTCCGGCAGGTACGTGGCATCGAAGATCCCCGCGCGCGGCTCGCCGTCCACGACGAGTTGGGAGTAGCGGAACTCGGGCGTGTCGCTCATGACGGACGCCTCGACGCCCAGCGCGGCGGTGTAGAAGCCGACGGCGGGGGCGTACTCGCGGGCGTGATACTCGAACCACAACGGCGCCCCCGCTTCGGCGGCCACGCCGAAGCCCTGGTGCGCGCCCGGCTGCCACAGGCCGAACGGCGCACCCGCTGGGTCGACGAGCACCGCGAACGTCCCCAGGTCCCCGACCTGCATCGGCTCGTCCGCCACCGTCGCCCCGGCCGCCACGGCGGTGTCCGCGGTCGCCTTGGCGTCCGTCGTGGCGAAGTAGACCGTCCAGCCGTCCGGGTGGTCTGCGGTGCCGTCGTGGCTGAGCATGCCCGCCACGATGGTGTCCCCGGAGCGGAAGTTGACGTAGCCGCCGAACTCCGTGATCGCGGGATCGGCCGTCCAGCCGAGGACGGCGCCGTAGAACTCCTCGGCGCGGGCGGGATCGCGGGTGAACAGGTCGAACCAGCAGGGCGCGCCGATCGTGGCGCTCTCGATGCGAGCCATGGCCGTCACGGTAGGCCCGACCACCGTCAGAACCGGGGGTGGTCCCCCACGAGCCTGACCCGGGACCCCGGCGCCCGGGACGGTGCGGACCGCGATCTGGCGCGGCGCACCTCGCCCAGCACCCACGCCGGGACGTGGCGGGCCGTGAGCACCGCCCGGGCGCGGTCCACGTCGTCCGGGGCGAGCACCGCCACCATGCCGACGCCCATGTTGAACGTCTTCTCCATCTCCGCGCGCTCCACCCGGCCGCGGGCGGCGATCAGCTTGAACACCGGGGCGGGTGTCCAGGTGTTGCGCTCGCAGACCGCCTCGAGCCCCGGCGGCAGCACCCGGTCAAGGTTGCGGGCGAGCCCGCCCCCGGTGACGTGCGCGAACGTCCGCACGGACGTCTCGGCCACCAGCGCGAGGCAGTCCTTCGCGTAGATCCGTGTGGGGACGAGCAGCTCCTCGCCGAGGGTGTGCCCGAACTCCTCGACGTGCCCGCCCAGCGGCATGCGCGCGATGTCGAGCAGCACGTGGCGGGCCAGCGAGTAGCCGTTGGAGTGCAGCCCCGAGGACCCCATCGCGAGCAGGACGTCCCCCGGCCGCACCCGGTCCGGGCGCAGCATCGCGTCCGCCTCGACGATCCCCACGCCGCTCGCCGACAGGTCGTACCCGCCGACGTCCATCAGCCCCGGGTGCTCGGCCGTCTCACCGCCGAGCAGCGCGCAGCCCGCCTGCTGGCACCCGTCCGCGATGCCCTTGACGATCGTCGCGACCTTCTCGGGCACCAGCTTCCCGACCGCGATGTAGTCCTGCAGGAACAGCGGCTCCGCACCGCACACGACCAGGTCGTCGACGACCATGGCGACGAGGTCGACACCGATGGTGTCGTGCTTGTCCATGGCCTGCGCGACGGCGACCTTCGTGCCCACACCGTCCGTGGACGCCGCGAGCACCGGTTCGGTGTACCGGCCGATCTTCAGCGCGAACAGCCCCGCGAAGCCACCGATCCCGCCCAGCACCTCCGGTCGCGTCGCCTTCTCCGCGAACGGCCGCAGCGCGTCGACGGCGGCCTCGCCGACCTCGATGTCGACGCCGGCGGCGGCGTAGCTGGCACCGGTCGGGCCTGTGGCGCCGGTCGCGTCGTCGCCGGTCAGGACCATGTGGATGCTCCAGACGTGCTCTGTGGACGGCGCGATCCGCCGCGGGGCCGGGGCCCAGGCGGCGGATCGACCGTCACGATCGGTCGTTCGGGCCTGGCGCACCGTAGCCGACGGAGACGGAATCCGCCTGCTCACGTTCGGGAGCCGGGTTACCGGACGCCGCCGCCCGGACCTCCGGAGCGATCCGGTCCGCCAGCTCCAGCAGGTGCTTGCCGAGCAGCGCCTCCTCCGGAAGCGGGATCGGGTAGTCGCCGTCGAAACAGGCCGTGCACAACCGGGAACGCGGCTGCTCGCTCGCCGCGACGAGGCCGTCCAGGGAGATGTAGCCGAGGGTGTCCGCGCCGATCGAGCGGCGCACGCCCTCGACGTCGAGGTCGCCCGCGACCAGCTCGGCGCGGGTGGCGAAGTCGATGCCGTAGAAGCACGGCCAGCGCACCGGCGGCGACGCGATCCGCACGTGCACCTCCAGCGCACCCGACTCGCGCAGCATCCGGATCAGCGCGCGCTGGGTGTTGCCGCGCACGATCGAGTCGTCGACGACGACCAGGCGCTTGCCGCGGATCACGTCGCGCAGCGGGTTCAGCTTGAGCCGGATCCCCAGCTGGCGGATCGTCTGCGACGGCTGGATGAACGTGCGGCCCACGTAGGCGTTCTTGACCAGGCCCTGCCCGTAGGGGATGCCGGAACCCTGCGCGTAGCCGATCGCGGCCGGGGTGCCCGACTCGGGGACCGGGATCACGAGATCGGCCTCGACCGGGTTCTCCTGCGCCAGCCTGCGCCCGATCTCGACGCGGGCCGCGTGCACCGAGCGCCCGGAGATCGCGGTGTCCGGCCGGGCCAGGTAGACGTACTCGAACACGCAGCCCTTCGGCTCGGGCGTGGCGAACCGCGAGCTGCGCATCCCGTCCGCGTCGATGGCGAGCAGCTCACCCGGCTCCACCTCGCGCACGACGGACGCGCCGACGATGTCCAGCGCCGCCGTCTCGCTCGCCACGACCCAGCCGCGTTCCAGCCTGCCCAGCACGAGGGGGCGGACCCCGTGGGCGTCCCGGGCGGCGTAGAGCGTGTGCTCGTCACCGAACACCAGCGAGAAGGCGCCGCGCAGCCGCGGCAGGAGCCGCAGCGCCGCTTCCTCGACACCGATGTCGTCGGCGGAGGCGGCGAGCAGCTCGCAGACGAGATCGGAGTCGGTGCTGGCCTGGATGCGGCGGCGGTGGCCGTTCGTGGCGCCCGTGAGGGACGTGACCTCGTCGCGCAGCTCGGCGGTGTTGACCAGGTTGCCGTTGTGGCCCAGCGCGATGCCACTGCCCGTCGCCGTGGTCCGGAACGTGGGCTGGGCGTTCTCCCACGTCGTGGAGCCGGTGGTGGAGTAGCGGACGTGCCCGATCGCGAGGTGCCCGCGCAGCGACGAGAGCACCTGCTCGTCGAAGACCTGGCTGACCAGGCCCAGATCCTTGAACACGACCATGCGACAGCCGTCGGACACGGCGATGCCCGCCGCCTCCTGCCCGCGGTGCTGAAGGGCGTAGAGCCCGTAGTAGGCGAGCTTCGAGACCTCCTCGCCCGGAGCCCAGACACCGAAGACGCCGCACTCCTCGCGGGGTCCGGCGTCATCGGCGGCTGTGTCGGTCGCGGGATCGGGATCGGGGTCCGGATCGGCGCGACTCATCGGATCGGTCGGGTGCGCGTGTCGGTGGGAACCCAACGCGGACGCTCCTCAGCATGTGGCTGGCACGGGCGGACCGGCGGTCAGGAGGACGACCCTCCATGCCGAAGGGTACGCCGCCAGCGCTGCGGAACCCATTCCCCGGGACCCGCGTCACCGAACCAGCGGCCCTGGCCCATGTCGCAGCCCAGCTCGACGAGCCGCCGCGCCTGCGCCTCCGTCTCGACCCACTCGGCGGTGACCTCCAGGTCCAGCGCGTGCGCCAGGTCCACGAGCGCCCGCACGATCGACTGGTCGACGGAGTTCGGGTGCGGGTGGCGCAGGCCGTCCACGAACGACCCGTCGATCTTCAACGCCTGCACCGGCAGCCGCCGCAACCAGGACAGGCTCGAGTAGCCGGTGCCGAAGTCGTCCAGGGCGAGGCGGACGCCGATGGCGCGCAGGGCGTTCAGCGCCTCCAGCGCCGAGGCCTCGTCCTCCAGCACCGCCTGTTCGGTGATCTCCAGCTGCAGCCGGTGCGGCGGCAGTCCGGTGGCGGACAGGATCGACCGCACCTCATGCACCCAGCCGTCCTCGACCAGCTGCACCGGGGAGACGTTGACGCTCACGTACGGACCGTCGCCGTCCAGGTCGCCGTCCAGCTCGCGAGCCCACCGGACCGCCTGCGCGCACGACTCGGCGAGCACCCACCGGCCCAGCGGGACGATGAGGCCGCTGGTCTCGGCGACCCGGATGAACCGGCCCGGCCCGATCAGCCCGTCCACGGGGTGCTGCCAGCGCACCAGCGCCTCGGCACCGAGCATGCAGCCGTCCGCGAGTCGGACGAGCGGCTGGTAGACCAGCCGAAGCTCGTTCTGGGTGAGCGCCCGCCCGAGGGCGGCCAGGAGCGCCGCCCGCGCCTTGCACTCGGGCATGCGGGGATGCGGCATGTCCACGATCGCCCCGCCGTGATGTCCGGCGAGCACCCGGTCCCGCAGGCCCCGGATGAAGCCGAGCGCCAGCTCGTCCAGCGCCTCGTCCAGGCGGCGGCGGCCCTGCGACCCGCCGGCACCCAGCTGCTTCGCCGCCCGGCGCAGGAGCCCCAGGCCGATCGCGAGGACCTCCTCGACACCCGGCCGGGGTGGCATCTCCCGCCCGCACAGGCCGGTGCCGAACAGCTCCGAGCCCAGAGCCCGGCCCGTCCTCGGCCGGAACGGCTCGGCGGCGAGCACCCCGACGAAGCGGTGGAGCAGCGCGACGAGCCGCTCGACGACCTTCGGATCCCCCTCGCCGGCCCGGTCCGCCCATTCCTGGGCCAGGTCGCCGAGGGGGTCCGGCTCGGGCTCGGGATCCGACATCTGACTACGGGGAGCAACCACGCAGGCCTCCTCCGCCACCCGTCACGGTCATGGGAAGTGTCGCGCGTCGACCGAAGGGCCGCCAGCGCGGAGCGCTCAGGTCCACCGGATTGGTGAACCGGGTGCAGGTCACGCGAGCGGGAGGGCGGCCGCGATCGCGCCCGCCCGGACGCCCGATGCCGACATCGTGCCGCCGACCAGGGCATCGTCCCAGGTCGTGCGGCCGGTCGCGAGCGCAAGCCACGTGCGGGGATCGGTCTCGACGACATTGGGCGGGGTCCCCCGGCCGTGCCGCGGGCCCTGGACGCACTGCACCGCCCCGAACGGCGGCACCCGCACCTCCACGCTGCGCCCGGGCAGCCGGTTCGCGAGCTCGGCCAGCGTCTCCTTCACCGCGGCCCGCACCATCACTCGATCGGGGGAAGGTCCGCCGTCGAGCCAGGCGCGGATCTCGGGCCCGACGGTCATGCCCCGAACAGCGCAGGCAGCGTGCCCTCCCAGGCCGCGCGCAGCTCGTCCAGCGGCAGCGGGGCGAGGCTCCCGATCTCCAGCGCGGAGCCGCCGGTCGTCCCGAGCACGGTGGCGGGCACGCCCTGCCGGGCGGCCGCCGCACGGACGGCGTCCACGTCGGCGGGGGCGACCGTCACCAGCAGCCGGGCCGTCGACTCGGCGAACAGCGCCACGAACGGCTCCAGCGCCTCCGGCAACGCGACCCGCGCCCCGCGCCCACCGACCAGGCAGGCCTCCACCAGGGCCTGGGCGAGACCGCCGTCGGACAGGTCGTGCGCCCCCGTGACGGGGGCCTGCGCCACGAACGCTGCCAGCCGTTGCTCCGCCGCCAGGTCGACCGCGGGCGGGCGGCCGCCGAGATGGCAGTGCACGACGTGCGCCCACTCCGAGCCGCCCAGCTCGTCCGCCGTGGCGCCGAGCAGCAGCACCGCGTCCCCGTCGCGGGGGAACCCGGGCGGGATCCGCCGCGCCACGTCGTCCAGGACGCCGAGGACGCCCACGACCGGGGTCGGGAGGATCGGGCGGTCGCCCGTCTGGTTGTAGAAGCTCACGTTCCCGCCGGTGACGGGGATGCCGAGCGCCGCGCAGCCGTCCGCCAGTCCGCGGACGGCCTGCGCGAACTGCCACATGACGTGGGGGTCCTCCGGTGAGCCGAAGTTCAGGCAGTTCGTCACCGCCACCGGACGGGCCCCCGACGTGGCGACGTTGCGATAGGCCTCGCCGAGCGCGAGCTGCGCACCCGCGTAGGGGTCCAGCGCCGTGAAGCGCCCGTTGCAGTCCGTGGCGACCGCGATCCCGCGGCCGGTCTGCTCGTCGACGCGCACGACTCCGGCGTCCGCAGGCTGGGCCGACGCGGTGTTGCCGCGGACGTAGCGGTCGTACTGGTCCGTGACCCACGCCCGGCTGCAGAGGTTGGGGCTCGCCGCCATCCGCAGGATCTCCGCGCGCAGCTCCGACGGCGTCTCCGGGCGCGGGAGCCGCTGCGGGCCGTCGGCCTGCAGGGCGTCCTGCGCCGCGTCGTCGCGCTGCACCGGGCGCCGGTAGACGGGCCCGTCATGGGCGACCGTGCGGGGCGGGACGTCGACGACCGTCTCGCCGTGCCAGTCGATGACGAGGCGGTCTCCCTCGGTGACCTCGCCGATCACGGTGGCCAGCACGTCCCAGCGGCGGCAGACGGCGAGGAAGCGCTCCACGTTCTCCGGCGTGACGACCGCGCACATGCGCTCCTGCGACTCGCTGGAGAGGATCTCCGCAGGCGACATGTTCGCCGCCCGCAGCGGCACCGCGTCCAGGTTCACGTGCATGCCGCCGTCGCCCGCTGAGGCGAGCTCGCTCGTCGCGCAGGAGAGCCCTGCGCCGCCCAGGTCCTGGATGCCGACCACCAGCCCGGCGTGGAACAGCTCCAGGCAGCACTCGATGAGCACCTTCTCGGTGAACGGGTCGCCGACCTGCACGCTCGGCAGCTTCTTGCGGCCGGTGCCGGACTCGTCGCCGTCGAAGGTCTCGCTGGCCAGCACGGACACGCCGCCGATGCCGTCCAGGCCGGTGCGGGCGCCGAACAGGACGATCTTGTTGCCGGCGCCGGAGGCGAACGCGAGATGGAGGTCCTCGGTGCGCAGCGCCCCGACACAGAGCGCGTTGACCAGCGGGTTCCCCAGGTAGGAGGGGTCGAAGACGACCTCGCCGCCGACGTTGGGCAAGCCCAGCGAGTTGCCGTAGCCACCGATCCCCGCCACCACGCCGGGCAGCACGCGCGCGGTGTCCGGTGCGTCCGCCGGGCCGAACCGCAGCGGATCGGCCACCGCGACCGGTCGCGCGCCCATCGCCATGATGTCCCGGACGATCCCGCCCACGCCCGTGGCCGCGCCCTGGTAGGGCTCCACGTAGGACGGGTGGTTGTGCGACTCGACCTTGAACGTCACGGCCCAGCCGTCGCCGATCTCCACGACACCCGCGTTCTCGCCGATCCCCGCCAGCATGTGGCGGCGCATCTCGTCCGTGGTGGTCTCGCCGAAGTAGCGCAGGTGCACCTTCGAGGACTTGTACGAGCAGTGCTCGCTCCACATCACGCTGTACATCGCGAGCTCGGCGTCCGTGGGGCGGCGGCCGAGAATCTCCCGGATGCGGGCGTACTCGTCGTCCTTGAGGCCCAGCTCGCGGTAGGGCTGCGCCTGGTCGGATGTGATGGCGGCGTGGGCGACGGTGTCGATCGCGGTGGCGGCGGGCGTCACGAGCGAAGCCTACGTTCGGCGTCTCGCGGCGCCGCAGGGCCGTCGCCGGCGGGCTCGTGTGCGGCGGGACGGGGGTGGGCGGCGGGCGGCGGCGAGCAGTCGGCAGCCGATGCGCGGCCGGACGACGGCCGGGGCAGCGGCCGGCCCGCGCACGGGTTCCGTCACTCGAACACCCGCTCCGTCGCCCGCACATGTCTGCGATGCGCCCGCACATGTGTTCCGGGCTGCCCGCGCACGGGTTCCGTCACTCGAACACACGCTCGGTCGCCCGCACACACCCCGCGGCGGTGGCACACACCGTCGACGATATGTGCCACAACCGCGCGCACTGTGTGACCACAGGAACACATGTGCGAGCCCGCGCCCGGCGGGCCAGCGCGCCGCTGGCCCCCTGCGCGCCGGCGGGGTCAGCGCGCCGCCGCCCAGCGGCGGCCCACAAGCCGTGCGCAGCCGACCCGAGCGGGGCCGCACATGTGTTCCATGCGGCCGCACAGGTCTCCAAGTGCCGGCGCCCGCGATCCGGGTGGCTGCACATCTGTTCTAGGCTGCCCGCGCACGTCACGCGCACGTCAACCGTCGCCCGCGCACGGGTTCCGTCGCTCGAACACACGCTCGGTCGCCCGCACACACCCCGCGGCGGTGGCACACACCGCCGACGCTATGTGCCACGACCCCTCGCTCTGTGCGACCACAGGAACACATGTGCGAGCAGGCCGCGACGGGCCGATGCGGCGGCCGGCCACAGCAACACGGTCACAGGAACATGTGTGTTCGCGAGCCACGTGGGTGGCGGGCGACCACACGCATCGGTGCACACGGAGCGGTGTCGCCCGTCCGCGCGGGACGGACAGCGGGGCGAGCACCTCACGGCCCCGCAGACGGCCCCGCGGGTGGCCGCGCGGTCGCCCGCGCGGACGGCCGCGCCGCCGCTCCCGCCGCACCGCGACGGCCCGCGCCACCAGCGCCGCGGCGAGCGTGAGGAGCGACGCCGCCGGCAGCGGGTGTCCCCACCAGAACGCGCCCGCCGCGACGTCCAACACCGGGGCGAGCACCGCCGCCGCGAGCCACCAGGCGCCGGCGGCCCGCGGCTTCGGCGCGCGGGCCGCGAGCGGCGTGCGTCCCCAGGGCTTCGCCACCGACAGCCACGCCTGCGCCGCGATCGCGCCCGCCATCAGTGCGGCCGTCATCGCCATCGCGACGAGGTCCCCCGAGGTGCCGCCGGAGTCCGCGACCCGGTGCAGCCGGTCCGAGAGCACGAAGATGCCCAGGTAGAGCTGCCCGATGGTCACGGTGAACTTCGCCGCCACCCACCAGTGGTGGAAGAACCCCCAGCTGGTCAGCGCGGACAGGGCGAACCCCGTGAACGCCGAGGTGTTCGCCGAGTGCACGAGGACCGTGGTGTCGAGGAGCTCCGCGACCGTCGTGGTCGCCACGCGCAGCTGCGGGTCCACCGCCGCCGTCCCCAGCAGGACGGCCAGCGCCGCGGCCTGGCTCATCCAGCTCACCGACGAGACGACGTGCAGCCAGACGAGCAGCGAGCGCCAGTGGCGTGCGGGGGTGGCCATGCGCCCAAGTCCAGCGGCCGGTCCGCCGAGGCACCTCCGGCGTGACCCCGAGATCCCCCGGAGATCACTCCCGCTCGCGGGGCAGCTGCACCACGCTCACGAAGAAGTGGTCGATCTGCTTGATCGCCTCGATGAACCCCTCGAAGTCGACGGGCTTGGTGACGTAGGCGTTCGCGTGCAGCTGGTAGCTGCGCAGCACGTCCTCCTCGGCCTGCGAGGTCGTGAGCACGATGACGGGGATGGTGCGCAGGTCCGGGTCGTCCTTGATCTCCTGGAGCACCTCGCGGCCGTCGCGGCGGGGCAGGTTGAGGTCGAGCAGGACGAGGTCCGGGCGCACGACCTCGGCGTACTCGCCCTCGCGGCGCAGGAAGGCGAGCGCCGCAGCACCGTCGGTGACGACATCGAGGCGGTTGTGCAGGTACTCGTCGAACGCCTCGCGGGTCATCAGCACGTCACCGGGGTCGTCCTCGACGAGCAGGACGTTGATGTACCGGACTCCGTCGCCGGTCGAGATCATGCCGTCTCCTGGGGCTGGTCGGGGAGGGTCACGCGGACGACGGTTCCGGGGCCGTCGTCGGGGGAGTCGACGGCGATCCTGCCGCCGTGGAACTCCACGATCTTCTTGGCCAGCGCGAGCCCGATGCCGGTGCCGGGGTAGCGCTCGTGGGTGTGCAGGCGCTGGAAGATCACGAACACCTTGTCGGCGTACTCGGGTTCGATGCCGATGCCGTTGTCCGCGACGGTGATCTCCGCCGCCCCGTCCTCGCGCGCGCCCGTCACCCGCACGACGGGCGCGACGCCGTCGCGGTGGAACTTGAGGCCGTTGCCGATGAGGTTGACCAGCAGCTGGCGCAGCAGCACCGGGTCCCCGACGACGGTGGGCAGCGCGCCCACGACGATCTCGCCGTCGACCTCGGCGCGGGCGCTCTCCAGCTGCGCGCCTGCGGTCGCGGCGACGGCGCCGAGATCGACCTCCGCGAAGGCTTCCGCGGTCCGCCCGACCCGGGAGAAGGCGAGCAGGTCGTTGATGAGCCGCTGCATGCGCTGGGCGCCGTCCACGGCGAAGCCGATGTACTGGTCCGCCCGCTCGTCGAGCTGCCCCGCGTAGCGGCGCTGCAGGAGCTGGCAGAAGCTCGCCACCTTCCGCAGCGGTTCCTGCAGGTCGTGGCTCGCCACGTAGGCGAACTGCTCGAGGTCGCGGTTGGAGCGTTCGAGGTCGCGCGCCTGCTCGTCGAGTCGGTCGTGGGCGCGCCGGACCGCATCCAGCTCGCGGACGATGCGGCGGCGCATGGTCTCGACGTCCTCGCCGAGCGCGGCGATCTCGCGCGGTCCGGACACGGCGACGGGACGGCCGAAGTCGCCGGACGCGACCTCGCGCACCTGCCGGGCGAGCTCCGACACCGGTCCCAGCACCCCGCGGCGCAGACCCACCCCGACGGCGGTCAGGAGCAGCGCCATCGCGGCAGCGATGGCGATCCCGACGGAGGCGAGGAACGACGCGGCGGCGTCCACCTGCTCGCGCGCGGCCACCCGGTCCGCAGTGAGGTCGGCATCGAGCCGGGTCACCGCGAGCCGCACCGGGTCGAAGAGCATGCGGCCGGCCTCCGGGTCCGCTGCGGCGCCCGCGACGACGCCGTCCACGTATGCGGTGTGCCAGGCGGCGATCGCGGTCTGGGCGGCGGTGAGGTCCGGACCGAGCCGCTCGAGCCGGCCGCGATCGGCGAGCTCGCGCAGCGTCGCGACGGCCTCGGCCTCAGCCGCGCGGCCGGCCCGGTAGGGCTCGAGGAACTCGGGGTTGCCGCCGGAGATGACGAAGCCGCGCACGCCGGTCTCCTGGTCGAGCAGCGCCACCGACAGCGACTGGCCGGCCGCCTGTGCGGGGCCGACGACGTCCAGCAGCACGGTGCGTGCCTCGTCGAGGCGCATCATCGCGAGCGTCCCGAGGACGACCGCGAGCACGCCGACCGCCGCGGCCACGGCCGCGCCGACGACGAACACCCGCCGCAGCGGCCAGCGCCGCCCGCTCGCCCTCGGCGTCCCGTCCGGTACCTCCTCCACGGGGACGGCCGCCGTCACGCGACCTCCATCCCGCCTGCGGCGTCGGAGAGCAGGAGGATCGCCACGTCGTCCACGAGCGGGCCGCCGTTGATCTCCTCCGCGCGTTCGACGAGCCGCGCGGGCAGGTCCGGCAGCGCCACGCCGGCCTCCTCGGCCAGGACCTCGTGCAGCCCCTCCTCCCACAGCAGCTCGCCGGGTACGCGACCCCGGCCCTCCATCAGCCCGTCCGTGTGCAGCATCAGGGCCCAGCCGGGTGCGACCCGGGTGTGCCACGGCCGCCAGGAACCTGTCGACACGATGCCCAGCGGCGGCCCGACCGGGACGCCCAGCCGCGCGGGCCCGGGCCGCAGCAGCACCGGCGGCGGGTGCCCCGCCAACCGCACCGTGACCTCGGCCCCGCCGCCGCGCCGGACCGCGACCGTGCACACCGTGGTGAACAGGCTGCGCTCGTGGCGCTCGCTCACCAGCACCTGCTGCAGCTTCGGCAGCACCTCGGCCTCGTCCACCCCGGCGAGCACGAGTGCGCGCCACGACACCCGCAGCAACGCCCCGAGCGCCGCCTCGTCCGGGCCGTGCCCCGCGACATCCCCGACGATCGCGTGGACGGTGCCGCTCGGGCCGAGCACGGCGTCGTAGAAGTCGCCGCCGACCGCCGCCCGGGTGCGGCCAGGCCGGTAGAACGGCACCGCCGCCACCGTGCTGCCGTCGAGCAGCGGCTTGGGCAGGAGCCCCCGTTCCAGGCGCAGCGACTCGGCCGCCGCCCGCTGCTCCACGTGCAGCCGCATGAGGCTCGCCTCGGCGCGGCGGCGCTCGACGGCGTAGCGGATCGCCCGGATCAGGACGGGGCCGTCCGAGCGGCCCTTGACCAGGTAGTCCTGCGCACCCTCGGCCACCGCGGCGATGCCGAGGTGCTCGTCGTCCAGGCCGGTGAGCACGCATACCGCCGCGCCCGGATCGGCGCGCAGGAGGGCGCGCAACCCGTCGAGCCCGTTGCTGCCGGGCACGTTGAGGTCGAGCAGGACGCAGGCGCAGCCGCCGAGCAGGCCGCGGTCCAGCGCCTCGATCACGGACCCGGCGACGACGACCTTCAGCCCGGGAGCGGCTTCGGACAGGTGCTCCTGGACGAGGAACGCGTCCGCCGGATCGTCCTCGACGAGCAGCACGCGCCACGCGGACACCGCGGGCGCGAGCCCTGTGGGGTACTGCGGGAGCTCGGCCAGAACCCCTCCTCGGGCAGCGTCGGGCCCGGTTACGGGCGGAGGCTTCGACACCGAGCCCGGGCAGCCTACGACGCCGCGGTGGGCGCGCACCACCGGGGAAAACGGTCAGGCTGCGGCCACCGCGCGCAGCACCGAGGTGAAGAGTCCGAGGCCCTCCTCGGAGGGCCCGAACAGCGGATCGATCGCGTGCTCGGGGTGCGGCATCAGGCCTACGACGCGGCCGTCCACCGAGGCGATACCGGCGATGTCGGCGAGCGAGCCGTTGGGGTTGCCGCCCGCGTAGCGGAACACCACGCGGCCCTCGCCCTCCAGCCGCGCGAGCGTGTCGGCGTCCGCGACGAAGCGGCCCTCCCCCGACTTGAGCGGCACCAGGATCTCCTGGCCCACCGCGTAGTCGCGCGTCCAGGCCGTGTCGGCGGACGCGACGTGCAGCCGCTGGTCCCGGCACACGAAGTGCAGGCCGGCGTTGCGCACCAGCGCGCCCGGCAGGAGGCCCGCCTCGCAGAGGATCTGGAAGCCGTTGCAGATGCCCAGGACCGGCAGGCCGCGCCCGGCGGCCTCGATCACCGACGTCATGATCGGCGCGCGGGCGGCGATCGCGCCGGCGCGCAGGTAGTCGCCGTAGGAGAAGCCGCCCGGGACGACGACGGCCCCGACCCCGCGCAGGCCGGTGTCGGCGTGCCACAGCGCCACCGGCTCACCACCCGCGTACCGGACCGCCCGCGCCGCGTCGACGTCGTCGAGCGTGCCGGGGAAGGTGATCACGCCGACCCTCATGGCGTCATCCTGACAAGCAGATGCCGCGCACTCATGCCCGCCGGACCGTCCAGTTCTCGATCACCGGGTTCGCGAGCAGGCTCCCCGCGATCCGGTGCAACGTCTCGTCGTCGACACCGTCCTCGACCTCCAGCTCGAAGTGCTTGCCCTGCCGAACGTCCGCGACCCCGGCGACGCCGAGGCGCGCGAGGGCCCGCGCCACGGCCTGACCCTGAGGATCGAGGATCTCCGGCTTGGGCATCACGTCCACCACCACACGCGCCACGGCGGAGAGCCTACGTTCCGGCCCAGGCGCGGACGGCGTCCGGGCGCTCTTCGCGCAGGTCGGAGTGTGCGGGCAGGCGCGGTGGTGGCGCCTCGGGTGGACGGCGGGTACTCGTCCGGGCCGGGTCGTAGGCTGCGCATGCAGCGGGGAGGTTGGGGTGCGGATCGATCTGAACTCCGATGTCGGCGAGTCCTTCGGCCGCTGGACGCTCGGCGACGACGCGGCCGTGCTCGGCGTCGTCTCGTCGGCGAACGTCGCGTGCGGGTTCCACGCGGGCGACCCGTCGACGCTGCGGCGTACGTGCACGGCCGCGGTCGAGCGCGGCGTCGTCGTCGGGGCGCAGGTGGGCTATCCGGATCTGGCGGGGTTCGGTCGCCGCTTCCTCGACGTCGAACCGCGCCAGCTCACCGACGACGTGGTCTACCAGCTCGGGGCGCTCGCCGGGATCTGCCGGGTCAGCGGCACGCGGGTGCGTTACGTGAAGCCGCACGGGGCGCTCTACAACGCGGTCGTGCACCACGAGGAGCAGGCCCGCGCCGTCGTCGCCGCCGTTGTCGAGTACGACCGCACGCTGCCGATCCTCGGGCTGCCCGGCTCGGCGCTGCTGCGTGCGGCCGAGGAGGCCGGGCTCGCGACCGTCCGGGAGTTCTTCGCCGATCGCGGCTACACCCCCGAGGGCACCCTGGTGCGGCGCTCGGAACCGGGAGCGCTGCTCGCGAATCCCGCCGCCGTGGCTGCTCGGGTGCTGCGGCTCGCGCGGGAGGGGGTCGTCGAGGCGGTGGACGGGTCGGTCGTGCCGGTGACCGCGGAGTCGGTGTGCGTGCACGGGGACTCGCCGGGGGCGGTGGCGATGGCCCGGGCGGTGCGGCAGGCGCTCGACGCGGCGGGCGCGGCGGTGGCGCCGTTCGTGTGAGCGCTGCGCGGCGGTCCGGTGGCGGCGTCGGTGCACGCGCGTCGCAATCCGTCCCGCACGCTCATCCCCCGGGCCGCGCCCTCATGCCGGCTCGCGTCATCACCCCCGGGCCGGCGTCTTCGGTGCCGGGGCGCCCGTAGCGGGCCGGGGGTGTGGGCGCCCGGGTTGTGTGCCTCGGCGGGTGCCCGCGTGCTTCGCAGGGGTGGCGTGCACCTCGCAGGGGTTGCGGTGCACCTCGCAGGGGTGGCGCGCGCTTCGCAGATGCTGCGGCCACTGCGAAGGATGTGCAGTCCCTGCGAGGAGGAGCTGCAGGGTCTCCGCCGAGGGCGCTCCTGGCTCAGTCGTGGACGCCCACCGCCCACCGCGGGCTCTCGGACGGCGGGGTAGCTGCGGGTGCCGGGGGCGGCGCACGATCGGCGGCCCGCGCACCCCGAGCCCGGGCCGCGCGCGCGAGCCCGGCGGCATGGGCGACGGGTGCGCTGCGCCGTGGGCCACGGAGGTCGTCGGGCCGGCCGACGGGGGCGAGGTCGCGAGGCGCGATACCCGGTGTCGGCAGCCGGGGGGCGGCGGGGCCGGTCGTGGGCCGAGGGCCGTCGTTGGCGGCGGTGGCGGGGATGGCCCCTCCCCCACGCGCACGCCCTCCCCGGCGCGCGGCGCCCCGCGCGAACGGCCCGTTTGGGCAAACCTATTTCCCGTACGTGCCGTTGGCGCGCACCAGACGTCCCGTCTGGGCCGTTCGCGCATCACGCGGGCCGCGGTGTCGCGATCTGCGTGAGGTCCGCCCGCCCCCGCAGCCGGGTGCGGCGCCCCGGCTTCCAGCGGTCGGCCTCGGCCGCCCCGCCGCTCTCCCGGGCCAGCTCCACGGCCTGCGCGGCCGCCGCGACCCGCCCGCGCAGCGACTTCGCGACGTCGGTCAGGCGCGCGGCCTCGTTGACCGGGTCGCCGATCACGGTGTACTCGTAGCGGCTCGGGTCGCCCACGTAGCCCGCCACCGCCGCGCCCGCCGACACCCCGATCCCGGCGTCGATCTCGGGCAGCTCGTCGGCGATCCGCCCGGCGAGGACCCGGGCCGCGGCGAGTGCGCGGCCCGCGGGATCCGGGTGCTCGACGGGTGCGCCGAAGACGGCGAGCGCGGCGTCGCCCTCGAACTTGTTGATCCACCCGTCGCAGGACTCCACGACCTCGACGACGACCGCGAAGAACCGGTTGAGCAGCGCGACCACCTCGGTCGGGGGCAGGCGGGCGGCGAGCGTCGTCGACCCGACGAGATCGACGAACAGGACCGCGACCCGCCGCACCTCACCGCCGAGCCGCACCTCCTCGGCCGCGGCGGCGACCGCCGCGACGTCGCGCCCGACCTGCCGGCCGAACAGGTCGCGGAGGCGCTCCCGTTCCCGCAGGCCCGCGACCATGTCGTTGAAGCCGGCCTGCAGCTGCCCCAGCTCGGTGCCGTCGTAGACGGGGACGCGGACGTCCAGGTCGCCGTCCGAGACCCGCTGCATCGCCGTGCGGACGTCGTCGACGGGGTCGGCGATCGCCCGCGCCGACGCCACCGTGATGACGAGCCCGCCGAGCAGGGCGATCGCGCCCACCACCAGCACGACGACGGCCAGCTGCCCGACCGGCACGTCCCCGTGGACCAGCGCGGCCACGCAGGCGACGAGCATGCCGGACAGAGGCGTCGCGGTGCCGACCGTCCAGAAGATCAGCGACCGCAGGGTGATGCCCGGGAGCCATCCGCGCCCCAGGGGCCGGCCGGCCAGCTCACGGGCGGCGCTGCGGCGCAGGATGCGCTCGGTGGCGAGGTAGGTCACCGCGCAGGCGCCGATCCCGCCCAGCAGCACCGTCTCCCCGACGACCAGCGCGAGCCGCACGGTGTGCCGGGCGTTCCACCCGGCGAACACCAGCACCGCGCCGGTCCACAGTGCGGCCTGGACGACCACCAGCCGCAGCGGACCGAACAGCACGATGTGGCGGCGGACGGCGGGGTCCTCGTCGCGGCGCAGGCGGAAGTTCCGCACCCCCCACGCCACCCCGACCGGTACCGCGACGAGGGTGTACGCACCGAACAGCAGGACGTTCTCGGCGAGGATCGCGCCGGGGCGCTCCAGCGGGCCGGTCGGCACGACCCACCCCGCGAGCACGAGGACGACCACCGCCGAGACGACGTTGATCAGCACGACCACGGCGGCCAGCGAGATCCGCACCGGCCGCTCCAGCACCCGCCGATCGCGGCCCTCGGCGGGCACGTCGGCTACCGGTTGACGCAGGTGTTGCCGAAGGCCGGGTTCAGCAGCCCGTCCGCGAACCCGTGACCGGCGGCCGTCCCGGCCGGCACCGGCGCCCCGGTGATGGCCGCGAGCACGATCCGACGCAGATCCATGGCGCCTCCCTCCGTGGTGGTCCGGCCTCAGGTGCCGACGACCCGCCCAACGAGGGGGCCGGGCAGGCGGTCATCGGGGACCGTCCGTTCGGGTGATGAGCAGGTCGTCGCGCGCAGGTGCATCCCGCGGCGGGCGGGCCCACCGTTCCCGGCATCCCGGCCGCGCCTCGGCCTTGCCGCCGCGGAAGGCGCCCTATCCTCGCCTCGTGGGCGGCGGGCCGGGCGGGCGGGTGACGCGCCCGCTGTGCCCGGTCCTCATCGGGCGCGACGCGGAGCTGCACCACCTGACCACCGCCCTCGACGAGGCGGCCCGCGACCAGGGCGCGGCGGTGATCCTGCGCGGCGAGCCCGGCATCGGCAAGACCCGGCTTGCCCGCGAGACCGTCGACGCCGCCCAGGTCCGCGGGATGCGAGTGCTGGTGGGCCGCAACGTGCAGCACGGCCAGGCGCCCTACCGACCCCTCACGGAAGCCCTCTTCGCCACCGCCCGCGCGGGCGCCCTGCCCGACACACCGGGGTTGCGGCCCTTCCGCCACGCGCTCGGCACGATCGTCCCGGACTGGCGGGACGAGAACGGGGCGGGCGACCAGTCGCCGGTCGTCATCGCCGAGGGCGTGCTCCGGCTGGCCCGGGCGCTGGGCGGGGACTCCGGGACGCTGCTCGTCGTCGAGGACCTGCACTGGGCCGACGCGGACACGCTCGCCGTCCTCGAGTACCTGGCGGACAACGTCACCGGCCTGCCGCTCGTGCTGCTCGCCACGCTGCGGCCGGATCCCTCGCCCGCCTCGGACCTCGTGACGCGGCTGGAGGTGCGCAGCGCCGCGTCGGTGATCGACCTGCAGCGGCTGGGGCCGACCGAGGTCGCCGCGATGGCGGCGGCCTGCGCAGAGGGCGCCGAGCTGCCCGCCGAGGTCGTCGACGCCGTGGGCGCGCGTTCGGAGGGGCTTCCGCTGCTGGTCGAGGAGCTGATCGCCGTCCCGGCGTCCGGGGTCTCGCAGGCGGTGCCGAGCACGTTCGCCGACGCCGTCGTGCGCAGGATGGAGGCGCTGCCCGCCGAGGCCACCCTCGTGGTGCACTGCGCCGCCGTGCTCGGGCGCCGATTCGACTGGCGGCTGCTGCCCGCGGTGACGTCCCTGTCCGAGGACCGGGTGCGCGACGGGCTGGCCGAGGCCGTCCGCGTCCAGCTGCTGATCACGGGCGTGGACCGCGACTTCCGTTTCCGCCACACCCTCACCCGCGACGCTGTCCTGTCCGCGCTGTTGCCACCCGCCCGGGTCGCGCTGGCGCGCCGCGCGGCGCAGGCCGTCGAACGCGACGGCGGCCCCGGCAGCGACGACACCCGCGTCATGTTGGCGGCCGATCTGTGGTGCGCGGCGGGCGAGCCCGACGTCGCAGCGGGCAGGCTGGTGGCGGCCGGCAGGCGGGCGCTCGACCGCGGCGCACTCGTCATGGCCGAACGGCTGCTCGAACGTGCCCGCACCCTCGCGACCGGCGACGAGCGGATCCGCACCGAGGCGGCCGAGGCACTGACCGAGGCACTCGCGCTCGCCCCGAAGCTGGACGACGCGCTCACCGCCGGCGCCGAAGCGCTCGCGCTGCTCGACGCCCACCGCGCGCCGACGGACCGGCGCGCCCGCCTGCACCTGCTGCTGGCCCGGGCCGCCGACGCCGCCACCCGCTGGCCGTTGGCCGGCGAACACCTGGCACAGGCCGCCGCCCTGGCGGCCGACGAGCGCCTGCGCACCGCCGTCGACGCGCTCGCGGCGCACGTCGCGATGGGCGAGCGCCGCCACGACGACGCCGAGCGCCTCGCCACCCGGGCCGTCGACGCCGCCCTGCGGATGGACCTGCCCGAGGTCGCCTGCGAGGCGCTGGAGGTGCTCGGCCGCCGCGAGCGGCTGCGCGATCTCGGCCGCGCCGAGGTGATCTTCGCTCGGGCCAGGACCCTCGCGGACGACCGCGGCCTCGTGCTGTGGTCGATGCGCGCACTGCACGAGCTGGGCACGATCGACATGCTGCGCAGCTCGTCGCCCACGCGCCTCGAGCTGGCCAGCGACCAGGCCTACCGGGCGGGCGCGCTCTCCCTGGCGGCGACGGTCGACCTGCAGCTCGCGGGCCTGCACGCGTACCTGTTCGAGATCGACGCCGCGCTGGAGGTCGGAACGCGCACCGCGGAGGTGGCGGGGGCACTGGGCCTGACCGAGGTGCACGTCGGGGCACTCCTGCAGCTCGGCTTCGCCCACGCGATCGCGGGCCGGCGCACCGAGATGGAGGACGCCGTCGAGGCAGCGTTGCGCCTGGCCGGGGAGCAGCCCGAGCCCGTGGCGTGGGCGTGGGGGCACGTCCGCGCCACCGCGTCCCTGCTGGCCGAGGACCGGGCCCGCGCGCGGGAGGAGCTGGCCGTTGCGCTGCGCTGGGCGCAGCGCTCCGCCGCGGTCACGACGACGTTCACGGCGCTCTCCGCCCTCCTGCGCGTCGTCGACGGTGCCGGTCAGGACGCGGTCGACGACGTGCGCGACGTGACCGGCGCCCAGGTCATCACGATCAACCAGGCGGTGCTCGAACTCGCCGAGGCCGCGCTGGCCGCGCGCGCCGGGGACCGCGACGGCGCCGGCGCGCGCGCCGCCGCGGCCGAGAGCGTGCTGCGCCGGATCCGGATGGACGGCTGGCGGCACCTGACGCTGCGGCTGCTCGCCGAGCCCGCGCTCGACGGCGGATGGGGCGAACCGGACCGCTGGCTCGCCGAGGCGATGGAGTTCTTCTCCGGCACCGGCCACGACCGGGTCGCCACCGCGTGCCGCGACCTGCTCCGCCGGTCGGGTCGTGCCGTCCCTCGCCCGTCGGACGTCCCGGAGCGGCTGCGGTCCGCCGGGATGACCGGGCGCGAGGCGGAGGTGCTCGGCCTGCTCGGCGAGCGCCTGTCGAACCGGGAGATCGCCGAGCGCCTCTACCTGTCCCCGCGCACCGTCGAGAAGCACGTCGAACGGCTGCTCCAGAAGACCGGACTGCGTACGCGCGGCGAGCTGGGGCGGTTGGCCCGCGACACGCGTACGTAGCCCGCCGCGCCGGGTTACGTGGTCTTCCCCGATCCCGGCGGGGCCCGCGGCGCGGATCGTGCTCCTCGTCACGCGAGGAGGACCCATGACGACCACGACGTCACCGCCGGTCGAGGAACTGCGGATCGCCGGCACCGTGCTCACCCCCGCCACCCCCGGTTACGACGAGGCGCGCCGGGTCTGGAACGGTGCGATCGACCGGCGCCCCGCCGTGATCGCCCGCTGTACCACCGCCGCCGACGTCGTCGCGGCCGTCGAGTTCGCCCGCCGCAACGGCCTGCCGATCGCGGTCCGCGGCGGCGGCCACAGCATTCCCGGCCTCTCCGTCTGCGACGACGGCCTCGTCGTGGACCTGAGCCCGATGAAGGGCATCGCCGTCGACCCGGACGCCCGGACGGTGACCGCCGGGGCCGGGGTGGTGTGGGCCGAGCTGGACGCCGCGACCCAGGAACACGGCCTCGCCGTCACCGGCGGCGAGATCTCCGACACCGGCATCGCCGGGCTCACCCTCGGCGGCGGCTACGGCTGGCTCAAGCGGACCTGCGGCCTGACGTGCGACAACCTGGTCTCCGCCGAGGTCGTGACGGCGGACGGGCGGGTCGTGCTGGCCGGCGCGGACTCCCACCCGGACCTGTTCTGGGCGCTGCGCGGCGGCGGGGGCAACTTCGGGGTCGTCACCCGGTTCACCTACCGGCTGCACGACGTCGGCCCGATGCTCTACGGCGGCGCGGTGGTCCATTCCGCCGAGCGGGCGGCGGACGCCCTGCGCTTCCTGCGCGACCTCGCGCCACGGGTGCCCGACGAGGTGAGCCTGATGGCCGCGCTGGTCGTGGCCCCGCCCGCCCCGGAGTTCCCGGCGCAGCTGCACGGCGAACCGGTCGTGGTGATCGGCGCCGCGTACCACGGCTCCCTCGGCGACGGGCAGGAGGCGCTGCGCCCGGTGCGCGAATTCGCACCGCCCGCGGTCGACCTGCTCGGGCCGATCCCGTACGTGGCGCTGCAGCAGATGGTCGATGCGTTCACCCCGCGCGGGCTGCACTACCACGTCAAGTCCGAGTGGCTCGCGGACCTGCCCGAGGACGTCGTCGACGGGCTCGTCGCGCAGCACCTCGCACGCACCTCACCGCTGAGCCAGATCCTCGTCCACCAGATGGGCGGTGCCCTGGCCCGCGTGCCGCGCGAGGCCACCGCCTTCGCCTACCGCGACGCCCCGTTCGTGCTCAGCGTGATCGGCGCGTGGCAGCCGGCGGAACCTGCGGGACCGCACGTCGCGTGGACGCGCCGGACCTGGGCAGCCGCCCAGCCCGCCTCGCTCGGCGCCTCCTACGTCAACCACCTCGACACCGACGACGGCGAGGAGCGCGTGCGCGCCGCGTACGGGCCCGCGACGTACGACCGGCTCGTCGCGGTCAAGACGGCGTGGGACCCGGACAACACCTTCCGGCTCAACCAGAACATCCGACCTGCCCAGACCAGCGAAGGAGATCCGTCATGATCCGCACGCTCGCCGCAGCGGCCGCCCTCGCCGCCGCGCTCGGCCTCACCGGGTGCACGGTCCAGACCACCCGCACCGTGGACGAGGCGCAGATCGAGCAGGCCGTGTCCGACCGCCTGAACGACCTCGTCGGGCAGCGCCCCGACGCCGTCGACTGCCCCGACGACCTCACGGGCGTCGTCGGCACGATGCTGCGCTGCTCGCTCACCGACGGGGCGGACCGCTACCCCGTCGACGTCACCGTCACGAGCGTCGAGGGCGACACCGTGAACTTCGACTTCGCCGTCGCCGACCAGCCCCTCGCGTGAGCCGCTGAACCACGACAAGGAGCACTCCGATGATCACCGTCCCCCGCACCGCGCCCCGGCCGATCGCCCCGGAGACCTGGCTGATCCACAACGTGGCGCCGACCGGTCCCGGCTACATCGCGGCGAACTCGCTGCTCGTCCTCGGCGACGAGCCCGTCATCGTCGACACCGGGGCGCCCGTCCACCGGGACCAGTGGCTGGAGCAGGTGTTCTGCCTCGTCGAGCCGGAGGACGTGCGCTGGATCTTCCTGTCCCACGACGACGGCGACCACACGGGCGGCCTGCTCGACGTCCTCGACCGGTGCCCGTCCGCCACCCTGGTGACGAACTTCTTCACGGTCGAACGCCTGCGGCTGGAGATGCCCGAGCTCCCGCTGGACCGGATGCGCTGGCTCGAACCCGGCGACTCCTTCGACGCGGGCGACCGCCGGATGCGGCTGATCCTGCCGCCGATCTTCGACGGCCCCACGACCCGCGGCCTCTACGACGAGCGCAGCGGGGTCATGTGGGCGGTGGACTCGTTCGCCTCGCTCCTGCCGGGGCCGGTCCACGAGCGCGCGGACGTCCCGGACGGTCTGTACGACGAGACGTTCGCGCTGTTCAACAGCCTGGTCTCGCCGTGGCACCAGTTCCTCGACCCCGTGCGCTACGGCCGCCACGTCGACTCCGTGGCCGCACTGCGCCCCGAGGTCGTGGCCAGCGCCCACGGGCCGGTGCTCACCGGACGGGCCGTGGACGACGCCTTCGACCGGGTGCGG
The DNA here is from genome assembly GCF_050246655.1 of Pseudonocardia sp. Taxonomy (GTDB): domain Bacteria; phylum Actinomycetota; class Actinomycetes; order Mycobacteriales; family Pseudonocardiaceae; genus Pseudonocardia. The sequence continues at coordinate 28,444 of NZ_JBFWVQ010000033.1, forward strand.
GCGCTCGCCGGGCGGCCGCGGATCATGGGTCCCGACCAGGCCGCCCTCGACGAGATCGTCGCCGCCGCGACCGACGTGGCCGCCTGACGTGGTCGGGCATCCGATCGTGGCCGTGGTGCGGATCGCGGCCGCGGCCGTGATCCTCGCCGCGCTGTGGCTCGCCGGCTCCGCGACCTGGGACGCCGCCGTCCTTGCGGTGCGTGGCGAGCCGCGCGAGGGCACCGTCGTCGCCGTCACGCACACGTCCTGGGCGCGGGCCGACCGCGTCGAGGTCGCCCTGCCGGGCGGCGAGCGGGCCACCGTCCACACCCCGCGCAAGGACCTCGCCGCGGGCACGCCGGTCGCGCTCGTGGTCGATCCTGACGACGGCTCGCGGGCGGCCCTCGCGGGCGACGGGTGGCCGTGGCGGCAGACCGTGCTGCCGCTGCTCGCGGTGCCGGTCGCGCTGGTGTTCGCGTCGAACGTGCGGCCCGGTGGGTTGCGGGGAGCGGGCGGGAGGCACGTCCCCCGACCGGACCCGTCGAGCCCGTCGGACTGAGAGCCACATCACAATCCGGTCACGGACGGAACACGGGTCGGACCGGCTCGCCTTCTCCGTCGAGTGACGACACCGCCCACCGTGCTCACCCGTGGTGAGCGGTTCCGCCTCATTCTGCTGCTCGGCTCCCTCATCGCGCTGGGCCCGCTGACGATCGACACCTACCTCCCCGCGCTCCCCGCGATCACCGGCGACCTCGCCGCCTCACCCGCGGCCGTCCAGCTCACGCTCACGGGGACGCTCGTCGGGCTCGCCGTGGGTCAGCTGCTCATCGGGCCGCTCTCCGACACCTACGGCAGGCGCGGGCCGCTGCTGATCGGCATGGGCGTGCACGTCGTCGCGTCCGTGCTGTGCGCGCTCGCGCCGAGCATCGCCGTCCTCGGCCTGCTGCGGGTCCTGCAGGGCGCCGGGGCCGCGGCGGGCAGCGTCGTCGCGATGGCGATCGTGCGCGACCTCTTCACCGGACGCGCCGCCGCCACGCTGCTGTCCCGGCTCATCCTCGTCATGGGCGTGGCGCCGGTCGTCGCCCCCGCGCTCGGCGGGGAGATCCTGCGGTACGGGTCGTGGCGCTGGGTGTTCGCGGTGCTCGCCGCGATCAGCCTGCTGCTGATCCCGCTCGTGTGGTGGCTGCTGCGCGAGACGCTGCCGCCCCAGCGGCGCCGCCCTGCCGGGTTCGGCGCGATGGCGCGGACGTCGCTGTCCCTGCTGCGCGACCGCGTGTTCCTCGGGCTCGTGCTGGTCGCGGGCCTGGCCTTCTCCGCGCTGTTCGCCTACATCGCCGGCTCCAGCTTCGTGCTCCAGGAGGCGTACGGCCTGTCGGAGCAGGCGTTCGGGCTGCTGTTCGGGGTCGGCGCGTTCTGGCTCATCGCCGCGACGCAGCTCAACGCCTACCTGCTGCGCCGGACCGAGCCGCGCACCCTGCTGCCCGTCGCGCTCGGCGTGGGCCTGCTCGCCTCGGTCGCGCTCGTCGCCACGGCCGTCACCGGCTTCGGCGGCCTCGCCGGGTTGCTGATCCCGCTGTGGACGGTGCTCGCCGCGCTCGGCCTGGCCATCCCGAACGCCCCCGCGCTCGCCCTGTCCCGCCACGGGGAGGCCGCCGGGACCGCCGCCTCGCTGCTCGGCGCCGCGAACTTCGGCATCGGCGGCATCGTCTCGCCGCTGGTCGGGGCGCTCGGCAACGACGCCGTCGCGATGGCGGGGATCATGGCCGCGCTCATGGCGCTGTCGCTGGCCGTCCTCCTCGTCGTCGTCCGGCCGTGGCACCTCGCGGACCTGGACGCGGAACTGGATCCCGGGCGACCGCCAGCCACGGCAGGAAGGCCTGCGTGAGCGGCCCGATCGCCATCGCGAAGATCACCGTGCCAATCCCGACAGTGCCACCGAGCAGCCATCCCGTCCCCAGCACGGAGAGCTCGATCGCGGTCCGCACCAACCGGATCGACCCGCCCGTCCGCGCGGCCAGACCGGTCATGAGCCCGTCGCGAGGGCCCGGCCCCAGCCGCGCGCCCACGTACGCCGCGGTCGCCACGCCGGTGAGGGCGACCCCGCCCATCATCAGGGCCACCCGGGCGGGCCACCCCTGCGCGGCGGGGATCAGCGCCAGCGCGGCGTCCACGACCAGCGCGATCACCACGACGTTCGCGACCGTGCCCACTCCGGGCCGCTGGCGCAGCGGGATCCACAGCATCAGCACGACGGCCCCCGTCACCGCGGTGACGGCGCCGAAGCTCAGGGACGTCTGCCGGGTCACACCCTCGTGCAGCACGTCCCACGGCTGCAGCCCCAGCCCGCTGCGCACCTGCATGGCCATGCTCGTCCCGTAGAGCGCGAGGCCCGCGAACAGCTGCGGCAGGCGGCGCCACGGGGCGTGCCCGACGGGCAGGGGCTGGAGGTCGACGGGGGCCACGGCTCCATCGTCAGGTGGTCGGGACGGGGCACCGATGGCCAATCCGGAGCGGGTGGCGGGTGGGGCGCGTCGGGGTGCGCATGCCGGTGCGGCCGGTACGGCCGGTGCGGCCGGTTGGCGCACGCCCGCGCCCGCTCGGCGGCGGCACGGTGACCCGCGGGGTTGACCCCGGCGGGCTGGACCCCGCGGACCGGCGCACCGCCCGCGCCGTTCCCGCCGCTGGCACATCTGTTCCGGCGCCCGTGTCGTGTTCCGGCGCCACTGTCGCGAGCTGCCCGCGGAACCCGGCCAGGTGCACCCGTCCCGGCTGCTCGCACACATGTTCCTGCGCCGCTGTCGTGTTCCGGCGCCCCGGTCACGAGCGGCTCGCGGCGCCCCGGCCGAGTGCACCCGTCCCGGCCCGCTCGCACAGATGTTCCGGCGGCCGCACAGAGCCAACGGCTGCGGCACACACCGCCGGCGGTGTGTGTCACCACCGCCGAGTGTGTGCCATCGCTCCAGCATGTGTGCGAGCGCCAGGCCGGGCTCGCCCGACGGGCTGCAGCTGACCGGACAGGCCCGACCCCGCGGATCTGCGGGGCAGCGGCCGGCGGACGGTGGCGCGCATCGGCGTGCAGACCGGCGTGCAGACCGGCGTGCAGACCGGTGTGCAGAGCGGCGTGCAGAGCGGTGTGCAGAGCACTGGACCCCCGCACCGTCACCGGTGGCAGAGTGTGGTCCGTGGTGATCCGTCGACTGCTGCTCCCGCTTGTGGTGCTCCTGCTGCTGGCGTGGCCCGGGATCGCCCTCGCCGACCCGCCGCAACGCCTCGACTCGGACATCGTCGACCGGGCCGGCGCGCTCACCGGCGACGACACGGCGCAGATCCGCAAGGCGCTCGACGCCCTGCGCGCCGAGACCGGGATGCAGCTCTTCGTCGTGTTCGTGGGCAGCTTCGACGGCGCCACCGGACAGGAGTGGGCCGACGACTCCGCGCGGCTCTCCCAGCTCGGCCCCCGCGACGTGCTGTTCGCCGTCGCCGTCGAGGACCGCGCCTACGGCCTCTCCGTCGACACCGACCTCCCCGTGGACCAGCGGTCGCTCGACGACCTCATGAGCCGCGACGTCGAGCCCCGCCTCGCCGTCGGCGACTGGGCCGGGGCCGTCGTCGCCCTGGCCGAGGGGCTGGCGCGCGGCGGCGCCGCCAGCGGCGGGGCGGGCGGCTCGAGCGCGACGCCGTGGATCGTCGGGGGCGCGATCGCCCTGGCCGGTGGGGCGTACGTGCTGCGACGACGGCGGCGGGCCAGGGCGGGCGCAGAGGCCGCGGGCCACGGGCCTCCGCAGGCACCCGACGAGCACGCCGGAGTCTCCACCGAGGATCTCGGCTACCGCGCGAGCAGTGCCCTGCTGGAGCTCGACGACGCGGTCCGCACGTCCGAACAGGAGCTCGACCTCGTCCGCGCGCAGTTCGGCGAGGAGGCGGTCACCGGGTTCCGGGCCGCGCTGGACGCGTCCCGCGCCGATCTCGTCCGCGCGTTCGGCGTGCGCCAGCAGCTCGACGACGAGATTCCCGAGGACGAGCCCACCAAGCGGGCGATGCTCGCCGACATCCTGCGCACCTGCGCCGCCGCCGACGCCCGCCTCGACGAGCAGGCCGAGGACTTCGACCGGCTACGCGACCTCGAACGCACCGCCCCCGACGTCGTCGCCCGGCTCGGGCCCGCCGTGGACGCCGTCGCGGCCCGCGTCCCCGAGGCCCAGCAGCAGCTCGCGACCCTGCGTGCCGCCTACGCGGCGGGCGCGCTCGGTACGGTGCCCGACGACGTCGAGCGGGCCCGTGACCTCATCACCGCCGCCCGCACCGAGACGACCGAGGCGCAGGCCGAGCTCGCCGCCGGGAAGCGCGGGGAGGCGGTCGTGTCGGCCCGCGCCGCCGAGGAGGCCACCGCGCAGGCCGGCACCCTGCTCGGCGGCGTCGGCCGGCTGGCCGACGAGCTCGCCGAGGCCGGGGCGCGGATCGCCGATGCCCGCGCCGAGGTGGCGGCGGACCTGGCCGAGGCACGCGCGCTCGCCGGCGGCAGCGCGGCCGACCTGCGCGCCGCGGTCGCCCGCGCCGAGGCGGGGATCGCCGCCGCGGACGGCGACCTGGCCGCCCCGCTTCCCGACCCGCTCGCGGCGCTGCGCCGGCTCACCGAGGCCGCGAGCCAACTCGACACCGCGCTCGCCGCCGCCCGGGAGCAGCGCGAGCGCGACGAGCGGGCCCGCGCGGCGCTGGACGGGGCGCTCCTGGCTGCACGGTCGGCCGTCGCCGCAGCGTCGGACTTCGTCGCCACCCGTCGCGGCGCCGTCGGCAGCGAGGCCCGCACGCGGCTCGCCGAGGCCCAGCGCCACCTCGACATCGCCACCGGCCAGGCCGCGTCGGACCCCGTCTCCGCGCTCGCCGCGGCCCAGCGGGCGGACGCACTGGCCCGGGAGGCGCAGCAGCGGGCCGAATCGGACGTCGCGCGCTGGTCCGCGCCGCCCGCGCCCGGCCGGGGCGCGGGGACCGCCATCGACCTGGGCAGCCTCGTCCTCGGCGGCATCCTCTTCGGTGACGACCGCGGCCGCGGGGGCGCGTTCGGGCGTGGCTCCGGAGGCTGGGGCGGGGGCGGCCGGGGCGGGTTCTCGCCGGGCAGCTTCGGCGGTTCGGGCACCCGGGGCCGCCGCGGCACGGGTGGCCGCTTCTGACCCCGGACCCGCGAGGCGAGGCCCCGTCAGGGCGACCGGAAGTCGTCCGGCGACACGTCCTCGATGAACTCCCGGAACGCCGCCACCTGCCGGTCCGCCGGCTCGTGGATGTCCACGCCGTTGGGGAACATCTCCGACACGCGCTGGCCCACCTCGTCGAGGATCTCGTCGGCGACCGCGATGGGCAGGCCGTCGCGGACCGCGATGGCGAGCGCGTCACTGGGCCGGGCGGCGAGGCGGGTGTCCTGGTCGAAGACGAGGGCGGCCTTGAAGACGCCGTCCTCCAGCGCGGTGATCTCGATGCCCTCCAGGCGGCGGCCAAGGGCCTGGACGGTCGGGACGATGAGGTCCTGGGTGAGGACCTGGTCGTCGTCGGCCCGCGGGCCCGTGGCGATCACGTCGGCCTGGGGCTGGCGGAGGAACACCGGAAGGCAGCGGTCCCCGTCCTCTTCGGCGAGGACGAGCACGGGCTCACGGGTGCGCGCGTGCACGATCACCTTGAAGACCTTCATGGGGCGCATCAGCACCTCGTTTCGCCGGGGCCTGCACCAGTGTTGTGCACCGTGACGGTCACGTACAGCCGTGGCCGGGGAACTGGCCCGGTTCGGCGGGGGCACCGCAGGGCTATCGGCGCGGTGACGTCACCGATTCGTCACGGGTTCGGCCCGCGGGCGGGGCCGCAGCAGGCGAGGATGCCCCGGTGACCACGACATCGCCCGCAGGCCTCGATCACGCGGGGCCGATCCACCCGACGGGTAGGCGGGCGGCGTTGGCCGGGGTCCTGGCCGTCGCGGCGGCACTCGGCGTGGGCCAGCTCGTGGGAGCGATCGTGTCGCCGAGCTCGTCGCCGTACCTGGCGGTGGCGGACGCCGTGGTGCGGATCTCGCCGCAGTGGCTGGTGGAGTTCGCGACGTCCACGTTCGGGACGGCGGACAAGCTCGTGCTGCTGGTCGGGATGGCGGTGGTGCTCGGGCTGGTCTCGGTCGGGATCGGGCTCGCGGGCCGCCGCGACGAGACGCGGGCGGTGTACGGGATCGTCGCGCTCGGGGCGGTCGCGGTGGTCGCCGTGGTCACGGCGCCGACGTTCGGGCCGCTGGACCTGCTGGCCCCGGCGGCGGCGATCCTGACGGGCACGTCGGTGTACCGGCTGCTGCACGGGCTCGGCACGGCGGCGGGCGGGCCGTCGGACCCGCAGCGGCGCAGGTTCCTGCGGGCGTCCGTGCTCACCGGCGCGGGCGCGGTCGCCGCCGCGGGGATCGGCCGGCTGCTGGGTGGATCGCCCGGTGGCGGCTCTGCGGGGTCGCGGGCGGCGGTGACGCAGGCGCTACGGGCCGCGCGGATCGCCCGGTCCGCGCCGCCGATCCCGGCGGGCGCGGCGTTCGTCGCGGAGGGCACGCCCCCGTTCGTGACGCCCAACGCGGACTTCTACCGGATCGACACCGCGCTGCGCGTTCCCAACCTGTCGGCCGAGGACTGGACGCTGCGCATCCACGGCATGGTGGACCGCGAGATCGAGCTGACCTTCGCCGACGTCCTGGCGCGGCCGCTGGTCGAGCGGGTCGTGACGCTCGTGTGCGTCTCGAACGAGGTGGGCGACGAGTACATCTCGACGGCGGTGTTCACCGGCGTCGACCTGCGGGCCCTGCTCCTGGAGGCGGGCGTGCAGCCGGGGGCGGACCAGGTGCTCTCGACGAGCACGGACGGCTGGACGGCCGGCACCCCCACCGACGTCCTGCTGGAGCCGGACCGGGGCGCGCTGCTCGCGATCGGCATGAACGGCGAGGCGCTGCCCGCGGAGCATGGGTTCCCGGCCCGGCTGGTGGTCCCGGGTCTGTACGGGTTCGTCTCCGCGACGAAGTGGGTCACCGAGCTGGAGCTGACGACGTTCGCGGCGGCGGAGGGTTACTGGCAGCCGCGCGGCTGGTCACGGCTCGCCCCGGTGAAGACCCAGTCGCGGATCGACTTCCCGCGCCGGTTCCGGACGGTGCCCGCGGGGCGCGTCCCGATCGCGGGCATCGCGTGGTCGCAGCCGGACGGGATCAGCAGGGTCGAGGTCCGGGTGGACAGTGGCCCGTGGCAGGAGGCCGAGCTGGCGACGGACGTCGGCGGCGACACGTGGCGGATGTGGCGGGCGTTCGTCCAGGTGCCGCCCGGGGACCACATGGCGCAGGTGCGGGCGACGAACAGCCTGGGTATCACGCAGATCGAGGACTACACCTCGCCCGCGCCGGACGGGGCGACGGGCTGGCACAAGGTGGCCTTCTCCGCACGCTGACCGCGCGCCGGCGTTTCCGCGCACCGCCGGTCGGGGTACCTCGGGCTGGACCCTTCGGACCCACCGGCGAAGGAGCATGGGTGGACACGAGCAGGAAGATCCAGGTCAGCAAGGTCATCGGGGCCCCGGCGGAGGACATCTTCGCGGTCCTCGCCGACCCGAACCGGCACACCGAGGTCGACGGAAACGGGATGGTGCAGGGTCCCGAGGGGGACTCCCCGCCCCTGGGCGGCATCGGGCAGGTGTTCGTGATGCGCATGCACCGGCCGGAGCTCGGCGACTACCGGATGGTCAACTCGGTGACGGCCTTCGTCCCCGGCGCCCGCATCGGGTGGGCACCGACGCTGGACCCGGACTGCGAGGCCGCGGCGAAGCTCGGCGACATGGAGGCCACCGGGCACACGTACACGTTCGACCTCCGCCCGGTCGATGGCGGCACCGAGGTCACCGAGACCTACGAGTGGATGGCGGTCAAGGACGAACGGTTCGCCGTGCTGCTCCCCCTGGTGTCGGCCGAGCAGTTGGAGAGCGGCCTCGACAAGCTGGCCGCGGCCGTCGGGTAGCGGCTCTGTCGGGGCGGCCCGGCGGCGGGGACCGCTGCCGGGCCGGCACCCAGGGGGTGGAACACGTGTGCGAGCGTTGGCGGGGGCGCGGCGGTGCGGCCACCCCACGGGCGATGGAACACATGTGCGAGCGCTGGCACACACCCGGAGCAGGTCACACACACCGCCGGCGATATGTGCAAGCACCACGAGCCATGTGCGAGCACCGCGGGGTGTGTGCGGGCGGTGGCACATGTGTGCGAGCGCGGCGAGGGGGCGGGCGAGCGCCGCGGGGTGTGTGCGGGCGGTGGCACATGTGTGCGAGCGCGGCGAGGGGGCGGGCGAGCGGCGCGGGTGCAGATAGGCTCGGCAGAGGTGCCGTGCCGCCACTGAGCGCCGCGGGCCACCGGCGCCGCGCGGGTGCCGCCACCGAGCGCCGCAGGCGGGACGCGGCCCACCCCGGACGCGGGCCACGGGCCACATGTGCGAGCGCTGGCACACACCCCGAGCTGGTCGCACACACCGCCGGCGGTATGTGCGAGTACCCCGAGCCATGTGCGAGCACCGCGGGGCGTGTGCGGGCGGTGGCACATGTGCGCGAGCGCGCCGGGGGCGGGCGAGCGCCGCCGGATGCCGACGGGCGCCGCAGGGGCGCCGCCACCGAGCGCCGCGGGCGGGACGCGTGCCACGGGCGATGGATCATATGTGCGAGCGCTGGCACACACCACGAGCTGGTCACACACACCGCCGGCGGTATGTGCGAGTACCGCGGGTGTGTGCGGGCGGTGGCACATGTGTGCGAGCGCCGCGGGGCGTGTGCGGGCGGTGGCACATGTGTGCGGGCGCGGCGGGGGTGGGCCACCGAGCGCCGCGGGGGTGCCACCACCGAGCACCACGGGGCCCCGGCTGCCAACCGCGAGCAACGGAACACCTGTGCGAGCGCTCGAACACCTGCCCGAGTGGCACCCCGACCCGTCGACACCGCCCGGACGAAGGCTCAGATGAGGCCCTGCCGGCTCGCGGCGTAGACGGCGGCGGCGCGCCCGGGGGCGTCCAACCGCCGCATGATCTTCGCGAGGTGGAACTTCACGGTGCCCTCGGAGACGGTGAGGGCGCCCGCGATGTCCCGGTTGGACATGCCACTGGCGAGCAGCCGCAGCACCTCGAGCTGGCGACCGGTGAGCGCCTGCTCGGGGGGTGGCGCAGCCGGCGTCGACGCGCGCAGCAGCGCCTCGCTGCTGCGCCGGTCCAGCGTGCGGCGACCCGCTGCGACCGCCCGCACGCCGCTGACCACCTGGTCGAGCGTCGCGTCCCGGCCGAGGTAGCCGGTGGCCCCGGCGTCCAGCGCGGCGAGGACGCAGCGTTCGTTGTCCACGGGGCCGAGGACCAGGACCCGGCTGCCACGACTGCGGGCGACCACGTCGCGGCACACGTCGATGCCCACGGGCCGTCCGGCCAGTCGGATGGTGGGATCGAGGAGTACGACCGTGGGCCGCAGCCGCTCGACCAGGGCGGGCGCCTCGGCGGCGGACCCGGACTCGCCGACGATCCGCAGGTCCGGATGCCGGGCGAGGGTGGCACGCATGCCCTCGCGCCACACGGCGTGCTGGTCGACGACGACCACCCGGACCGAGCCCGCGATCACGCCCCGTCGGCAGGTGTGGCCCGGCGCTGCCGGCGAGGCGGCCATGGGGACTCCGCGAAGTCTCGAGGGGGACGGCGGCCGGGGAGCGACGCCCGGTGACCGTGACGTGGCGGAGAGCATACGAGGCCGGGATCGCGGCTCGCGACGGACCGTGAGAACGAGGCGCCCGATGGCCCCTCGACAGTGGATGAACGGGAAACCGGTTGATCCATCGACACGTTCCGTGTCCGCAAGGCCGGGATGCGCCACAGCGGGTGCGCGGGACGCCGCTCCACGCAGCGGAGGGACCGCCCGCCGGTCCCGGCCCGATCAGCGGGCGTCCGGGGGCGGCAGCGCGGCCCCGCTGTCCTCGTCGCCTGCCGGGGCGATGCTCTCCCCCTGCGGCAGCAGGCCCGTCTGGGCACAGAGATTGCGCCCGAACGCGGTGAGCTCGATGCTGCGACGCACGGTCACCCCCCGGCCGGCGAGGGCGAGCGCCTCCTCGACCTCCTCCTGCGCCTCCAGGACGTCGTAGACGCTCTGCTCCGGGAGTGCCTCGCGGGAGAACCAGATCAGGCCGAGCCGGAAGAGGTTGTTGAGGTAGGCGGGCACGCGCTCGACGTCCTGGCAGCCCGCATACCGGCCGATCATCGTGATTCCCTGCTTCACCAGCGTGCTGCCGACGCCGAACGGGCGCCGGGTGCGGACGTCGACGGCGGGCTGCGGACCGGCGTGCGCGAACAACCGCAGGATCCGCGCCTCGTCGGGGGCCAGCTCGGAGAGCAACCGCAGGTAGGCGGGGTGCGGGTGGTGGGTGTAGGTGAGGTCGGCCGAGGCGTCGAGCAGGGCGGCGAGACGGTCCGGGAGGCTGATCTCCCCGTTGCCGTCGGGGCGGGCCGGGACGCGGCGGCGCAGCGACTCGGGCATCGGGTCCGCGTCGGCCACCCCGAGCAGGTCGCGCGCCACCTGCCGGGCCTCGCGGACGACCTCGTCCACGATGGTCTGCGGGGGACGCCCCGAGATCGCGCCCCGCACGACCATCCCGCCGAACCTCGCGCCGGTCTCGATCGTCCACCGGTTGGTGCGCCACCACACGCCGCCGGCCGCGCGCACGACGTCGGGCAATGCCCGCACGACGGCGCTCGCGGGTGCCTCGCCGAGGACGCCGTCGCCGAGCCAGCGCAGCCGGTCGAGGAGGCCGGGATCGGGCTTGCCGGCATCGGTCCCGGGGTCGGTCACGTCAGGCGCCGAACACGATCAGGTGCACCCCGCCGGCCAGGACGCCGAGCACCGCACCGTGCAGGATGAGCAGCCACTCGTCCTCCTTGATGGCCGAGCGGAGCATCTCGGCGAAGTCATGGGGATCCATCGCGCGGGTCTTCTCCGCGACGAGGGCGCGGATCCTGGCGCTCTGGCGCCGGTTGAACTCCTCGTCGAGCAGCGCACTGCTGGCCAGCGCCGTCGCCTCGGTGCCGGCCTGCTCGGAGACGGTGTCGTAGGTGCGCGCGCCCAGCGCCACGCGCACGGGCAGGCGGGCATAGCCGACGGCCCGGTCCACGACCGGCTGCATGAGCCGCTCGATCATCTTGCGGGTGCGGTCCCCGCGCGGGCCGTGGAACAGCTCATAGCCGATGTTCTGCAGCGACACGATGCGCTCGGCGATGATCCCCGCCCAGACCTCGGCGACCTCGTTCTGGCGCCGGATGAACAGCCCCTGGATGCGCAGCGGGCCGATCGTCACGGGCCTCACCGGCTCGAAGATCACGGCGATGGCGAGCCAGTTCGTGACGTAGCCGATGACCGCGCCGCAGACCGGGACGATCCACCAGACCGGGTAGGCGATCGTGAGCAGCACGAGCGGGATCCCGAGGAGGAACCCGAAGACGAACCCGAAGTGCGTGATCAGCGTGAGCTCACGGCGGCCCATCTCCTGGAAGATCAGGTTGGCGAGGGTGGGGTCCTCCTCCATGTAGCCGATGACCATCAGCTTGACGTCGAGGAGCTGGTCGATGCTGACCCCGATGTCGCGGGTCAGCCCGTGGACGATCCCGGGCAGCTGCGCCTCGACGCGGGCGTGGACCTGGGGCGCACACCGGGCGGGAGGTTGGCCCACACCGTCGGGTAGTGGCGGCGCATGAGCCGGTCCACGATGCGCTCGATCTCGTCGCGGGAGGTCGAGAGGATGTGGTCGGCGATCGCCTCGGGGTCGAGCTGCTCGTAGAACTCCGCGGTGGTGCCGAGCTTGGTGAGGCCCTTGTCGACGGCGATGCTGCCCATCTTCGCCGCGCGCGAAGGGATGATCCCCTGCCAGCCGATGCACCCGCGCTGCAGCCCGAGTGGCACCTCCAGCACCTTGCGGGGCAGGAACTGGGCGACGGTGCGCAGGCCGGGGACCCGGACGCCCCGGAACCGCACGGGGTGGAAGAGCATCCAGACGCCGGACCAGTTCGTGACCCAGCCGATGACACCGGTGAACAGCGGCACGGAGATGTGCGCGACCCACCCGTCGGCGTGCACGAGCGGGAAGATCCACCAGAGCTGGTGGGGACTCCCGGCAAGCGTCGCGGCGAGCGGGCTGAGCTCCACGGGCCACTCCACTCCATCCCGCGACGCGACCGCGGTGTCGCCGGCTCCGACCGGATCACCGCGCGCCCCTCCGGTCGGTCAGGGTGCCGCACATCATGGCAAACGGGTCTCGTTGCGTACACCCGTACAGACCTCGACGAACACCCCTTTTCGCGCAGCTCCGGCAGCCCGTGTGGGTGGTCGGACGCCCGGCGTTCGGCCCGGTTCGTTTGCGCCGGACGGAGTTGCGGGTACCGATGGCTCGTGACCGATGGGATACGGACGGTGGTCGCGGCGCTCGCCGCGGCCGACGTCGCCGACGCGATCCGGCGGATGCCGGGCCTGCGCCGGGCCGTCACGCTGGCGGAACGGAACCGCCCGGCCGCAGGGGACTGTCCGTGCCCGCGGTGCGGGCGCGCGCGGGAGTCCGGCTCCGGGGAGCGGCCCTCGGGCGGCTGATCAGCCGAGCGCGCGCTCCAGCAGGTAGCGGCGCTCCGGCAGGCTGAGCGTGCGCTCCGCCGCCCGGCGGTAGTGCACGCGGGCCTCGTCGTGGCGGCCCGCGCGGTCGAGCAGGTGTGCGCGGACGGCGTCGAGGCGGTGGTGGCGGGCCAGTGCGGGGTCGTCCGCCGCGGCGTCGAGCTGGAGCAGGCCGATCTCGGGCCCGCGCACCTCCGCGACGGCGACGATCCGGTTGAGCGTCACCATCGGCCCGGGCGCGAGGGCCGCGAGCAGCTCGTAGAGACCCAGGATCTGGCGCCAGTCCGTGTCCTCGGCGCGGCGGGCTTCGGCGTGGACGGCGGCGATCGCGGCCTGCAGCTGGTACGGCCCGGGGACGGCGGTGGCCAGGGTGGCCTCGACGAGCGCGGTGCCCTCGGCGACGGCGGCGGGGTCCCAGAGCGCGCGGTCCTGGCGGTCCAGCGGGACGAGGGCACCGTCGGGACGGGTGCGGGCGGCGCGGCGGGCATCGGTGAGCATCATCAGCGCGAGCAGGCCCGCGACCTCGCCCTCACCGGGCAGTGCGGCGTGCAGCGCGCGGGTGAGCCGGATCGCCTCCCCGCTGAGCTCCACCCGCGCGAGCTGCGCGCCGGAGCTCGCCGTGTGCCCCTCGGTGAAGATCAGGTAGAGGACGCCGAGGACGGCGGGGAGCCGGGCCGTGCGCTCGTCGGTGTCCGGCTCGGTGAAACGGGCGCCGCTCGCCCGGATGCGCGCCTTCGCCCGGCTGATCCGCTGTGCCACCGTGGCGTCCGGCACGAGCAGCCCGCGGGCGATCTCGGCCGTGGTGAGCCCGCCGACGGCCCGCAGCGTGAGCGCCACCTGCGCCGGCGGGGTGAGCACCGGATGGCAGCACAGCCACAGCAGCGTGAGGGTGTCGTCGCAATCCGGCACCGGGCCGGGCGCCGGGAGCGCGACGTCGGCCTCCTCCCGGCGCCGCCGGGCCGCGTCGGAGCGCTGCGCGTCGGTCAGCCGCCGGGACGCGACCGTGACGAGCCACCCGACCGGGTTGGCGGGCAGCCCGTCGGCGGGCCAGGCCAGCGTCGCGGCGAGCAGCGCCTCCTGGACGGCGTCCTCGCACTCGTCGAAGCGGCCGTGGCGGCGGGTGAGCACGCCGAGCACCCGCGGCGCGCTCTCCCGCAGCAACGCCTCGATCACCGCGGGCTCACTCCTCGCCGCCGAGGTTCAGCACCGGTCGCACCTCGACGAGCCCCCAGATCGCGTCGGGCACCTTCGCGGCGATCTCGACGGCCCGCTCCCCGGAGGTGCAGTCGACGAGGTAGAAGCCGGCGAGATACTCCTTGACCTCGGCGAACGGGCCGTCCGTCGTCGACGTGACACCGTCGCGGACGGTCACGCGCTGCGCCGTCGCGGGATCGGCGAGGCCGTCGGAGACCACCAGCTCCCCGGTGGCGATCAGCTCGTCGGTGAGCGCCATGTGCCCGCGGCCGAACTCCTCGCGCTGGGCCTCGGTGAGGCCCTGCCAGCGGGCCAGGAACTCGGGGTTGGAATGGACGAGGATCAGGTACTTCACGGCTGGCCTCCGGATCGTCGGCGGACATCGTCTCCGTCCCTGTGTCGAGACCCGGGCCGCGGTCTCGACACAGGGGTGCCCATCGACGAACAGGAGACCCCATCATGACCGCCGTGACCGCACTGGACCGCACCTTCACCGCCGAACTGCAGCGCAGCTCCGCCCCGGGCGGCTGGACGTTCGTCGTCACGGACTGGACCGCGGAGTTCTTCGGCACCCGGGGGCTCGTGAAGGTCACGGGCACCGTGGACGGGCGCCCGTTCCGCAGTTCGTTCATGGCGCTCGGCGACGGCAGGCACAAGCTGCCGGTGACGAAGGCGCTGCTCGCGGCGATCGACAAGCAGCCGGGCGACACCATCACCGTCCACCTGACGGAGCGGCGGTGACCGCGCCCGTCCTCGGCATCGCGGTCGGAGCCGCCGCGGTGGCCGCGTTCCTGCTCAGCGGCGCGTACTACCTGCTGGTCGGCGGGCGGCTCGCGGAGCTCGCCCCGGCCTACGCCCACCCGCGCCCGGCCGCGCTCACGGCCGCGGTGGAGCTGGCGCGCAACATCGTCCTCGCCCTCGTCGTGACGTGGCTGACGGCCGGGCTGGGAATCGGCGCCGCGCTGCTGACAGCGCTCGCGCTGTGGGTGGCGTTCCCGGTGGTGCTGCTGGCCGGGGCGGTGTTCCACGAGCGCGTGCCCGTGGCGCTCGCCGCGATCCACGCCGGGGACTGGCTAGTCAAGCTGCTCGCGATCGCCGCGCTCGTGACGTGGGCACGCCAGGCGGGCGGCGTCTGACGGCCGCCTCGGAACGGCACCCGGGCTTCCGCTCAGTGGAAGGCCCTGCCCTCCGGACGGGGTGCGGGCTGCCTAGGCTCCCGCCGTGACCGACCCGACGCAGGCCGAGATCAGCGCCGAGATCGCTGCGGCGTCCGCGGTCCCGGGGCACCCGCGCCTGGACTACCCCCCGTACCGCAGCAGCCTGCTCCGCCATCCCCACCACGCGCTGGTGGCGGTGGATCCCGAGGCCGCGGAGCTCGCCGCGCCGGTGTTCGGGACCCGCGACGTCGCCGCCGGGGAGTCCGACCTCACCGCCGGCTGGGCGGGCGACCCGATCGGCGAGCGGATGACGATCACCGGGCGGGTGCTCGACGCGCACGGCCGCCCCGTCGCGGGCCAGCTCGTCGAGATCTGGCAGGCCAACGCCGCGGGCCGCTACCGCCACGCAGGCGACCGCCATCCGGCCCCGCTGGACCCGAACTTCTCCGGCACCGGCCGCTGCCTCACCGGCTCCGCGGGGGACTACACGTTCACCACGGTCAAGCCCGGTCCGTACCCGTGGCGCAACCACCGCAACGCCTGGCGGCCGGCGCACATCCACTTCTCGCTGTTCGGCACCGCGTTCACCGAACGGCTGGTCACGCAGATGTACTTCCCTGGCGACCCGCTGATCCCGCTGGACCCGATCCTCTCGTCGGTGACGGACGCGACGGCGCGCGCGCTGCTGATCGCCACCTACGATCACGACCGGTCCGTACCCGAGACGAGCACCGGATACCGCTGGGACATCGTGCTGGGAAGGACGTGGGCACAGTGAGCACAGGGGGCGGAGTCGGCGCGGTGAGCACCCCCGGCCAGACGATCGGGCCGTTCTTCGCCCACGCGCTGCCCTACCCCGGTGGCCCGGACCTCGTGCCGCCGGGGAGCCCCGGCGCGATCCGGCTGCACGGGCGCGTGCTCGACGGGCACGGCGCTCCCGTCCCGGACGCGCTGCTGGAGATCCGCCAGGCCGGCCCCGACGGGCGCGTACCGCAGGAGGCGGGGTCGCTGCACCGCGACGGCTGGACGTTCACCGGCTGGGGCCGCGCCGCCACCGACGGCGAGGGGCGTTACGCGTTCACGACCCTCGAGCCCCGCGGGTTCGTCGCGATGACGGTGTTCGCGCGCGGCCTGCTGGATGCGCTGTTCACCCGCGTCTACCCGCCGGGTGCCACGGACCCGTTCCTCGACACGCTGCCCCCGCAGCGCCGCGCCACCCTCCTCGCGAGGATGGACGCGCACGGCCTGCGCTTCGACGTCGTGCTGCAGGGCGCGGCCGAGACCGTGTTCCTCGCCCACCGGTGACCGAGCTGTTCCTCCCGGGCGACCACCGCGCCGGGGACCTCCTGACGCCCGCGGCGCTGCTGCGGGCGATGGCCGCGGTCGAGGCGGCGTGGCTCGCCGCCCTCGGCGCGTCGGGCCTCGGCCCGGGTGGTCCCGTGCCGGAGATCACCGGCGAGGACCTCCCGCGCGTCGCCGGAGGCAGCGAGGCGGGGGGCAACCCGGTGATCCCGCTGGTCGTGCTGCTGCGCGAGCGCGCGGAGCCGTCCGTCGCTCGCTGGGTGCACCGGGGCCTGACCAGCCAGGACGTCCTCGACACCGCGCTGATGCTGTGCGTGCGCGACGCCGCGGCCCGGGTACGCGCCGAGCTGGTCGCGCAGGCCGGGACGCTCTCCGCCCTCGCGCAACGCCACCGCCACACGCCGATGGCCGGGCGCACCCTCACCCAGCACGCCGTGCCCGTCACGTTCGGGCTGAAGGCCGCGACGTGGCTGGCCGGGGTGCTCGACGCCCACACCGACGTCGCCGCGCTGCGGTTCCCGGCGCAGTTCGGCGGGGCGGCGGGGACGCTCGCGGCGACCGCGGAGCTGGCCCGCGTCGCGGGCTCGCCCGAGCCGCCCGCGACGGCCGTGCGCATCGCCGTCGACGCGGCCGCGGGCCTCGGGCTGGACGCGGCGCCGCCCTGGCACACGGCCCGCGCCCCGGTGACCCGCGTCGGCGACGCGCTGGTCCGCGCCACGGACGCGTGGGGCCGGATCGCCGCGGACGTGCTCACGGCGTCCCGCCCCGAGATCGGCGAGCTCGCCGAGGGCACGGCTGGCGGGTCGTCGACGATGCCGCACAAGGCCAATCCCGTGCTGTCGGTGCTGATCCGGCGCGCGGCGCTCACCGCGCCGGATCTCGCCGCGCGGCTGCACCTCGCCGCGGCCGACGCCCGCGACGAGCGCCCCGACGGTGCCTGGCACCTGGAGTGGGACGCGCTGCGCGAGCTGGGCCGAGGTGCCGTCAGCGCTGGGTCGCAGGCCTCGGAGCTGCTGGCGGGCCTGCGCGTGCACCCGGAGCGGATGCGCGCGACCCTCGACGCCGCGGCGGCGGACCTGCTCGCCGAGCGCCGCGGCCTGCACGAGGATGGAGACCCCGATCCCGCGTCCTACACGGGCGCGGCCGACCTGCTCGTCGACGCGGCCCTGCAGCGGGCCCGCGCGATCCTCCCGGAGGAGCAACGGTGACCGTCCCGGCCGTCTCGACCGTCCCGCTCGGCCCCGCCCGGCCGGACCGGCCCCTGCTCGTGCTCGGCCCGTCGCTGGGCACGTCGGCCGAGGGCCTGTGGGGAACCGCTGCGGCGTCGCTCGCCGAGGAGTTCGACGTCCTGGGCTGGGACCTGCCCGGCCACGGCACCGGGCCGCCGCCGGACGGCCCGTTCACGATGGCCGAGCTGGCCGCGGGGGTGCTCGCCGCCGTGGAGGAGCACCTGGCGGCACGCGCGACGTTCCGGTACGCGGGCGACTCGGTGGGCGGCGCCGTGGGCCTGCAGCTGCTGCTGGACGCTCCCGACCGGATCGCGGCGGCCACCCTGCTGTGCACGGGGGCGCGGATCGGCACCGCCGAGTCCTGGACCGAGCGGATCGCGGCGGTGCGGGCGGGCGGCACGAAGGCGATGGTGGAGGGATCGGCGGCGCGGTGGTTCGCGCCCGGCTTCGCCGACCGGGAGCCCGCGCGGGCCGCCCGGCTGCTCGACGAGCTCCCGTCGATCGACGACGACGGTTACGTCGCGGTCTGCGGGGCACTCGCCACGTTCGACGTCCGTGAGCGGCTCGCCGGGATCACCGCGCCGGTGCTCGCCGTCGCCGGGGCCGTCGACGTCTCGACGCCCCCGGACGCGCTGCGCGCGATCGCCGAGGCGGTGCCCGGGGCCCGGCTGGTGGTGCTCGACGGCGTCGCCCATCTCGCGCCCGCCGAGGTGCCCGGCACCGTGGCACGCCTGGTGGCGACCCATCCCGTCCCGGATCCGCACGCCGACGGCATGGCCGTGCGCCGGGCCGTCCTCGGGGACGCGCACGTGGACCGGGCCGTCGCCGCGACCACCGATCTCACCCGCGACTTCCAGGATTTCCTCACCCGCTACGCCTGGGGCGAGATCTGGACCCGGCCCGGCCTGGACCGCCGCAGCCGCTCCATGATCACCCTGGCGGCGCTGGTCGCCCTCGGCCATGACGACGAGCTCGCCATGCACCTGCGGGCGGCGCGGCGCAACGGGCTCACGGACGCCGAGATCGGCGAGGTGCTGCTGCACGCGGCGATCTACTGCGGGCTGCCCGCGGCGAACGGTGCCTTCCGGATCGCGCAGGAGGTCCTCGCCGAGGAACGCTGAGCCTGGGACGCTGAGCGCATGCCGGTCTGGGACATCGCGCGGCGCCCACCGGGCGAGCAGTTCGGCTACTGGCGCGAGGTGATCTGCCAGGCCTTCGTCCCGCTCGACCCGGCACCGAACGCCGAGACACCGGACTTCGCGAGCCGCGTGGAGACCCGCCCGCTCGGCGCGCTGAACCGGGCGGAGATCCGGTCGCGGCGCCAGCGGACCGCGCACGGACCGCGGGAGGTCCGCCGCGGCGAGGCCGCCTACTACTTCGTGAACCTGCAGCTCGCGGGCCGCTGCCGGGTGCGCCAGGGGCGCGCGGAGTCGGTCGTGGAACCCGGCGGGTTCACCGTCGTCGACACCACCGAGCCGTACTGGTTCGACTTCCCGCAGGACTGGCGGATGCTGTCGTTCCGGGTGCCGCACGCGACGCTGGCCGCCCGCCTGCCGGACCCGTTGCACGGCACGGGCCGCGCGATCGGTGGTGCCGGGGGCCTCGGCGGGGTCGTCACCTCGCTCATGCGCGCACTCTGGGAGCTGGACGAGCCGGCCGGGGCGGTCGAGCTGGAGGAGTCGCTCGCGTCGGTCGTCGCGCTCGCGCTGGGCGGGGTCGCGGACGCCGCCCCGGCCCCGCGGGCCGCCACCCGCGCGGCGGTCCTGCGCCACGTCGCGGCCCACCTGGGCGACCCCCGGCTGTCGGTGGGCTCGGTGTGCCGGCGCTTCGCGATCTCGTCGCGGCAGCTGCACCGCCTGTTCGCCGACCAGGAGCGATCCTTCGCGGCGACGGTGCGGGCGATGCGGCTGGAGCGCTGCGCCCGGCTGATCGCGGACCCGGCCACGACGGCGTCGATCACCGAGATCGGCGCGCGGCACGGGTTCGCCGATCCGGCATCGTTCAGCCGGGCGTTCCGGCGCCACTTCGGCACGCCACCACGCGAGGTGCGTCAGGCGAGGAAGGTCGCCGACGGGTCGTAGCCGGGGTCGGCGAGCAGCGCGTGCAGCTGGCGGCGCCGCACCCCCATGTTGCCGCCGTCGAACAGCGGGTAGACCAGCGCATCCTGCAGGATCTCCGCCAGCGGGGCCTCGTGGCTGTAGGACTCGATGCCCACCACGCGCATCAGGTCGGTGATCACCCGCACCGCGGTCTCCGATCCGACGATCTTGGCGTGCAGGGCCAGCTCCGCAGCGCCCGGCGACCCGGCGTCGAGGGCGTGGCAGGCCCGCCACGACAGGGAGCGGACCGCCTCCATGGCGCCCTTCGCGTCGGCGAGGGCGTAGCCGACAGCCTGGTGGTCGAGGATCGGGCCGGTCCCACCACGGGCCTGTGTGCGGGCGAACTCCAGCGCGAACTCGAACGCGGCCCGCATCTTCGCCAGCCCGAACACCCCGACCAGCGCCGCCGTCGGGGTGAAGCTCATGGCGACGACCTCGCGACCGGCGCCCTCGCCGCCCAGGACGTTCTCCCGCGGCACACGCACGTCGCGGAAGGTCACGACCGGGATCTGGTGGGCGCGGTGGCCGAGCAGGTCGAGGTTCGCCTCAACCGTGAGGCCGTCGACCGGGCCCGGGACGGCGATCACCGAGAGCTCGTCGGCGCCGGTGCGGCAGACGACCGTGAGCAGGTCGGGGCCGCGCCCGTCCCAGCCACCCGCGCTGGACACCCACCGCTTCGCGCCGTTGATCACCCACTCGTCGCCGTCCAGGACCGCGGTGGTGCGCACGCCCTCGGCCGGGGCGGGCGCGTCGAAGTTGGCGCTGCCGCCGGGCTCGGAGAACGCGAACGCCGCGAGCGGAGCGCCCGCCGGTTCGAGGAACCGGGGCAGATGTGCGCCCACCTGCTCGGGCGTGCCCGCGACGAGCAACGGCGTCAGCCCCAGCGTGACGGCGAAGAGCGTCAGCGACACGTTCGAGTCGACGGCGACGAGCTCCTCCGCGACCAGCGCGAGATCGACCATGCCCCGGCCCTCGCCGCCCGCGGGCTCGGGCAGGATCCGGCGCAGCCAGCCCTCGGTGACGACCTTCTCGTAGATCGGGCGGGTGGCGCGCCACCGCTCCTCGGGGGTGGCGAGGTGGCGGGTCGCGGGCCCGACCTCGGCGAGGACGGTGCGAGCGAGCTCGCGGGCGGCCAGGCGCAGCTCGTGCTGCGCGGGTGTCAGGGTGAAGTCGACGGGCATGGCGGCGGCTCCTCGGGACGGCGGTGGTCACCGGCGAGCCTGGTCCGTGCGCGGCTGCGGGTCTTGGCCCCGCGTGCCCGACGGGTTGGCCGGGAGCGCCCGGTGTGCGGGCTCGCGTGTGGGCGATGGAGCGTGGTGCGACCGGCCGAACAAGGCGGAACACCTGTTCGAGTGCGGAGCACGTGTCTTGGGCGCCGCAGCACAGTGTTCGAGCAGACCGCGGCGGGCCGCGACCCGGGCGGCGTCAACGCAGCGAGCAGGCGATGCGCGTGCCGCGCATGGGCTCGCACATGTGTTGCGGTGGTCGCACACAGCCGACGGTGCTGGCACATACGTCCGGCGGTGTGTGTCGGCACCCTCGGGTGTGTGCCGAGGTTCCCACATGTGTGCGGCCGAGGGCCGCGGGTGGGATCGTCCTACGACTCGGTCAGGTCCGTCGCCGCCAGCGGGCCCAGCGAGGTGAACGCCTGCAGGTACGGCCCGATGTCGCCGCGCGTCGTCCAGCGGCGCAGCTGGGCCTCGGAGCGGCGGGCGAGGAGTGCGCGGGTCAGCTCGAAGTCCGTCCCCTCCACGACCACCTCCGGCTCGGCACCGTCCGGTGGGCCCCACCGCCACGTCCCGCCGACCAGCGCGATCGGCGGCAGGCCCGCCACCTTCGCGGCGAAGCGACCGGCGAACCGCTCCCGCACGGCGGCAGTCGCGGCGGTGTCCTGCGCGCCGGGTTCGCGCAGCGCGCCGCGCAGGTCCTGCTCATGGATGATCACGTCGAACAACGGCCGGATGCCGTGGGCGCGCATCCACGCCCGCAGCGGATCGGCGACCTCCTCCCACTCCGCGACCAGCGCGGCGACGTCCCGGTCGCGGCGCGCGGCGACCTGCTTCGCCGTCCACGCCTCGTTGTGGTCGTCGGGCTCGTCGCCCGCGACCACGTCCACGCCAAGGCCGACCATGTGCGAGAACAGGTCCCGCACCGTCCAGTCCGGGCACGCCGGGACCCTCGTCTCCGCCTCCCGCGCCGACAGCCCCCGCACCAGCCCGATGACGCGCCGCTGCGCCTCGGTCCATTCCGCCACGCCGTCCACGGGCGGAGCCAACCACGCCCGGGGCCGGGCGGGCCACGCCCCTGGCACCCGGCGCGACCGACGGTGACGTTCGGGGGCCGAAAAGGTTGCTCTGTGTCACCCGACTAGCGTCATGGACGCCGCCGTGCCCCCGGGTGGCGACGAGAGGTGAACCCCGTGACCCGAGCTTCCCGATTCTGGCTCCCCGCCGCGCTCGTCCTCGCGACCGCGTGCAGTGCCCCCACGGCACCCACGGCCCCCGAGCAGGCCGCCCCCGCTCCGCAGGCGGAGAACCCGCACGCGCACCACGGGCCGGTCAACGACCCGACCGCGCCCGTCAGCCTGTGGGCGGTGCAGACCGGCCCGCTCGGCATCGTCGCGACGGACGGTGGCGGCCGGCTGCTCTACCGCTCCGACGCGGACAGCGCCACCCCGCCGACCTCGACGTGCACCGGCGCCTGCACCGACACCTGGGCGCCGCTGCTGGTCGGCGCGGGCCAGCAGCTGGACCTGGAGGGCGTGAGCCGCGACACGATCGGCCGGCTCGCCCGCCCGGACGGGACCACCCAGGTCACCCTCGCCGGGTGGCCGGTCTACGTCCGCCCGGACGACGACGGCAACCTCGCCACGACCGGCGCGCACGGCACCGGCGGCTGGTGGGCCGTGACCCCGACCGGGGACAAGGCCACCCCGGCCTGACGCGCGCCGGCAGCCGGCCGTGAGCGGGCGCGAGCCCGTCGAGTGTGCGGTGGGTCCGCCGACGACCTGAGCGGGTGCGCAGCCGACCCGACCCGACCCGCGAGGTTGCTCAGTCCTCTTCCGCGGGTGGATCGGCCGCCTTGCTCGACGTCCGGACGGTGCGCGCGAGATCGCGCCCGAACGTGACGTCCAGCCGCTCGGACACCGCCATCTCCAGCACGGCGGCCACGGCCTCGCCGGCGTTGCGGCGCAGCCGCTCGATCGTCTCGTAGAGCCGTGGCCAGCCCTCCTCGGGACGGCCGGAGGAGTCGAACGGCTGCCAGATCTCGCCGAGAAAGAGCTCCACGTAGATCTTGGCGATCGCGTCGGCGTGCTTGCGGAGCTGCTCGACCACCTCGAGGGAACGGGTGGGCGGGATGCCGAGCCCGTGGAGGTCGGCGGCCGCGCGAACGAGGCGCGGGCTGACCTCCTCGTACTGTTCCTCGCTGATCTCGCGCAGCAGCCCGGTCTTCTGGGCGCGCTTGAGCAGGGAGGCGTCGGTGTCGAGGTCGGCGAACCGTTCGGCCAGCTCGGCGACGGTGACGATCTGGCGCTCCTCGCCCGCGAAGAGGGCGCGGACCGTGCGGATGAAGCGGACGATCTGCTCGGTGGAGCCGCCGGTGGTGTCGAGCAGCTTCTTGATGGTGTCGAGCTTGACGCCCTCGTCCTGGAGGTCGCGGATCAGTTCGAGGCGGGCCTCGTGGTCCGGTCCGTAGTAGCCGGTACGGGCCTTGACCTCGGGCGGGGGGAGCAGGCCGCGCGACTGGTAGGCGCGGATGTTGCGCACGGTGACCCCGCTGGCACGTGCCAGCTCATCGATCGTCCGCCATGACTCATCGTCGACCACGTCAGTCATGTGACATAGATTATCAAACATCCCGGGTTGCTATGTGACATGAGTTCGTGCAATCTCGATGTCATGTTCCGAGCGCTCGCGGCTCCGTTGATGGCACTGACGACGCCGCTCCTCCCCGAGGACTACCTGACACTGGCCAACCCGCTCTGGTCGAGGGAGCTGCGCGGCCGCGTCGTCGCGGTCCGGCGGGAGACCGCCCGGGCGACCACGCTGCGGATCCGACCCGGGCGCGGCTGGACCGGCCACCGGCCCGGCCAGTACGTCCGCATCGGGGTCGACGTGGACGGCGTGCGCCACTGGCGCAGCTACTCCCTCACCGGCCTGCCCGACGACCGCGACCTGCGGATCACCGTGCAGGCCGTCGACGGCGGCACCGTCTCCGGCCGGCTCGCGCACCGCACCCGGCCGGGCACGATCGTGGCGCTCGAACCGGCGACGGGCGACTTCGTCCTGCCCGCGACGCCGGGGAAGCTCCTGCTCGTCACCGCCGGTAGCGGCATCACCCCGATCATGTCGATGCTGCGCACGCTCGCCGCCCGCGG
>NZ_JBFWVQ010000034.1:0-51122 GCF_050246655.1 Pseudonocardia sp.
CGACGTGCCGGACTCCATGGAGATGGCCGACGGACCCGAACAGCGCGCCCTCCGGGTGGAGATGTCCGCTGAGATGTCCCGGCTGCTCGACACGCTCCCCGAGAAGCAACGAGAGATACTCGTCCTGAGGGTGGTCGTCGGTCTGTCTGCCGAGGAGACCGCGGAAGCGGTGGGATCCACGCCCGGAGCGGTCCGGGTCGCGCAGCACCGGGCGCTCGCCCGCCTGCGCAGGTGCATGCCCGAGGAGGTGGTCTAGGTGCCCGACGACCCGCGCGACCATCCCTTCGGTCGTCGCGACGATGGCCACGCCGATGGTGCCGACAACCGCGCCAACGGTCACGAGCCCGAGGGCATGGGCACCGACCCCGTGCCGCTGGACGACGTCCGTGAGCCGCTCGACCTCGTCGCCGTGCAGGCGGACGACGAGCTGATCAACGCGCTGTCTGCGGGCCTCGCGGTCACCGCCCCCGGCGTGCACGGCTACGACGCCGACGACCACGTGGCGGCGATGCTCGCCGCGTGGAAGGCGGACGTCGAGTCCGAGCCGATCCCGCAGATCGACCTGGACACCGCGGTGGACGCCGTTCTCGCCGGAAGCCGCCCCGCCGCGCGCCGCCCCAGCACGCGGATGCGGCATCTCGTCCCGGTGGCCAGCGCCGCCGCGCTGATCGTCGTCGCCATCACAGGCGTCTCGATCGCCGCGCACGACACGCGTCCCGGCGACACCCTGTTCCCGATCTCCAAGGTGCTCTACGCCGAGGAGGCGCGGTCCTACGAGGCCCTGGACGTCGTCCACCACTCCCGGGAACGCGCACGGGAGGCCCTCGCCCAGGGCGACAAGGCCGGTGCCGAGGTCGCGCTGGCGGAAGGCCAGGTGGCGGCGGAGTCTGTGCTCGCCGAGCACGGCCGGGGCGAGGTGGAGCAGAAGCTGCACAAGCTCCAGGTCGTCGTGAACGACTCCGAGCAGGGCGTGCCCACGGTCGTCGAGGAGGAGGACAAGGACAACCCCTCCGGCGGGAGCGCGGCGAGCGAGCCGAGCGGGTCGGCCTCGTCGTCGTCGCAGTCGCCGGATCCGTCCGAGAACCCCTCGTCGGCGGCCTCGGAATCGTCCGAGCCCACGGAGCCCGCCCAGGAACGCCCCGGCGACCCGAGCGACCGGCCCGGCACCGGGGAACCCGACCCGTCCACGACGGGCGCCCCGGGCACGTCGAAGCCCGAGCCGGAGCCGACGACGTCGCAGCCGGATCCGCGGGCAGCGGAGACCCCGCCGCCGGGCCAGGGCGAGCAGACGTCCAGCTCGCCGCCCTCGGAGCCGGCGCGCCCGCCGCAACCGACGAAGGAACCCACGCAGGCGGAGCCGGAGCCGTCGACGCACACGTCGGCGCCGTCGCCCTCGTCGGCGGCGGATCGGCCCGCGCCGACGACGCACGAGCCGCCGGCGACCACGTCGGGCGACGACCCGACGAAGCCACCCTCGACCGCGCAGTCGTCACGCACGAAGAAGCCCGGAACGGGCATCTCGGGCGCGAGCATGTCGGCCACCGGAACGGCCACCCCGTCCGGAGAGCCCACCTCCTGAGCAGCCGCGCAGCACGACACGGCCCCGGTCCACGAGGACCGGGGCCGTGTCGCGTCGGGCGAGTTCGTGCGCTCAGCCGTGGGCGAGCTCAGCTGTCGGAGAGCACGGCGTCGGCGTACCCGCGGCAGTACTCCCACGTGACGTAGGTCGCGGGGTCCGGGTCGAACGCGGGCTCGTGCGGGCGCATCTGCCCCTCGTCCAGGAGTTGCTGCAGGCTCGCGCGCAACAGGCTCCACTCGTGGAAGTGCTGGTCTCCGCAGTCTCCGCAGTCCACCACGATGCCGCGCACGCCGCGGCCTTCCAGCAACGCCTGGTACACGGCGAGATCCGCGAGATCGGCGACGACTTCCTCGCGCTCGGCAGGGCTCAGGGCATCGAGGTCGCCGGCGTCGTCCATCGACAGCGCCGGATCCGTCGGGTCGCCTGCGAACGGGTCGGGCGGCAGCGCATCGGGGGACACACCGGCGACGATACTCGCCCGCAGCCCGTCGGGCCCGGTCCCGCGCGCACCTGTGGACAGCTCGGCGGCGCCCGGTCGTGGACCCGGTGGGCGGGTCGGGACGCGTCCGTCACACGACCGAACTCACCTCCGGGGGCGCCCGGATACGATGACACGCAGGCGGCCACCGCGCCGTCCGATCGCGTCGGTCGAACGCGTGACCGCGCATCGCCGAGCCGGGCGAGGAGCACCAGACGCTGTGATGAGCTCAACCGACCTCGACGTCACCTTTCCTCCCAAGTTCGCGATGCTCGGCCTGACGTTCGACGACGTGCTGCTGCTGCCGGCCGAGTCGGATGTCGTGCCGGGAGCTGTCGACACGTCCACCTGGCTCAGCCGCCGGGTGCAGCTGCGGGTGCCGCTCGTGTCCTCGCCGATGGACACCGTCACCGAGTCGCGGATGGCGATCGCGATGGCGCGTGCGGGCGGGCTGGGCGTGCTGCACCGCAACCTCGCCGTGGACGCCCAGGCCGCGCAGGTGGAGGTCGTGAAGCGCTCCGAGGCGGGGATGGTCACCGACCCGGTCACCTGCTCGCCGGAGGACACCCTCGCCGACGTGGACGCGCTCTGCGCCCGCTTCCGCATCTCCGGGGTTCCGGTCACCGACGCCGACGGCTGCCTGGTCGGGATCATCACGAACCGCGACATGCGTTTCGAGATGGACCACACGCGCACCGTCCGCGAGGTGATGACGCCGGCGCCGCTGATCACGGCCCGGGTCGGCGTCACGGCGGAGGCGGCGCTGGGCCTGTTGCGCCGGCACAAGCTGGAGAAGCTCCCGATCGTCGACGGCGCCGGCCACCTGCGCGGGCTCATCACGATCAAGGACTTCAACAAGACGGAGAAGTACCCTCTCGCCACGAAGGACCCGGACGGACGGCTGGTCGTCGCCGCCGCCATCGGGGTGGGGGAGGACGCGTACACGCGGGCGATGACGCTGGTCGAGGCCGGGGCGGACGTGCTGATGGTCGACACCGCGCACGGGCACTCGCGGCGCGTGCTGGAGACGGTCGCCAAGCTCAAGGCGCAGGTCGGCGGCAACGTCGACGTCGTCGGCGGGAACGTGGCCACCCGGGCGGGCGCCGCGGCCCTGGTCGAGGCCGGAGTGGACGCGGTGAAGGTGGGCGTGGGGCCGGGCTCGATCTGCACCACGCGGGTCGTCGCCGGCGTGGGCGCCCCGCAGATCACGGCGATCTACGACGCGGCGCAGGCGTGCGCGGCTGCGGGCGTGCCGGTGATCGGCGACGGCGGCATCCAGTACTCGGGCGACATCGCGAAAGCCATCGCCGCGGGCGCGTCGAGCGTCATGCTGGGCAGCCTGCTGGCCGGCACCATGGAGTCGCCCGGCGACGTCATCTTCGTCGGCGGCAAGCAGTACAAGACCTACCGCGGCATGGGCTCGCTCGGCGCGATGCAGTCCCGCGGGGACGTGCAGTCCTACTCGAAGGACCGCTACGGCCAGGACGACGTGCTGAGCGAGGACAAGCTCGTCCCCGAGGGCATCGAGGGCCGCATCCCGTTTCGCGGGCCCCTGCAGCAGGTGGTCCACCAGCTCGTCGGCGGGCTGCGCTCGGGGATGGGCTACACGGGATCGGCCACGATCGCCCGGCTGCAGAAGGCGCAGCTGGTGCGGATCACGGCCGCCGGGCTCAAGGAGAGCCATCCCCACGACATCACGATGACCGTGGAAGCGCCGAACTACGCCGCGCGGTAGCCGCTGATCGGCAGGGCTACGCTGGCTCCCCGTGCGGGACGCCGTCGAGATCGGGATGGGCCGGGAGGCCCGTCGCTCCTACGACCTCACGCAGGTCCAGATCGTGCCGTCGCGGCGCACGCGCAGCTCCCAGGAGGTCTCCATCGCCTGGCAGCTCGACGCCTACCGGTTCGAGATCCCGCTCGTGACGCACCCGACGGACGCGGTCGTGTCGCCGGCGAGCGCGACCGCGATCGGCAAGCTCGGCGGCCTCGCCGTCCTGAACGCCGAGGGCCTGTGGGCCCGGCACGCGGACCCGGCGGCCGCGCTGGAGCGGATCGTCGAGGCCGCGGCGGACGACGACCCCACGGCCGCGGTGCGCACGTTGCAGGCGCTGCACGCCGCCCCGATCCAGCCGGACCTGCTCACCGAGGCCGTGCGCACGGTGCGCGACGCAGGCGTCACCGTCGCCGCGCGGGTGAGCCCGCAGCGGGCCCGGGAGGTCACCCCCACGCTGCTCGCCGCCGGTGTGGAGATCCTCGTCGTGCAGGGCACGATCATCTCTGCCGAGCACGTCTCGCCGGGTGAGCCGCTGAACCTCAAGGAGTTCATCACCTCGCTCGACGTCCCGGTGGTCGCGGGCGGCGTCGGGGACTACCGCACGGCGATGCACCTCATGCGCACCGGCGCGGCGGGCGTGATCGTCGGGTACGGGCAGTCCTCGGCCACCACCACCGACGACGTCCTCGGCATCGGCGTCCCGATGGCCACCGCGATCGTGGACGCTGCGGCGGCCCGGCGGGACTACCTCGACGAGACCGGCGGGCGCTACGTCCACGTGATCGCGGACGGCGGCATGGCGGGCTCCGGGGACATCGCGAAGGCCATCGCGTGCGGTGCGGACGCCGTCATGCTGGGTGAGCAGCTCGCCGATGCCGCGGACGCCCCCGGCCAGGGGCTGTACTGGACCTCCGCCGCCGCGCACCCCTCGCTGCCGCGCTCGGACGTCTCCGGGTTCGGGCCCGGCGAGCGCGACCTCGAGACCCTGCTCTTCGGCCCGTCCACCTCCCCGTACGGGAACGTGAACCTGTTCGGCGCGCTGCGGCGGGCGATGGCCAAGTCGGGCTACTCCGACCTCAAGGAGTTCCAGCGGGTGGGGCTCACGGTCCGGGCCTGACGCGCGAAACACCTGGTCAGGAATCGAGAAGTCGTCCGAGGACGCCGGGGATCAGGCGCCGGGTCGGTGGCTGTGCGTCGACGGGTCGCCGTCGGTGGTGCGCGGCGGGGGCCCGTGGGCATCGTCGCGCACGCTCACCTGACCGTCCCGCCGGGCGCACATCCGCCCGACGACCACGGCAACGCCCAGGGCGACCGCGCACCAGAGCGCGACGGCACCGAGGACGGCGAGAGCGATGTCCACGTCACTCCTTCGTGAGGCTGCAACACCCGCTGCAATACCCATTGTGGGCCTCACGGGTCGAGTGTCGCCAGGGTGGCCCCACTAAGGGTGAACCGAACCCGTCGTTTGACGTGAATTGTTACTTTTAGTAGTGGATCAGCGACGCCCGAGTGAGTGGAATGCGAAGCCCGCGCGGCGCAGGACGTCCGCGTCGAGGAGGTTGCGGGTGTCGACGACGATCTGCTGCCCGACGAGCCCGGCGAGCCCCGGCCAGTCCAGGGTGCGGAACTCGGGCCACTCGGTGAGCAGGACGAGGGCGTCCGCGCCCTTGGCGACGAGCGCGGGATCGTCGACGACCGTCATCCCGGCCAGCTCGGGGGCGGACGACCCGGCCGGCACCGCGGGGTCGTAGCCGACGAGTTCGGCGCCTGCTTGGCGGAGTAGGGCGGCGACGGCGAGGGAGGGGGAGTCGCGCAGGTCGTCGGTGCCGGCTTTGAAGGTGAGGCCGAGTAGGCCCAGGCGTGTGCGTGAGAGTGATCCGGTGCGGGAGCCGGTGACGGCGACGCGGATCTTGTCGACCATGCGTTGGCGTTGGCGGATGTTGGTTTCGATGGCGGCGCGGAGGAGTCGGAACTCGAAGTCGGCGGAGTCGGCGACCTGGAGGAGGGCGTGGGTGTCTTTGGGGAGGCAGGAGCCGCCCCAGCCGGGGCCGGGGCGGAGGAAGGATTGGCCGATGCGTTGGTCGTAGCCCATGCCTTCGGTGACGTCGCCGATGTCGGCGCCGACGCGTTCGCAGAGTTCGGCGAGGGCGTTGACGTAGGAGAGTTTCATGGCGAGGAAGCAGTTGGCGGCGTATTTGACGAGTTCGGCGCTGGCGGCGTCGGTGAGTACGGTGGGTGCGCCGAGGCGGGCGTAGAGGGCGGCGACGCGTTCGGCGGCGTCTTGGGTGTTGCTGCCGACGACGATGCGGTCGGGGTTGAGGAAGTCGCGGACGGCGGAGCCTTCGCGGAGGAATTCGGGGTTGCTCACGACGGCGACGTCGTTGCGTCCGATGAGTTCGGTGGTGCGTTGTGCCGTGCCGACCGGGACGGTCGACTTGTTGACCACGACGCAGTGCGACGCGAGCGCCGTGCGGATCTCCTCCACGACGGCCTGTACCGCGGAGAGATCGGCGACCCCGCCCACGCCCATCGGGGTGGGCAGGCACAGGAACACGACCTCGGCAGGCCCGGCGGGGCCCTGGAGCGCGGCCGGTGCGCCGACGACGAACGACAGGCGCCCGGCGGCGAGGCCCTCGGAGACGAGCTTTCCGAGGCCGGGTTCGAGGACGTCCACCTCGCCGTGTGACAGGCGCGCGACCTTGGCCTCGTCGATGTCGGCGCACACCACGGTGTGGCCGAGGGAGGCGAGGCACGCGCCGGTGGTGAGACCGACGTAGCCGGTTCCGACGACCGCGATGCGGCGAGCGAACATGGGGTTCCCCTCGGTGTGCGCGGCGCTCGGGGGGAGCGCGGCGGGACGATCCGTGCCCCAGGCTTCCAGAGGTCGGCCGCTCGTGCACCCGCGCTGCGTCACACTCTCGTGGATCACCGGTCCGAGCGTCCATTGTCGACGAACAGTGATCTTTTGCCGAGCGATACCCGCCATCAGTGTGGATCAAATTCACATGTGTGGGGGGTAACGAGATGCGATCGAAGCACTGTGTAACGAGCCCGTCATACCGGCCGATAAGCAGACGGGGCAGGTTGGGTCAGCGAGACGGTGCGAGCGGGAGGGGATATGGACCTGGCACCCGACCCCGAACGGGGGGCTTCCGGCTGGGCCGGGAGCAGGGTGAACGCGATGGAGGCGCCGAGCGCGGAGCGGATCCGGCCCGTCCAGGAGATCGTCGGGCGGGAGGCGCCACGCGCCGGATGGGCGGCTGTACCGGGGATGCGGGAGCCGGCCGTTGCGTCGGTGCCCGTCGCCGTGCCGATGCCGACGGCCGTACCGGCGATGTCGACGGCGGTGTCGACCGCCGTGTCGACGGCCGGACCGGCCGCGTTCGACTCCGCGGTGTCCGCCACGGTGCCCGTGCAGGCGGTCTCGCCGATCGCTGCGCAGGAGATCACGGCGACACCGCTCGGGGCGCCGCGACGGTGCCGCACGGTGTCCCGCGGGGCGCGGCGGGCGATCCTCGTGAGCTGCGACGTCACGGCCTGGATCGCGGCGGTCGCCTGCGGCGCGGTGCTGAACGGCGAGCGCGCGCTGGATGCCGCATCGCTGCTCCCGCTCGGCGTCGTCGCAACCGTCGCCGTCGCCGCGTTGCTGCTGGCAGGCGGCCTGCGCGAGCTGTACGTGGGGCGCTACGGCGTGGGCAGTCCCGAGGACACCGCGAACGTCGCGGTGACGTTCGCCATCGCGGGTGCGAGCGCGTTCGTCGTCGGCGTGCTGGACGCGGCCGCGCCGTGGGCGGTGCCGCTCATCGCCCTGCCGATCGCGCTGGTGCTCGCGGTCGGGGCGCGCCTGTTCTTCCGCCTCAGCCGGGACGAGACCCCACCGGCCGACACCGCGCGCCGCGTGGTGGTGTTCGGTGCCGACGAGCTGGGCCAGCAGGTGCTGGCGTCGATGCTCGCCGACCCCGCCCGCCGCTACCGGCCGGTGGCGCTGCTCGACGACAACCCGGGCCTGGTGAACCGCCGGGTGCGCGGCGTGCCCGTCCGCGGCCGCGCGGACGACGTCGCCACGGTGGCCCGGCTGGAGGAGGCCGACCTGCTCGTGGTCGCGGGCCGCGCGCCCGACGCGCCGGTGACGCGGCGGCTGCAGGCCGCGGCGGCCAAGGTCGGCGTGGAGGTGCGGGTCGTGCCGCCGCTGACCGAGCTGGTCGGCGCAGGCTCGACGCGGCAGGAGGCCGAGCCGCGGCGGTTCGACGCCATCCGCGCGGTGGCGCACAACCGCGCCAAGCGGGTGTTCGACGTGATGCTCTGCCTGCTCGCGCTGCCGGTGCTGCTGCCGGTGCTGGTCCTGCTCACCGTGCTGGTCGCGCTGAGCGGCTCGGACGAGGTGATCTACCGCGCGCCGCGGCTGGGCCGCAACGGCCGCCCGTTCGCGATGTACAAGTTCTCCGGCATGGCCGGGGCCGCTTCGGGCCCGCGGGTCACCACGGCCGGTGACTCGCGGATCACGAAGGTCGGCCGGTTCCTGCGGGCGACCAAGCTCGACGAGCTGCCGCAGATGATCAACGTGCTGAAGGGTGACATGAGCGTGGTCGGGCCGCGTCCCGAGGACCCGCGCTACCTGCGCCACTTCACCGCCGAGCAGCTGCAGGTGCTGCTGGTGCGCCCGGGCATGACCTCGGCCTCCTACCTGCGGTTCGGCAACGAGCAGTCCTACATCGCGCGGGCGAACCCGACCGACGTCGAGCGGTTCTACCTCGACGAGGTGCTGCCCGAGAAGCTGTCGATCGAGCTGGACTACGTGCGCCGGTGGAGCCTGCGTCACGATCTGGCGATCATCGCGCGGACCTTCCGGGGCCTGCTCACATGACCGCCCTGCCCGCCTCGGACGTGCGCGTCGCGGCGAGCGCGGACGTCGATCCGACGGCGCGCATCGGCGCGGGCTCGTCGGTGTGGCACCTCGCGCAGGTGCGCGAGGGGGCCTCCCTCGGCCGCTCCTGCGTGGTCGGCCGGGGCGCCTACGTCGGCTCGGACGTCCGGGTCGGCGACCATGTCAAGATCCAGAACTACGCGCTGGTGTACGAGCCGGCGGAGCTCGCGGACGGCGTGTTCGTCGGGCCCGCGGCGGTGCTGACCAACGACCAGCACCCGCGCGCGGTCGCCCCGGACGGCACGCCGAAGGGCCGCGACGACTGGGAGCAGGTCGGCGTCACCGTCCGCGAGGGCGCGTCGCTGGGGGCCCGGTCCGTGTGCGTCGCGCCGGTGACCGTGGGCCGGTGGGCGACCGTCGGCGCGGGTGCCGTCGTCGTGGCGGACGTGCCCGACCACGCGCTGGTCGTCGGCGTCCCGGCGCGCCAGATCGGTTGGGTGGGCCGCGCGGGGGTGCGGCTGCAGCCCGACGGCGAGGGCGGCTGGCGTTGCCCGCGCACGGGGGAGCGATACCGGGAGGAGAGGGACGGGCTTGAGCTCGCGACCTGAGTACGAGCACGAGGCGATCCCCGCCAGCGGCCTGCAGCTCGGAGACGACGAGCGCGCCGCGGTGGAGCGGGTCCTGAAGTCGGGGATGCTGGCGCAGGGCCCCGAGGTGGCGGCCTTCGAGAGCGAGTTCGCCGAGACGGTGGACGGGCGGCCGTGCGTGGCGGTGAACTCCGGCACGAGCGCGCTGCACCTGGGTCTCCTGGCGCTGGGCGTCGGGCCGGGCGACGAGGTCGTCGTCCCGTCGTTCAGCTTCGCGGCCACCGCGAACGCGGTGGCGCTCACGGGCGCCACCCCGGTGTTCGCCGACATCGAGGCCGACCACTTCTGCCTGGACCCGGACGCGGTGCAGGCCGCGATCGGGCCGCGGACGGCCGCGGTGATGGCGGTGCACCTCTACGGGCATCCCGCGGCGATGGGGCGGCTGCAGGAGATCGCCGCGAAGCACGGGGTCGCGCTGGTGGAGGACGCCGCCCAGGCGCACCTCGCGCGGCTCGACGGCCGGCCCGTCGGGGCGCTGGGCGCGATGGCGGCGTTCAGCTTCTACCCGACCAAGAACATGACCAGCGGCGAGGGCGGCATGGTCGTGCTCGCCGACGAGGCCGCGGCCCGGACGGTGCGGCTGCTGCGCAACCAGGGCATGGAGCGCCGCTACGCCAACGAGATCGTCGGGTTCAACCTGCGGATGACGGACCTGCACGCCGCGATCGGGCGCGCGCAGCTGCGCCGGCTCGCGGGGTGGACCGAGGTGCGGCGCGCGAACGCGGCGTACCTGTCGGGGCTGCTGTCGCGGATCGACGGCAGCGCAGGCGGCACCGGGATCGTCGTGCCCGCGGTCGCCGACGGCGCGGAGCCGGTGTGGCACCAGTACACGGTCCGGGTACCGCACCGCGACGCCGTGCAGGCCGCGCTCACCGCGGCGGGGATCCCGTCGGCCGTCTACTACCCCACACCGATCCACCGGCTCCCCGCCTACGGGCTGGAGCTGGACCTGCCGAACACCGCGCGGGCGGCGGCGCAGGTGCTGTCGCTCCCGGCGCACCCGGCGGTGCCCGCCGGCGGCCTGGACCGGGTGGCCGCGGCCGTCGCCGCCGCCGTCGACGAGGCGAAGAGATCCGCGGCCGCGTGACCGGCGTCCGCGGGACGGACCACGGCGTGCCGGACATCCCGCAGCGCGCCACCCAGGAGGAGGGGACATGACTGCACCGCTGCGTGCGGGGCTGATCGGGCTCGGGCACATGGGCAGACATCACGCCCGTGTGCTCGGGCAGCTGCCCGATGTCGAGCTGGTCGCGGCCGCCGACCCGAGCGCCGAGGCGCCCGGCCGCGGGAGCGTGACCGTGGACGTGGTCGGCTCCGTCCCGGAGCTGCTCGACCGCGGGCTGGACCTGTGCGTCGTCGCGACGCCGACGGTCACGCACGAGGAGATCGGCCTGCAGCTGGCCGAGGCCGGGGTGCCGACCCTGATCGAGAAGCCGCTCGCGCACGACTCGAAGGCCGCGCAGAAGCTGGTCGAGGCGTTCGAGCGCAACGGCGTCGTCGGCTGCGTCGGGCACATCGAGCGGTTCAACCCGGCGCTGCGCGAGCTGCGCCGCCGCCTGGCCGAGGGCCAGCTCGGCGAGGTCTACCAGATCGTCACCCGCCGCCAGGGCCCCTTCCCGGCCCGGATCGCCGACGCCGGGGTGATCCTCGACCTCGCCACCCACGACATCGACCTCACGAGGTGGGTCGCGGGTTCGCTGTACACGTCGGTGTCGGCGCGCACCGCGCACCGCAGCGGCCGGGAGCACGAGGACCTGGTCAGCGCCGTCGGCACGCTCGAGAACGGCGTGGTCGTCACGCACCTGGTGAACTGGCTCTCGCCGCTTAAGGAGCGGATCACCGCGGTGACCGGGGAGAAGGGCTGCCTCGTCGCGGACACCGTGAGCGCCGACCTCACCTTCTTCGCCAACGGCACCCAGACGGTGGAATGGGCGCGGGTGGCGTCGTTCCGGGGCGTCACCGAGGGCGACGTGACGCGCTACGCGTTCCCGAAGCCCGAGCCGCTGGTCACCGAGCTGTCGGGGTTCGTGGCGGCCGTGCGGGGCACCCCCGGGGACACCGTGACGATGACGGAGGCGTTGCGCACGGTGAAGGTCGCCGAGCTGCTGGCCGAGTCCGCCTCGGCCGGGCGCACCGTCGAGGTCCCGGCGCCGCTCCCGGCGCAGCGGTCGGCGATGGACGTCGCCGCGGGGGTGGCCCGGTGAAGGTCGCCGTCGTCGGGCTCGGCAAGATCGGGCTGCCGCTCGCGATGCAGTTCGCGGGGCGCGGCCACCACGTCGTCGGCGTGGACATCGAGGAGCGCGTGCTCGCCGCCGTGCGGGACGCGCGAGCCCCGTTCCCCGGCGAGCCGGGGCTCGCGGAGCGGCTCGCCCGGGCCGTCGACGCCGGGGTGTTCGAGGCCACGGCGGACACGGCGGCCGCGGTCGCGGCCAGCGACGTCGTCGTGGTCGTCGTGCCGCTGTACGTGAACGACGCGAGCGAGCCGGACTTCGCCGCGATCGACGCCGCCACCGCCGCGATCGGCCGCGGCCTGCGGCCGGGCACGCTCGTCACGTTCGAGACGACGCTGCCGGTCGGCACGACCCGGGGCCGGATCGGCGCGCGCCTCACCGAGATCAGCGGGCTCACGCCGGGCGTCGACTTCTTCCTCGCGTTCTCCCCCGAGCGGGTGTCGTCGGGGCGGGTGTTCCGCGACCTCGCGCACTACCCGAAGCTGGTCGGCGGGGTCGACGCCGAGAGCGGCCTGCGGGCCGCCGCGTTCTACGCCGAGGGGCTGGAGTTCGACGAGCGCCCCGACCTCGACCGCCCCAACGGGGTGTGGGACCTCGGCTCGGCCGAGGCCGCCGAGTTCGCGAAGCTCGCCGAGACCACCTACCGCGACGTCAACATCGGGCTGGCCAACCAGTTCGCGCTGTACGCCGACTCGATCGGCGTGGACTTCCGCGAGATCGCGGCGGCCTGCAACTCCCAGCCGTTCAGCCACCTGCACCAGCCGGGCATCGCGGTCGGCGGGCACTGCATCCCGGTCTACCCGTGGTTCTACCTCGCGGGCGATCCGGACGCGACGGTGGTGCGCGCGGCGCGGGCGGCGAACGCGGACATGCCGCGGCGCAGCGTCGAGCTGCTGGAGCGCGTGCACGGCGACCTCACGGGCGCGTCCGTGCTGGTGCTCGGCGCGTGCTACCGCGGCGGGGTGAAGGAGACGGCGTTCTCCGGGGTGTTCGCGGTGGTGGACGCGCTGCGGGCGCGAGGGGCTCTGCCGACGGTGTCGGACCCGCTGTTCTCCCCGACGGAGCTCGCCGCGCTGGGGCTGGAGCCGCACGGTGACCTTCCCGGCCGCCCGGTCGACGCCGCGGTGGTGCAGGCGGACCACCCGCAGTACCGCGACCTCACGCCCGCGGACCTGCCGGGCGTCGCGACCCTTCTCGACGGCCGGGCGATCCTCGACCCGGCCCGGTGGCCAGGGGTCACGGTGGTGCGGCTGGGAGGGGGGCGTCCCTCCTAGCGCTCGTAGGGCCCGATGTCGAACCCGCGGCCCTGCGGGCGCGGCGTCAGGTCGATGGCCACCGGCGGCGCGAGGTCCGAGGTGCCGGTGTCGACCGCGGGGCTCCCCGGCTGGAGGTGGTAGTCGCCCGAACCGTCCTGCTGGTAGTCGACGAACTCCGGATCGGCGACGACGGTGTCGCTCTCGCGCCCCGTCGACAGGAGAATCCGATCCCTTTCGTTGTCCCAGAGGAGATTGTTGTCGAAACGGTTGTTCGGGCCGGAGTCACCGCCCTCACGGATACCATCGCGGCCGTTGCCGACCACGAGGTTGTTCGCCACCAGTGAATTGTCCACGGGCCGGTCGTCGTCGTTCGCCCCACCGATCACGATGCCGCCCTGCTCGTTGTGGAAGACGAGATTGTTGGAGATCGTGACCTCGTCACACGCGTGCCAGCACTGGATGCCGAACCCGGTGCTGTCGTAGGCGATGTTGTTCGCCACGACGCCGCGCTGGTGGCTGATGTAGATGGCGTGGTCGAGATCGTCCTCCCCGCACTTGTACGCGACGTTGCCGAGCACGTCGATGTCGGTGAGGCTGTAGTCGTCGTTGGCGGTGTAGATGCAGTTGCCGGGGATGTCGTGCACGCGGTTCTGCATGAGCCGCACGTGCGAGCCCTTGCTCCACAGCCCGTCGGCGTTCTCGCCGCTGATGTCGAAGCCGACGATGTCGACGTAGTCGCCGTCGTTCTCCCACGCCCCGACGTTGTCGCCCGCGCCGACGATGCGCGTGTCCAGTGACTCGGCGACGTAGACGATGCGCTCGTCGGCGGTGCCGGAGGCCTTGGTCTGGACGTCGCCGTTGTAGGTGCCGTTGCGGACGAGGATCGTCATCCCGGGCTCCGCGCGCTCGGACGCGGCGCCGATCGTGCGCAGGGGCGCGGCGGCGGTGCCGGGGGCCTCGTCGTCGCCGTTCGGGGCGACGACGAGCGACGCCGCGGGCGGCGCGGGCACGGGGGGCGGGGTGTAGACGGTGGGTACGCGCGGTCCGTCGCTGCTGCAGGCCTGGGTGGCGAGCAGGAGTGGGAGCACGGTGGCCACGATCGCGCGCCGGTACCTCATGACACTCCGTCCTGAACCTGCGAACCGCTGCCGCAACGTCGGTACCACAGGTACTCCTTCGCC
This sequence comes from Pseudonocardia sp., assembly GCF_050246655.1. Taxonomy (GTDB): domain Bacteria; phylum Actinomycetota; class Actinomycetes; order Mycobacteriales; family Pseudonocardiaceae; genus Pseudonocardia. The sequence continues at coordinate 14,011 of NZ_JBFWVQ010000034.1, forward strand.
ATGCTACTGATCAGCCCGTTTGGCCGATGTGAGCCGTCGAGCGGGGGTGCTCCTGGCGGAGGGTGACTGTAGATCGGCAGCAGATGGCCCACTATCACTCGTCAGGGGGCAAGGAGGAGGAGCGCAGCTCGCGGTCCGACGCATCGGCGGCCTTCACACAGAAGCGGTACAGGACCGCGTACGCCACGACGTGCCCGGCGGCGAGGGTGGCGATCGCCACGCTCACCGGCGCGCCGAGCAGCCCGCACAGCAGCGGCCCGCCCGTGGTGAGTACGAGCCGCAGCACGACCCAGCCGAGCTCGCGGTGCTGCTGCTCGAGCAGGAACAGCGTCGAGGACACCGGCATCACCGCGCACTGGCCGAGGTAGGCCAGCGCCAGCAGCCGCGCGTACTCGCCGGACTCGCGCCACTCCGGGCCGAACACGACTGCGAACAGCCACGGCCCGGCCACGAGCAGCAGCACTGCTGGAACCGCGCCGGCGAGCAGCAGGCGCCGCACCGCGGTGCGGACGGTGCGCCCGAGATCGCCCTTCGACTCGCGCAGCGCACCGCTGGACTCGCCGGTGAACACCTGCATGACCGCCTGGCCGATGATCGCCGTCGGCCCGGAGATGACCCGCACCGTCAGGCCGAGCAGGCCGGCGCTCACGTCTCCGTACAGGGCCGCGACCAGCAGCAACGGCACTTCGAGCCCCGCCGAGTTGAGCAGCGCCGACGGCATCGCGAGCAGGGGGAACCGGCGGTAGCGTGACACCGCGGCACGCAGCCGGGCGAGCGTGGGCCGCTGCTGGCGCAGCAGGCCGTTGTGCGAGAGCAACCCGCCCATCGCCGCCACCCGCCCGACCCCGAGGCCGAGCAGCAGCCCGGTGCCCCCGGCGCCGGCGACGCCGAACCCGAGCTGGGTGCCGACCTGGCCGACCCCCTGCAGCAGGTTGCGCCGGGCGAGGGCGCCGTAGCTGCGGTCGCGCACCATCCACTCGGAGAACACCAGGTAGGCGCCGATCGCGGCGATCGTCAGCACGACGAGCCACCAGTGGTCCGCGAGGGCGGGCACCCCCAGGAGCTGGGCGAGCGGCTCGGCCGCCACGAGCCCGACGGCCGCGGTGAGCAGCGAGACGAGCACCACGGACGCGAGGGCGGCCCAGGCCACGGCGGCGGCGTCGCGGTCCTCCACCGGGAGCGGCACGGCCGCCTCGAGCGTGGCCGTGGAGGCCACCGCGACGATGCCGACCACGGAGGTGAAGACTGTGAGCAGCCCGAAGTCCGCGGGATCGTAGATCCGCGTGAGCAGCGGGTAGGAAAGGATCACGATCGCCTGCCCGGCGACGCTTCCGGTGACGATGCTCGCCACTCCCCGCAACGCCGCGGGAACGCGCAGTGAACGCACCTGTTCCCTCCGTCGTCGCCGTCTTCGGCACCTATCGTGCCACGTTCCCGAATGGCCGTGCCCGCCCGGCCGGAATGGTCCATCCGGCGGCCTTCGGGCCAGATGTGTAACGTCGGGTGGCCGGACTCCGTCATCAATGACGAACAATGCTTTCGTTGCGGGAGGGCAGCGTGGCCGAACTCACTGCGGTCATTCAGGCGGGCGGGCGGGGAACCCGGCTCAGCCCATATTCGACGGTCTTGCCGAAGGCGCTGATGCCCATCGACGAGCAGACGGTGATCGACAAGCTCCTCGACATGTTCAGCGAGGCCGGGGTCAAGCGGGTGTTCATCACCGTCAGCCGGTTCGGGCCGCTGATCCGCAGCTACTGCGGTGACGGCAGCCGGTGGGGCCTGGAGATCGAGTACATCACCGAGGACGAGCCGCTGGGCACCATCGGCCCGCTCAACGCGCTGCGCGACCGCCTCGTCGAGCCGTTCTTCGTGTCGAACTCCGACGTGTACTCCGACGTGGCGCTCGGCGACGTCGTGAGCGAGCACGAGCACAGCGGTGCGCCGCTGACGGTCGTCGTCACCCACCAGGACGTCAAGATCGCCTACGGGGTGCTGGACCACTCGGACGGCCGCGTGACGACCTTCCGGGAGAAGCCCACCGAGCAGTTCTCGGTGAGCACCGGCATCTACCTCATGGACCCGTCGATCTTCGAGCACATCCCGCCGTCGGGGTCGTTCAACTTCGACGACCTCATGCGCGTGATGCTGGAGCGCGACGCGCCGGTGCACGTCTACGAGCACCGCGGCGTGTGGGTCGACATCGGTCGGATCGAGGACCTGCGCAAGGCCCAGGAGCGGGCGGCGTCGTCGCTGCCCGCGGCGGAGTGAGCCCCGCGGCACCCACCGTGCCGCTGCCGCTCGTCGAGCTGGGGGCCCCGGTGCTGGGCGAGCCCGAGAAGGCCGCGCTCGCCGAGGTGATCGACTCGGGCTGGCTCACGATGGGCGAGCGCGTGCGCCGCTTCGAGCGCGAGTTCGCGGCCCTGCACGGGGTCGAGGACGCCGTCGCCGTCGGCTCGGCCACGGCGGCGCTGCTGCTGTCGCTCGCGGCGCACGACGTCGGTCCGGGCGACGAGGTGCTCGTGCCGTCGATGAGCTTCGTCGCCACCGCCAACGTCGTGCACCATGTCGGGGCCACGCCGGTGTTCGTCGACCTCGAGGCGGCGGACCGCCCGCACATGTCGCTCGCCGACGCGCGGGCACGGGTCACCGGCCGCACCCGGGCGGTGATCGTCATGCACTACGGCGGCTACGCGATGGACGTCCCGGCCTGGCGGGCGTTCGCCGACCGGCACGGGCTCGTGCTGATCGAGGACGCCGCGCACGCGGCCGGGCTCACCGGCCGCACCGGGGTGGCGAGCCATGCCGCGGCGTACAGCTTCTTCACCAACAAGAACATGACCACCGCCGAGGGCGGGATGGTGATCGTCGGGGACGGCGAGCGCCGCGAGCGGGTCCGGCGGATGCGCTCGCACGGGATGACCACCAGCACGCTGGACCGCGACCGGGGCCGCGCCGTCGGCTACGACGTCGTGGACGTGGGGCACAACTTCCGCATGGACGAGCTGCGCGGCGCGCTCGGCCTGGTGCAGCTCGCGCGGCTGCCCGGCTGGAACGACGCCCGGCGCGCGCTCACCGCGCGCTACCGGGAGGTGCTCGCGGCCGAGCTGCCCGGCGTGCGCGTGCCGTTCGCCGCCGACCACCCGACGACCGCGCACATCCTGCCCGTCCTGCTGCCGCCGGGTACGGACCGCCGCGCCGTGATGGCCTTCCTGCGCGAGGCGCGGGTCCAGTCGTCGATGCACTACCCGCCGATCCACGAGTTCGACGTCTACCGCCGCGCCGGTGCGCTCACCCTGCCGCACACCGAAGCCTTCGCGGCGGCCGAGCTCACCCTGCCCCTGCACCCTCTGCTGGCGCCCGCGGACGTCGACCGCGTCGTCCGCACCCTCGCCGAGGCGCTCGCCATCCCACGAGAGGACTCCCCATGACCCCCACCGTCGACCTGGCCGGGCGACGCGTGCTCGTGATCGGTGGGGCCGGCTACGTCGGCTCCGTGCTGGTCGCCCGGCTGCTGGACGCGGGCGCCCGCGTCCACGTGCTGGACCAGCTGATCTACGACAACGACTTCGCGCTGCACCACCTGCTCGACCGCGACGGCATCACCTTCACCCGCGGCGACCTGCGCGACGAGCGGGTCGTGGCCGCCGCCGCGGCGGGCACCGACGACGTCGTGCTGCTGGCCTCGCTGGTCGGCGACCCGATCTGCGCGAAGTACCCGGAGCTGGCCAGCGAGGTCAACGCGGACGGCGCGAGGAGGATCATCGACGCGCTGGACCGCCTGGGCGTGCGCCGGTTCGTGTTCACCTCCACGTGCAGCAACTACGGCATCCACGACTCGGGCTCGCTCGCCACCGAGACCAGCGCGCTGAACCCGCAGTCGCTCTACGCGCGGACGAAGATCGAGGTCGAGGAGCACCTGCTGGCCGCGGCGCCGTCGCTCGACGCGTCGGCGACGGTGCTGCGGATCGCCACGGCGTACGGGATGTCGGCGCGGATGCGCTTCGACCTCACCGTCTCCCAGTTCACCCGCGAGCTCGCCGCCGGCGGGGAGCTGCTCGTCTACGACGCCGACACGTGGCGGCCCTACACACACGTGCGCGACATCGCCAAGGCCGTCATGACGGTGCTCGCCGCCGGGGAGGAGCGGGTGCGCGGCGAGGTGTTCAACGTCGGTGACAACACCCAGCAGTTCACCAAGCGGATGATCGTCGACGAGGTCGCCAAGCACCTCACGAGCCCGCGGGTGGCCTACCGCGACGGCGATACGGACCCGCGCAACTACCGCGTCTCGTTCGACAAGATCGCCGACCGGCTCGGGTTCCGCGTCGACAACACCGTGCAGGCCTCCGTGGGCGCGCTCGTCGCCGCGGTGCAGAACGGGATCTTCGCCGACGCCGCGGGCAACCCGCGCTACGGCAACCACGAGGTGCGCCACCTCGGATGACGTCTCGGATGACACGGGCGGATTCGGCGACGAGCCGTTCAGCGACCGTTCAGGTCGACGCGAGGTCCCTGCCCGGGATGGAGCCCGGGGCCGATATGGTGGTAACACCCAGCGTGATCGGGTCGACACACCATCGGGGGGTACGAGCGATGCGCAACGGTGGCGTGGACGAGCGGGTGGCGGCGACGGGCGGTGCCGATCGGGGCGCTGGCGACGAGGCGGACCGGGACGCGGACACGGACACGGAGCGCCCGGTGGACCGGGGCGGGCGCTGCCCGTCCCACACCCCGTTCGAACAGCCCTGGTGGCTCGAGGCCGTCGCGCCCGGCCGCTGGGGCGCGACGGTCGTGGAGCGCCAGGGCGAGGTCGTGGCCCGGCTGCCGTACGTGCGCAAGCAGAAGCTCGGGCTCACCGTGCTCACCCAGGCTCCGCTCACCCGGTTCGTCGGGCCCTGGCTGCGGCCGTCGGAGGGCAAGTACGAGAAGCGGCTCGGCGTCGAGCGCGAGCTCATGGGGGAGCTGATCGACGGGTTGCCCCCGCACGACGTGTACCGCGGCAACTTCGCGCCCGCCGTCACGAACTGGCTGCCCTTCTACTGGGCGGGCTTCGAGTCCACGGTGCGCTACACCTACCGCATCGACGACCTGAGCGACCCCGACCGGCTGTGGTCCGAGCTCGGCGGCAACGTCCGCAGCCGGGTCAAGCGCGCGGCCAAGGGCGTGGAGGTCCGCACGGACCTGGAGTCCGAGCTCGTCCTGGAGGAGGTGCTGCGGATCAATCATCGCCTGTTCGAGCGCCAGGGCCTCGGGGTGTCGTTCGGCGACGACCTCGCGCGGCGCCTGGACGCCGCCTGCCGCGCCCGCGGTGCCCGCGAGATCGTGACGGCGTCGGACGCCAAGGGCCGCGTGCAGTCCGCGCTCTACCTCGTGCGCGACGCCACCACGACCTACCTGCTCTACGGCGGCACCGACCCCGAGTTCCGCTCCAGCGGCGTCAACAGCCTGGTGGTGTGGGAGGCGATCCGGCTGGCGTCGCAGACGTCGCAGCACTTCGACTTCCTCGGCTCGATGATCGAGCCGGTCGAGCGCGTCAACCGCTCCTTCGGCGCCCGGCAGGTGCCGTACTTCTTCGTGACGCGGGCGCGGCCCCGGGCCAGGGCGGTCTTCGCCGCCCGGCGCGGGGTGCGGAGGGCCCGGCGCGAGGTGCGGCGCGGTGCCGCGCGGCTGGTCGGCCGCCTGCCCGGCGGGGTGCCGCCACGCCCGAGTGGGTGTGCCTAGGGCCGGGAGGCCCGGGGCGACGGCCGCCCGAGGCGTTCGCGCACCGACACGAACGCCTCGGCGAGCAGGTAGCCCGCGTGGCCGGCGCGCACCCGCGCGAGCGCCTCGATGTAGGAGAAGCTGCGCGGGTGCCGCCCGCCGATCATCTCGGTGGGATAGCACTCCAGCGCCTTGACCTTGCGGTCCCACACGGGCTCGACATCGACGAACGTCGTCGGGTTGAAGACGTAGTCGCCGACCTGCGGCGCCTGGTCGGTCGACGACGGCGTCTCGAAGGTGAGGAAGCGCTCCACCGTGGCGCCCAGCCGCGTCATCGGGCGCAGGGCCGCGTAGACGGCCTTGAACACCACCTGGTGGTCGGTGTTCGCGTCGCCGCCGTGGTGGGTGTAGACGACCGTCGGCGAGTGCTCGTCGATCGCGGCCTCGACGGCCTTGATGAGCTCGATGAACGGCACGGACTCCAGGCGCTGGTCCGGGAAGTCGTGGAACAGCACCCGCGCCACCCCCATCTCCTCGGCGGCGGCGAGTGCGCAGTCGCGGCGGGTGGCGCAGCGGGGGGTCTCCGACAGCTTCTCCTGCTCGCCCTCGCTCATGATCAGCACCGTGACGTCGCTGCCCGCCTCGGCGTGCAGCGCGAGCGTGCCCCCGACGCCGAGCACCTCGTCGTCGGGATGGGCGACGACGCACAGCACGCGCTTGCGCATGGGGTCGTCGGACAGGTACCGCGGCGGCGGCAGCTCCAGCCCCGGGACGGCCCGGGCGCGCTCGACGAGGATCGGCACGCCGTCCCCGCCGAACGTGTGCGCCACCGGGTAGGGCGGGGCGAGCGCGCGCACCAGGTCGACGATCTCGTGAGCAGGCTTCGACCAGTCGATCTCGCCGTCCGCCGGGCCCCGGCGGCGGGTGTAGGTGGACTCGGGTCTGCCAGGGCCCTCCTGGCTGATCCGCGGTGCCGTCCCGTCCAGGACGCCGTCCAGGTGCTCGCGCAGCAGCGCGATCGTGGCGTCGTCGGCCTTGCGCAGGACGTCGGCGGCGTAGTCGTCCGGGGCGATCGGGAACGAGCGGGTGCCGATCACGTCGCCGGTGTCGATGCCCGCGTCCATGTAGAACATGGTCACGCCGGTCTCGGTGAGGCCGTCCACGACGGCCCAGATCAGCGGTGACGCGCCGCGGCGCCCGGGCAGCACGGCCGAGTGGAAGCCGATCACACCGCCGGGTGGGACGTCGAGCAGCGCCTGCGGGATGATCTGGGAGAACCCGACGACGAACACCACGTCCGGGGCGAGCGCGCGGATCTCGTCCACGTGGTCGCGGACGCGCCGGATCCTTCGCAGCACCGGGGGCGACGCGAGATCGTCGAACGTGCGGAAGCCGGACACCCCGGCGCCGGCCTCGTCGTCGAGGACGAAGACCCCGACGAGGTCGACGCCCGGGTGCGCGAGCAGGACCTCCACGGTGCGGCGGCCGTCGTCGAGGCCGCCGACGAAGACGACCCTGCGCCGATCGGGGTGGGGATCGGGTCGTGCGTCAGACATGGGTGAGTTCCCCTGTGCGTGCTCGGGCCACCTCCGGGGCGGCCGGGTCCGGTGGATCGGGATCGGCCGGGTGCTCTCGCTCGGGCTGCCCGTTCTCGTCGACGGGCCCCGCGCGGGGGGCGAGGGCGCAGAGCACGATCGCGAAGAAGAAGCCGTGGGTGAGGATCGCCGTGAGGATCGCGGACTCGGCCAGCGCCAGCCCCGGCATCACGAAGATCAGGCAGGAGAACACCCGGTCCAGCCCGCGGGTGGCGTCGTCGATCGCCCAGAGCAGCAGGACGAGGATGATCGTGGCGCCGAGCATCCCGGCGTAGCCGAAGTTGGCGTAGCCGTCGGCGAGCCAGCTCGCGTTGGCGTGGGTGAAGGGGTTGTCGAAGAACTCCGCCCCGACCAGGTCCGGCGGCTCCTTCTGGTACGGGTACGGGAAGAAGTCGGACAGGATCGAGTAGCCGAGCTTGGCCTTCGGGATGGGGTCGAACGTCTGCACGTACCCCATCAGCACGATGCCCGGCGTCACGAGCACGCGGCGGATGAACAGCGACGTGAGGTCGTTGGAGTGCTGCCACAGGTCGATCGTCATGATCACGATCGAGCCGAGGACGCCCGCGCCGAGGATGGTGGGCCCGACGGGGTGGCGGCGCTTGAGGAAGAAGTACGCGGCGAGCAGCGCGACGGGCGCGAGGACGGCCGTCTTGTTGCCCTGCAGCGAGTACAGGTACAGCTGGCCGAGGACGCCCGCGGCGAGGGCGAGCCAGCGCTTCCACACCAGCCCGCGCAGGATCAGCAGCGGGTTGATGATCTTGTCCAGCATCGGGACGACGTAGGCCAGCGCCGGATCGGAGGACTCGGTGGCGCGAAACTCGCCGCGCACGCTGTAGACGTCCTCGAACGACGGCAGCGACCACTTGACCCCGGCGTAGGCCAGCACGATCAGGTTGAGCCCCACCCAGAACGCACCGATGAGCCGCCACCAGTTGGCCGCGGTCATCGGCGCCAGCGGGATGAAGCCGCGCAGGGTGCGGCGGGTGCCCAGGAGCACCACCAGCAGGAAGCAGCCGCCGACCCACATGCCCAGCCGGAACGCCTCGGGCCGGTCCAGCGCGGGCGCCATCTGGGGCACGATGATCCCGGGCAGCACCGCGACGAGGTACAGCAGCCACGCGATCATGTGCGACGGGCGGCGGATCTCGCGCGGCAGCAGCAGCGCGAGCAGCACGGTGACGCCGATCGCGATGCCGTAGTAGACGGGGTCCGGGTCGCGGTAGGCGTACTGCAGGTAGCTGAACAGCGGTGCGATGTGGTTCACGTACGCGTAGTGCAGGACCCCGATGTAGGCCAGCACCACGAGCACGACGATGGGCGCGCGAGCGAACAGGGGGCGCCGGTCGGCGCCGGTCCGAGCCGGCACAGCACCGACCGTACGCGATTCCCCGAGTGGGGGCGGGCACAATGGGGCAACGGCTCACTGGATGAGGTGAGCGGAGCTGTGCGACCACCTCAGGTGATCGACATCGAGTGAAGGGGAGCACCACGTCCGTGAACGACCCCCGGACCCGCCGTCCCAGGATCCGCCATCTGACCTCCGTGCACCGCGTCGAGGACACCCGCATCCTGCGCCGCGAGTGCGCGAGCCTCGTCGAGGCGGGCCACGACGTCGCGCTCATCGCGGGGCAGCCGCCGCACGAGCCCGTCGCGGGCGTGCGCATCATCGGCGTGGGCCTGCCGCGCCACCGCATCGACCGCGCCACCCGCGTCGCCTGGCGGGTGTTCCGCGCCGCCCGCCGCGAGCGTGCCGACATCTGTCATTTCCACGATCCCGAGCTCATCTGGGTCGGCATCCTGCTCACCGTGCTCGGGCACAAGGTCGTCTACGACGTCCACGAGGACGTTCCGCTGCAGGTCATGAACAAGTGGTGGATCCCCAAGCCCGCCCGGGGCGTGCTCGCCGCCGGCGTGCGTGCCGCCGAGTGGGTCGCCGGGCGGATGTTCTCGGCCATCGTCGCCGCGACGCCGTCGATCGCCGAGAAGTTCCCGCCGGAGAAGACGGTCGTCGTGCAGAACTTCCCCCACGTCGAGATCGCGCAGCGCCCCGAGCCCAAGCCGGTGGAGGAGCGGGCCTACGCGTTCTCCTACGTCGGCGGCCTCAAGGCGGTGCAAGGTGCGCGGGAGATGCCGCAGGTGGTGGCCGCCCTGCCCGCCGGGGCGAGGGCGATCGTCGCCGGGTGGTTCGACGACGCGGCGGTCGAGCGCGACGCGCGCGCCCATGAGGGGTGGCAGCGCATCGAGTTCCTCGGCGGCGTCACCCACGAGCGCGCCATCGAGGCGATCCGCGACTCCGTCTGCGGGATCGTCATCGACCACCCGATCAGCAACTACCTGGACTCCTACTCGACCAAGATGTTCGAGTACATGGCCTGCGGGGTGCCCGTCGTGGCCTCGGACTTCCCGCTGTGGGTGCGGCTGGTCGGGGACGCGGACTGCGGCGTCACGGTCGACCCCCTCGACCCGCTCGCCGCCGCCGCGGCCGTCGAGGCCCTGCTCAAGGACCCCGACGAGGCGCGCCGTCTCGGCGCGAACGGCAGGCGCGCCATCCAGGAGCGCTACAACTGGGAGGCCGAGTTCAGGAAGCTGGACGCCCTCTACCCGGCGCTGTACCTGGCAAACTAGCGGGTCCCGCGCCCGGACCCGGCGGATCGGGCGCGCGCCCGGTCCACCGGTCCGCGACGGCGTCGATCGCCAGCGCGGTGCCGAGCACCGCGGCGAGGGCCACGCACGCCCCGCCGATCGCGTCCGTGGCGTAGTGCCAGTTCGCGACCACCACCAGCACCGCGAACATGGCCGCCGCCGCGGCCCCGACGGCCAGCACGATCGCGAGCGCCCGCCGCGGGTCCGGCCGCAGCACCAGCACGGCGAGGATCGCGAGCACCAGCGCCGTGGACGTGGCCCCGCCGGTGTGCCCGCTGGGATAGGCGTACTCGCCGCGCAGCGTGCGCCCGATCAGCGGCTTCGTGAAGGTGGTCACCAGGCCGGTGATCCCGGGGCCGAGCAGCGCGAGCGCCGCGGCGCGCGGCCGCCGCATCCACAGGCACAGCAGGGCCACGACGACCGCGATCGTCACCACCGAGGCGGGGCTGCCGAGCTCGAGCAGCATCCGCAGGGCTCGGCTGCGCGGTGTGACGTCGGTGAGGACGTCGCGGGCGTGGTCGTCGAACCAGCGGGGGTCCGAACCACCGGCGTAGCGGGCCGCGAGCACCAGGAACACCGCTCCTGCCGCGAGCGCGACCGCCAGCGCGCGTCGGCGCACCCCGCGTGGGATCAGCGCGGGCGAGGACGTCCGGACCAGGGGGCGGAGCACCCCACCGACGCTACCGATCCGTGGCGCGCCACCGCCGCGCGAACTTCACGAGGCCCCCCAGGAACCCCGCCCCGTAGCCGACGTGCACGGCCGCGAACACGACCGGCAGCACGGGCAGGTGCCGCCAGCCGTCGCGGGCGGCGATCCGCACCGACACGCCCAGCGCTCCCGCGAGCCACGCGCCGATCCCGGCCAGCCAGAGCCGCCGCGCGGTGCGGCTGAACGGGGCCAGGAGGGCCCCGCCGACCAGGCCCGCGACGAACGCGGGCGGGGCGAAGTGGCGCGCGCTCATCTGCCTCGGGTGCTTCTGCAGCACCCGCACCTTCCACCAGCCGTACTGGCGGTACTGGCTGAAGAGCTTCGTGAGCGAGCCGCGGTTGTAGTACTCGGAGCGGATCGCGTCGGTGAGCAGGATCCGGCCGCCGTGGCTGCGCAGCCGGTAGTTGAACTCGTCGTCCTGGTTGCGGACGAGCTCGGGGTCGAACGGGCCGATGCGGTCGAACACCTCGCGGGGCCAGGCGCCGAGGAACACCGAGTCCACCCAGTGCTCGCCGGTGGCGTAGTGGAACAGCGAGTCGCCCACCCCGAACGGTGAGGACGTGGCGAGCGCCACGGCCTGCGCGACCCTCCCGGACCCGACCGCCTCCATCCGCCCGCCGACGTTGTCCGCGCCGGAGGCGGCCAGCGCGGCGATGCACTGGGTGACGTAGTCCGGCGCGATGACGCAGTGGCCGTCGACGCGGACGATGACGTCGCCCTTCGCGCGCTCCAGGGCGGCGTTGAAGCCGGTCGGGACGATGCGGCCGGGGTTGTCCACGATCTCGACGGTGTGTGCGGGATGCGCGTGCGCGAGGGCCGCGACGGCCTCGCGGGTGTCGTCGTCGGACATGCCGTCGGCGACGAGGACCTCCATCAGCTCGGCCGGGTAGTCCTGGGCCAGCACGGCGCCCAGGCTGCGGCCGATGAACGCGGACTCGTTGCGGACGGGCATGATCACCGTCACACGGGGACGGCCGTCGGGTGCGGTCACGGTCCGATACTGGCCCGGCCGTGTCGGGGCACGCCACGCGGGTCCTGACGGCAGCGCCTACCATCGATCGAGTGATCGCACCGAAGCGCGTTCTCGCTCTGTCACCACACACCGATGACGTGGAGCTGGGATGTGGCGGAACCATCGCCCGATGGGCTGAAGAGGGCACGGATGTCTTCACCGTTGCGTTCTCCACCGCCGAGGCCTCGCTGCCACCCGGCTCCGCCCGTGACCGCCTCGCGGGCGAGTGCGATCTCGCGCTGGACGAGCTGGGCGTCCCCCGCGAGAACCGCACCGTCCACGGCCTGCCCGTGCGCCACTTCGACGGCCACCGCCAGGAGGTCCTCGAACACCTCGTGCGCCTGAACCGCGAGATCTCCCCCGACGTCGTCCTCGTGCCGTCCGGCGCGGACCTGCACCAGGACCACGCCGTCGTCCACGCCGAGGCGCTGCGTGCGTTCAAACACCTCACGCTGCTCGGCTACGAGGCGACCTGGAACACCATCACGTTCCCGGCGGAGGCGTTCGTCGTGCTGGACGAGCGGCACGTCGCCTGCAAGTGGAGGGCGCTGTCGCGCTACGCCAGCCAGGTCGAGCTCGCCCGGCCCTACTTCACCGAGGAGTACATCCGCAGCCTCGCCACCGTGCGCGGGGTGCAGGTCAAGGCCCGCTATGCCGAGGCCTTCGAGGCGATCCGGGTGCGACTGTGAGCGAGGACCGGGTGAGCATCGCAGCGAGCTCCGGCGAGCGAGGAGCGGAGGCCGGTCCGCAGCGAACGATCGATACTGTGAGCGAGGACCGGGTGAGCATCGCAGCGAGCTCCGGCGAGCGAGGAGCGGAGGCCGGTCCGCAGCGAACGATCGACACTGTGACCAAGGACCGAGTGCGCGTCGTCTCCGCCCACCAGCCCAACTTCGCCCCGTGGCTGGGCTTCCTCGACAAGCTCGCCGCGTCGGACGTGATGGTGCTGCTCGACACCGTCCAGTTCGCCAAGCGCAGCTACCAGAACCGCACCCGGGTGAAGGGCCCCGGCGGGCCGCAGTGGCTCACCGTCCCCGTGATCACCAAGGGCCGCTACGACCAGCGCACGATCGACGTCGAGATCGACGAGAGCCGCGACTGGCGCGCCACGCACCCGCGGACCCTGCACGGCCTCTACGCGAAGGCGCCGCACCGCGCCGAGGTGCTGGAGCTCGTCGAGCAGCTCTACGCGGACGAGAAGCTCGCGACGCTCACCGACTTCAACGTGGCGTTGCTGCGGGCCGTCGTGGACCGCCTCGGGATCACGACCCGCCTCGTCGCGGCCTCGGAGCTCGACGCGCCGGGTGCCTCGTCGCGGTTGATGCTCAACTGCACCACGGCGGCGGGCGGCAGCGTGTACCTGTCGGGTCCCACCGGGCGGGACTACCTCGAGCCCGCCATGTTCGACGAGGCCGGGGTGGAGCTGCGCTACCACGCCTTCCGGCCGTTCGAGTACCCGCAGCAGTTCGGGGGCTTCGAGCCGGGGCTGTCCTGCCTGGACTACTTCGCGAACGTCGGCTTCACACCCTGGTGGGAGGGGCGGTGAACCTGCCGCTGTTCCACCGCGACTGGTGGCTCGACGCCGTCGCGCCCGGGAGCTGGGACGCCGTCGAGGTCGCCCGCGGCGGCTCCGTCGTCGCCCGGCTGCCCTACGTGGCGCGCGGACCCCGCCGGATGCGGATGCTCACCCAGCCACCGCTCACCCAGTTCCTCGGCCCGTGGACCGCGCGGACCCCCGACGCGAAGCCTGCCACGGCGCTCGGCGACGAGATGGCGCTGCAGGCGGAGCTGGAGGCCGGGCTGCCTGCGGCCGCGGCGTTCCGCCAGAAGTTCTCCCCGGACGTCACGGGGGTGCTGCCGTTCCTGTGGGCGGGCTACCGCGCCGAGGTCCGCTACACCTACCGGCTGGAGGACCTGGACTCCGAGGAGGGGCTGTGGTCCGGGCTCGCGGGCAACATCCGCCGCGAGATCCGCAAGGCCCGCACCCGCGTCACCGTCCGGGAGGACCTCGGGCTGGACCGCCTGCAACAGGTGTGGGCCAAGACCTTCGCCCGCCAGGGGCTGCCGTCGCCGGACCACGCGCTGCTCGAGAGGATCGAGGCGGCCTGCGCGCCCCGGGACAGCCGGGCCACCCTGTTCGCCGTCGACGACGCGGACCGCGTCCATGCCGTGGCCTACCTCGTCTGGGACGGCGAGGTGACCTACTACCTGCTCGGCGGCGGCGATCCCGAGCTGCGCACGAGCGGGGCGTCGAGCCTGCTCATGTGGGAGGCGATCCTGCGGGCCCGCAAGGTGGGCCGCGTGTTCGATTTCGAGGGATCGATGCTGCAGCCGGTGGAGCGCTTCTTCCGGGCGTTCGGGTCGCGACAGACGCCCTACCTGCTCGTCTCGCGGGTGAACCGGACCGCGGCGGCGGCGCTCGCGGTGCGCGGGCTCGCCCGGCGGCAGGGGGAGATGCTGCGGACGCTGCCCGGCCGCGCCCGGCAGGCCGTCGCCGCCGGCCGCGACACGGCTCGCACCTGACCGGCGGGCCGGGCTACCGGAGCCGGTGCGCCGCTCGCCGCCGCCGGGCGGCGCTGACCAGCGACCGGCCCCGGCGCAGCACGGGGTTCTGCGTGGCCCGCAGGAGCCGGTGCGCCGGCGTCGAGCGGTCCGCCGCCCCCGGGTCCGCCGCGGGCGAGCCCACGTCGCGGCGGGCCTGCAGCGCGTACGCCACGTCCAGCGGGGCGTGCACGAGGTGGTGGTCCATCGACTCGAACCAGCGGGCGCTCGCCGCCGCCTCGGCCTGCCAGCGCGCCACCTCGGGGCGGCGGACGGTGGCGTAGCGGCGCATCGCCGCCTCCAGGTCGCCGGGCAGGTGCAGCGCGGGATCGGACAGCGCGTCCGCCAGGGCGATCGCGTCCTCCAGCGCCAACCGCGTGCCCGAGCCGATCGAGTAGTGGGCGGTGTGCGCCGCGTCGCCCAGCAGGACGACGGGGGTCCCGTCCACGTGGCCGTACCAGCGCTCGTTGGTGAGGGTCGGGAAGTGGCTCCAGCGCGCCGGGTGCTGGCCGGGGCGGTGGTCCAGCAGCGGCTCACCGGCGAGGTGACCGGCGAAGACGCGGCCGAGCAGCTCCAGCGCCGCCGCGTTGTCCATCTCGTCCATGCCCAGGCCGCGCCACGTCTTCTCGGCGCACTCGACGATCACCGTGCTCGCCGCGGGTGCGAACTGGTAGCCGTGGTACCAGAGCCAGCCGGCGTCGGTGCGCTCGCAGCCGAAGGTGAAATCCGTCAGCTCGTGGCGGGTGCCCAGCCAGATGTAGGCGTTGGAACCCGTGGTGATCGTGGTGCCGAAGTCCCCGGCCGCGCGCACCGCGCTCGCGTTGCCGTCCGCCGCGACGACCAGGTCCGCGTCCAGGCTCGCGACGTCCGTGACCGGCTCGGTGAACCGCACGTCGACCCCGACGGCCCGGGCGCGCGCCAGCAGGACGTCCAGCAGCTGCTGGCGGCCGATGCTGTAGCCGTAGCCGCCCAGGTGCACGATCTCGTCCGCCACCCGCAGCTGCTGTCCCGGCCACGTCACGGACCGCGCGCCGATCTCGCGCGCGCTCTCCGGGTCCGTCCGGTGCAGGGCGTCGCGCAGGGAGTCCCAGTAGACGACGCCCCACCCGTAGGTCGTGCCGGGCGGGTTGCGTTCGAGGACCGTGATCTCGCGCGACGGGTCGCGCAGCTTCGCCACCAGGGCGAGATAGAGCCCGGCGGGGCCACCGCCGACGCAGGTGATCTTCACAGGTCCGCCTTCACGTGTGCATGCACCACCCTTGCTCGTTCGGGCGCCGGGCCCCCGCCGTTACCGTGTCCCGGCGACGGCGGCGATCGTCTCCGCGTACCACCGGCGCTGGCGTGCGGTGCGCAGGACCTCGTCGTTGTGCCACAGCACCCCCAGCGTGCCGCCGAACCGCCGGCACTGCCGCGCCACGTCCAGGATCGTCTCGCGGGCGGCGTCGGGGCGGAGCCCCAGGTAGCCGAAGAGCGTCACGTCCATCACCTGGAAGGGCCGCTCGACCAGCCGCAGCCTGCGGCGGCGCAGCAGGTCGAACGCCGGGTAGGGATGGCAGGTGCCGGTGCGGAAACCCGCGATCTCGCTGAACGCGAGCGTGCAGTCGTAGTCCAGCCCGGCGTCGTCCCAGTGGCGCCAGGTGTCCGGGTTGACCCACTGCAGGTAGTGCTGGCGCCCGCCCCACCGCTGCTGGTCCACGCCCTGCGCCTCGGCGAGCGCGCGCAGCCGGCCGAACTCCGCCTCGGTGCGCCCGCCGTCGCGGTAGGTCCCGAACCCGGCGTGCAGGCCCACCTCGTGCCCGCGCTCGTGCACGTGCCCGATCAGCTGCTGCACCCAGGGATGGCCCAGCAGGTCGTCGTGGACCTCGTTGGCGGCGAGGAAGTAGAAGGCGCTCTGCAGGCCGTGGCGCTCGCTCACGTCGCAGAGGAAGTCGAACGTGGCGTGCGGGTCGCGGTCGAAGCGCTCCCGGCGGGCGTCGGTGACCGCGCGGGCGCGCCGCAGCACGAGCCCGGCGTCGCGGCGGTGCACGACGTCGCCTGCGAACTGGCGGGCGAGCAGGCGCGGTCCGCGGCCCAGGGTGGAGAGCGGCTCGTCGACGTCGTGGCTCAGCAGGACGCCGTACGACGTGGGGCGCCGTCGCAGGCCCGGCCACGTGCGCAGCAGTGCGGCCCAGAGCAGTTCGATGCACAGGTCCGCGAGCGGGACGCCGAGCAGCCCCTCGCGACCCGCGATCGACCGGGCCGCGGGGAAGCGGTCGTAGCGGTCCCGCGGGCCGTCTGCGATCTCCTCGTAGCGGGTGAGCAGCGCGAACACCGTGCCGAGGACGTCGACGTGCAGCGTGACGCCCTCCGGTCCCGCCTCGCCGGCGCAGCTCGCGCCCGGGCGCGACCACAACGCAGGGATCCGCTCCCCGAGCGGGGTGTCCTCACCCAGGGTGCCGACGGGCAGCCGGGGCAGCGGACCCGGTGGCAGCGACGCGGCGGTGAGCCACGCCTCGTCCGGGGTCGCAAGCAGCACGTCGGGCAGGACGACCGCACGTCCGTCGGCCGCTTCGCCCACGGTGATCCGCACGTCGGGGCCGTCGTGGGTCCGCAGGCGCCAGTCCAGCCCGAGGCGCTCGCTCAGGACGACGTCGAGGACGTGGCGGCGTTCGGGTTCGCGTCCCGGGGGGACCGCGACGGACAGGGGCGCGCCGATCACTCGATCAAGAGTAACGACAGGTTCGGGACACCGCCGGGCGGGTGACAACCGGTCGGTGCAATGATGGGCCACACTCACACTCCGTGGCGCGTAGAGTCGACCCCGGACCGGACGGTCCCACCCAGACCGTCGAACGGCGACCTCAGGAGCGCAGGTGACACCGCGGCAGTACCTCGACATCCTCCGGGCGCGCTGGCGCATCGTCGTCGCCTGCTTCGTCCTGGGCATCCTGGCCGCCGTCGGCATCACGCTGATCACGCCGCAGCGCTACTCCTCCGAGGTCTCGATCTATCTCGCCGCCCAGACGCCGGCGGGCGACCCCGGCGCCGCCGTGGACGGCGGCGATCTCGTCCGCCAGCGCGTCTCCACCTACCTGGAGATCATCTCCAGCCAGCGGCTCGCCGACGAGGTGGCCCAGCAGCTCGGCGGCACCGTGACCGCCGACCTCGTCCGCTCCGAGATCAGTGCCACGTCCGAACCCGACTCCACGCTGATCACCGCCGTCGTCACCGACGACTCGGCGCAGCGCGCCGCCGACGTCGCCAACGCCGTCGCGGCACGGTTCGCCGCCACCGTCGTCGAGCTCGAGACGCCCCCGGGGACCACCGGCCCGCCGCTGGTCACCGCCCAGGTCTTCCAGGCCGCCCAGCCCGCCACCTCACCGTCGTCGCCGGATCCGGTGACGAACGTGGTCCTCGGTGCCCTCATCGGCCTGCTCGTCGGTTGCGGGCTCGCGGTCCTGCGCCACGTCCTCGACACGTCGGTCAAGTCCCGCGAGCAGGTCCGCGAGCTGCTCGGCGTCCCCGTGCTCGGCGAGATCCAGGCCGATCCCGGCTTCGACCGCACCCCGCTGATGGTCGAGACCGCCCCGGCGACCCGGGCCGCCGAGTGCTTCCGGCAGCTCCGGACGAACCTCCAGTTCCTCGACGTCGACCGCAACCGCCGCGTCTGGCTCGTCACGAGCCCCACGCCGGGGGCGGGCAAGACCACCACCGTCGCGAACCTCGCGCTCGCGCTCGCGGAGGCGGGCGGACGGGTCCTGGTCGTCGAGGCCGACCTTCGCCGACCCCGCGTCGCCGAACTGCTGGGCGTGGACCGCGCGATCGGGCTCACCAACGTCCTGGTCCGGCGGATGCCCGGCGGCCAGGCCGTCCAGCGCATCCGACCCGGCCTGGACGTCCTCGCGAGCGGCCCGCTACCCCCCAACCCGAGCGAGGTCCTCGGCTCGGCCGCGATGGCCGGGCTGCTCACCCAGGCGCGCGACCGCTACGACGTCGTCCTCGTCGACGCCTCGCCGCTGTCCCCCGTCACGGACGCGGCCGCCGTGGCCCGCCAGGTGGACGGCGTGCTGCTCGTCGTCCCGTACGGCAGGGTCACCCGCCAGCAGGTCCGGGTCGCGCGCGAGACGCTGGAGACGGTGTCCGCCCCGCTGCTCGGCGCCGTGCTCACCCGGACCCCGGCCGCCAAGCACCGCAAGGACGGGCCCGACGCCGCCTACCTCGCCGTCCGCTCCGAGCTCGACGTCCCCGCGGGCGAGCGGCCCCTGCTCGCGCCCGCCTGGACGCGCCCTGGCGAGCCGCCGCGCACCAACGGGGCTATGCCGGGACCGTCCGGCGGCCCGAACGGGGGGCCCGCGCGGCCCGCGCCGGTGACCACCGCGATCCCGCGGCAGAGCATGTCCGTAGCCGGGTCCCGACCGGGAGCGCCGGTCGACGGCGACGGGGCCCACCCGGCGATCGTGTCGGCGCCGCAGACGGCCGGGCCCCCACCGGCGCCCGCGGCCGGGCGGCCGACGGTGGCTCCGACGGCCACGTCCGTCGCGAACGCCACGCAGCCGATGACGTCCGCGGCCGTGGCCGGTGCGTCCGAGGAGGCAGGCCCGTTCGCCGCCGCGCGCGCCCCGAAGCCCGTGCCCGACGACGGGAACGGCCGCAAGGCTGCCGACGAGCCGGACGAGAAGTAGCCTCGGCCTTCCCACCGCGGCCCACCGCGACCCGACGCCGGGCCGCTGCGGTCGCGGCGCAGGGCCAGTGACCGGTGCAACGAGGTGACCCGGTGCCGTGACCGAGCCGCAGGAGCCGCCGCCCGACCTGCCGACCTGGCAGCCCCAGGCGGCGTTCGAGGTGCTGTTCGTGTGCACCGGCAACCTCTGCCGCTCCCCGTTCGCCGAGGCGCTCATGCGCAGGCTCATGGTGGACCGGCTCGGTCCCGAGGCGCTCGCGGCCTTCCGCTTCTCGAGTGCGGGCATCCGCGCCACGCCCGGCCACCCGATGCACCCGGGCACGCGCGCCGCGCTCGACGTCTGGGGCGTCCCGGACGACACACCGTTCGCCTCCCGGCGCCTCGACGAGAAGATGATCATCAGATCGGATCTGGTGCTGGCCGTGGAGGAGTCCCACCGCGCCGCGATCGCTTGGCTCGCGGGCGATGCCGTGCACAAGGTCTACGGCCTGCGCCGGTTCGCGCGGATGCTGCAGGCGCTCGACCAGCGACGCCTGCCACCGGACCCGGTGCACCGGGCGCTGCGGATCGTCGAGTGGGCGCCGCGGCTGCACGCCGGCCTGCCGGCGGTGCCACCCGAGCAGGAGGCCGTCCCCGACCCCGTCCAGGGCGGCCCGCAGGAGCACCTGCGCTCGGCGGACCTGGTGTTCGACGCCGTCGCGACGATCGTCGACGTCATCGCCCCGCCCGGCGTCCCGCTGTACGACACCCAGACCTTGTGGTGACCGCCGGCGCCTCCGTGCCGCCCTCCGTGCCGCCCTGGTGCCGACCGCCGGGAAATGTCGGTGGTATCGGTTAGCGTCGCCGCCATGCTTGACCACCTCGGAGTCCAGGTCGCCGACGTCGCCGCCTCGCTGCGGTTCTACCTGCAGGTCTTCGGGCCGATCGGAGCCCACGAGATGATGCGCTTCCCGATGGGGGAGTCGTTCGTCGTCGGCCTCGGGGGCCCGGACGGGCAGCCCGACCTCTGGCTCGTCCCCGCCGGGGGCGCGGAGACGCGCGAGCTGCACGTCGGTCTGCGCGCGCCGGACCGGGCCGCGGTGGACGCCGTGCACGAGGCGGCGCTGGCCGCGGGGGCCGAGGTGCTGCACGCACCGCGCGAGTGGCCCGAGTACCACCCGGGCTACTACGGCGTCTTCCTGCGCGACCTGGACGGGCACAACGTCGAGGCCGTGCACCACGGGGCACCGGCGTAGCCGCCCCGCCGGTCAGCGCGGCGTCGCCTCCGGCGCGGGGTGCGATCCGGGGTGGGCCTCGTCGAGGCGCGCGGTCGCCCACAGCGCCCAGTCGTGCGCGGCCTGCGTGGCGCGGATGCCGTACTCCAGCGCGAGCCGGCCGAAGCCGGCCCGCCCGTCGAGCGCATCCGGCGCGCGGTCGCGCAGCTCCCGCAGCTGCTCGGCGTCCCGTGCGGTGTGCTCGGCCATGCGGCGCAGCACCTCGCGGGCGTCGTCCGGGTCCAGGGCGGAGAGCAGGAACATCCGCAGCACCGGCTCGTTGCGCACCCGCCCGCGGCCCTCGGGCGGGAGGAGCAGCCAGCGGCGCAGCTCGGCGCGGCCCTCCGCGGTCACGGCGTACGTGCGGCTGCCGCGCGGGCCCTCCTCCACCACCTCGACGAGCCCGCGCTCGGCGAGCCGGTTCAGCTCCGGGTAGATGCTCGTGTGCCCGGCCTGCCAGGCGTAGCGGCCCACGGTGCGCTCGAACTCCTTGGTGAGCGCGTAGCCGCTGGCGGGCTCGACGGCGAGCAGGCCGAGCAGGGCGTGGGGCAACGACATGGCGGGATCCTAGCCACACCGGCCGAGTTCGACATGTCGTCACTGGCATGTCTGGGATACGGGGTGTGACCCGGGCGCCGCACCGGGCCCGTCGGCCCCGGGGGCGGCGCGGCTCGCTACATCTAGGCTCGCGGGCGTGCAGCCGCCCACGGTTCTCGTCGTCGACTACGGGGCGCAGTACGCCCAGCTCATCGCCCGCCGGGTGCGCGAGGCGCAGGTGTACTCCGAGATCGTGCCGTCCACGACACCGGTCGCGGAGATCGTCGCCCGCAAGCCCGCGGCGCTGATCCTCTCGGGCGGGCCGTCGAGCGTGTACGCCGACGGGGCCCCGCGCATCGACCCGGAGCTCTTCAGGGCCGGGATCCCGGTGCTCGGGCTCTGCTACGGCTTCCAGGCGATGGCGTTGGCGCTCGGCGGCGAGGTGGCCCCGGACGGCACCCGCGAGTACGGCCGCACGCAGCTTGAGGTGTGCGGCGGGACGTTGCACGACGGGCTGCCGGCCCGCCACCCGGTGTGGATGAGCCACGGCGACTCGGTGGTGCGCGCCCCGGAGGGGTTCACGGTCACCGCGTCGTCGCAACGGGCGCGGGTCGCGGCGTTCGAGGACCCCGCGCGGCGGCTCGCGGGCGTCCAGTACCACCCGGAGGTGGGGCACTCGCCACACGGCCAGGAGGTGCTGCGTCGCTTCCTGCACGAGTTCGCCGCCATCACGCCGGGCTGGACCACGGCGTCGATCATCGACGACACGGTCGCCGCGGTCCGCGAGCAGGTCGGGGGCGGCCGCGCGGTGTGCGGGCTGTCGGGCGGGGTGGACTCGGCGGTCGCGGCGGCACTCGTGCAGCGCGCGATCGGCGACCGCCTCACCTGCGTGTTCGTCGACCACGGCCTGCTGCGCGCCGGCGAGCGCCAGCAGGTGGAGCGGGACTTCGTGGCGGCCACCGGCGCGTCGCTGCACACCGTCGACGCCCGAGAGCGGTTCCTCGCCGCGCTCGCAGGCGTCACCGACCCCGAGGGCAAGCGCAAGATCATCGGCCGGGAGTTCATCCGGGTGTTCGAGGCCGCGACCGCGGACATCGCCCGCGACGAGCAGGTCGGGTTCCTCGTGCAGGGCACCCTCTACCCGGACGTGGTGGAATCCGGCGGGGGCACCGGCACGGCGACCATCAAGAGCCACCACAACGTCGGCGGGCTCCCGGACGACATCGAGTTCGTGCTGGTGGAGCCGCTGCGGGCGCTGTTCAAGGACGAGGTGCGCCGCGTCGGGGCCGAGCTGGGCCTGCCCGAGACCATCGTGCACCGCCAGCCGTTCCCTGGCCCCGGACTGGGGATCCGGATCATCGGCGAGGTCACGCAGGAGCGGCTGCAGACGCTGCGCGCCGCGGACGCGATCGCCCGCGAGGAGCTCACGTTCGCGGGGCTGGACCGCGACATCTGGCAGTGCCCCGTCGTCCTGCTCGCGGACGTGCGCAGCGTCGGGGTGCAGGGCGACGGGCGCACCTACGGGCATCCGGTCGTGCTGCGCCCCGTGAGCTCCGAGGACGCCATGACGGCGGACTGGACGCGCCTGCCCTACGACGTGCTGGAGCGCATCTCCACGCGGATCACGAACGAGGTCGCGGAGGTCAACCGCGTGGTCCTCGACGTCACGAGCAAGCCGCCGGGGACCATCGAGTGGGAGTGACCCACCCGGTCCCGGACGATGCCGCGGGTGACGCGACGGGTGGCGCCTGCGCCCGGCTCAGGTGCTGCGCCGGCGCTGGCGCAGGCCGCTGACCAGCAGCCACGTGCCGACGGCCGCGGCGCCGCCCGCGAGCACCCAGCGCGGGTCGACGGCGCCGAGGTCGAGCGTCACACCGACGAAGGTGGCGACGGCCGCGACCAGGGTGAGGATCCCGAACACCAGCAGCAGCGCGTCCGGGCGGCGGGACGCGGCGTCCGAATCGGGCGCAGCGAACCCGGCGGGCACAGCGGGCTCGGACGTCGTGATGACGTCGTCGAGCGGCAGGTAGCCGGGTACCGCCCCGGGCGGGCCGACCGGGCCGGCCGGTGCCGGGGGCACGAACGGGGCGTCGCGCCGCTCGATCGGCGGGGTGGCCGGGGCCTGCTCGGGCCGCGCGTCGGCCGCCTCGGGGATCTTCTCGTCAGCCACGGTGCACCTCCACGTTGCCGAGCCCGGCGGACAGGTCCAGGACGATCGGGCGGCCGGAACGCACGCCGTCCGCGCCCAGGTCGTCGACCACGTCGAGCGTCGCGCCGGGCCCCCCGGCGCTGCGCCCGTCGAACGCGATGTGGCCGATCCCGACCTCGCCGCGCACCGTCACATCTGCGTTCGGCGGCACGAGGATCTGGACGTCACCCGCGCCGCTCTCGACCGCGGTACGGATCGGTGCGGCGGTCGCGCCCTCGGGCACGGTGAGGTCGAGCCCGCGCAGGTCGAGTTCGAGCGAGCCGGCGTCCATCCGGTACTCCGGCAGGACCTCGGCGGCGGTCACCGGCGCGAAGCGCAGGTCGGTGGCCTGCACGGAGAACCGCTCGTGCGGGAAGGAGAGCACCCCCCACGCGATGAGCGCCGTGACCACCGCGAACGGGATCAGGCCGCGGCCGGCGTGCAGGAACGCGCCGACCAGGAGCCCACCGGCCAGGACGGTGAGCAGCGCGCCGAGCAGGATCGCAGGCCCACCACCGGTGAGGAGCAGGATCGCCCCCGTGAGCCCGCCGACCACGAGCGCGGCCGCGAGCGTGTACGCGGTGACGCGCGGCTTCGGCGGTGCCGGTGGCGCGGGTACGGGCGGCGGCTCAGGGAGGTCCCACAGGGACGGGGCGACGCCCAGCGGGTCCCAGGCGGGCGGGCGCCGTCCCGGGTCGGGATCGGGCGAGGGGACACCCGCCTCGTCGGCCGTGGCCGTCCCCGCGGCCGGGGCGCCGGCGGGAGTCCCGGTCGGTGTCCCCGTCGGGGCCACGGCGGGCAGCCCGGCGGCCGCTCCCGCAATGCCGAGGTGGGCGCGGTTCTGGTGCAGCAGCACGAGCAGCCCGGCCGCGACGATGCCGGCGAGCAGCGCGCTCAGGTTGAAACCGATCACCGAGCCGATCCCGGCCACGGTCGCGATCACCAGCCCGATCGTGGGCAGGACACGGGCCGTGGCCCGCCGCCCCTCGCCGTCGGGCAGCGCGACCCAGCCGGCGATGTAGAGCAGCCCGCCGATCCCGGCGAACGCGAGTGCGGCGAAGGCGACCCGGACGAGTACCGGGTCGACGTCGTAGCGCCGCGCGATCGCCGACGCGACACCCGCGACCTGGCGGTCGTCGGGCGGCCGTGCGGGGCGGGTCTCCCACATCTCCCGCAGCGTGGTCTGAAGGTCCGTCTTCGTCATGGCTCCAGCGTCGGTTCTGCGGGGCCCTCCGGGCCTCGGGGACGGCCCTGAGACACCCCCGAGATTGTCCCGATGTCGCCCCTCGCGAGGCCGTGTGACGATGGGGTCGTGACCGGCCCGACCGCACCACCGACCGCGACACCGACGGTACGCCCGCCGACGCCGCCGCTGCAGCGCCGCCGCAGCGGGCGGTTCGTCGCGGGCGTCGCAGGCGGCGTGGCCGACCATCTCGAGATCGACGTCTTCTGGGTGCGGCTCACGTTCGCCGTCCTCGTCCCGCTCGGCGGGCTGGGCGTGCCCGCCTACGGGTTGCTGTGGATGTTCGTCCCGCAGGAGCGGGGCGACGTCGTGCGGGTCGTCCCGGCGGCCGAGCGCCGCCAGGCGTGGGGCCTCCTGGCGCTGGCCGTCGCGGCCGGGCTGGTGGCCTCCGCGCTCGGTGACAGCGTCGTCGGTGTGGTGCTCGGCCCGCTCGGGGTCGTCGCGGTCGGCGCGGCCGTCGTGTGGCGCGAGGCCGACACGGACCGCGCCGCCCAGCCCGGCACGCCCACCTCGCGCTGGCGGCGCCTCACCAGGCCTGCCGCGGTGCTGCGGGTGGTGTCGGGGATCGTCTTCGTCGCCACCGGGCTGGGCGTGTTCCTGCTCGGCAACCTGGACGTCGGGCAGGTGCGGTTCGGGTTGCTGGCGGTCCTGGCGACCCTGCTCGGCGTCGCGGTCCTGACCATTCCGTGGTGGTTACGGCTCGTGCGCGATCTCGGCGAGGAGCGGCGCGCGCGGATCGTCACCGCGGAACGCGCGGAGATCGCCGCGCATCTGCACGACTCCGTCCTGCAGACCCTCGCCCTCATCCAGCGCCAGGCCGAGCACCCGCGCGAGGTGCTGCGTCTCGCGCGTGGCCAGGAACGCGAGTTGCGCACCTGGCTCTACGGTCCCGGTGGCTACCACTCCCCGGGCGGCGCCGCGCTGGACGCCGGGTTCACCGAGGCGCTGGCCGCCGCCGCGGCGGAGGTCGAGGACACCTACGCCGTCACCGTGGCGCCCGTCGTCGTCGGCGGCGACCGCACCCTCGACGACGGCCTGCGCGCGCTGGTCCTCGCCGCGCGCGAGGCGATGGTGAACGCCGCCAAGCACGCCGAGGTGGCCGAGGTGTCGGTGTACGCCGAGGTCGAGACCGGCGAGGTGCACGTGTTCGTCCGGGACCGCGGCGTCGGGTTCGACCCGGACCGGGTGCCGGAGGACCGCCACGGCCTCGCCGACTCGGTGCGCGCCCGCATGCGCCGCCACGGCGGTACCGTCGCGCTGCGCAGCGCGCCGGGCGAGGGCACCGAGGTGCACCTGGCCATGCCGGTCGACACGCCGCCGGAATCGCCGAACTCGACGCCGGACCGGGCGCCCGTGGAGCCGTCGAGCCGGGCGTCGGCCGGGTCGCCGGTGGAGCCGCCGGACGAGTCGCCGACCGTGTCTCCGGCCGAGGCGCCACGCTCCGAGCCCGTCGCAGAAGGGACCCCACGATGACCGGGCCCACCGCATCGACCACGCAGGACGAGCCCATCCGCGTCGTCCTCGTCGACGACCACGCCCTCTTCCGCGCCGGCGTGCGCGCCGAGCTGGAACGCGGCGTGCCCGACGTGCGCGTCGTCGGTGACGCGGGCTCCGTCGACGAGGCCGTGGCGACCATCCGCCACCTCACCCCGGACGTCGTCCTGCTCGACGTGCACATGCCCGACGGCGGTGGCGCCGAGGTGCTGAGGCGGGTGCGCCCCGAGCTGCCGGGGGTGGTGTTCCTCGCCCTCTCCGTGTCCGACGCCGCCGACGACGTCATCGCGGTGATCCGCCTCGGTGCGCGCGGCTACGTCACCAAGACGATCTCCGCTCACGATCTCGCCGACGCCGTCCGGCGCGTGCACTCCGGGGATGCGGTGTTCTCACCGCGGCTGGCCGGCTTCGTGCTCGACGTGTTCTCGGACCGTCCCGGGGCCGTCCCCACCGATCCCGAGCTGGACAGCCTCACCCCCCGCGAGCGCGACGTGCTGCGCCTGCTCGCGCGGGGCTACGCGTACAAGGAGATCGCGGCGGAGCTCTTCATCTCGGTGAAGACCGTCGAGACGCACGTGTCGAGCGTGCTGCGCAAGACGCAGCTGTCGAACCGCTACGAGCTGTCCCGATGGGCGTCGGACCGGCGGCTGGTCTAGCGGGTCCGGCCGGTCACGGCGTCGAGAGCCGGTTCTCCGCGAGGGCGAGCGGGTCGTAGCCCGGGTTCTGGAACATCTCGTGCATCTGGCGGCGGCGCACGCCCATGTTGCCGCCGTCGTACACCGGGAAGCACAGGACGTCCTGCATGATCCCCGCGATCGGGGTCAGGTCGGTGTAGGCGTCGACGCCGACCAGCCGCATCGCGTCGTAGACGGCCTGGACCGAGGTCTCGGACGCGAAGACCTTCGTGATGTTCGCGAGCTCGCGGTCCTTGCCGCCGGTCTTGTCGAAGTGGTCGGCGGCCTTCCAGGTCAGGTAGCGGGTCGCCTCGATGCGGATCTTGAGATCCGCCAGCATGTAGCCGACGTTCTGGTACTCGATCACGGGGTGTGGGCCGGAGCGGTTGTCGGTCCTGGCGAATCGGTAGGCGTGGTCGAAGGCCGCCCGCATCCGCCCGACGCAGGCCGCGCCGATGGGTGCGCAGGTCCAGGAGAACGCCGTCTTGACGATCTCCAGCCCGTCGCCGGGCCGTCCCAGGATGTTCCCGGCGGGCACCCGGACGTCGGTGAACTCGAGGCGTGGCGAGATGGTGGCGCGGTGGCCGATGGTGTCGATGATCCCGGTGATCTCGACGCCCGGGGTGCCCTTCTCGATGACGATCACGGCGAGCGACTCCTGGGGCGGCGCGTCCGGATCGGTGCGGCAGACCAGGGTGATCACGTCGGGCAGGGCGCGGTTCCAGCCGGTGCCGTTGGTGGTGTAGTGCTTGGCCCCGTTGATGACCCACTCGTCGCCTTCGAGCCGCGCGAACGTCTGGACGCCCACCTTGGGATCGGGTGAGTCGAAGTTCGCCCCGCCGGTGACCTCGGTGAACCCGAAGGCGGCCAGCCGCGGCTCGCTGTCGGTGAAGGGGCGCAGGAAGCGCTCCTTCTGCTCGTGGGTGCCGAAACGGATGATCGGCTGCAGGCCCAGGCCGGTGGCGAGCACGGCCGTCGGCGTGTTGATGTCGACGCGGGCGAGTTCCTCGGCGGCGAGCACGAAGGCGAGCGAGGTGAACAGCTGCCCCCCGTACTCGTCGGGGATCAGCGCCTTGAGGAATCCGGCGTCGACCATCTGCTGGTAGAACGGCTTGATCGCGTAGAAGCGCTCCTCAGGGCCCGGGATGTCCGAGAGGGCGGCGGCGACACCGCTCAGCACGCCGTCGGCGAACTCCCGAGCCCCGGCGCGCAACTGCAGCTGCTGGTCGTCCAGGGTGAAGTCGAGTGACATGTCCGGTTCCTCGTCGGTGGGCCCCGTTCTCCGGCGGCCGGGGCGACGGGACCGAGTGTGGAGCGTCGGTGGTCCGTGCCACTTGGACGAGGACGCAGGGCGCCTGGAACGGGACTGCACGACGCCACGCCGGGCGGTGCTCCAGCGACCGGTCCGCCGGTCACCCGGTCGGCGCGACGGTCCCGGCGGGAGGGCCGTCACCGTCCGCGGAGCCGCGGTACTGCGAGGGCAGGCAGCCGTAGCGGGCCTTGAAGACCCTGTTGAGATGGGACAGGTCGCAGAACCCCCACCTGCTCGCGAGCTCGGTGAACGAACGGTGGCCGCCGCCGGAGCGCAGCTCCCGCGCACACCCCTCGACCCGCAGTGCCATGACGGTCTGGGCGAAGGTGGATCCGGTGCCTTCGTAGAGCCCGTGGAGCTTGCGCACCGAGATCCCGAAGCGGCGGGCCACGTGAGCCGCGGGGAGGTCGGCGTGTCGCAGGTTCGCGGCCACGTAACGATTGATCGACGCCCGCAGCGTCGCATCCAGCCGGGCGCGGCCGGTGTCGCGCAACGCGTCCCCAGCGCCCGCGGTGGCGGCCAGCAGCGCGGTGAACGCGGTGTCGGCGGCATCCGCTGCGGACCGGTCGAGGGATCCGACGTTGTCCCAGATCGACATCATCGTCGAGGCGACGACGCTGGGCAGCCCGCCCGCGCGGGCGTCGTGGGTCACCGCCGTGAAGCCGTGCGGATCGGCGAGCAGCGGCACCAGCTGCGAGCGCGGCACCCGGAACGACACCACGTGCCATTCCCGGGTCGCGGGCTCCCCGATGAACTCGAGGCTGTACTCGCTCGTGGTGTCGAACATCGCGAAGCCGCCCGGCGGGACGACACAGGTCCGGTCGCCCTGGCCCGCGAGGCAGTGCCCGCGCAGCTGGAGGTTGACGAAGACCTGATCGGAGCCCGTCCGCCGGACCTCGGCCTCGCCGTGGGTGATCAGCTGGGTGGTCGAGACCACCTCCGCGCAGTTGGTGCCCGTGAGCGGTGTGGACCGCACCCAGCTGGTGATCCCCGGGTCCCGGGGGCCGGGTGGGCGGTGCGCCGCCCGACGTTCGGTGGCGAGCGGGGTGAAGGCCTCGCAGATCACCTCTCGCCAGTAGCTGAACTGCTCACCGACCGGCCGGTCCGTCGTCGTCCAGTACGGCACCGCCAGCCTCCCAGCCTGGGCATCGGGCGCCGAATCCGCGCCCGGATCGAGGTCGGTACCGCACGATACGCTGGTCCGGAGGCGAGGGCGACGGACCCCGGAGCGCCGTCGCCGCTGCTCAGCGGGCGACTCGGCACCGCGGTCTCGGGCCGGCCATGGGTGATCAGCCGCCGAGCAGGCCCGACGCCACCTTCCCGACCGAGCCGAGCAGGCCACCGCCGCCACCGGCGGTGCCGGTGTCCAGCGAGCCGACGGCGGAGTCGCGGCCCTCGCCCTCGCCGGATCGGGAGGAGCTGCCGTTCCCGCCGCCGAGGAGCCCCCCGACGGGGTCGGTCAGCTTCTCCGTGGTGTCGCCGAGGGTCTTCCCGGTGCCCGCGACGGTGTCGCCGAGCGTCTTCCCGGTGCCCTCCACGAGGCCACCCACCGCCTCGCCCGCGTCCGAGACGACCCCGCCCGCGGGGCCGCCGACGAGGTCACCGACCGCGTCCGTCGCGCCGCTCGCGGTGGCACCGAGTCCCTTCGTCGCGCCCGACACGGTGTCGCCCAGCGTCTTCGTCGTACCGGAGACCGTCTGACCGACGTAGTCGCCCGCGCCGGTCACGACACCGCCGAGGACACCCGGCGTCGTCGCTGCCGACACCCCCGGCACGCCGGTGTCACCGGGCGTGCGTGCGACCGCGCCCGGGAGCAGGATCGATCCGGGGTCGCCGCCACGGGCCGCCTGGGCGGCGGCCTCGAACCCCGCCAGCGACACCGCGTCCTGCGGGAGCGGGGCGAGCCCCGGCAGCGTGCTCGCGCCCCCGTCTACCGCGCCGGCCTCGGGCGCGGGCGAGATCAGCCCCGGCTCCGGCGGGCCGCCGGTCGAGTCGGTGACCACCGCGGCGCCGAGGACCGACGCGATCGCGACGAAGGCGCCCGCGGCGCCACCCGCCCGTCGCCCGAGCCGGCCGGTGATCCAGGACGGCTCGCCGTCCGCGGCCGCGATCTGGTGCCCGCGCGGCTGCAGCGGCCGATCCGCCGCGTGAGGGACCCGGACCCCCTCGCGGCGCAGGAGCGCCACGACCGAGATGACGTTCTCGGGCCGGTCCGTCGCAGGAATCTCCTGCTCGTCACGCTGTCGGGGGACACGCTGGCGCGGAACGGCAACGACATGCGCGTCATTGGGCGGGGCGGGCACGGGGAGCGTCCTCCTGGAGAGTGAATGCCGTCCCGACCGGTCTACCGGAGTGCCGTGATCAGGGGCAATTGCTGTTCGCCCGTTCATCGACCCTCACCCGAACGGCGTTATCGCCGTTCGTCCGCCCAATTCGACCGTTCACCCGATCGCGACGATCTGGAAGGCCTCCGCGTACCGCTCCTCACCGAGTTCGAAGTGGCGCGCCCAGTAGCTGCTCCACTGCCGCAGGCGCGACTCCAGGTCGTCCATGTGTCCGGTCTGCGAGACGTGCGCGCGCAGCGCGGCGACCTTCCGGTCCAGGGTGTCGGTGATGTCGACGATGTGGTCCACCCGTTCCTCGGGTGGCGCCATCAGCCACATCTCCCGCACGGTCCACGCCTCCAGGCCTTCGGCGAGGAGTTCCGGATGGGCGAAGGGGTTGCGCGCATCCGGGTACACGGCGGCGAGCGCGGCCTCCCCGGTCGCCCGGTGGTCGGGATGGGAGGCACCCAGCCGGCGCCACCAGATCTCGGGCGACTGGGTCAGGACCCGGTCGGGGCGGAAGCGCCGGATCTCGCGGCTGATGTCGCGGCGCAGCTCGATGCTCGGGGTCAGCCGGCCGTCCGGATAGCCGAGGAAGACGACGTCCTTCACGCCCAGCTCGGCCGCCGCCTTCCGCTGCTCCGCCTCGCGCAGCGGGGCCATCTCCGCGCGCGGGGTGTCGTCGAACCCGCCGGCGTCGCCCGAGGTGCAGATGCAGTACGCCACCTCGATCCCCGCCGCCGTCCAGGTCGCGACGGTGCCGCCCGCGCCGAAGTCCACGTCGTCCGGATGGGCGGTGACCACCAGCGCTCGCTGGACGTCCTCCCGCACCCGTACCTGCCGGGTCGGAAGGCTCACGAGCTGCGGAACCGGGCGCGCGTCGCGTTGAGCGAGTTGCGCGCCACCACACCGCCGCCCGCGCCGAGCAGGAGGCCGAACACGTCCGCGACCGGCCCGCCCGACGTGAGCAGCAGGCCGACCAGCGCCAGCGCCGCCGCACCGCCCGCCACCGGCAACGTGCGGTGCACGTCGTCCACGAACGGTGCGCCCGCCGCGCCCCGCTTCGCCGCTGCACTGCGCAGCATCCCGAGGTAGCCGAGGTTCGCCAGCGCGACCAACAGGCCGACGAGTGCCACGACGGTCGCCGCGATCCCGATCACGGTGGTCATGGTTCCAGCCTGCCAGACGGGGCGGTGGTCCGAGGGGCCCGGCGCGACGGCGGGTCCGATGGGCCGGAGGGGGCCGTCGGAACGCCGGCCTCGACCATGATCACCAGGAGTGGGGCAGGACGCGCATATTCGAGCGTGCCGTCACGGTTTTGGTGATCATGGCTGGGGGTGTCGGTGTGTGCGCAACGCCGACGCTCGTGCGCGCAACGCCGAGGCTCCGGCGCGCTCAGTCGCCGAGCAGTCCTGCGGCGATCTTGCCGACCGTGCCGCCGCTCCCTCCGGAGTCGCTGTCGCCGGATCCGCCGGATCCGCCGGAGTCGCGGGAGTCGTCGCTGCCGGAGTCGCCGGAGTCGCTGTCGCCGGAGTCGCTGTCGCCGGACCTTCCGGAGTCGCTGTCGCCGGAGTCGCGGGAGTCGTCGTTGGCGGACCCGCGGGAGTCGCTGTCGCTGGACCCGCCGGAGTCGTCGTCCCCGGACCTGCCGGACCCGCCGCCGTCGGACCTGCCGCCGTCGGACCCGCCGGAGCCGCCGCCGTCGGACTCGCCGCCGTCGGACTCGCCGCCGTCGGACTCGCCGGAGTCGCGGTCGTCGGACCCGCCGCCGGATCTGCCGGACTCGCCCGACGTGCTGCCGGACCCGCCGGAGTCGCTGCTGTCGGATCCGCGGGAGTCGTCGTCACCGGAGCCACCGGACGTGCCGGACCCGCTGCCGTCCGACCCGCCGGACGCGCTGGCGGCCCCGCCCGATCTGCTGCCGGAGTCGGGATCGTCGGCGTCCTTGCTGCCCGAGCCGAGCACCCCGTCGAGGCTGCCGGTGCCGCCGCTTCCGCCGCCGGAGCCACCCGAGGCCGTCGAGCCGCGGGTGCCGAGAAGGCCGCCGAGGGTCTCCTCGACGGTGCCGCCCGCGTCCTCCGCGGCGTCCGTGACGGGCTCGGTCGCCTTCTCGGCGCCTCCGGCCGCGCCGACAGGACCGGTGAGGCCTTCGAGCGCGCCGACGACCGGCGCGGTGACATCGCCTGCGGTCTCGGTCAGGGGCTCTGTCACATGACCGGTGAGGCCCTCCGCCACGTCCTCGGCCGCGCCCGTCACCGGGGCCGTCACGTCGGTGGCCGCCCCGGCCACCGGGGCGAGGAGCCCGCCGGCGGCATTCGCCACGGGCTCCACCGCCGCGGCCACCGGCTCCAGCACCGGAGCCGTCGTCTCGCCCAGCGGGCCGGTGACCCCGCCGACGGTGTCGAGAACCGGGTCGAGCGCGCCGTCACCGAGCACCGGGTCCAGCGTCGGCGCGACCCCGGCCAGGACGGGATCGAGCACGGGCGCCGTGACGCCCTCGACGGCGTCCACGACAGGTCGGGCGAGGTCGACCACCGGCTCGGCGACCGTGTCCACGACGTCGACGACCGGCCCGGTGACGGTGTCCACGGTGCCGAGCAGCGGGCCGGTCACCGTGCCCACGGGTCCGGACACGGGGCCGAGCACGTCGTCCACCGCGCCGCCGACGGCGCCTCCGACCTCGTCCACGACGTCCACCAGGCCGCCCACCGGGGCCGGCAGCAGGTCCTCCACGGGGTCGACGACGCCACCGATCACACCGGCGTCCGGGTCCGTCACCGAGTCGAGGACCTCCTCGACGGGCCCGCCGGCGCCGGGGTCCCCAACGGCGCCCGGCCCGTAGGAACCACCACCCGGATTCCCGCCCGGCGCGTCACCCGGGCCCGCGCCCGGAGCGCCACCGGGATCGCCCGGATCCGCGCCGGGAGCTCCAGGACCTGCGCCGGGAGCGCCGGGACCCGCGCCCGGCCCCCCGGGCGTCGCACCATCGGGGAGCGGCGCGCCGATGACGACACCCGGCTCGCCTGCCCCGGGCGCGGCGGCGGATCCACCGGGCAGGGCGCTCGCCGACGGGAACGCGCTGGTCTGGACCGGGGCAACCGGGCCGGTCAGGCCGCCCGGGCCGGCGAACGCGGTGAGCGCGAGCGGCGCGCCCGGCGAGTTCGGACCGAGCAGGGCGATGACGGGCGGAACGCCGGTGCCGCCGTGGCCCGGTGCCTGCTCCGGGACGATGACGGAGGGGTCGGCCCGGTCACCGCCGGTACCGTCGGTGATCGCCGCGGCGCCGAGGACCGATGCGGCAGCGACGAGCAGCCCCGCCCGCCGGACGGCGGTGGCGTCGAGCCACGCCGCGCCGCGCTCCACCGGCTGCAACTGGTGCGCGCGGGGCCGTAGCGGCCGGTCCGCCGCGTGCGGGACGCGGTAGCCCTCGCGGCGGAGGATGGCGAGCACGGAGATCGGAACGTCCCCGCCCGCCGGCCCGCGCTGGACCGGAATCGACGGAGCGTCACCGGTGGTGGGCGGTGTGTGACGATCCGGGCGGTGCGTCGAGTGGTGGGCAGTCGGGACCACGGGGGAGCGTCCTCCTGGCGAGTGAGTGCTCCTTCGGGTTTACCTGAGCGTCATCTACCGGAGCAATTGTTGTTCGCCCGTTCACCCGACGTCACTCGAATGGCACTGCTGCCGTTGGTCGCTCGAAACGAACCGTTCGCCCTTTCGAGACACCTGAATGCGGCAGCCTTGGTGGACCTTCCGGCTCAGTTCGCCGTCCTGACCAGCGATGTCGATCAGTGTCCGCCGAGGCGCCCGCGTCCGAGCCGCAGCAGGATCATCCCGAGCTCGCGGCCCTCGGAGCCGAGCTCGCGGAACCGGGCGAGCACCGCCATCTCCCGGTTGTAGACGATCCGCGGGCCGCCCGCCGCCATCCGCGCGCGCCCGATGCGCTGCGACACCTCGCTGCGGCGTTTGATCAGCCGCAGGATGTCCGCGTCGAGCTGGTCGATCTCCAGGCGGAGCGCGTCGATCTCCTCGGCCGCCGGGATGTCGGCCGCGTTCTCGGCGCTGCCTTGGGAGTCGTGGGTGGTGGTCACGCTCATGGTCTCCTCCGTCTCGTCCCCGCCGTCCGCCGGATCCGAGCCGGGCCGCTCACAGAAAGGCCCCGGGTCCGTCGGACTCCGGGGCTGCATCGTGGGTGTGCTTAGACGACCACGG
This sequence comes from Pseudonocardia sp., assembly GCF_050246655.1. Classification (GTDB taxonomy): domain Bacteria; phylum Actinomycetota; class Actinomycetes; order Mycobacteriales; family Pseudonocardiaceae; genus Pseudonocardia. The sequence continues at coordinate 48,108 of NZ_JBFWVQ010000034.1, forward strand.
GCACCGGGGTCCGGTACCCGTAGAAAAATCGCCTCAGCGCTGACACGTGGACGAGTGTGCCACACGATCGGCCGCGCGGTCGATGCGGGAGGGCGCCCGGCGGGTCACCAGGTTGTCGGCGGACGCCGGTACCGTGTGTTCCCACGATGAGCGCGCTGTCCGAACTCCCCGTCAAGCCCCGTTCCGCGCGGGGTGCCGCCCTCCTGGAGGGCCTGAACCCGCGGCAGGTCGAGGCCGTCGTCCACGCGGGTTCGCCGCTCCTGATCGTGGCCGGGGCGGGTTCGGGCAAGACACGGGTGCTCACCCATCGCATCGCGTGGCTGCTCGCGGAGCGCGGGGTGCATCCGGGCGAGATCATGTCGATCACGTTCACCAACAAGGCCGCCGCCGAGATGAAGGCGCGGGTGGACGCCCTCGTGGGCCGGCGGGCGAACGCCATGTGGGTGTCGACGTTCCACTCGATGTGCGTGCGCGTGCTCCGCCGGGAGGCCAAGCACCTGGGCGTGCGCAGCGCCTTCTCCGTCTACGACGCGGACGACACGCGCCGGCTCGTCGGGCTCGTCGCGCGGGATCTGGAGCTCGACCCCAAGCGCTACGCCGCGCGCGGGCTCGCGGCCCAGATCTCGAACCTCAAGAACGAGCTGCGCACCGCGGAGGACGCCGCCGCGCGGGCGAGCAACGACTACGAGCGCCGCGTCGCCGAGGTCTACGCGATCTACCAGGAACGGCTGCGCACCGCGAACGCGTTCGACTTCGACGACTTGATCATGGAGACGGTGTCGCTCCTGCAGCGGCTCCCGGCCGTCGCGGAGTACTACCGGCGCCGCTTCCGCCACGTGCTCGTCGACGAGTACCAGGACACCAACCACGCGCAGTACGCGCTGGTCCGCGAACTGGTGGCGCCGGCGGTCGACGGAGCCGAGCCGGGCGAGCTGTGCGTGGTGGGCGACTCGGACCAGTCGATCTACGCGTTCCGCGGCGCGAGCATCCGCAACATCGTCGAGTTCGAGCAGGATTTCCCGAACGCCCGCACGATCCTGCTGGAGCAGAACTACCGCTCCACCCAGACGATCCTGTCGGCGGCCAACGCGGTGATCGCGCGCAACGCGAACCGGCGCGACAAGCGGCTGTGGACCGACGCCGGGGACGGCGGCAAGGTCGTCGGCTACGTCGCGGACAACGAGCACGACGAGGCCGCGTTCGTCGCCCACGAGATCGACCGGTTGGTCGACAGCGGCGATGTCCGCAACTGCGACGTCGCGGTCTTCTACCGCACCAACGCCCAGTCGCGCGTCTTCGAGGACGTGTTCCTGCGGGTGGGCCTGCCGTACAAGGTCGTCGGCGGCGTTCGCTTCTACGAGCGCAAGGAGGTGCGTGACGCGCTGGCGTACCTGCGGGTGCTGTCCAACCCGGAGGACACCGTCAGCCTGCGCCGCATCCTCAACACGCCGCGCCGTGGCATCGGCGACCGGGCCGAGGAGCTGGTGGCGCAGTACGCCGATCGGGAGCGGATGTCGTTCGCCGCGGCCCTGCGGCTCGCCGCGGAGGACCGGATCCCCGGTCTGGTGACGCGCTCGCAGCGGTGCATCGCGTCGTTCGTGCACCTGATGGACGGGCTGCGCGAGCTGGTCGACCGGGGCGAGCCGACGGCGGAGATCCTCGAGGCCGTCTACGCCCGCACCGGCTACACCGCCGAGCTGGAGGCCAGCGACGATCCGCAGGACGGGTCGCGGCGGGAGAACCTCGCCGAGCTGGTCACGGTCGCGCGCGAGTTCGCGGGCGACGCCGCCGTGGCCGACCTGGACGACTCGGACCCCGACTCCGACACTGCGGTCGGCGCCCCGGAGCCCGGGTCGCTCGCGGCGTTCCTGGAGCGGGTCGCCCTGGTCGCGGACGCCGACTCGGTGCCGGACTCCGACGCCGGAATGGTCACGCTGATGACGCTGCACACGGCGAAGGGCCTGGAGTTCCCGGTCGTGTTCCTCACCGGCTGGGAGGACGGCGTGTTCCCGCACCTGCGGGCGATGTCCGATCCGGCGGAGCTGGCCGAGGAGCGGCGCCTGGCCTATGTCGGCATCACCCGGGCCCGGGAGCGGCTCTACCTGTCGCGCGCGCTCATGCGCTCGTCGTTCGGGCAGCCGAGCGCGAACCCGGCGTCGCGGTTCCTGGACGAGGTGCCGTCCGATCTCGTCGAGTGGCGGCGCTCGGAACCGGAGCGCTCTGCGCCGGTGGGCCGGTTCGGCTTCGGGCGCCGCCCCGAGCCACGCGACCGCGGGGACTGGCGGGCGCCCGCGGCGCGCACCCCCGCGGCGACGATCAGCCTCGAGGTGGGCGATCGCGTCAACCACGACAAGTACGGCCTGGGCACGGTCGTCGCCGCTGACGGCGCGGGGCCCCGAGCGACGTTGACGATCGACTTCGGAAGCGCCGGCACCGTCCGGCTGATGCTGATCGGGGGCGTGCCGCTGCAGAAGCTCTGACGGCGCTCCGCCGGGTTCTGACGGCGCTCTGTCGGGTTCTGCCGGTGCCGGGCGGCGGGGTGCGCGTCCCAGGCCCGCGTCGACCGGTCTCGCAGGCCGCGCTGCCCTGCCTTGCGGGGGTGCGCCTCGCCGGCCGCGCCGCCGTGCCTCGCAGACCCCGGGCACGCCTCGCAGGCCGCGCCGCCCTGCCTCGCAGACCCCGGGCACGCCTCGCAGGCCGCGCCGCCCTGCCTCGCAGACCGTGGACACGCCTCGCAGGGGCTGCGGCGTCTGCGAACCGTGTCGGGCCTGTGCGAGGTGGCTGCAGAACCCCGCGTCGGCACCGGGGCACGGGCCGGGCGACCCGCGCCGTCGCGCCTCGCCGGTCGCGCCGTCGCACCTCGCAGGCCGCGCCGCCGTTCCTCGCAGACCACCCCGGGCACGCCTCGCAGGCCGCGCCGCCCTGCCTCGCAGACTGCACCGCCGTGCCTCGCAGACCGTGGGCACGCCTCGCAGGGGCTGCAGCGTCTGCGAACCGTGTCGGGCCCCTGCGAGG